>NZ_KI914650.1:43697-59464 GCF_000520495.1 Arthrobacter sp. H14
TTCTGAAGCGGGGCGGGATGGTTGTGGAAGACCGTCCCGCCCCGCTGCGCTAAAGAGGCTGACTCCGGCCTGCTCGAGAGCGGCCGGTGCTATTCCGCTAGCCGGCGGCCCCAATCATGAACAGGATGGCAGCGAGGGCGAACCCGATAAGGCCGATGATCGTCTCCATTACGGTCCAGGTCTTCAGCGTGGTTTTCACATCCATCTCGAAGAACTTGCCGACCAGCCAGAATCCCGAGTCGTTGACATGGCTGAGCATCACCGAACCGGCGCTGAGCGCGAGTACGACGGCGACGATCTGCAGAGAGCTATAGTCCCCGCCTGCCAACAAGGGTTGCATCAGGGCCGCTGACGTAACCAGGGCGACAGTCGCCGAACCCTGGGCGACGCGGATGAGCGTGGAGATCACGAAGCCGGCGACGATCACCGGCAAACCGATGTTCTCCAGAGAGCCGGCCAGAGCATCGCCGACACCACTGGTGACGAGGACTCCACCGAACATGCCACCCGCACCGGTAATCAGGATGATCGCGCAGATCGGTCCGAGTGAAGAGTCGAGCAGCTTCTCGATGGTTTCCCTGTTGCGGCCGCGGCGCGTTCCCAGCACGTACATGGCAACCAGCACGGCGATCAACAGCGCGACCGGGGTGGCGCCAAGTGTCGACAGCACACCTACCCAGTTGGCCTCCTCGTTGACGACGCCGGACGTTGCCAGCGTGTCGAGGACCGTGTTGAAAGTGATCAGGATGATCGGCAGCAGCAGGATCAGCACCACGGTCATCGCCTTGGGCGGATTCTCGTCGTGCGGTGCTTCCTTGCCGCCGCTGATGAATTCTGGAACCGGCAAGTCAATGCGCTTTCCAGACCAGAGCCCAAACAGGTAGCTGCTGAGGTACCAGGTGGGGAGGGCAACAACGAGGCCCACCAGCAGCAGGACACCCACGTTGGCATCCAGCAGTCCGGCCGCGGCGACGGGGCCGGGGTGAGGGGGAACGTAGACGTGCATAACTGAGAACGCACCTGCCGCGGGAAGCCCGTAGAGCAGGAGGCTTCCGCCGAGCCTGCGGGCAACAGCGAACACCACCGGCAGCATGACAACCAGGCCGGCGTCGAAGAAGACGGGGAAACCGAAGATCAGGGATGCGACGCCGAGAGCCAACGGCGCTCGTTTTTCACCAAATTTGCCCAGCAGGGTCTCGGCGAGTACCTGGGCACCGCCGCTGACTTCAACCATCCGGCCGAGCATGACACCCAGGCCGACAAGCAATGCGACGCCGGCGATGGTGTCGGCGAAGCCGAATATCAGTACATCGACGATGCTGCTGGGCGGGATCCCGGTGACGAAGGCCGTAATGAGGCTGACCAGGATGAGCGCGACGAACGCGTGCATCCTCACCTTCATGATCAGGAACAGCAGCAGGGCTACTGCTGCGGCAGCGATCAGGAGCAGCGGTGCTGTCCCCAACGTCTGCGTCCAGTTTTCGATTTCCATACCTGTTTCCTTTGCCGCATTGTGTGCTTCTGGCTGATGGAGTTGGTGTTGGTGGTGTAGTCGTTGGGGTTAAGGAGTGTAGTCAGGGCCCGTCGGCCGGAGTCTGCGAAGCAAGGTTCAGCTCTTTGAGGACTTTCCCGACGATTTCGTCGGGTTTGTTCGAAACGTCGGCCTTCACCCCGGTCTCATCGGGAGCGAGTTCCTCCAACGTGTCGAACTGGGACTGCAGCAGGGATTTCGGCATGAAATGACCGCTGCGGCCTTCCATCCGATCGGCAATCAGATCGATAGGACCGGTCAGCTCAATGAAAATCACTTTCGCACTGCTTTCACGCAGCACATCCCGGTAGGCGCGTTTGAGCGCCGAACAGGTCACGACGGAGTTCTGTTCTTCTTGCGCCTGATCGGAAAGGTGGTCACGGATGCTCTGGAGCCATGGCCAACGGTCCTCGTCGGTCAGCGGTATACCGCGGGTCATCTTGTCGATGTTGGCCGGCTGATGAAACTCGTCAGCCTCGAAAGTGGCCCAGCCCAGCCGTTCGCCGAGCAATTCAGCAACGGTGGTCTTGCCGGTCCCGGATGGACCCATCACTACGAGTGCGGTCGTCTTTGGGCCTTCAGCCATGCGGCTCCCTCCGTTGGGCGTGCTTCTCTTGATTAGTATCACCGCATGAGAGAGCGCCGCAATGGGACGCGCAGGGGTTGTGGACAAAAAGTATGACTCAGGCCATTGCCACGAAGGCGGTCATGAACGCTACGAAGTCCTCGTGATCCTCGCGCTGGTCGACGGTGTGTTCAGCTTCCGACGACGGTATGTCGCCGTACGGCTCGACCCCGAACCGGAATGTCTTGCCGGTGCTGGTGCCAACCTCGTAGTCCCCATCGGCCAATTCGAAGGCGTGGGACAGATTGGTCATGTTGATTTCAGTCGGATCCCCGCCTGGAGTCAGCGTCCTGCCGTTGAAGGGTGCGACGACGATTTCGGCAGGTTGCCACCGGTAACCGACAACGTAGTACTTGGGGGCACGCCCGCCTTGCGATTCCTTTCCGTTGTCGCCGGAGCGCTCGTTTGAGGCATAGACCAGATTGTAATCCCCGTAATTGGGTATCTGGCTGTCAAAAATTCCGCGCAGGGCATCCTTGAATTCGTCGCTGGATGTCATGTGTTAGCAAACCTCGATTGCCTGGCCGCCTGTGAGCCGGAGCAATTGCTGATAGTCGGTGGGAAAGACGGTGTTCGGATGGCCCGCGGCAGCCCAGATTTCCGGGTACTGCTCCAGCTTGCGGTCCACAAAGGTGCGGACTGGAGCCGGATGGCCCAGCGGCGCAACGCCCCCAATCGGTTGCCCGGTCGCCTGGCGGACCACATCCGCACTTGCGCGCTTAAGCCTACCGCCCAACTCCCGTCCGACCATTTCCGTATCCACACGGTGGCTGCCGGAGGTCATGATCAGGACCGGCTCGCCGTCGAGCGTGAAGACCAATGAATTGGCGATGGCGCCGACGTCGACCCCCTGCGCCGCCGCTGCCAGCGCGGCGGTATGGACCCGGTCCGGAAGGATGGTGATATCTGTGTGGTGCCCGGCTGCTTCGAGCGCGGCCACAACCTTCTGCACATTCCGGTGCTGGGAAGCTGGCGGCTGCACGGTTTCGTTCGGGTCGGAGTTGCTCATGATGCAAGTCTATGAAAAAAGCGCCGTGTACCCGCGAGCATTACTCGGGGAGTACCGGCGCTGTAGTTCAGCCGTTTGTCAGTCAGCCTCAGGCAGAGGTGAATCCTCCTGCCGCAAAGTGTCAGAAGCGGGGACGAAGGGTTTCGGCCTGTACAGAGGTGGACGGAGCCTCGGTGTTGTCCCAGTTCGGGTAGACCGGAGCGGGCTGGAGCATGCGGTCGGCACGCAGGAAAGCAAAGATGCGGTACACGGCAACGGCGAGGGCGAGGATAGTCAGGATCGGGAGAATCAGTGCGGCAGTCATGTGTTAAGTCTCGGGAGTTCCTATGTTTAGCACAATCTCAGTTTACTTATCCTATTGTGTAGGATGGCTACATGGACCTCCGCCGCCTGCGCATTCTCAGGGAACTCGCCGACAGGGGCACCGTGGGTGCCACCGCCGACGCGATGAACATCACAGCTTCGGCCGTCTCCCAGCAGCTGAAAGTGCTGCAGGAAGAGGTCGGTATTGCCCTTGTCCAGCGCGAGGGCAGGGGCGTCAAACTCACCGAAGCCGGACTTGCCATGGCCGCGGCAGGGTCGGAAGTTTCGACGGCGATGGAGCGGGCGCAGGCGACGGTCGACTTCTACCGCAAGGGGTGGCAGACACAGATTCGGGCGGCATTCTTTCCCAGTTCTGCGGAAATGTTCCTGCCGGGGCTGCTGCACCGGATTAAGGAAATCGAGGGGCTGCAGTTCGACGCTTTCCATCAGGACCCGATGGTTGCCGGTTTTGTACCTTTGACGGCCGATTATGACTTTGTGGTGGCCCACAGCGGGCTGGGTTCGGACGTCTTCGCCCAGCCCGGCGTCGTCGTCGTTCCACTGCTGCGTGAACCGCTGGATGTGGCGATGCCGACGTCGCACCCATTGGCGGAAAAGTCGCGGCTCACGCCCGAGGACATTGTTGATTACACCTGGATCGGCGTTCCGCACGGTTATCCGTTCGACGCGATCCTGTCGCAGGTGGAGGCCAAGACCGGCCGGCTCGCCACCCGGTCGCAGCGGTACCCCGACCTGCGCGTGATGGAGGCGTTGGTCAGTGCCGGACACGGCCTGGCGTTCCTGCCCAGATATACAGCGTTGGGCAGCGGTGGCCGCGGCTATGTGCTCCGCCCCCTGGAGGGTGTGAAAGCAGGACGCAGCATCGTTGCGCTGGCACGCACCGACGTCGCCGAGCGCACCACGGTCCGGCAGGTGCTGGGCATGCTCAAACGCGTCGCACGGAACGTGGCTGACGACGTCGAAATGGTGGAAAACTAACCAGCTTTAATAGCTCTGCAGGGCCGCCACCGATTATTATGTAGCTGTGACCCATTGGCATTCCGCCCGCGGGCACGACCGGGCATAGGGAGAACACCATGGGTTGGACGAGCAGGATCAAGAGCGCCGCAGACAAGTATGCGGGCAGAGGAAAAGGCACCACCGGGCATACGACCGGTCGTGGCGTGGGACGTACCACGGGTACGGGAGGCCCCACGAGCGCAGGGCGCACGGGTGGCTTCGGCGGTATGAAACCACGCGGTGCGGGCGGGAGCACGCACGGCGAAATGGGCGGCATCGGCGGAAAGATCAAGCGTGCCCTGAAGAAAAGGTGACCGGCGGCCGGCTATGGGTAACCGTGGCCGGCAGGCTGGCTGAGGCGGAAATAGTTCACAGGGGCGAAATATTTTGTCCCGATTCGAAGGCTGTCGGAGCGTCGGCGTAGTCTTTGATTCATGAGCGTGGATATCAAACCCAGAAGCCGGCAAGTCACAGATGGTATGGAACGCGCGCCAGCACGAGGCATGCTGCGCGCCGTCGGAATGGGGGACGAGGATTTCGCCAAGCCGCAGATTGGCGTGGCGAGCTCCTGGAACGAAATTACGCCCTGCAATCTTTCCCTCGACCGCCTGGCCAAGGGCGCCAAAGAAGGCGTTCATGCCAACGGCGGGTTCCCTATGCAGTTCGGCACCATTTCGGTCTCGGACGGCATTTCCATGGGACACGAGGGCATGCACTTTTCCCTGGTCTCCCGCGAGGTGATTGCGGACTCCGTCGAAACGGTGATGCAGGCCGAGCGGATTGACGGGTCGGTGTTGTTGGCCGGCTGCGACAAGTCCCTGCCCGGCATGCTGATGGCTGCTGCCCGGCTGGACTTGGCGAGCGTCTTCCTTTATGCCGGTTCGATCATGCCTGGCTGGGCCAAGCTGGAAGACGGCTCGGAAAAGCAGGTCACGCTGATTGATGCCTTTGAGGCCGTCGGTGCATGTGCCCGCGGCAAGATGAGCCGCAAGGACCTGGACACTATTGAAAGGGCCATCTGCCCGGGCGAAGGAGCCTGCGGCGGAATGTACACGGCCAACACGATGGCCTGCGTGGGCGAGGCGTTGGGCATGTCCCTGCCCGGTTCGGCTGCCCCGCCATCGGCAGACCGCCGCCGCGACCTCTTCGCGCGCCGGTCCGGCGAGGCCGTCGTCGAACTGCTCCGCCAAGGCATCACCGCCCGGGACATCATGACCCGCAAGGCATTCGAGAACGCGATCGCCGTCGTCATGGCCTTCGGTGGATCGACCAATGCCGTGCTGCACCTGCTGGCAATCGCCCGCGAGGCGGAGGTTGACCTCAAGTTGGAGGACTTCAACCGGATCGGCGACAAGATCCCGCACCTCGGCGACCTGAAGCCGTTTGGTCAGTATGTAATGACCGACGTCGATCAGGTCGGGGGAGTGCCGGTCATCATGCGGGCGCTGCTCGACGCAGGCCTGCTGCACGGCGACGCGCTCACTGTCACCGGCAAGACCCTGGCCGAGAACCTCGAGGCCATCAACCCGCCGGACCTGGATGGGAAGATCCTGCGTTCGATGGACAACCCGATCCACCACAACGGCGGTGTGGCCGTGCTGAAGGGTTCACTTGCGCCCGACGGTGCTGTGGTGAAGACCGCCGGATTCGACGCTGAAGTGTTTGAAGGCCCGGCGCGGGTGTTTGAGCGGGAGCAGCCGGCAATGGCCGCGCTGGAGGCCGGCGAGATCAACCCCGGCGACGTCATCGTCATCCGCTACGAAGGGCCAAAAGGCGGTCCGGGCATGCGCGAAATGCTCGCCATCACCGGTGCCATTAAGGGTGCAGGGCTCGGCAAGGATGTCCTGCTGCTCACAGATGGGCGCTTCTCCGGCGGAACGACCGGGCTTTGCATCGGCCATGTTGCTCCCGAAGCGGTCGACGGCGGTCCGATTTCCCTGGTCCGCGATGGTGACAATATCCGGGTGGATATCGCCAACCGGAGCATAGACCTGGACGTGGACGAGGCCGAGTTGACCAAGCGCAGGGTTGGCTGGGAACCGGTCCCGCACATTTACCACAAGGGTGTGCTCGCCAAGTACGCCAAGCTGGTTCACTCGGCAGCCGAAGGTGCGTACTGCGGCTGACGGGAAGTTCATATAATGAGACGAGGAAGTCTCCCGGTTTGACAGCCGGCGTTGGGGACGGAACACTACTGGTATGCAGTTCGTATCCGTAGTACTTCTTACCAAGCGCGTGACGTAGGCCAACACCTACCCGCCTGGTAACACTTCGTTACGCGCTTACCCCCGATGCCGACCACCGGCTGAGGGGTTTTTTTGTATCCAAATGAAGATCCACGCCGGCCCCGCACCCCCTAAGGCCCGGGACCGGCACCGCGAGACGATCCGCAAAGGAAGAGTCTGATGAGTAAAGGTTCGCCAATCAGCCCAACGCTGATGGCCTCGAAAGCTCCGGCCGCAGCCGGTGCCGTGACGAAAAAGGCGGCCGCGAAGGTCGTCAGCGCAACTTCCTCGGCCTCTCCCGTTCCGGGCCCCAATAACTCTGTCGATGCCATCGGGATGAGCGGCTCGCAGGCGATTGTCCGCTCACTGGAGGAGCTCGGCGTCGACGACGTCTTCGGGCTGCCGGGCGGTGCGATCCTTCCCACCTACGACCCGTTGATGGATTCGGACCGGATCAACCACATCCTGGTCCGGCATGAGCAGGGCGCCGGGCACGCCGCGCAGGGCTATGCGATGGTGACCGGCCGTCCCGGTGTCTGCATCGCCACCTCCGGTCCTGGCGCGACGAACCTGGTGACGGCGATTGCCGATGCGCACATGGATTCCGTTCCGATGGTTTGCATTACAGGCCAGGTCGCCAGCAGCGTGATCGGCACGGATGCGTTCCAGGAAGCCGACATAGTCGGAATCACCATGCCGATCACCAAGCACTCCTACCTGGTCACTGATCCGCAGGACATTCCGCGGGTCATGGCCGAGGCATTCCACTTGGCCACCACAGGCCGGCCCGGTCCGGTGCTGGTCGACGTCGCCAAGGACGCGCAGGTTGGGCCGATGACGTTCTCCTGGCCGCCGAAGATTGACCTGCCCGGCTACCGCCCCACGGTCAAGGGCCACCCCAAGCAGATCCGCGAAGCTGCCCGCCTGATTGCCTTGGCGCAGCGTCCGGTGCTCTATGTCGGCGGCGGCGTGGTCAAGGCGCACGGTTCGGCCGAACTGATGGAGCTGGCGGAAGTGACAGGCGCGCCGGTGACCACGACGCTCACCGCCCGGGGCGCGTTCCCCGACTCGCATGAGCAGCACGTTGGGATGCCGGGCATGCACGGGTCGGTTTCAGCCGTCACCGCGCTGCAGCAGGCAGACCTGTTGGTCACCCTCGGTGCCCGCTTTGATGACCGCGTTACCGGTGTGCTCTCCTCGTTCGCGCCGAACGCCAAGGTGATTCATGCCGACGTCGACCCGGCCGAAATCTCCAAGAACCGAAACGCCGACGTGCCGATTGTTGGTTCGCTGAAGGAGATTCTTCCGGACCTGGCCAAGGCCGTGGCCGAGGAATTCGAAAAGGCCGGCCAGCCGGACCTCGGTCCCTGGTGGTCCCAGCTGAACCGGCTGCGCGATACTTACCCGCTGGGCTGGACCGATCCTGAAGACGGGCTGTCGTCGCCGGAAAACGTGATTAAGCAGGTCGGCGCGCTGACCGGACCGGAAGGCGTCTACGTCGCCGGCGTCGGCCAGCACCAGATGTGGGCGGCGCAGTTCATCAAGTACGAGCGTCCACATGCCTGGCTGAACTCCGCCGGGCTGGGCACCATGGGCTACTCCATTCCGGCGGCGATGGGCGCGAAGGTCGGCAATCCCGACCGGACCGTCTGGGCGATTGACGGCGACGGCTGCTTCCAGATGACCAATCAGGAACTGGCCACGTGCGCGATCAACAACATCCCGATCAAGGTCGCCATCATCAACAACTCCTCGCTGGGCATGGTCCGGCAGTGGCAGACCCTGTTCTACGAGGGCCGCTACTCCAATACCGACCTGAACACCGGGCACAACACCCGCCGCATTCCGGACTTCGTGAAGCTCGCGGAGGCGTACGGCTGTGCCGGACTGCGCTGCGAACGCGACGAGGACATTGAAGCGACGATCAAGCAGGCGCTCGAGATCAACGACCGTCCCGTCGTCGTCGATTTTGTGGTCAGCCCGAACTCCATGGTGTGGCCGATGGTTCCCGCCGGTGTGAGCAATGACCTGATCCAGATTGCACGGAACATGACCCCGCAGTGGGAAGAGGAGGACTGACCATGAGCCGCCACACGCTTTCCGTGCTCGTTGAAGACAAGCCCGGCGTCCTGACCCGCGTTGCCGGTTTGTTCGCCCGCCGTGCCTTCAATATCCATTCTTTGGCTGTCGGCCCCACCGAGATCACGGGGATGTCCCGGATCACCGTGGTGGTCGACGCCGAGGGCGACCTGCTCGAACAGGTCACCAAACAGTTGAACAAGCTCATCAACGTCATCAAGATTGTTGAGCTTGCCTCAGATGCTTCCGTGCAGCGCGACCACATCATGGTCAAGGTCCGCGCGGATGCCACCACCAGGCTGCAGGTCACCCAGGCTGCAGATCTGTTCCGTGCCTCAGTGATCGATGTGTCCACCGACTCGTTGATCATCGAGGCCACCGGCGTCGCCGAAAAGCTCAGTGCACTGCTGGCAGTGCTGGAGCCCTTTGGCATCCGCGAAATTGTTCAATCCGGAACACTGGCCATCGGCCGGGGTGCGAAGTCGATGAGCGACCGCGCCCTCCGTTCCGCGTAACCAACCAAAAAGAACTACCCTGAAGGCGGCCGGAATTTCGCCGGCCGCACACCATCCGGGGCAGATATTAGGAGATATTTAAGTGGCTGACATTTTGTACGACGACGACGCAGACCTCTCGATCATCCAGGACCGCCATGTCGCCGTGATTGGCTATGGCAGCCAGGGCCATGCGCATGCGCTCAGCCTGCGCGACTCCGGTGTGGACGTCCGCGTCGGGCTCCGCGAAGGATCCAAGTCCCGGGCGAAGGCCGAGGCAGAAGGCCTGCGCGTCGTCTCCGTGGCGGAGGCCGTCGAGGAAGCCAACTTGATCATGATCCTCACCCCGGACCAGGACCAGCGCAAGGTCTACGCCGAGCACATCGAGCCGAACATTGCCGCCGGCGATGCACTGTTCTTCGCGCACGGCTTCAACATCCGCTTCGGCTACATCCAGCCGCCGTCCGACGTCGACGTCGCCCTGGTTGCGCCCAAGGGACCAGGCCACATTGTGCGCCGCGAGTTCGAAGCCGGCCGCGGCGTGCCTGACCTGATCGCCGTCGAGCAGGACGCTTCCGGGAAAGCCTGGGACCTTGCGCTGTCCTACGCGAAGGCCATCGGCGGAACCCGCGCGGGCGTCATCAAGACCACCTTCACCGAAGAGACCGAGACGGACCTCTTCGGCGAGCAGGCGGTTCTGTGTGGCGGCACCTCGCAGCTCGTCCAGTACGGCTTCGAGACGCTGACCGAGGCCGGCTACAAGTCCGAGGTCGCGTACTTCGAGGTGCTGCACGAGCTGAAGCTGATCGTCGACCTGATGGTTGAGGGCGGCATCAACAAGCAGCGCTGGAGCGTTTCCGACACGGCCGAGTACGGCGACTACGTTTCGGGTCCGCGCGTGATCGACCCGTCTGTGAAGGAGAACATGAAGGCTGTGCTGTCCGACATCCAGGACGGCTCCTTCGCCAAGCGCTTCATCGAGGACCAGGATGCCGGTGCCCCGGAGTTCAAGCAGCTGCGCGAGAAGGGCGAGGGCCACCCGATCGAGTCGACCGGCCGCGAGCTGCGCAAGCTGTTCTCCTGGATCAAGACCAGCGACGACTACACAGAGGGCTCCGTCGCCCGCTAGCGCGTAGGGCAGGCCCTACTGTGCCGGCTTCGTCGCCATGCAAGGGCGCCGTCGCCATGCAAGGACCCCGCTGCCCACGCTTAGGATCCACTCGGCAGTAGATGCACTTTTCAGCAGATGAATTGTGCATCTACTGCCGACTCGATTCTGTACCACCCGTTTTGAGCTTTTGTACCACCCCGTTTGAACCGACATACCGACTGAGGAACCCTGTGCCAACAGCCAACGCCACCCGTCCCGTCGTCCTGATCGCCGAAGAACTCTCACCCGCAACTGTTGAGGCGCTCGGTCCCGACTTCGAAATCCGCCAGACGGACGGCGCGGACCGTTCTCAGCTCCTCGCCGCCATCGGTGACGCGGACGCGATTCTGGTCCGCTCGGCCACGAAGGTCGACGCGGAGGCCATTGCGGCTGCAAAGAACCTCAAGGTCATCGCCCGCGCCGGCGTCGGCTTGGACAACGTCGATATCAAGGCTGCGACCCATGCCGGCGTCATGGTGGTCAATGCGCCGACGTCGAACATTGTTTCCGCTGCGGAGCTCACCGTCGGCCATATCCTCAGCCTCGCCCGGCACATCCCGCAGGCCAGCGCCGCGCTGAAAAACGGTGAATGGAAGCGGTCCAAGTACACCGGCACCGAGCTGTATGAAAAGAAGATCGGGATTATCGGGCTCGGCCGGATTGGCGCACTTATTGCGGCCCGGCTGCAGGCGTTCGAGACCACCATCCTGGCCTACGACCCCTACGTGACGTCGGCCCGTGCCGCACAGCTGGGCGTTCAACTGGTGACCCTCGACGAACTGCTCGAGCAGAGCGATTTCATCTCCATCCACATGCCGAAAACCCCGGAGACGGTCGGCATGATCGGCGCGGAGGCATTCGACAAGATGAAGGAGACTGCCTACGTCGTCAACGTCGCCCGCGGTGGCCTGATCGATGAGGATGAGCTGCACAAGGCGCTGAACGAGAGCAAGATTGCCGGCGCGGCCGTCGACGTGTTCGTGAACGAGCCGAGCACTGACCTTCCGTTCTTCGAGCACGACAATGTCATCGTCACCCCGCACCTGGGCGCATCCACCGCCGAGGCGCAGGAGAAGGCCGGCGTTTCCGTCGCGAAATCCGTTCGCCTTGCTTTGGCCGGAGAGCTGGTGCCGGACGCGGTCAACGTGGCCGGCGGCGTCATCGCCCCGGACGTCCGCCCCGGCATTCCGTTGATCGAAAAGCTAGGCCGTATTTTCACTGCGCTCACCCACGATTCGGTGACCCAGATCGAGGTCGAGGTGGCCGGCGAAATTGTGGAGTTCGACGTGAAGTCGCTCGAACTGGCCGCGCTCAAGGGCGTGTTCAAGGATGTCGTTTCCGAACAGGTTTCCTACGTCAACGCGCCGGTGCTGGCCGAACAGCGAGGCATTACCACCCGGCTCATCACCACTCCTGATTCACCCGAGTACCGCAACGTCCTCACCATCCGCGGTGCGCTCTCGGACGGCTCGCAGATTTCCGTGGCGGGCACGCTGACCGGCCCCAAGCAGATCGAGAAGATCGTCAACGTCAACGGCTACGACGTCGAAATCCCCATCAGCGAGCACCTGCTGCTGATCGCGTACCAGGACCGCCCCGGCGTCATCGGCACGCTCGGCCGCATACTGGGGGAGAACGGCACCAACATTGCCAGCATGCAGGTTTCCCGGAACGACGACGGCGGCGCGGTGATGTGCCTGCTGACGGTTGACAGTGCGGTTTCGCAGGAGGTTCTCGAAACCATCCGCGATGAAATCGGGGCCACCGCCGCACGCGAGGTCGACCTGGCCGAGTAATGCGTTCGGCAGGGCTTGAATGGGTCACGAAGCGACAACCAAGCGCGAAAGCAGGTAATTTCTAAGAGTGCAATCTTCTGAGCAGACCCCGTACTACATCACGACCGCCATCTCCTATCCGAACGGGCGGCCGCACATCGGCCACGCCTATGAGGTTATTGCCACCGACGCGATGGCACGCTTCAAGCGGCTCGACGGCTACGATGTGTGGTTCCTGACCGGGACGGACGAACACGGCCAGAAGATGCAGCAGACCGCGGACAAGGAAGGCATCGACGTCCGCGATCTGGCGGAGCGGAATGCCCAGGTGTTCAAGGACATGCAGTCAGCTCTGAACATCTCGCTGGACCGCTTTATCCGCACCACGGATGAGGACCACATCAGGGCGGCCCAGGCCATCTGGGAGCGGATGGAAGAAGCCGGGGACATCTACCTGGACGCCTACGCCGGCTGGTATTCGGTCCGCGACGAGGCCTATTACGGCGCGGACGAGACCGAGGTCCGCGAAGACGGCCAGCGGTATGCCACCCAGAGCGGCACGCCCGTCGAGTGGACGGAGGAGCAGACTTACTTCTTCCGCCTGTCCGAGTATCGGGAACGGCTGCTTGCCCTTTACGAGGAGAATCCCTCCTTCATCGGGCCTGCCCAGCGCCACAATGAGGTTTCCAGCTTCGTCCGGGGAGACCTCCGCGACCTTTCGATCAGCCGCACCACCTTTGACTGGGGCGTTCCCGTGCCCGGACACCCGGAACATGTGATGTACGTCTGGGTGGACGCGCTGACCAACTACCTCACCGGCGTCGGATTCCCTGAGACAGAGTCGGAGTCATACAAGACCTACTGGCCAGCCGACCTGCACGTGATCGGCAAGGACATTGCCCGGTTCCACGCCGTCTACTGGCCGGCGTTCCTGATGTCTGCCGGGCTGCCGCTGCCCAAGCGCGTCTACGCCCACGGCTTCCTGTTCAACAAGGGCGAGAAGATGTCCAAGTCCGTGGGCAATGTCGTGGATCCGTTCTCGCTCGTCGACACGTACGGTTTGGACCAGCTGCGCTACTTCCTGCTCCGCGAGGTTCCGTTCGGCCAGGATGGTTCCTACAGCCACGACGGCATCGTCGGGCGGATGAATGCGGACCTGGCGAACGACCTTGGCAATCTCGCGCAGCGTTCACTCTCGATGGTCGCCAAGAACTGTAACGGCCAGGTTCCCGAGCCGGGCACCTTCGCAGAGGCGGATGCGGCGCTGCTCGCCAAGGCCGGAACGCTGCTGGAGAAGTGCCGGGCAGATTTCGAAGTCCAGGATTTCCACCGCGCGCTCGAGTCGATCTGGACCGTTATCGCCGAAACCAACCGGTACTTCTCCGCACAGGAGCCTTGGGTGCTCCGCAAGACGGATCCGGAGCGGATGAACACCGTCCTCTACGCGACGCTGGAAGTACTGCGGGTCGCCGCCATCCTGGTCCAGCCGGTGATGCCGGAGTCGATGGCCAAGCTTCTGACGGTTTTGGGTCAGAACGACGACGCCCGCACCTATGCGGTGCTGGGCGCCAGTATTGTGCCGGGCACGGAACTGCCGAAGCCGACGCCGATCTTCCCGCGCTACGAAGAGCCGGCGGAATAAGCCGAGGCGCTAAAGCGACTTGTCCTCGCGGAAGCGGATTTCAGCGGTTTCGAGAACCAGCTCCATGATGCGATTCTGCTGATCTTCAGCACGCTCAATCAGCCGTTTCTGCTGCTCCGCGTTGATCCGCGTATCCCGCTGCGCGATCCGTTCCAGCGTCCGCCACAGGCACTCCTTTCCGGCGACCGCCGTGTGCAGACCCTCGAGTTCGAGTTGCCCGGGCAATCCGGACCGGGAACCCGTCGGGTTGAGCGGGTTGAGGTGCGAAAGCGTCCGGCCGACTCTGGAGACGACCGTCTTGATCGGCGAAAGCTGCATTCCAAGACTGCGGCCAATGGCTCTGAGCTCCTGGCGGTCGGCTTCAATATCAGCGGACAACCCCTGGATCCGTTCGCCATAGGGAGTGTCCGCCCACAACTTCCGCGCCTCATCGAAGACCTTCGCCCCGGAATCGGCCGCCATAATGTGGTCCTGCAGATATGCAGACAGGAGCTCATCATCGGTTTTGCCAGCCTGGGTGTCTGCCATTCGCTCTCCTCCAGATACAAGATTGCCGTACGTGATCAGGAAGTCCCCGGTCACGTACGGCAATTATAAGCGTACTTAGTGGACTGCAGGCTTACAGCAGGTCGACGACGTCGTATTCCGCATCCACCGCTACCCGACAGCGCTTCGGCGGATTCCGCATCCACCCGCTCCCCGCCTGATTGCTTTCGCAAAAGTGATTGCAATGCAATCAATCCGTGACGAGTTCTAGCGGTCGTTGCAACGGCCCCTTAATTCGGGAGTTGCAACACCATTGGAAGCGTCATCAATTAATAGTTCTTTCTCTAAGGAAGAATCGTCCTCGAGGAAGAAAGCGGATCGACCGTCGGTGGCACTTGGGAAACGTCGGTATCGGTCTTACACAGCCGCTGAGAAGGATGGGTTCTTCGCGTTGCTGGACAGGCTCGGTAACATCAGTGCTGCGGCCAAAGAGCTGGGAATCAACGTCCAAACCGCAGTTGGCTGGGCCTATAGGGCCCGTGCTGTGATGCGGGAACCAAGCAAGGAAAAAGGGGCGGTCCGACGGGACAGTCAGGGCTTGAAGGACGAGTTCTTCACCGTATTGGACCGGGTGGGCAGTGTGAGCGTGGCGGCCAGGGAGCTTGGTCTGAACAGGGAGATGTGCTTCAACTGGGCGCGGGCGGTCGGCATCGCCAGTATCCACCCAAACGCGGGCAAGCGTGCGGAGTTCGACCGCCTGCGCAAGAGCGGTCTCAGCAGAAAGGAAGCCGCAGCGGCGGTGGGTATTCATAGGAACACCGCCTACCTGTTCGATAACGGTCTGGTCCAGAGCAAGGGCAGGACCACTACTTATCAGGGCGGCTCTGATATGGCGTATAAACAGGAGGTGACGACTCCTCTTGCAGCACCGCCGACCCTCGAAGCAACGTTTCCATCCCGGATACAAGCAGCCGGGGTGGAACAGCCGCCGGCCCCCGTGACGGCGGTGGCGCCGGTGGTTCAGCAGTCGCTGGAGCAGGTCATCAGCGGCCGCTACCTTGCACTGCCGGAGCGGGAGCTGATCGCGGACCTGCTCCGGTCCGGCTCCTCGGCCAGAGCCATTGCCCAGGCACTGGGCCGCTCACCATCCTCGATCATCCGGGAGATCAACCGCAACAGCCACCCGGTGCTCGGCTACCAGCCCTACGCCGCCAACCGGGCCGCCACCGGCCGCCGGGCCCGGCCCAAAGACAGTAAACTGGCCGCACCCGGAGAGCTGCGGGACTACGTGAAAACCAAACTGCTCACACGCTGGTCACCGGAACAGATCTCCAATCTGCTGATCAAGGAATTTCCCGATGACCCGCACCTGCGCGTGAGCCACGAAACGATCTACCAGTCCCTTTATCTTCAGGCCCGCGGCGGACT
>NZ_KI914651.1:0-4299 GCF_000520495.1 Arthrobacter sp. H14
GACGCGTAGTCTGGCCGGGCACCCGTTTCACTACGAAGGAAGACCTATGCGCGCCGCCGTCCTGCACTCGACCGTTCCCGCCGGGACCAATTACGCCGAGGCGCAGCCGCTGGTGCTTGAAGATCTGGACCGGCCGGAGCCGCGGGCGGGGGAACTTGGCGTTTCCATTACCTACTCCAGCCTCTGCCATTCGGACCTGTCAGTCGTGGACGGCACCCGCGTCCGGCCATTGCCGATGGCGCTCGGACATGAGGCGGTCGGCAGGATCGTCACAGTCGGGGAGGGCGTCGACGACGTCGAAGTGGGCGATCACGTGATCCTGGTGTTCGTTCCCAGCTGCGGCCATTGCCGGGCCTGCTCGGCGGGACGCCCAGCCTTGTGCCACCGGGCGGCGGAAGTGAACGGGTCGGGTGACCTTCTCCACGGTGGAGCCTTGCTGAAAACCGGGGCAGGGGAACGGATCAACCACCATCTCGGCGTGTCCGCCTTCGCCGATTACGCGGTGGTGGCCCGGGAGTCGGCAGTGGTGATTGACGACGACGTTCCAGACACCGTCGGCGCGATGTTTGGTTGCGCGGTCCTTACCGGGATGGGCGCGGTCCTCAACACGGCTGCCGTCGAATCCGGCCAGTCGGTGGTGGTCTTCGGGCTCGGCGCCGTCGGACTCTCTTCCGTCATGGCGGCATCGCTGGCGGGCGCAAGCACCATCATCGCCATCGACCCGAATGCGGGCAAGCATCAGCTGGCCCGGGACTGTGGCGCCACAGATGTCGGAACGCCCGACGACGCTGCACAACTCATTGCCCGCGCCACCGGCGACGGCGTTGATGTTGCGATCGAAGCCGTGGGCTCGGCCGGCGTCATTGCCTCCTGCCTGGACCTGGTCACACGGGGCGGCGCCGTCGTCTCCGTCGGACTGCCGCATCCTTCCGCCGAGCTGACCGTTCCAGCCTTGCAGTTTGCCGGTGCCGGTAAACGGCTGCTGGGTTCCTATATGGGCGACGCCGTTCCCGGCCGCGACATTCCGCTCTACCTGCAGTACTGGCGGGAGGGAAAGCTTCCGGTCGAGCTGTTGCACTCGGATACGAAACCGCTCGCCGAAATCAATGAAGGCCTGGATGCCTTGTCCGCCGGCCACGTGGTGCGGCGGCTGTTTACCGCGGGGTAGGGCGAGGCCAGACTCTCACACTCGAGGGTGATGTTCATTCAGATCAGAATGGCACTTCCGAGACAATCGACAATCAATCCTCGCTCACCTCGGTTGTCGGGCCAATGAGGCAGGATTTCGGTGCCGAATCGCGTTGCCAGGTAGTCGACATCGGTTTTTGACCATGCTTCCTTGAGTTCGCTCGTGCGCGCCAGCCCGATCTCAGCAGTGATGTCTCGACTCAGAAGTTTCGCTGAGGCATGAGAGAGATTCCAACCTGTTGCTTCAAGCAGTTGTTGCCCCTCTTTTGTCGTATAGAGCCGATCAGCGACCTCCGTGGATTCTTGATACCAGAATGCAGCCGTTGCGAGATCAGGGGCGTCTCGATCATCAAAGTCGATTGATCTTTGGCACCAGGCGTGCATTTTCAGTGCGGTGTAACCCGCAGGAGAGGGAATCCGCACCTTGAGATTTGCTCCGACCGGAAGAATCAGCGCGCGCTCAAACACCTCTCGGAAGGCGAAAACGCTCAGTGCGGCTTTACGCTGCGCTGGAGTGTCTGTTCCAGTAGGGTCCTCGACGTCCCCGAACGGGAGGAGATCGACGGGTATGCCCTCGACGAGGTACCGAATGCCAGAGTGGCCAATGCGCGTAAGGCGGCCGATGAGGTCTGTGTATGTGGACCAGTCCGAAAGTGCTATTCCGACGTCAATGTCGCCTGTGCTTCGCAATGGAAAAGTGTGCCCGTGCGCTGAGTGAAGAATGTTTCGGCATTGCGCTCCGACGACCATGATGTTGTTCGGGTCGATGTCGGCGAGGCTGGTGAGGGCTTCGACTACTACGTCGATAGCGGTGAGTTCGGCCGGGTCAATCCGCGATATATCCAATATGGTCCTCCCGCAGCCGCAACGCCGCCTCGCGCTGACGAGAATCGCCGGATGCCATCAAGTCTGCATAAATCAACAGCGACGGGACCGGCTTGATCTTGTCCGGGTTGTTTCGCCCTGAATCCACGTAGGGATCTGTCCAGAACTTGCGGCGGATGGAGATGTTCGGGCGGCCGTCGGTCCGCCACCGGTTGATAGCCGGCAACCGGGGGTTGAGGTCCTCCGTATACAGGGTCAAGGTGACCGGGCGCAGCAGATCCTTGGCAGCAGATTCGCCGCTGACATACAGCGACTCATCGCCCTCGATGCTCTTTATGTCGTCGATGTCGCCCGAGAATTCCCGGATCTGGAGGGTCGGTAGTAGCCCGGTGGGATAGGCCGCGGTCCAGTGATCGAGAAGGTCGACCGTATGCCGCAGACGTCGCACGCTCGCGTCCTGAAGGAATCCCGTCTTATCCAGGAGCTTAATTGTCGACTGTGCCAGTCCTATAGATACGCCGGCCATGCGGCTTAGCTCGCGCAGGGGTCCATCCGTCAAACCTGGCCACACCAGCAGTGCAAAGATGACCTGTGAGCGGCGGGCGCTGAATAGATTCGTTTCGGTTTCGGGAGTATGGGGCTTAGTTCGCCTGCTGTCGCGACGTCCGCGCACATCGATCATCACGTCACCGAAGTTCAGGTAGGTGTTTCCCCCAGCGTCGAGATACTGGATACCAGCCTCCCGAAATGCGGCGGAACTTCGTTCTCCAATATGGTCGCCGAGCACGAGCATCGGATACATGGAGCGATCCTGCACATTCAGCGGGCTTAGATGCGTGAGTGTCATCGAGGGGAGATATTTCAGGTGATATTTCTGCGCCGCGCCCCTGCGGATAAGTGTGGCGTCGGCTGGCGCACCGAAGATTGCCTGGTCCAACTTATTGGCGCCATCCAGCTCGAAGCCGTACGTTTGCAGCCAGTTCAGGAGGTGCTGCGTGATTTCATGCATCCTTGGCCTCGTTCAGTCTCTTCCTCTGTTCAGTCTAACTGAACACAACATAAAATTGAACAAGGCCTCAGCACACCACAGCTTTCGGCGCGACAGGCGTGTAGGTCAGGCCGTTAGCACAGCCTGCCGGTCCGCCACCTCCTGCTGGATGGCCTCAATGACGGCGCGTACCAGCACCGAGCGCAGCGACTCCGGCCGGGCCACAGCCCAGATCGGCAGCTGGCGCTGGAAGTCGTCGCGCAGCACCGGAACCAAGTCCGGCTTACCGTGCACTATGAAGTTGGGCAGCAGCCCGATGCCTGCGTGCGCGCGCACCGCCTCGACCTGGGCGAAAATGCTGGTTGCCTGTAAGCTGACCTTCGGGATCGGAAGCTGCGAGGAACCGTGGCCCAGCTCGTTCACCTGCAGCGCTGATTCCACGTAGCTGACAAATCCGTGGTGCTTGACGTCGTCGAGCGTGGCTGGTGCGCCCTCCGCCGCGATGTATTCGGCGCTGGCGTAGAGCCGCAGGAAGTAATTGGTCAGGAAGATGGCTTGGGCATTGGTGACGTTCGCAGGCCCCACCACCACCTCAAGATCGACGCCGGACCGGTTCTGGCTGACCTTTCTGGTGGCGCTGAACATCTCCACATGGAGTTTAGGGTTCTGCTGCTGCAGCCGCACGAGGGCCGGCGTGACGAACTCGGCGCCGAACCCGTCGACCGTGCTGATCCGCACCAGCCCGGAGAGTTTGTCTCCATCCTGCGTCATGCTGTTGGTCAGTGAGCCCAGCGTCGACTCAATCGCTTCCGCCGCGTTCACCGCTTGGCTTCCCAATTCGGTAAGCTCCCAACCGTGTGGGCTGCGCTCCAGCGTCCGCCCGCCCAACTGCTTGTCCAAGGCCAGGATCCGGCGTGAAATCGTGGTGTGCGTGGTGCCCAACGCCTCGGCCACAGCGTTGAACCGCCCCAGCCGCGCCACGGTTAGCAGGATGAGTAGATCATCCGGACTTGGAAACCGTTTCGAGTCCACTCTTCGCCACCCCATTCATGTGCATGGATGCACATAGCCTCTGTGAATTTTTCCCTTGATTGCACTGTAACAGCCTGTGATGGTGGTCATAGCAAAGAATGCTGTATGGCAACACAAATAAGCGAGGGAGCTTACGTTATGGCTGTAGCTGGATGGATCGGACTGGGCAACATGGGCGGTCCCATGGCGGCAAACATGGTCAAGGCAGGGTATGACGTCCGCGGCTTTGACCTCAACCCTGAAGCGGTAGCCGCGGCCGAGGCAGG
>NZ_KI914651.1:4399-29900 GCF_000520495.1 Arthrobacter sp. H14
TAGCCGGTCGCCTCCATCGCCGAAGCCGTCAGCGGCGCGGACGTGGTCTTCACCATGCTTCCCAAGGGTGACCATGCCCGCACGGTCTACCTTGAAGCTGATGGCGTGCTCGCGCATGCCGGCACCGACACCCTGCTGGTGGACTCCTCAACTATTGACGTCGAATCGGCGCGCGCACTGCACGACGCCGCCGCTGCCGCCGGCTTCCGCTTCGTCGATGCACCCGTTTCCGGTGGAATGAGCGGCGCCCAGGCCGGCACGCTGACCTTCATGGTCGGTGGCGAAGACGGTGCGGTGCGGGACGCCAGTGGCTTCATCGAACCGATGTCCGGCAACATCATCGCCACCGGTGCTGCCACGACCGGCCAGGCCGCCAAAATCTGCAACAACCTGATGCTGTTCATAAACCTGGCGGCGACCGCCGAGGGGGCCGTATTGGCGGACCGACTCGGACTGGACAAGCAGGTCTTCTGGGACATCGCCTCCGTTTCGTCAGGCGACAGCTGGGCGCTGCGAACCTGGTACCCGGTGCCGGGAGTGGTTCCCACCGCTGCCTCCAACAACGACTTCGCGCCGACCTTCACCGCCGAACTGGCCAACAAGGACATCAACCTCGCCATTGCCGCGGCAAAGGAAACGGATACTCCGCTGGAGATCGGCGAGCACGTCCAGCAGCTGTTCCAGCGCCTGATCGATTCCGGCCAGGCGGGCAAGGACTGCTCGCAGATCATCAAGCTGGTCGACGACACCCTGAACCAGGCCAAGTAGCGCCAATCGAGGACCGCCCGCGCTGCGGGTTAATGCCTCCCGCACCCACCCATCCTTGAAACAGACTGGAAGAATCTTTATGGAACGCATTCCGCATTACATTAATGGCCGCAAGGTTGCCGACGCCGAGCGCTTCGGGCCCGTCTTCAACCCCGCCACAGGCCAGCAGGACAAGGAAGTTGCGCTCGCGTCCGGAGCCCGGGTCGAAGAGGCCATCGAAGCAGCCCGCGCGGCGCTTCCCGGATGGCGCGCCACCAGCCTCGCCAAGCGCACCAACATCTTCTTCCGTGTTCGTGAACTGATGAACGAGCGCAAAGCTGAACTGGCCGCAATCCTCACCAGCGAGCATGGCAAGGTCCTTTCCGACGCCGAAGGCGAGATCACCCGCGGGCTGGAGAATATCGAATTCGCCACCGGCTTGTCCCACATGCTCAAGGGGGAATACTCCGAGCAGGTCTCCGGCGGAATCGACGTGCACTCCGTCCGCCAGCCCGTCGGCGTCGTCGCCTGCATCACGCCGTTCAATTTCCCGGCGATGGTGCCGTTGTGGATGATCGGCAGTGCCCTCGCCTGTGGCAACACCGTGCTGCTCAAGCCCAGTGAGAAGGACCCGTCGTCGGCGGTGTTCATTGCGGAAATCTTCTCCGAAGCGGGACTGCCCGATGGCGTCCTGAACGTGGTGCACGGCGATAAGGAAGCCGTCGATGTCCTGCTGGAGGATCCGCAGGTCAAGGCCGTGAGTTTCGTCGGTTCGACGCCGATTGCCAAGTCGATCTACCAGCGCGCCAGCGAACGGGGCAAGCGCGTCCAGGCCCTCGGCGGCGCGAAGAACCACATGGTGGTCCTCCCGGATGCAGACCTGGCGATGGCGGCCGACGCTGCGATTTCCGCGGCCTACGGTTCCGCCGGAGAGCGGTGCATGGCGGTCAGCGTGCTCGTCGCCGTCGGCAATATCGCCGATGACCTGGTGGCTGCCATCAAGGAACGCATGGCCACGCTCAAGATCGGCCCCGGCACGGATCCCGCTTCCCAAATGGGACCGCTCATCACCGCCGAACACCGCGACAGGGTGGCAGGGTACGTTTCCGGCGCAGCCGACGAGGGCGCCACGGTGGTGGTGGATGGAACCCAGCAGAAGTTCGATTCGGACGGCTTCTTCACCGGCGTCAGTCTGGTCGACCACGTCAAGCCGGGAATGAAGGTGTACGACGACGAGATCTTCGGCCCCGTCTTATCCGTCGTCCGGGTCGAAACCTTTAACGACGCCGTCCAGCTCACCAATGAGAACGAGTTCGGCAACGGCGTCGCGATCTTCACCCGCGACGGCGGCGCAGCACGGCAGTTCGAGTTTGAGATCGAGGCGGGAATGGTCGGCGTCAATGTGCCCATCCCGGTTCCGGTTGGCTCGTTCTCCTTCGGCGGCTGGAAGAGCTCCCTGTTCGGCGACACCCATATGTATGGCCCGGACAGCATCCGGTTCTACACCCGCAGCAAGGTTGTCACCACCCGCTGGCCGGATCCCTCCACTTCCGAAATCGACCTCGGCTTCCCGCAGGTGGTCTAACGTTTAAAGAGAATGAATGACTCAGGTGGTGCGATTATGCGTGATCAGTTGCGTCACCTCCGCGGTGGCGTGCCATGTAGGCAATGCCAAGGCCGCCCGCGACGACACCGAGCACCAGATGGAGCCAGTTTGTGCCCGCGTTGAAGGACAGGAAGTTCGCTCCCGTGGACAGGTCGATGACGAGTCCGTAGATCCACAACAGGAGGAACAGCGCGCCGCTGCCGAGGAGGAAGTCACGCGCCATCGTCGCGCTCTTGCTCATCGCCACGCCGGCCGCTCCGACGAGCAGGTAGACGATGTTGAGCAGCATCGATACTTGGATTGCGCCCAAAAGCAGCGCCTCCGAACCAGATGCGAATGCCATTTCGCCGTACTGGGTCGTGATGCCCGGGATGAATCCCAGGACGCCTAAAAGCAGAAACACTACGCCGGTTCCAATTGCGGCATTTCTTACATGGCCGCGCGTCATATGCATACCGGATGCATCATGGGATGCCGTAGTCATTTCCCCCTCCTAATTGAGTGAGTAGGACCAATTCGGCCGGGCATTGTCCGGCCCGTTGATACGGCGCATCTGGCGCCTTACCAGCGCCTTAATGTTACGTCCGAACATGCCGCGCTGGATATGGTCATTGGTCTCAAATTGGGAACGGAAACGGGATTTTCGACGGCGCATCGGGCCCCTTGAAATAACGGGAGCCGGCCGGAGGTTGCACCCGGTATCCCCGGGCAATCAAAACAGTGTTGCTTGCCCCGATAACCGCTGCGAAAGGCCTACCCCCGTGACAGTTCCACTCTCGATTCTCGACCTCGCGCACATTGGCGAAGGCGTCACCGCACGGGACAGCTTCGCCGCCAGCGTCTCCCTTGCACAACACGCCGAGGACTGGGGCTACCGGCGGATCTGGTACGCAGAGCACCACAATATGTCGACCATCGCTTCCTCTGCTACTAGCGTGCTGATCGGCCATATTGCGAGCCAGACGAAGACGATCCGTCTCGGCGCCGGAGGAGTGATGCTGCCCAACCACGCGCCGCTGACCATCGCCGAGCAGTTCGGAACCCTGGAAACCCTGCATCCCGGACGCATCGATCTTGGCCTCGGACGCGCACCGGGCAGCGACCAGAACACGATGCGCGCACTGAGGCGGGATCCGTCGTCGGCCGAAAGCTTTCCGCAGGACGTTCAGGAACTGCAGGGCTACCTCACCGGTGAAACCCTGATCAAGGGCGTGGACGCCATCCCGGGCAAGGGCACCAACGTGCCGCTCTACATCCTCGGCTCCTCGCTGTTTGGCGCCAAACTGGCCGCCGCGCTCGGACTGCCCTACTCGTTCGCGTCGCACTTTGCGCCCAATGCGCTGCAAGATGCCGTCGCAGTGTACCGGCGGGATTTCCAGCCCTCGGCCCAACTGGAAGAGCCGTACGTCATCGCCGGCGTCAATGTCATCGCAGCCGATACCGACGAGGAAGCGCAGAAGCAGTTCCTGGCCACCAAGCGCCGCAGGGTGACGCAGCTCGTGGGCCGGGGACGTACATTTACCGACGACGAGGCGGACATGATCCTGGAAGCGCCAGCCGGGCAGCAGGTCCTGCAGATGATGAAATATTCGGCTGTCGGAACGCCCGACGACGTCAAGGAGTACATCGACGGCTTCGCCAAGCATGCCCAGGCGGACGAACTGATTGTGGCGAGCCAGACGAATACCACGGAAGCCTGGCTGCGGTCCTACGAGCTGCTGGCAGAGGTTACCGGACTGGACCAGCGACAGCGGGTAACCAGTACTGCTGACACGCGTTGAGTGCTTTAGGCATCGTTCTGGTAAGAACAGGAGTATGACGACTTCCGCCGGTACAGCTTTCCCCGAAGAGGCGATCACCTGCAGCATCACGATGCGCTGGGGCGACATGGACGCCTACGGACACATCAACAATGTGGAAGTTGTCCGCATTCTTGAGGAAGCACGTATTGGTGCTTTTGGCCCTCCGGGTGGAACCGGCAGGCCGGGCCGGGAGACGGAAGTGCCGTTCTTCTCCTCGTTGCCGGCGGAAACGCAGGCCCTTGTGGTGGAGCACCGGGTGAAGTACAAGGCTTCCTTGGAGTACCGCAACATCCCGTTGAACGCCAAGGTCTGGGTCAGTGATCTGAAGGCTGCAAGCCTGGCTATCAACTATCTGCTCCTGGACCCGGTAACCGACGTCGTATGCGTGACGGCGCAAACCAGTATTGCTTTCGTCTCGGCGGAGTCCGGACGTCTGCAAAGGATCAGCCCCGAACAGAAGGCCATGGTTGTGCCTTACGAAGCCGCTTCAATAATGGAATGACTCCGACGAAGGTCCCATTTTCGCTAAAGCTCCTGCGTCCTCTTTGCGCTGCGGCCTGCAATAATCTGTTCCCGCAGGATATCCGCGTGGCCGCCCGGGTTTTGCCGGTGATGGCTTCGTTGAACCACACAAGCTCCACAAAGGTTGCATGCTTCACCAGTCCAAGCAGGGTCGTCTTGGACGGAACGAGACGGGCGCGCGACTCCTCCTCCGTAACGTCATGGAGCGAGTCGTGAAGTGCTCGGCGATGATCGTCCAGAAAAGTCTGGAACTGTTCGTGTAAAGGAGCCACGAAACCAATTGGGTCGTGGCTTCCGAGCGTAGTCATGTTTTGACCTTACAGAAACAGCAAGGAGCGCCCGACGGATATGTCGCGTGGGTCGGGGACGGGAGTGAATCAGGCCTTTGAGGACGCGTTGACCGACTGGTTTGGACCGCCCTCAGGCGCTGAGTAGTCAAAGTGATCTGGATCACGCCAGAGTGTTTCCCCCCACTTTTCGTTACCAAAATGTGACATTGGAAGAAAGGGCGATGTAGTTTGGAGACCGTGCTCCGGCCCGTCATATTGGCCGACACCCTTGGACAGATTGCCTAACTCTGCCGCTGTCACAAGGTCCGTTCGCAACACATCACGGCAGAGGCGGGGGAACCAGATATGGGTTCCCCACAAGGAAACCCTTGGGGTTAAGCCGCATAGACATCCGCGTAGTACTGGCTGCGCCGGATGTTGCGTGGCCGGGTGTCTCCCATCCGAACCCGACAGCTCACCCCGCAGGCATTGGGAGAGGGACTAATTTGTCTAAGAATCTTCAAACAGCGCGTCACCGTGCAAACAACGCAGGCTTCAAGTCCATCTCGAAGGCTGTGTCTTCCCATCGCGGCGGTATTGGCCGTTCCGTAGCTGCTCTTGCCGCAGCATCCACCCTGATGGTGGGAATTGGCGCTCCGGCCCATGCCGGAGGAACGGATGCCGGTGCGGGCGCAGGCAGCACCACGGCTCCGGCCGCAGCTTCCGTCTCGGGTGCCCAGGCATCGACCGGAACAATGACCCATACGGTCGAGGCGGGAGACACCCTGGGGAGCATCGCTGCCCAGCACGGGCTCAGCCTCGGCGCCGTCCTGTCCGCAAACGGGCTCACCGCCAGCACGATCATTTTCCCCGGCGATGAAATCCAACTGCCGGCAGCCGGTGCTGCGGATGCAGCTAACCTGCCCGCCGCCCCAGCGGCCCCCGCCGCGGGAGCAGCAGCTTCGGCACCCGCAGCCGCTGCCGAAAAGGATGCAGCATCCTCCGTTACAACGGTGAGCTCCAACGTCACGGAAATTCCGTCGTCGGCGACCAATTCGACCATTGTCGAATCCGCTAAATCCCAGCTGGGAGCCATCCAGGACTGCACTGTACTGGGTGAGCAGGCACTGAAGGCCGCCGGCGTCAGCGGAGTCGGAGACGAATCTCCTGCATCACTGATGGAATCCGGTACCCCGGTATCGAATCCCCAGCCCGGTGACTTCGTTTACTACGAAGACGGCGGCGCGGGCGTTCCCCATAACGCCATCTACATTGGTGACGGCAAGGCCATCCACAGTGGATGGGAAGGGAACCAGACCGTTGTCGAGAGCGTGGACATCGGATCCGGACCTTCCTTCTACCGGATCTAGAGTCCGGCACACTTCGGAGTAGGACGGTCAATACTGGTTGACCGCAGAGTCCTGCGTTGAAGATTGCCTCCTGTCAGTGCCCGGCCGGGTTTTCCGGCCGGGCACTGGCTTTTAAGCGACGTCAATTGCGGCCGGCGACGGTACAGCGAAGAAAGTCCGGGGGTCCTGGAGCAGGGCGGGATAGCTGAAGTCGTGGCGGTGCAGTTCTCTGGTGAGCAGGACACTGCGGCGGGCAACGCCGTCGTCGTCAATCTCCAGCCTGTCGAGAGTTCCGGTGGAAAAGCGCTGCCCACCGTTGTCCGGCACGGCCACAGAATCTCCCTCACGTGCGACAGCGGTAAACGCCTCCAGCTGCCGGCGCCACTTTGGTGAGGGGCGTTTTCCCGGCGCACTGGCCGCCATGGTGAGGTCGCGGAGCGGTCCGCCTGTAGATGATGCAGCCGAACGTGCGGCGCTCGTCCTGTCCTGCCAGATCCACAGCCGGTTCCCGGCCTCCGGATCCTGCGGAACCGCGGACCCGGCCGGTTCCGGCCAGACATAGGGGAGTCCGCCGTCGACCCCGGGAAAGCGGCTTTGGTAGAACTCCGGCGACTTCAGGATCAGATTCGACTGGTGGCCGCGGTGGAACTCGTGGTCGCCGAGCCACGGTGGCATGGAGGTATCGCCGTCGTCGAGCACGCCGGGTGCGAATTCGAGAATGTTTCCCTGCGTGCTGTCCTCGTGCCCGCGGTCCACCCATTCGGCCACCATCGCCAGACCGTACAGCGTCAGCGCCGGCACGTGTCCGCTCCACATCAGCACTGCCGGATGCCGCCGCCAACCGTAGTCCGGGATCACGAGCGCGCGGAGGATCTGCAGGGTCTCGACGCGCTGCTTGCCGAGCCGGGCCTGATCGAGGACGGCGGCGCTCGCAGCGAAGTCCGGATACGGCAGGAATGTCTGCATGGTGCCAGTGTTCCACGCGCCGGAACCACCCGATGTGCAATGTTCGCCAAGTTTCGTGTAGAGTGGTTTGCAGTTGTAGTGTTGCGCATTTGTATTTCGAGCGGCGGGCCCAAACGGGAACGTCGCTTTTTCTGTATGAAGCGGAAAAGAACGCCGCGACTGAGATCCCCCGAAAGTCGGGAAGCGTCTCAACACAGAAGGATGATTAAAAATGGCAACAGGTACCGTGAAATGGTTCAACTCCGAAAAGGGCTTTGGCTTCATTGCTCCCGATGACGGAAGTGCCGATGTTTTCGCGCATTACTCCGCGATCGACGCAGGTGGCTACCGCTCCCTCGAAGAGAACCAGAAGGTTAGCTTTGAGACCGAGCAGGGCCCCAAGGGTCCTCAGGCTGTAAACATCAAGGTCAGCTAATCAGGTGACTTGAGGTTCTGATTTCAGAACCGGTAAAGCAGGGCGGGAAGCAATTCCCGCCCTGCTTTATTTAACCCCGCGTGCGGATAATCAGTTCTGCAAGGCCGGGTAATCGATGTATCCCTCGGCGCCCTGGGAGTAGAACGTCGACGGGTCCGGCGCGTTCAACGGCAGATCTTCCTGCCAGCGGCGGACCAGGTCAGGATTGGCAATCGCAGGGCGTCCGACGACGACGGCCTCGGCGTGCCCGTCGTCGAGGAGTGACAGAGCTTCCTCGCGTGTTGTGATGACGCCGAAACCACTGTTGGCCAGCACCGGGCCGTTGAAACCGGCGCGGAGGTTCTGCACCAGCGGACCCGCGGGATCCTTGTGCAGGATGCTCAGGTAGGCCAGCTGCAGCGGCGCCAGCGCCTCGACCAGTGCACCGTAGGTTGCCTGCACATCTTCAGCATCCCGTTCGAACGCGTCCTGGATATTGTGCTCGGGCGAAATGCGCAGTCCCACCCGGCCGGCGCCGATCGCGTCCGCCACAGCTGTAACAAGTTCGACGACGAAACGCGCGCGGTTCGCGGGCGAGCCGCCGTAGCTGTCCTCACGCTGGTTCGAGGCGGGGGAGAGGAACTCGTGCAGCAGGTAGCCGTTGGCGCCGTGCAGCTCAACTCCATCCATCCCCGCGGCGATGGCGTTCCGGGAAGCCTTCACGAACTCCTCGAGGACCTCCGGGATCTCCGCAGTGGTCAGTGCATGCGGCACCGGGTAGGGCTGCTTGCCCTCATAAGTGTGGGCATCGCCGTCAATGGCGATGGCGCTGGGAGCCACCGGCTGCAGCCCACCGTTGGTGCCCGGGTGGGTGACCCTCCCGGCATGCATGACCTGGCCGAAAATCCGGCCGCCGGCGCCATGCACGGCCTCGACCACCTGGGTCCAGCCCTCAAGTTGGTCTTCGGTCACTAAACCGGGCTGGCCCGGAAATCCCCGTCCGGCCTGGCTCGGATAAGTTCCCTCGGTGACCAGCAAGCCGAGCGAAGCCCGCTGCCGGTAATGCTCAACATTCAACGCACCAGGTACGCCTTCGCGGCCCGAGCGCGAACGCGTCAGCGGGGCCATGATCAGCCGGTTGGGCAATTCGATATCGCCGAGGGTAATGGGGGAAAACAGATTCACGAGCCACTCTTTCTATGGTGTTGGTTCCATAGACGCCAACCCGACGGCCCCATGTGGCTATTCCGTCCGAGAGGGGAGTCACAGCCGCGGCCGCTGGGCCCAGCGGATCGCCTTCATGGCCACGTGCAACTCCAGCCGTGTCCTGCCCTTGAGCGGATCCGCGCCGATGACGGAGCGCACCCGGGCCAGCCGGTTGTAGACGCTGCTGCGGTGCAAATGCAGCTGCGCGGCGACGTCGGCGACCGAACCGTCGGTGTCGTAGAGCAGTTCCAGGACCGGCAATAGTTCGCCGTTGCGGTCCTGCTCCTGAAGGTTCCGGAAGTGCACGGACTGTGCCGGAAGGCCGCCCCTGCCCGCGGCGAAAAACTGGTACACACCGGTGTCCCGGTAATCCGTCAGCGGCCCGATCAGCGGGTCGACGGCGGCTGCCTGCACGGCCGACTTCGACTGTGCATAGGCATCCGGAAGGTTCCGCAGGTCTGAAAACGGCTCGCTCAGCCCCAGGATGTCAGGCCGCTCCGAATGCCCACCGCGCCGCGAAATCTCCGCGCTGTAGCGCTTCAGGACCTCCGCATGTTCGCCCCGTCCGGCCATATCGCGGAAGAGAATGACGGCATGCTGCAGGGCGCCGGCGCTGAACAGTGCCGGCCGCCGGCCCACGGTGGCATGCAGGACGGAAATCCGCTGCAGCAGCACGGCCGCCTCCGGGTCTGCCAGTTCCGCCATGGTTGTATCCGGGTCCGCGCTCCGTTCCATGATGGAGCCGATTACCCAAGGCTGCCGGCCCTGCACTTCCGGCCATCCGGCCACGCTTTCGACGGCGGCATCGTCACCGGAGCAGGCCGACAGGAATTCCGCTTCGCGCCGGCGCCGGGCATCGGATTCGGGCGTATTGGTGTCCAGCAGATGCCCGGCGAGGCCGTCGACCAACGGCCGGATCCCGGGCAGGGCGGCAAGGATGTCATCGGGTGCCTGCTCCGCCTGCTCATGCAGGACCCAGAGATACCCGACCCGGAAGCCACGCACCAGCAGCGGAACGCACACCCGGCCGAGCATGCCCAGCGATTCGTTGGCCGGCACCACCACCGGGCGGACGGAGGTCGCGATCCCGTGGCTGAGCTGCCAGGCGCTGACGTCGGAGGGCACCTTCTTGCTCAGCAGGAAGTTGACCCGCACCGGATCCGCCGAGGCCTGATGGCTGCTGTACGCGATGAGTTCGCCGTCGAGATCCTCGACGGAAACGCCGTGGTGCAGCTCCTGGGCAATGGATTCCACGGCCTGCTCGACGTCGGTGCTCTTCATACCGGTCTCCTCGGTTTGGTTCCTGGCCCGGGTCTCTCAGGTGCAGATCATCGTACAGACAACAGGCGACAGTTGACGCGCGGCAACGCGACATATGTCGATTGTCAACAATACAGCAATGTGGTAACGGTCACATTCATCAACTCCGCCCACAGCGCCGCGTCCACGACATCTGGCCCGGAATGACGCGGATTTTCGCCTCATCGAGCATGCTTGTCAGAGCCTACAGAAACGGCATTTGGGGCCGCTTCAACTGGCGGCGGGCAAGCAGGACGGGAACGACGTCGAAAACTTCAGTTTTAGAGTTATCCCACCGCCTGTTTCGGCGCTGTTTCAACCATATGCTTACGGAGATTCCCATGATCATCGGTGTTCCCAAGGAGATCAAGAACAACGAGTTCCGCGTTGCCATCACGGCTTCCGGAGTGAACGAACTGCTCAACCACGGCCACCGTGTGCTGATCGAGGCTGGTGCCGGGGTCGGTTCGCGGATCGAGGATGCCGAATACGTCGCCGCCGGTGCCGAGATCGTAGCGAACGCCGATGAGACGTGGTCCCGTGCGGACATGGTCATGAAAGTCAAAGAGCCGATCGCCTCCGAGTATCGGCACTTCCGTGAGGGCCTGATCCTCTTCACCTACCTGCACCTGGCGGCCGAGCCGGAGCTGACCCGGGCGTTGGTCGATTCCGGCGTGACGGCCATCGCCTACGAGACCGTCCAGACCGCCAATGGAGCACTTCCGTTGCTTGCGCCGATGAGTGAAGTTGCCGGACGGCTCTCCGTACAGGTCGGCGCGCATTCCCTGAGCGTTCCCGCCGGCGGCCCCGGTGTGCTCCTTGGCGGTGTTCCCGGCGTCCACCCGGCCAAGGTAACCGTCATTGGTGCAGGCGTGGCCGGAACCAATGCCGCCGCGATGGCCGTTGGCATGGGCGCCGACGTGACCATCCTGGACGTCAACATCAACCGGCTGCGCGAGCTGGACGCCCAGTACGCCGGCCGGCTGAGGACCATCGCCTCCAACAGCACGGAGATTGAGCGCGCCGTCGTGGAATCGGACCTGGTGATCGGTTCCGTCCTGATCCCCGGCGCCCGCGCCCCCAAACTGGTCACCAAGGACCTTGTTGCCAAGATGAAGCCAGGCAGCGTGCTGGTCGACATCGCGGTGGACCAGGGTGGCTGCTTCGAGGGCAGCCGACCTACCAGCCATGCCGAACCGACGTTCCCCGTGCATGGTTCAACCTACTACTGCGTGGCGAACATGCCTGGTGCGGTACCGAACACCTCCACTTATGCACTGACCAATGTCACGCTGCGGTATGCCGTCGCGCTGGCGGATCTCGGCGTCGAAGCCGCGATGGCGAAGGATCCGGCGCTTGCAGCCGGGCTTAACGTGGCCGGTGGCGAAATCACCCACCGCTCCGTGCTGGAGGCCCATGGTCCCATGACGCCCAGTCGCAAGCGTGAACTGACGACCGTCTAGGCGCACTGCCACCGAAGCAGGGGACGGCGATGCCGGCCATCCCCTGCTTTGTCCCCAGCCATAGGCGCCGTCGAGGTCAGGTTGTAAGATTGTCTGCAACAGGACAGGCGGTATATCCTTCGCCTGCCACGGACCGACAGCAAGGAACTCCATGGCAAGCCACAGATTTATCGAGCCTCTGGTTCAGGAATCCACTCCGGCGATCATCGCCCGCAAGCTTCGCTACGCGATGGGGCGTGGCGATCTGGAACCGGGGCAGCAGCTGGTGGAGGCGGAACTTGCCGCTGAGCTGGGTGTCAGCCGCGGACCGCTGCGGGAGGCCATGCAGCGGCTGACTCAAGAAGGTCTGCTGGTCAGCATCCGTAACCGCGGTATTTTCGTGACGGAACTTGAACCGGCCGACATCAGTGACATGTACTTGGCCCGCACTTCTGTGGAACGCTCCGCGGTGCTGAAAATCATCGAGCTCGAAGGCCGCCATGAGGAGGTTGCGGCCGCACTGAGGCAGGTGACCGACAAGATGGCGAAAGCGATCGACGCCGGCAAGCGGGGGAGGGTGCTCAGCGACCTTGACATTGAGTTCCACGAGCTGCTGGTCCGGCTGGCCGAAAGCCCCAGGCTGTCGGCCATGCACGCCACGCTGATAACCGAGACGCGGATGTGCATGGCGGTCCTGGAGGACACCGGTTACACCCCAGAGGCGCGGCTGGCCGAACACGTTGCGATTGCCGACGCTATCGGCGCCCCGGACGTCCCGCTGTTCAATAAGCTGCTGGCACACCACATGGACGATGCCGTTGAAAAAATCACTAGAGGCATGCTCGCCGCGGGCAACCCGGAAGGCGAAGCGGCCAACGGCGTGACCGTGGATGCGGCAAGCTGAGTCCGGGACGGCGCCACAGAAGGAAATATATTGCAAAACCATTGACCAACCGCCATCCATGGGACACTCTTTTATAAATTGATAAAAAGCTAAACCGCGCCTTTCAAAGTGGAAGGGCGACGGCTGACCAGTTTGAACGGAAACAGGCCTATGGTGGGACAGTTCGAAATATTCGGCGACAGTATTGTCGGGTTCCGGTTCAGACTGACAGGCGGCGATGACGGTGTCCTGGTCATCTCCGGCCGGTTCGACGCGAAGGCCGAAGCGGTCGCCGCCATCGCTTCGGTACGCGAGAATGCGGCGTCCGGGCACATCGTCGACCAGTCGGCGAAGCCGCTGCCTTCGGAGAATCCGCCGCCGTCATTGTTGATCCGGAGGTGAACCCGTGTCTGCTCAGCACTTCGACGATTCTTTGCAGACCCAAGCAGTATTTCCAACGCTGACCGGTGTCCCCGACCTTCTAACCGACCATGCTGCGGCAAGGTTGCACCGGAAACGGCGCCTCCACCGTGACCGCCACGTCCGGCTTCCGGGGGAGGAATCCACGCGGAATCCGAGACTCGACGTCCTGGTCGGTGTAAACCTTGATGGAGGAACCATCAGGATCGTCGTCCGGGGCACGGTGACCGGTCAGAATCTCAGAGCCGTGTACGTCCTGGCGAAACGGGCCAATGGCGTCGCAGAAGACTTGGACATCGTCGTCGACTTCAGGGATGCCGCGGTTGAACCCGGCCCCTTGGAAGAGATTCTTTCGGTCTCGAGAGAGGGGCGGCTTCCCGCATCTGTGGACCCGTTTCAGAGCCCTTGCCGGCTGCTGGTGCTCCAGCCTGCAGTGACAACGCTGGCCGAGTAACATATCCCTTGCTGAAGCGGGCGACGGCGCGTTTTGCCTACGTAGTGTGCCGGCCTGCGGTTGCCGACTGCTGAAGGTCCTGCTGATTGTTGTCCATCAGGGTCTGCAGCAGCAGCTGTGCGTGATCAAGCAGGCCGGAAACTTCCCCGCATGTCAGTTGGTAGGACACTTGGCCAACCGGGCGGGACGACGCAATCAGGTGGCTGCGGCGCAGGACGCCAAGATGCTGTGAAAGGTTTGACGCCTCAAGGCCGGTTTCCGTGCGTAGTTCGCCGACGGTCATGGATTCGGCCGAGTTGAGCATCCGGAGAATCATCACCCGCGCTGGGTGTGCCATCGCTTTGAACAGATCCGCTTGAAAATCAGCAAGGCGTTCAGAGGAACGGGGACTGCTGTTCATGGAACGCCCTTCAGCTCGATATTCTCAATGCAACTGTTCTGAAGTGGAAACTTTGCCACCCCAGGAGATAGAAAGGTCTGTCTCGACCATAATCTAACACCATTGCTGCTCTTAGCAGGACATTCTACTGTGTTACAAGACAGAACTGTCTTTCTTGTAGCCGTGAATGTACCGTTGATGGCATGACGGGCCAGAGGGAGATACCTGACACAGTTCAGGCGAAGGAGAAAGTACTTTCGTCCGCCTATACCCTCTTTGCCCAACGCGGCGTCCGCGGAGTGGGAGTGGATGAGATTATTGCGGCAGCGGGAGTTGCCAAAGCCACGTTCTACCGGCATTTTCCGTCCAAGGACGCGCTGGTGTTGGCCTTCCTCGAACGTCGTGAGGAAGTCTGGACCCGCAACTACATCGTCGCCGAAGCCTGCAAGCGGGGCAGCACCCCGGAAGAGCGGCTGCTGGCGGTCTTCGACGTCTTCCACGATTGGTTCCAGCGCGACGACTTTGAGGCTTGTTCGTTCATAAACGTGCTGCTGGAGATGGGACCTGAAAACGTGCTCGGACGGGCCAGTATCGAATACCTGGCCAGGATCCGCGAACAGATCGGCATTCTTGCCGCCGAAGCGGGACTGCGCGACGTGGATGGCTTCACCCGGTCATGGCACATCCTGATGAAGGGCTCAATCATCTCCGCGACCGAGGGCGATGCCTATGCCGCCCGCCGCGGCCAGGAAATGGCCCGCTGGCTGATAGAAAAACACCGCGCCCAAGCCTGACGCCGTCGACAACGATAGAGATCCTCCAGCGCCGAAACGCTGAAGGACCCCTGAAAGCCGTCTTGCCCGGCCGAAAAGGCTTACCCGGTCTTGGCCGCCGCGTCGTACCTGGCGCGGCCGGCGTCTGCGGCCTCGCGGTTCAGTTCCACGTACTTCGTGTCCGCCAAGCCGAGCGATGCCGGAACGCCGGGAAGTTCCTCCCCGCGCAGCGACGCCTGCGAGGTTTCCCGCATGAACAGGATGCTGACGAAGCCAATCACGCCGGCGATCGCCATGTACCAGCCGGGCACCAGTTGGTTCCCCGTGGTTTCAATCAGCTGGTTCGCAAGGGTCTGTGATGGACCGGCAAAGAACGCGGTGGAGAAGTTGTAGGCGATGGCAAACCCGGTGTAGCGCACCGCCGTCGGGAAGAGTGCCGGCAGCGTGGAGGATACCGATGACACCAGGATCACCAGCAGCAGGCCCAGCACCGCAAGCCCGATGAACTGCAGGATCAGGTTCGGCAGGCCCAGCAGCATGACGGCCGGCACCGAAAGCAGGGTGTAGCCGACGGCGGCGGTGAGCAGCAACGGTTTGCGTCCGACGCGGTCCGACAACGCCCCCATCGGCGGAATGGCCACAAGCATCAAGGCCATGATCGCCACCAGCATCCAGTTTCCCTGGGCGGTACTGTGGCCGAGCTGGCCGCTGAGGTACGTGGGCATGTAGCCGAGGATCAGGTAGAAGGCCACATTCAACAGCACCACGAAGCCGGCGAGGACCAGGATCTGCCGCCAGTTATTCCGGAACACGTGCCGCAGCGGTGACCGGGTGGTTTCGGCGTGTTCGGAAGCCTCGGAGAACACCGGTGCCTCGACCAGCCGGGTACGGATCCACAACGCCGTCAAGCCCAGCGGAATGGTGAGCAGGAACGGCAGGCGCCACCAGCCGTCCTGCATGCCCTGGTCGCCGACGATCGTAATCAGCGTGGTGCAGACGATCGCGGCCAGGATGAAGCCGACGGTGGTGCCGAATTCCAGGAAGGAACCGAGGAAACCGCGGCGGCGGTCCGGAGCGGATTCGGCCATGTAGACGGCGGCGCCGCCGTACTCTCCACCGGCCGAGAAGCCCTGCACCAGCCGGCAGAGGAGCAGCAGGACCGGGGCGAGGATGCCGACCGTCTCGAGCGTGGGGAGCAGGCCAATGGCCCCGGTCGCCAGCGTCATCATGGTGACGGTGAGGACCATGACCTTCTGCCGCCCGACCTTGTCGCCCAGCGGGCCCAGGATGATGCCGCCCAGCGGACGGACCAGGAAGGACAGCGCCAGGGTAGCCAGCGTCAGCGTGACGCCGAGGCCGCCGTCGCCATCCTCGGATCCGAAGAAGTTGGTGGCCATGTAGATCGTCAGGTAGCCGTAGACGCCGTAGTCGAACCACTCGACCGCGTTACCGAGCGCCGAACCCAGGATGGACTGGTGGAGGGTGCGCTTGCCTTCTGCCGTGTTTGGCTCTGCGCCGGGGGCTGTCCTGGGAGCGGGGTGCTCGTTCAGTGACGGGGAATTGGTCACAGGGTTCCTCCTTCGAGGAGCTGGTTTGCGGAGGTGTATGCCCCTGCCGGGACGCCTGCATGGGAGACGCCGTTGGAACCGGCGGGCAGGCCAGCCTCGAAGTCTACTGTGAACGACAGTTCCGACTTTGCCTTTTCGATGGCGGCGGCGAGCCGGATGATGCCGGTTTCCGTGCGCTCCGGCGTGCAGGACGCGAAGCACAGCCGGAAGGCGTCGGAGAACCGGCCGCCGGGGGACAGTGCCGGTCCCGGGATGAAGGCGACGCCTTCGGCGAGGGCGATGTCGAAGAGCCGCTGGGTATCGATCTTCGCGTCTTCACCCTGCAGCGTCACCCACAGGAAGAACCCGCCCTCAGGGTTGGTGGTCCGCACGCGGGCGCCAAGATGCCGGTCGATACTGACCTGCATAGCGTCACGGCGGCCCTGGTACTCCGCACGAAGCCAGTCCAGGTGAGCGTCGAGCCGGCCGCTGCGGATGAACTCGGCGACCAGGTGCTGGCCCGGGACATTCGTGCAGGTATCCATGGCCTGCTTGGCATTGATCACCAACTGCTGCAGTGCCGGATCCGTCTCCACCCAGCCGACCCGCAGTCCGGGGGCCAGGATTTTGGAGAAGGTCCGGACGGAGAAGACCAGCGGATCGTTCGGGCTGAGCTGGTTGAAGCTGGGTAAATCTTCACCTTCGAAGCGCAGCAGACCGTACGGGTCGTCGTCGATAATGACGGCGTTCCAGCGGTGAGCCAGTTCCAGCAGGCGACGGCGCCGGGGAGTGGACATTGTGGTGCCGGAAGGGTTCTGGAAGTTGGGGATGGTGTAGATCGCCTTCGGCGTCCGGCCTGAAGCGGCAACCAGTGCCTCCAGCTCATCAACGATCATGCCGTCGTCGTCCACGGGTACTTCAAGGAGTTCCGCACCGTAGCTGAGCGCGGTGGCCGAGCCGTTGGTGTACGTCGGGCTCTCCACCACCACCAGATCGCCGGGATCGACGAAGATCTTGAAGGCCAGGTCCAGGCCCTGCATGCCTCCGGACGTAATGGTGATGCGCTCGCGGGCGGTGGGATCAGCCGTGCTGGCAAGGTATCCGGTCAGCGCGTCGATCAGGTGCGGCTCACCCTCGGTGGCGCCGTAGGTGTAGGTGGACGCATCGTAGACCTTGGCCGGGACGCTGTTGAACAGCTCCACCGGAACCGCCTCGCTGGCCGGCGCACCCATGGCAAAGCGTACGATGTCGTGGGTCTGGGCGGCCAGCAGCGAGGTGCTGGAATCGATGATGGAGCCGACCAGCTGGTCCGCCCGCCGGGCAAGGGGGAATTGGGAAAGTGACATGGGGGTGGTTCCTAGCTGTTGATCTGGATCAGGCCGCGCTTGTAGGTGGTGAAGGTTTCCACTCCGGTGGGCGTGACCCGGATGGATTCGGAGAGCCCGTAGCCGTAGTTGTCCATCCACATGCCACAGATCAGGTGGAAGGTCATGTTTTCGAGCAGAACGGATTCGTCCTCGCCGCGGATGCTGATGGTGTGCTCGCCCCAGTCGGGCGGGTAGCCGACGCCGATGGAGTACCCCAGCCGGGAGTCCTTTTCATAGCCGTACTTGAAGATCGTCCGGTTCCAGACGGCGGCGACCTCGCGCACAGGAACGCCGTCGCGGATCACGTCGAGCATCGCGTTCATGCCTTCGCCGGTGGCATCCGCCAGGCGGGCCAGCTGGTCCGTGGGCTGGCCGGGCATGAAGGTCCGGTTCAACGGGACGTGGTAACGGTTGTAGGCGCCGGCCAGTTCGATGACGACGGCCTCGTTGGGGCGCAGCCGGTCCTCGCTCCACGTCAGGTGCGGGGTGTCGGCGGATTCGCCGGTGGGGATCAACGGAACGATGGCGGTATAGTCTCCGCCGAATTCCTCGGTGCCCTTGATCTGGGCGTTGGTGATGGCTGCCGCCACGTCGCACTTCCTCGTGCCGACCTGGATGGTTTCCTCGGCCGCGGCCATGGCGTTGTTGGTGATGACGGCTGCCGTGCGCATCAGCTGGATCTCGGCGGGCGACTTGATCGAGCGGACCCAGTTGACCAGTTCGAAGCAGTCCACCAGCGTCCACTCCGGAAGGGCGTTCACCAGGGAGCGGTACGCCTTTGGGGAGAAGAAGTGCGAGTCCATCTCGAGGCCCACGCAGCCCTTGGCGGCTGGCGCGATCAGGCGGCGCTCGCGGAGGGCGAAGGCGACCCAGTCGAAGGGGTGCAGGTGCGAGCGGTGCACATAGCTTTCGGGGTATCCGACGATGTTCTCACTGGGGAGCCAGGAGGTGCGGAAAGCGCCGCTGGCGTCCATCTGCCGGCTGAAGAGGATCATGTCGCCGTCGGCGGGCACGAACACCATCTGCGGGGTGTAGAAGGACCATGCGTTGTAGCCGGTCAGGTAGTAGATATTCGCCGGATCGGTCACGATCAGGGCGCTCAGGCCCTGCTCTTCCATCCGCACTCTGACTGCCGCCAGACGTGCCTCGTACTCTTCGACGGAGAAGAGCATCGGGGCGATGTGGTTATTGGTCAATTCAGCCTCCTAAGACACGGGTGATCCGTGTCACGTATCGGTAGATTGTCAACAATCTACATGACAAAACCGGCCGGAACAAGAGGTGTAAACACCCTTGATTCCGGCCGGCTTTTCCGGGCCTGACCTGAGCGCGGAAGATTAGCTCCGCGGGATGGCCATGTACTTGGTTTCCAGGAACTCCTCGATGCCGACCCGGCCCCCTTCACGGCCCAGTCCGGAGGCCTTGATGCCGCCGAACGGCGCCGCCGGGTTGGACACAATTCCGGTGTTGAAGCCGACCATGCCCACCTCCAGGGCATCGCCCACACGGAAGCCGCGATCCACGTCCTGGCTGAACAGATACCCCACCAGGCCCCACGGGGTGTCGTTGGCCATTTGGATGACTTCCTCTTCGGTATCGAATGGAACCACCGGGGCAACCGGGCCGAAAATCTCCTGGCTCATCAGATCCGCGGAGGGGCTGACGCCGGAGAGAACGGTCGGGGTGTAGAAATACCCCGGTCCCTCCGGCCGGGAGCCGCCGCAGACCACCGTTGCACCCTTGGCGGTGGCGTCATCGACCAATTCCTGGACCTTGGTGAGCGCCTTTTCCTCAACCAGGGGTCCGACGTCGGTACCCGGCTCCGCCCCATTGCCCACCGAGAGCGAACCCAGGCGCTCCGCCAGGCGGCGGGCAAACTCGTCGGCAATCGGACGCTGGACGAAGAGCCGGTTGGCGGCCGTGCAGGCCTCGCCCATATTGCGCATCTTCGCCGCCACCGCACCCTCGACCGCGCGGTCAAGGTCGGCGTCTTCGAAGACGATGAAGGGCGCGTTTCCGCCCAGTTCCATCGACGATCGCATGACGTGTTCGGCAGCCTGTCCGAGCAGCCGCACGCCTACCTCGGTGGAGCCGGTGAAACTGACCTTGCGCGCGATCCCGCTGGACATCCACGGGGACACGACGTCGGACGCTTTGGTGGTGCAGACGACGTTGAGCACGCCCTTGGGCAGCCCGGCCTCGATCAGGATGTCCACCAGCGCCAGCGAGGACAACGGGGTCAGGTTGGCGGGCTTGAACACCATGGTGCAGCCTGCCGCAATGGCGGGACCGATCTTGCGTGTGCCCATCGCCAGCGGGAAGTTCCACGGCGTGACCAGCACGCACGGGCCCACCGGTTCCTTGGAGACCAGGATGCGGTTCTTGCCATCGCCGGTGGTGGTGACGTCGCCGCCGATCCGCACGGCCTCCTCAGAGAACCAGCGGAAAAACTCGGCGGCGTACGCAACCTCGCCCTTCGCCTCGGCCAGCGGCTTCCCCATTTCGGTGGTCATGATCAGGGCCAGTTCGTCCTGGCGGACCATGATCAGGTCGTAGGCGCGCCGCAGGATTTCGCTGCGCTCCCGCGGCGACGTCTTTGCCCATTCCTTCTGCACGCGGCCGGCTGTCTCGATGGCGCGCTTGGCGTCTTCAGGACCGCCGTCGGCAACGGTGGCGATAACTTCTTCGGTGGCGGGATTGACGACGTCGAACCGGTTGCCGGAAGCGGCTTCGGACCACTCGCCGTCGATAAACAGGCCGGTGCTGACCTTGGCGACGGCGTCCAGCGCCCGCTGCGAGGTGTGCGTGGCCCCGGTCAGCTTGGTCTCGGAGGAGAGGGTGCTTTGGGATGTCATTGGTAAGTCCTTTGTCTTGCAGTGGAAGGGTGTGGTCAGGCCGGCCGGTTCAGATCAGGACCGGGCTCCGGCGGTGGCGGGAACGGCTCCGACGACGGCGCCCACCGCGGCCTCGAAACGCTCCAGTCCCATGGAAATCTCCTCGGCGGTCACGACCAAGGCGGGGATCAGGCGGACGACGTTTCCGGCCGGGCCACAGGTCAGGGTCAACAGGCCCTGCTCGGTGGTCGCCTGCTGGACAGCGGCCGCCGTCGTCGCATCTGGAGTGCCGTCTTCGGTGGTGAACTCGATGCCCTGCATCAAGCCAAGTCCCCGCACATCGCCGATCACAGGGAAGTGCGACTGGATGTCCTTCAGCCCGGCCTGCAACTGCTCGCCGCGGATCCGGGAATTCTCGACCAAACCCTCTTCTTTCACCACGTCCAGGGTGGCCACGCCGGCAGCGGCAGAGACCGCATTTCCGCCATAGGTGCCGCCCTGCGAACCCGGCCAGGCCTTCGACATCGTCTCGGTCGAGGCTGCGATCGCGGAGATCGGAAAGCCGGAGGCGATGCCCTTGGCGGTGACGATGATGTCCGGGGTGGCGGTGGAGAACTGGTGACCCCAGAACTTGCCCATCCGGCCCACGCCCGCCTGCACCTCGTCGAAGATCAGCTGGATCCCGTGCCGGTCGGCGCGCTCGCGCAGCCCTTCCATAAAGGCCGGGGGAGTGGGCAGGTAACCGCCGTCGCCGAGGGCCGGTTCGATCAGGAACGCGGCAGTGTCATTGGGTGCGGTACGGGTCTGCAGAAGGTAGTCCAGTTCCTGCAGGGCGAACTTCACCGCGGCCGTCTCATCCCAGCCGTAGCGGTAGGCATACGGGAAAGCTGACATATGCACGCCAGCCATCAGGGGTGCGAAGCCGGCGGAGAATTTGGTGCCGGCCGTCGTGAGCGAGGCGGCGGCGACAGTGCGGCCATGGAAACCGCCCTGGAAGACGACGATGTTCGGTCGGCCGGTGGCCATGCGGGCCAGACGGACCGCAGCCTCAACGGCTTCGGATCCGGAGTTGGCGTAGAAGACGGAGTCGAGCCCGGCAGGAAGGACTTCGCCCAGCTTCTCGGTCAGAGCCAGCAACGGCTTGTGCATGACAGTGGTGTACTGCGCGTGAATGATCTTGCCGACCTGCTCGCGGGCCGCCTCCACTACCTTCGGATGGCAGTGCCCTGTGCTGGTCACGCCGATACCGGTGGTGAAGTCGAGGTAGTCCCGGCCGTCGGTTCCGTAAATCCAACTGCCAAGGGCATGGTCGACGACGACGGGAGTTGCTTGCTTGAGTGCGGGGCTGAGTGAAGTCATGCAAACTATGGTGCAACTCACATTGTCGATTGTCAACAATTCCTAGTTTTGCGGTTCATCGAGAACAGCTGCTTGGGTTCGGCCATACATTGAGCCGCAGCCGGACATGGTCTAGCGGCGGCTCTCACATCTGCACCGCATTTGCGCCATGGCGCAATATCCGAGCCGGGCATAAACTTGATGTATCCGGTTATTCCAAGGATGTGGGAACAATGGCTGGACATAGAAGTTTTATGGATATGTTGATGCGCCAGACGGATAAACTCCAGCGCCTCTTCGGGCCTGCCGACCGCGACGACCCGGGCAGCCCGGTCGTACACCGGCACGATTCCTATGAGGACGCGTCGGACAAGCAACTGCTCGATTTCGACATCGAATCCGACAGCCGCGGACACCACTACGCCGTCCGCAAATCGGGCAAACCCTGGAATTAGTGCATTCTCGTTCCTGTAGCGAGTAAAACTGATCCGCCGGTGCGCTAATCCGGGAAAACAGGCAGGAAATACTCCCGGGCGAAACGCGCACCTGCGCACTGTTTCAACTTTGGGCGCGAGCGGTTGCTGATTCTAGCAGGTGCCCCCGGGCGTAGCTAGAGGACGCATCCATTTAAGATCAAACCTGTGGATTTTCGTTGACGGACCGTCTCCACATTGGAACGCTTGGTTTGTCCCAATCGCTCGATGTTGGAGTTAAACGTGAGTTCAGATAGTCAAGTAAAACAGTCGAAGGTGTCGCGGAGATCGGGCAGGAAGCGCTTGATAGGTTTGGCCGCAGCGGTCGCCCTGGTTCCAATGGGCTTTACCGCCAGCGCCTCCGCCGAGCCACAAAGCACGCCGAACGGCCCATGGAACGGGGAGAACTCCTCCAACCTGGCGGCGATCCATAGCTATGAGCAGCTGTGGTCGACCCTGGAGAGCATCGAGAATCATGCCAAGGGACCGTTCGATCTCTCGCCGGCACCGTTGGAAAGCAACACCGGGCGGCAGATTCCCGTTGTCACCATCGGCGATGGGCCGACGTCGGTCATGTACATTGCCAATCAGCACGGCAACGAGTACGTCGTCTCCGAGGCAATGCTCGATATCGTCCGTACCATCAGCGGCAATTCGCCGACTGCACACAGCATTCGTGACGAGATGACCGCTACCATCGTGCCGCGTGTCAATGTGGACGGGTTCGACGCCGATGTCACCGATGCTTCCGGTGCCACGACTCCGTGGCGGCAGAACTACGACCCGACGTGCATCCTCGCCTGCGACTCGTTCTACGAGGATGGGCGGGGCTATGACATGAACCGCTTCCACTCCTACACCGACAACGCATTCGATCACCCGTATGTAGAGGGCGACGACAACCTCAACCCAGTTCCCGGATCCATCGCGATGCGACTGCTCTGGGAGGAGCGCCAGCCTGAGCTGGTAATGGACTTCCATCATCAAGGTTCCTACGTTGACGATGACGGTGGACTAATTACGGCGTCGACCATGTGGCCGAATGCGCTGGAGGAAGCCGAGAAGCTAGGCATCTCGGAGGAGTTCGACGACACGATCATCCGATCGAAGCAGGCCGTGTCGGTGCTGTTGCAGGAGTTGGACCAGTACGGCTATGCCAACGTCACCCGGTACCCCAGCACGACGACGCCAGGCATCGCCCGTAACGCCTACGGACTGCTCGGGTCGGCCTCAGTACTGTTTGAGATGCGTGGCGACATCGACGCGAAGTCCAACGGCTACATCGCCAAGACGGCCGAGAAGGCAGGAATGTCGGTGCTGGAGGCCGTGGCCAACGGCGAATGGTTGACCGCAAGCCTGGAACCCGTCGAGGACATCCGCGAGCGGGGCGATTTCATCACCGATCCACACGAGTAACGACTCACGAGCCAAAGGGCGCCGTGGCGGATGGATCGATTTCCCGCCACGGCGTCCTTTCGTCGCTTTGAAATGAGGAGCCATATCGCCAACGTTTTCTGAACGTTAGACTGAGGCCATGGGCATCGAGAATCCGGAAAATGAAGTCAAGGAGCTTGCACCAAACGAGTGCTGGGCGTTGCTCCGATCCGTGCAGGTTGGGCGGTTGGCCGTTCTAATCGACGGTCACCCGGACATTTTTCCGGTTAACTACGTCGTCGACCACGGCGGCATCGTCTTCCGCAGCTCAGAGGGAACCAAACTGGCCGGGGCACTGTCTGAATCTCCAGTGGCCTTCGAGGTGGACGGGTATGATGCGACCACGTCGCAGGCGTGGAGCGTCGTTGTTAAGGGCGAGGCGGAATCGATCCGTAGAACCGAAGATGTGCTGGAGAGCTTTACTCTGCCATTATTTCCCTGGCACGCCGGCCACAAAGACCATTTCGTACGGATCGTGTCAAAATCGTTGACCGGTAAGCAATTCACCGCGGCTGATCCGGACCAGTGGCGGACTCCATACATGGACGCCCCGCACGCCGCCCCGGAATAACGAGAGCTTCGGAGTGAAGCACGGAGTTCCCCTCTTGGAGGTGTCCTACTCAGCGGTCCGGCGCGTTTCCAATCGTCTCGAACTGGCTGCCCGAGCGCCCTTCCAATCGGCGGTGGATGGATTGGGCGATGCGGCCGGCTTGTACTTTGGCCAGCTCCGCCTTAGGGCCGGCATAGTGTTCGTCAACATTTGCGGTCCAAACCGCCAACCAGCGGTCAAAGTGTTCCGCTCTCAGCGGCGCCTTGTCATGCAGGTCAACGTGCTTTTGCAGAGCGTTGCGTTGATAGAGCCCGGCACGGAATAGAACCGTTTCCCAAAAGTCGCACATGATCGGCATATGAGCTGCCAGATCCATGTGCGCCACGTCGATGAAAACCGGACCCAAAAGTTCGTCCACGAAGACGCGCTGGTAGAAACCGTAGACCAGGTCGTAGACGTCATCGCGGTTCCGCAGGTCGGGCAACGCTGTTTCCATAATAAGAATTCTACAGGGCGTAGAAACTAACCGGTAGGGTGCCGAGCACGTTCACAGCAGCATCCGCAATGGCTCTTCCAGCGTCCGCTTGAGATCGCGAAGGAACGCCGCGGACACTGCGCCGTCGAGAACGCGGTGGTCCGACGTGAGCGTAATCTTCATCGTCTTGCGGGTGTGAAATTTCCCGTCCTGAACGAACGGTTCCTCAGCAGCCGCTCCGACAGCGAGGATGGCAGCTTCAGGCGGATTTATCACCGCGGTGAAGTTGTCGATCCCGAACATCCCCAAGTTGCTGATAGTGAACGTGCCGCCGCTGAACTCGTCGGGCTTCAGCCGTCCAGCGCGTGCTCGCTCGGCCAGGTCGCGGGCCTCGGCCGCGATGGCGTCCAGCCCTTTGGCGTCCGCGCCCTTAACCACCGGAACCATCAGTCCTTCGTCAATGGCGACGGCGACACCCACATTGATGTGCCGGTGCCGCAGGATTTTGTCGCCGCCCCAGGAGGAATTGACCTGCGGATGGGCACGCAGCGTGACGGCGCAGGCGCGGACCAGAAGGTCGGTCACGCTGACTTTGGTGCCGGTATCCGCGTAGCTTTCGTTCACTTCCTGGCGGAACGCCAGCAGCCGGTCGACGTAGACGAGGTTGGTCAGGAAGAAATGCGGAGCGGCCGCGCTTTCGGTCAACCGTCGTGCGGTCACGCGGCGCATATTGGACAGCGGAATCACGTCGGATTCTTCGCTGGTCTGGGCCGGGGGACCCTGCACCTTGACGGCGGCTTGTACATCAGCACGGACAATACGACCCCCCGGACCGGTGCCGTTCACGGTCGTCAGATCGAGGTTGTTCTCGCGGGCGATACGCCGGGCCAGCGGAGAGGTGAGGAGTCGTTGTGCCCCGGATGGCTGGGACCCTACCGACGTCGTCGTGGATTGCGCTGATGCCGAGGCGCC
>NZ_KI914651.1:30000-43525 GCF_000520495.1 Arthrobacter sp. H14
CGCCGGCGGCCGCCGCCGATTCCGCCGGAGTGGGAACCGGATCCGCAGGGCCCGGAGCAGGTTCTGCAGCCGCCGTCGTTTTCGCTGTCTGCGCTGTTGCGGCACGACCCGATGCAGGTTTTCCTCCAGTCCCGCTGCCGTCACCAATGATTGCCACCGGCTCACCAATGGGAACCGAAGCACCCTCGGGAACCAACTGGCGCTCCAGCACCCCGGCCTCGAATGCCTCCAGGTCCATGGTGGCCTTGTCGGTTTCGATTTCGGCCAGGACGTCCCCTTTCTTGACGGCGTCGCCTTCGTTCATGAGCCAGCGGCTGAGCACGCCCTCGGCCATCGTGTCGGATAGGCGGGGCATCACTACTTCGGACATGGTGACTCCTATCGGGGAAAGCCCGTGGCTTCCAGCAGCTCGTGGATGACCTTGATCAGATCCTTGGCGTCAGGCAGCGCAGCCGACTCCAACGGTTTGGCGTAGGGCAGCGGCACTTCCGCCGCCGCGACCCTGCGCACCGGCGCGTCCAGATAGTCGAAGGCGCCTTCCATCAGCGTGGCCGAGATCTCCGCCCCGATCCCGTAGCTCAGCCAGTCGTCTTCGAGTACGACGGCGCGGCTGGTCTTTCGCACAGACTCACAGATGGTGGGCCGGTCGAGCGGTCGGAGGCTGCGCAGGTCGATCACCTCCACCGAGATGCCCTCTTCTTCCAGCTGCCGGGCGGCCTCCACGGCGATCATGCTGGCGCGTGAGTAGGCGATGACGGTGATGTCAGTGCCTTCCTTGGCCACCGCAGCCTTACCGATCTCGGCGACCTGTTCGCCATCGGGCACCTCGCCTTTGGTGTTGTAGAGCGAGAGGTTTTCCAGGAAGATCACCGGGTCGTTGTCGCGGATCGACGCCGTCAGCAGGGCTTTGGCGTCGGCCGGTGTGGAGGGGGCGACCACCTTGAGTCCGGGTATGTGGGCGTACCAGACTTCGAGATTCTGCGAGTGGGTGGCCGCCAGCTGCTGTCCACCTCCACCGGGAGTGCGGATCACCATCGGCACCGGGGTCTGCCCGCCGAACATCCCGTAGATCTTTGCGGCGTGGTTGACGATTTGGTCGATGGCGATGAGGCTGAAATTGATGGTCATAATTTCGACGACGGGACGCATCCCCAGCATCGCGGCGCCAATAGCTGCGCCGACGAAACCCTCTTCGGCGATCGGCGTATCCCGCACCCGCTTCGGCCCGAACTCGTCGAGCAGCCCGGCGGTGATCTTGTAAGAACCTTCGAAGATGCCGATCTCTTCGCCCATCAGGAACACGTTCTCATCGCGGGTCAGCTCTGCCCGCAAGGCGTCATTCAACGCTTGCCGGTAGGTGATGACGGGCATCTGGTCTCCTCCTCTGGTGGTCATGGCATCTCCACTACCGGGTCGCCGGGCAGGGTATGCGGGGCGTTCGGCACATCGGCATTGAGTTCCGGCGCTTGCGGCCATAGGGTGACGGAACTGCTACTTATCCCATCATCGTCTTCGGATGCTGGAACGCACGACCGATCAAGCAGCGCCACGGGGAAAACCTCGAGGCCGAACCGGACGAAGCGTGAAGGAGCAACATGTCACTCGATGGCAGGCCGACCCCAGATGAGTTGCCGCCGCCGGCAGCTTCCAATATTAATCCCGAGACATTGGCCGGTTTCCGGAATGAGCTGGACCGAAGGAAGTACGACGTCGTAGACGGGTCCTGGGCAGGTTCGGTTCCGGCCCAGTATGGCGTCGCGCCACGGCTCCGGGTTGGCCGGAGTAAGTGGTTCAATCTGTTGTGGCTGCTGCCGATCGGCTTCGTCCTGCTCATTATCGGCATTGCGGTGGCCAAGGGCATGCGGGAACTTCCCGCAGTTACCCAGTTCATGGAACAGTATCCCGGCACGGTTTTTCCGGGCGGGGCTGAGGCGAATGCCGGTTTCCCTGCCTGGGTGGGCTGGCAGCACTTTTTCAATATGCTGCTGATGATTCCGATCATCCGTTCCGGTCTGACGATCATTGCAGACCATCCGCGGTTTTACTGGACGCGGCATTCGACGCCGGGCAAGGATTGGTTCCGGGTGCAGAAGCCGGTCCCCGCCGATCCTTTGTGGACAGCTAAACAGGATTCGATCACGCTGCCCGACGGTGTCGGGCTGCCGGGGCGGCGCCATTCGATCGGTCTTGCCCGGTGGTGGCATCTGGGAGTCAACTCGCTCTGGCTGCTCAACGGGATCATCTTCTACGTTCTCGTTTTTGCTACCGGCCATTGGTTGCGCCTGGTGCCCACCAGCTGGGAGGTGTTCCCCAACGCCGTATCGGTAGTGATCCAGTACCTGTCGCTGGACTGGCCCACCGATGATGCCTGGGTGGCTTACAACAGTCTGCAGGTGATCGCCTACTTCGTCACGGTGTTCGTCGCTGCTCCGTTAGCTTTCATTACCGGCCTGGGTATGTCGCCGGCTCTGTCCACGAAGTTCAGGTGGATCAGCTCCGTCTTCAGCATCCAGGTTGCGCGGTCGCTGCACTTTCTGGTGCTGCTCTGGTTCCTGATGTTCATCATCATGCATGTGACCCTCGTGGTGGCCACCGATGCTCTGCACAACTTCAACATGATGTACGCGAATCGTAACGACGCGGACAGCTGGGTCGGATTTTGGATCTTCGCAGTGTCGCTGGTGGTGATGATCGTCCTCTGGGTGGCCGTCACCCCGTTCACGTACCGGCATCCGCGCACTGTCCAACGCATCGGCTATGCACTGATTGGGCCGGTCCAAAGACTGTTTGAGCATCTTGATTCCAAGCCCGGCCAGTACACCGAAAAAGATATCTCCCCGTACATGTGGCACAACGGCAAGTACCCGGAAACGCCTGAGTACAAGGAACTCTACGAAAATAATTTCGCCGATTACCGGCTGCGGGTATCCGGCCTGGTGGAAAATCCCGCGGACCTCGACTTGTTCCAGTTGCGGAACCTGCCCTACCACGAGCAGATCACCCAGCACTTCTGTATCCAGGGCTGGTCCGGCGTAGCGAAATGGGGCGGCGTGTCGATGCAGACGATCGTTGACGTGGTGAAACCGAAGCCCGAAGCGAAATGGGTGATCTTCTACTCCTTCGCTGAAGGACCCGACAGCGGCATCTACTACGACGCCCAGCCGATTGAGCAGATGAGCTATCGCCTGACGATGCTCGCCTACGACATGAACGGGGAAGCCCTGCCGTATGGTCACGGCGCGCCGCTGCGGCTGCGCAATGAAGTCCAGTTGGGGTTCAAACTCGTCAAATGGATCAAAGGCATCGAATTCGTCGAGGACTTCTCAGAGATCGGCGGCGGCGAGGGCGGCTACAACAATGACCATGAGTTCTTCGGCTACCGGCAATCCATCTAACCGTTTGACGGCGACGGATTGCTGCTTTTCGTCATTCTGGTAAGTATTCCGATCGGGCTCACCCGAGCCCATCTGCGGGCGGGTTAGGAACCAGATATGTCTGTGCGCGGGTAATGCTGCAACTTGGCCACGGTCAGCAGCACCACGGAGTCCTCGACGGCTTCCAACGCGTGCCGTCCGTCGGGAATGATGAGCAAATCACCGGGCGAACCGTTCCACGAGTTCTCTCCCGCAGTCATTGAGACCCGGCCCTGCAGGACGTGAAGCGTTGCCTCGCCCGGATTCTCGTGCTCACTCATCCGGCTGCCGGCCCGGAGCGCAATCATGGTCTGGCGCATGACGTGCTCGTGGCCGCCAAAGACCGTGTCTGCACTGCGGCCGCTCGAAGCCCGCAGCGCTGTCTCCAGTTGTTGGCGCATGAGCGCTGTCAACGAAACCTTTTTCACGTGCCCCTTTTCTATAATCGCTGGCAGAGAATGACTAACACTACCAAGATCCCAGGCCGTACTGATTGAGATGTGCCGGAGGACATCCAGTTCGTCCGATCGGCGCGGCTGGGCACCCGTTGGAACCCAAGACCGCGACACGAACCAGCGCTGAAACCGTTCCAGAAAAGATTAGCGGGCTTCGAGCGGGATCAGCGGCTTTTCCGCCCGCACTTTCATTTGCTGCACGCCCCAGGTGTTTCCACCCGGATCGCTGAAACCGAAGAACGTGCCGCCGTCGCGCTCGTCGAAGATAATGACCTCGCTGGCTTCAACCCCCCGGCCGAGCAGTTCCTCTCAGGCGGCATAGGCGTCCGAGACCACCAACTGCAGGCCGCGCATCGAACCTGGCTCCAGCTCCTGTCGGTTTCCGCAGATCCTATATTGAATATTGTGAGCCAGACAACACCCGGGTTAGACTTCCCTCCATGACAATCGCTGGTACCACCTCTATGCCCGCCCAACTCAAGCGGCAGGTTCTTCGGGACGGCGTGTATGAGGCGCTGCTCGACATGCTGCTCGAAGAACAACTGAAGCCCGGAGCCTCGCTGAGCATCGACGCCCTCGCCCGCGAACTCGGAATATCCCCAACACCTGTGCGGGAGGCGCTCGCCTACCTGGAGCACACCGGGCTTGTCGCACGGGCAGCACTGAAGGGCTACACGGTCGCCCCCCGGCTCTCGCCCGCCCAACTTGCTGAGCTCAGCGACGCGCGGACCATCATTGAAGTGGTGGCCGTCGAGCGCGCCGCCGAGCGGGCTTCCGAACTGCTGCCGGACCTGCGTGAAGCACACGAAGCCCACCTGGTTGCGACCGCCATCATGGTCGAGTCGGGCAGTGAAGGTACCCTGCCGTCGGCCCGCAGTATGCGCAAGTACTTCGACGCCGACTGGGGGTTTCACCTCGTGCTGGTCGAGGCCAGCGGCAATCGATTCCTTCGAGAGATGCTGCAGGGGCTGGGAACCCACCTGCACCGCCTGGTGCAGTCGGCCGACCGGGGGGTCACGGACTGGGAAGCTGCGCTGAGCGAGCACGGCCAGGTGCTGGCGGCCATCGAGGCTGCTGACCCGGTCCAAGCCGTGAGCGCCATGCGCACCCACTTGCGCGGTGCTCTGGACCGGGCGCTGGCGGAGTCGGTCGATCCCGCCGTTGCGGCGCAGTAGCGGTGAAATAGACGAGCCTTGTTTTTGGTATGTGACGTGTGGCACTCTAAACAAGGCGATCCAATAGGATCGTTGATATAGGCCTTTGTGGCACTGGGAGGGAATGAGCCAGATGGTTGGTTTATCGGTGACGCGTCCGCGTCTAGCCTTGTCGATGGGGGACCCGTCGGGAATCGGCCCTGAGCTGGCGGTGAAACTGCTGGCCGATGCTGCGAATCTTGCTCGGGCTGATGTCTATGTGCTGGCCAGTGAGGCGGAGATCAAGGCCGCAGCGGATGAGGCCGGGGTATCGGTGCCGATCGCTGCTGTTCCTTCGGCTGAGGCGGTGACGGCTGTTGGCAGCCGGTTCGCCGACGTGGACTTCGTACGGGGGCAGGTGAGCCGGGAAGCCGGTGCGCGAGTGATGGCTGATCTTCTTGATGCACTTGCCATGTTTGACCGCGGCGATGTGGACGGAATTATGTTCACCCCTTTGAACAAGTCCGCTCTGCATTTGGCCGGAATGCATGAGGAGGATGAGCTGCGGTGGTTTGCGAAGGAACTTGGCTTCGAAGGGACGACGTCGGAACTCAACTTCGTGCCAGGGCTGACGACCTCGCGGGTGACCTCCCATGTGTCGGTGAAGGACGTTGCCGGCTTGATTAACGCCCGGGCGGTGGCTGAGTCGATTCGGCTGCTGAACCGGGTGGTACAGGGTGCGGGCGTTCCCAATCCGCGGCTGGCGGTGTGCGCCTTGAACCCGCACGCCGGTGAAAATGGCCAGTTCGGCCGGGAAGAGATCGACCACATTCTCCCGGGGATCGCGTTAACACGATCCGAGGGCATTGACGCGACCGGCCCGTATCCCTGCGACACCGTATTTATTCGTGCTCGTGACGGTGAGTTCGACGGCGTGGTCACGATGTACCACGATCAGGGCCAGATCGCGATGAAGCTGATGGGTTTCGATCAGGGGGTTACGGTCCAGGGTGGGCTGCCCGTGCCCATCGCCACTCCGGCCCACGGCACCGCCTACGAAATTGTTGGCCGGGGAATCGCCAAGACCGGCCCAAGCCAACGTGCCTTTGAGATCGCGGTTGACCTCGCGGTTCAAAACATGCAGTCAGGCACTCACTAACTATCCCTTCCGCTGCAACTGCTGCAGTGGGTCATTCGAATACTCGTTGCCGGCAGTCTGCCGTATTTCAAAGAGGAGATCTTTCCATGAATCGACGTACCAAGTTCGCCGTGCCGGCGCTGACTGCAGTCGCAGCCCTTGCCCTGAGCGCCTGTGGCGGTGGCTCCGGCAGCGAGGGCGGTGGCAACGCTGCCACCGGCGAGTTCACCGCGCCGGAGAACGTGCGCATGATCGTTCCCTTCTCCGCCGGCGGCGGTTCAGACCTCGCGGGGCGGGCCATTGCTTCCGGTCTGGAGGAAGTGACCGACTCGACCGTGACGGTGGAGAACATAACCGGCGGCGACGGAGCGATCGGTTACTCCGAGCTGTTGGCCAGCAACGGTGATCCCAGCCAGCTGCTGGCGAGTGAAACCGCGTTGATGACTCTGCCCATCGTCCAGGACGTGGAATTCACGTACAAGGACTTCACCCCGATCATGAAGCTCGGCGATGATTACAACGTGATGATGGTCCGCGCCGGGTCGCCACACGAGACATGCATAGACGTTATTGAAGAAGCGAAAGAGGGTGGGATGATCACCGGTATTTCCGGCGCAACCGGCCCCGAGTTCGTAGCCTGGGGGCTGATCGAGGATCAGTTCGACGTCGCCTTCGAGCCGGTGGTCTTCGAGTCCGGTGCCGAAATCACCGCTGCATTGCTGGGCAACCACATCGACGTCGCAATGACCAACCCCGGTGAGGCGCTAGGCCAGTTCGAGTCAGGCGATCTGAAGCCGCTGTGTGTGCTGGCGCCGGAGCGCTACACCTATGAGCCGCTGGCCGATGTTCCCACCGGCGTTGAGCAGGGTGTGGACGTAACCTTCGCCCAGTGGCGCGGGTTCATCGCCCCCGGCGGTCTCTCTGAGGAAGCCAAGCAGCACTGGGTCGATGCCGCCAAGGCCTATGCCGAGACCGATGCATATGACGAATACATCGAGAGCAACCTGCTGCAGCCCCAGGTGCTTTATGGCGACGAATTCACGGCCTTCCTCGATGAGTACAACGCGAACCTGGAGAGTGTCCTCGGTGGTCAGTAAGACGACACAGCCTGAACGGAAGAAGCCGGCGACGTCCGATGTGGTCGGTACGGCCATTCTTGGCGCCGTCGGAGCCTTTGCTCTGATTATGGGTTTTGGTTACGGCTTCCTTGAGGAAGACGGCCAAGTCGGTCCCGGGTTCCTTCCGGTGATAACCGGTGCTTTCATCCTCGCGGCCTCCCTTACGGAGATCGCGAGGATGTACCTCGCGCACGGGGAACGCTCCACCAGTTCGTTCATGGGGCTGGCGGAGACTGTGGAAGAAGAAGCGAAGGCCGCGGTGGGCCGTACCGGCGAGCCGGATGAGGAAGAAGTGGACACCTTCGGGCGGACGTCCTCGGAGCGCAACTGGGCCATCGTCAAGGTGTTCGCGCTCCTGTTCGTGGCGCTGCTGTTGATCCCGGTCATCGGACTGCTGCTCTCGCTGACCGCCATGGTGCTGGCGATTGTGCTCTGGGTTGAGCGGAAACCATTGCTCCCCGGCGTGCTTACCACCATCGGCGCTCTCGCTGTGGCGTATTCCATCTTCGTCCTCGCCCTCGGCGTGCCCGTGCCCCAGGGCATCCTGGGCCTAATCTAGTAAGGACACCCCGTGCTCGAAAACCTCCAACTTGGGTTCGAGACTGCAGTCTCACCCGATAACCTGCTCTGGTGCTTCATCGGGGTCCTCTTGGGCACCGTAATCGGCATGCTTCCCGGACTAGGTTCCGCCACCGGTGTGGCGATCCTGCTGCCCGTCACCCTCGGCATGGAACCGGTAACGGCTCTGATCATGCTCGCAGGCATCTATTACGGCAGCCAGTACGGCGCCTCGATCAGCTCTATCCTCATCTCCACGCCCGGTGACTCGTCAAGTGTGGTCCTGACCCTTGACGGGTATCAGATGGCACGGAAGGGACGGGCCGGAGCCGCGCTGGCGATTTCGGCAATGTCGTCGTTCTTCGCCGCGATCATCTCGCTGATCGGGCTGATAGCCCTGGCGGCGCCGGTGGCGGCGTTCGCGCTTCGCTTCGGGCCGCCGGAAAACCTTGCGATCATCCTGCTCGGTCTGGCCACCATCGTGTCCTTTGCCGGTGAGAACATGCTCCGCGGCATCATTATGGCCGCCGTTGGCCTGCTCATCTCGATGATTGGTGTGGCCTCCGGCTTCGCCACCGCGCGCTTCACCTTCGGCAGCATCAACCTGTTGAGCGGTCTGGGTTTCATCGCTGTCCTGATTGGACTCTTCGCGATTGGCGAGGTTCTCCACCAGATCCACCGCGGCGGGGAGAAGCCCATTAAGGCCGGCTTTAAGGATCTGATCGTGACCAAGTCGGAACTGCGCCGTTCCTTCATGCCGGCAGCCCGCGGGACCGGTCTCGGCTTCGCCCTCGGAGTGCTGCCGGGTGCGGGAGCCACCTTGGCATCCTTTATGTCCTACGGGGTGGAGAAGTCTTTCAGCAAGTTCCGCAAGGAAATCGGCCAGGGCGCCCCCGAAGGCGTCGCCGCACCCGAAGCATCGAACAACGCCGCCGCCAACGCAAGCTTCATCCCGACCCTCTCCCTGGGTATCCCCGGCAGCGGCACCACAGCGATACTGCTCGGTGCCTTCATCATCTTCGGAGTTCAGCCGGGCCCGCTACTGTTCGAGCAGCAGCCGGCGCTGGTCTGGGGGTTGCTCGTCTCGTTCTTCATCGGCAACCTCTTCCTGATCGTGCTGAACCTGCCGCTGGCGCCCGTCTTCGCGCAGATCCTCCGCCTGCCCTACAGCTACCTCTACCCCATTATTTTGTTCATCAGCCTCATTGGCGCCTTCGCCATCGGCAACAACACCTTCGCCCTCTGGGTTGTGCTTGTCGCCGGCGTCCTCGGCTACTTCATGAAGCGGTTCGACTTCCCCGCCGCGCCGCTGGTGCTCGGCCTGGTACTGGGCCCGCTGCTGGAAAAATACCTCGTCCAAACCTCATCCCTCGGTCAGGGCAGCTGGTCCATCATGTTCTCAAGCCCTATCGCATCAGTGTTCACCACTGGTGCGATCCTGGCCCTCATCGGGCCGCCGGTCGCAGGAATCATTCGCCGGATGCGCAACTCCAAGAAATCGGGCCGGACCGACAAGACCCGAGTTTAGGACCGCCACCCCATATCGGACCCCTACCACCGCCCCCCCCGGTCGTCTCTGGGGTTGTATCACTTGAACGGAAGGAATAAATGATGAAGATCACCGGAGCGGTTCTCGAAGAGATGGGCCGGGCGCGGCCGTACGCGAAGTCACAGCCGATTTCTGTCGGCGAGCTGGAACTCGAGGGTCCCGGGCCCGACGAGGTGCTCGTAAAGATCGAGGCGGCAGGAGTCTGTCACTCTGACCTGTCTGTGGTGGAGGGGAACCGGGAACGGCCGCTCCCTATCCTGCTCGGCCATGAGGCCGCCGGCGTGGTGATCGAAACCGGAGCGGAGGTGACGGACTTGCAGCCCGAACAGCGCGTGGTGACGGTGTTCCTCGCACGATGCGGTGAATGCGAACACTGTGCCACGAACGGCAAGCTTCCCTGTATCCCGGGCACCGCGGCGAACAACAATGGCGTGCTTCTAAACGGGGTTACTCGTCTTTCCCGTGGTGGAGAGACGGTGCAACACCATCAGGGCGTCTCCGGATTTGCCACGCACGCTGTCCTTAACAGGCGCTCTGTGGTTCCTGTGGACAGCGACGTCCCGCCTGCAGTGGCGGCGGTGCTTGGGTGTGCTGTGCTGACCGGCGGAGGAGCCGTAGTGAATGCAGGCAAGCCCGTCGAGGGCCAGGATGTCATGATCGTCGGTTTGGGCGGCGTCGGCATGGCAGCACTGCTGACCGCTGTATCGCTCGCGGCAGCAAGTGAGCGGTCCGGTCAGATCATTGGAGTCGATGCGAACCCGGCCAAGCTTACCCGGGCACGGGAGCTGGGCGCCACCTCCGTCTACTCACCCCAGGAGATCGCCGAGCAGGGGATCAAGGCTCCCGTGGTGATCGAGGCGGCGGGGCATCCCAAGGCGTTCGAGGCGGCGGTAGAGGCAACGGCGGCGGGAGGGACCACGGTCACCGTTGGCCTGCCCTCGCCCGCGGCGCGGTCCTCGATTGCCCCGCTGGTCATCACTGCCGAAGCCCGCACAATCATCGGTTCCTACCTCGGGTCAGCGATTCCCAGCCAGGACATCCCGGCGTTCGCCCAGATGTGGCGGGAGGGCCGGCTGCCAGTCGAAGAACTGGTCTCCGCGATGATCCGCCTGGAGGATATCAACCAAGCCATGGACGACTTGGCCGATGGTAAGGCGGTGCGCCAGATCATTCTGTTCTAGTAGGTTGCGGCCGGTGCTTCTGCGCCGCCGTCGGGTCGCTTTCGAACGAGCGTTCTCCGTGCACGGCCAGTTCCGCCAGCGCTGCGTCGACGTCGCCGGATTCCACCAGCTCGAACAATTGATGGTGCCGCGCGACATGCTCCTCGAGATCCTCAAAAAACCGTTCCCGGGTGATCAGATTCCGCGACATACACACAAGCAGTTGCTGCTGCACCGACGCGTAAATCTCCTCGAGGCGCCGGTGCTCAGCAATGCGGATCAGGCTGGAGTGAAATGCGTAGCCGGCCAGCACCAGGGCGCCACGGTCCTGCTCCCGGGCGCAGCGGTCCATTTCGATCAAAGCCTGCCGTGCCGGTTCCAGCAGGTCCGCGGACTTGACCGGAATGCCAAGCTCGAAGGCCATCCGCTCGAGCGTGGACCGCAGTGTGAGGATCTCGTAGACGTCCTCCTCGGTGAGGGTTGCCACGAAGCTTCCCCGTCGGGGGCGCGTATGGACGAGACCTTCACTTTCGAGCACCCGAAGCGCCTCGCGCAGCGGCGGACGGCTGATGGCCAGTTCCTCGGTCAGCCGTTCCTCCAGCAGCCGTTCTCCCGGCTCAAGCTCGCCGGCGAGGATTTTCTTGCGAAGGGCGTTAGCGGCGAGAACGACAAGAGTCGGCGCCTCCAGCCGGCCGGCCTGGATTGCGGGTACAGCGGTCGATTCCATGGACGCCATGGTGGTCCCTTCAGTTTTTGTCGCCCTCGCCCTTCGAATGGAGACAGGCGCGTCAAAGTTGGTATTGTATGTTGTAGACATTATATGGCTCTGCGGTTGAGCAACTCTTGCTCCTCACGCATCATTTCAGAAAGCGAACACATGAATCACGGCTCACACGCCACACCTCTGCTGCCTGAGGCTCACGAAGGTGCACATCTTGTGGGACGGGTATTTGACCCGGCCGAGAACGGTCCCAGCGTCGTCGCCGTGCGCGGGGAGACACTCGTCGATCTAAGCCACGTAGCTCCGACGGTATCCGAGTTGCTCGACCGGGCGGACCTGCTCGAAGTCGTCCGCCGGGCTGAGGCGCGCAAGTCATGGCCGCTGGCCCAGGTCGTCGATTCCACGTTCGCCCGGGACGAATCGGCCGTTCATTTCATCTCTCCGATCGATCTGCAGGTCATTAAGGCGGCCGGTGTTACCTTCGCTAAAAGCATGGTCGAGCGGGTGATCGAAGAACGCGCCGCAGGAGACTCAAGCAGAGCGCTGGAAATCCGTTCTCGGATCGACGCCGCGATCGACGCCGCGATCGGCGGGGCCATCAGCGGCGTCCGGCCCGGAACGCCGGAAGCGGAAGCCGTGAAGCAGGTACTCATCGGGCACGGGCTCTGGTCGCAGTACCTGGAAGTCGGGATCGGACCCGACCCGGAAATCTTCACCAAGGCGCCGGTACTCTCTTCCATCGGCACCGGTGCCGCCGTCGGCGTACTGGAGCATTCGACCTGGAACAACCCCGAACCGGAGGTCGTGCTGGCGGTGACATCCAATGGACAAGCCGTCGGAGCAGCGCTAGGCAACGACGTGAACCTGCGTGATTTCGAAGGCCGCAGCGCGCTTCTTCTGACCGAGGCGAAGGACAATAATGCATCCTGCGCCATCGGACCGCTGATTCGCCTCTTCGACGACTCATTCGCGCTGGCCGATGTCAAAGAACTCGACATCGACCTTCGTATCACCGGCCCCGAAGGGTACGTACTTGAGGACGTCAGCTCCATGCGTGAGATCAGCCGGGACCTTGAGGACCTTGTCAGTCACGCCTTCGGCCCGCATCATCGCTATCCGGACGGGTTTGTCTTGTTCACAGGAACGCTGTTCGCGCCCACCCAGGACCGGGACGAGCCGGGCATGGGGTTCACTCACAAGCGCGGGGACGTCGTGAGCATCTCCTCGCCGACGCTGGGAGCCCTGGTCAATGAGGTAACGACGGCGGAGGATGCGCCCGACTGGACCGCCGGGATCCGCTCCCTGATGGAGAATCTGGGCGGCCGGAATCTCCTCGTGCGTGCCCAGGAGGTGGCGGAATGACCGGCGGCCTTGTTGTCACCGACCAAATTTTCGGCAACGTGACAAGAGAACGCGCTCTGGCCGAGCAGCTTGGCTTGGAGTTCAACGATTTCCAGTGCCGCACCGAGGAGGAGTGCGCCGAGGCGGTGGCCGGTGCCAACGTCGTCCTCGTGAACTTCGCCCCGATAACCCGCCGGGTACTCGAGGCGCTCGAGCCGGGAACCGCCGTCATCCGTTACGGGATCGGCTACGATAACGTCGATATTGCCGCTGCCTCTGAACTGGGGATCCGCGTCTGTAATGTACCGGACTACGGCGCGGATACGGTCGCGGACCATACGGTTGCGCTGCTGCTCGCGCTCCTGCGCAAGGTCAGTCTGCTGGACCGGGCAGTGCGCGAGCGCGGCTGGCTGAACCCGGGCGATCTAGGGCCTTTGCGCGGGTTCGCCGACACGACGGTCGGATTGATCGGAACGGGGCGCATCGGCCGGGCAGTGTCGGCACGGCTGAAGCCCTTCGGTTTCACGATCACAGCGTACGACCCGTATGTCGACCCGGCTGAGCTGGCCGCAATCGGCATCGAGTCGGTGGACTTTAATACGCTACTGAGCTCAGCTCATGCCGTCTCGCTGCATGCACCGCTGACCGACGCGAACCATCACCTCATTGGGCGGGAATCGCTGAGCCGGATGCGGCCGGACGCAGTCATCGTCAATACCTCACGAGGGGGACTGGTCGATCAGCACGCGCTTGCTTCCGCGCTGCGCAGCGGGCAGCTGGGTGGAGCGGCGCTGGATGTCTTTGAGCCCGAGCCGCTCGAGGCGGACTCGGAGCTGCGGGAGATCAATAATGTACTGCTGACTCCCCATGCGGCGTTCTTCTCCGACGCGTCGCTGGCAAACCTGCAGCGGCTCGCCACCGAGGAAGCGAAGCGGGCGC
>NZ_KI914651.1:43625-46786 GCF_000520495.1 Arthrobacter sp. H14
CAGCCGCTGCGGTGCCAGGTCGTCTGAGGCGGCTGGAAATGCTCCTGGTCCGGTGGTGACCTCAATCCCGGCGGACCAGGTTTTTTTAACTCTAAGAACGCTACCGGCCGGCCCACTGCGGCTTTCGCTTATTCAGGAAAGCATGCACCGCGTTGGAGAAGTCTTCGCTGCCGTAAACAGTTTTGACAATGTCTTCATCGTCGACCTCGTTCGCTCCGTTCAGCCGGCGCAGGCCCTCCTTAATGGCCCACATGGTCAGCGGGGCGTTGTTGGTCAGCCGGCCGGTGATCTTGGCAAGTTCGCCGTCGACATCATCGGTGACCGTCGTGACGTAGCCGCACTGAACGGCTTCTTCCGCCGGCATCAGTCGTGCCGTCAGGAGAAGGTCGGAGGTACGGGACCGTCCCAGCAGCTCGGAGAGCACCGAGAGCGTGCCGATCGAGAGGCAGTTACCGAGGGTCCGCGCGATCGGCACCCCGAACTGCGCCGACGGGTTGCAGATGCGAATGTCGGCGACCGAGGCCAGGCCGAGCCCGCCGCCTATGCAGAACCCTTCGACGGCGGCGACCACCGGAATGTTTACGGCAGCGAGGCGGCCTAAAATCGTGCTGATCTGATGTTCGTACTCGACCCCGCGCGGCCCGTCGAACTCGGTGAATTGGCCGATGTCGGTGCCGGCGACGAACGCCTCTCCGCCGGCACCGCGAAGGACCAGCACGCGGATCTGCTCGTCGGCATCCGCGCGTTCACAGGCCTCCTGCAGTCCCTGATACATGTCCCAGGTCATAGCATTGCGCTGCTTTGGCCGGTTGAAGGTAACGGTGAGGATGGCTCCGGACTGATCGACTAATAAATCTTCCGTCATCACTTTTCCCCCGCCTTCTCGGTGTCTGCCTTACCTTCGGCGAGCAGCGCCTCCAGTTCTTCACCTTCATAGCCGGCTGCGGCAAACACTTCCCGGTTGCTGGAGCCAAGCATGGGGCCGGCCGCTCGGCGGACGGCGGGTGTGCGGGAGAAGCGCATGGGTGATCCCAGCTGGCGCACCTTCCCCAGCTTCGGGTGCTCGCCGTCCCAGAAGAATTCCCGGGCTTGAAGATGCTCGTCGGTGAAGACCTCTCCAAAATCTGAAATGGGGGCAGCGGGCACCCCTGCCTCGTTGAGGAGGTCCATGACCTCGTCGGTCGTCAGTTCGCCGGTGCGCTGCTCGATCGACTGGATCAAGGGGGTCCTGTTCTGCAGCCGGTCATAGGTGCCGGCGTAACGGGGATCGTCCAGCAGTTCGGTCAGGCCGAGGGCGTTACAGAAGGCTGTCCAGTTGCGGGGGGTGTTGGCGCCGATGGTGACGAATCCGTCCTTGGTGACCACGGCCTGATAGGGCGCCTGGTTCTGGTGGGCTGATCCGTGACGTCCGCCGACCGTTCCGTTGGCAAAGTAAGCTCCTGCTTCCCAGACGGCGAACGATACGCCGGACTCCATGAGGGAGACGTCGATGTACTGGCCCTTGCCGGAGTTGTTCCGTTCATGCAGGGCGGCGGTGATGGCCAGTGAGACATAGAGCGCCGTCGTGAGGTCACAGATCGGCACGCCAATCTTGACCGGGGGCAGATTGGGGTAGCCGGTAATGCTCATCAAGCCGCTGCGCGCCTGCGCCATGATGTCCAGCCCGGCGAGGTTTGAGAGCGGACCATCCTGGCCCCATCCCGAGGCGGAGGCGTAAACAAGGCTGGGATTATCAACGCTGAGGTCATCGTAGCCGAGGCCGAGACGACGCATCGCGCCCGGGCGCAGATTTTCAACAACAACGTCTGCGGTGAGCGCAAGCTTTTTAAAGGCCGCTTTACCTTCGTTGGACTTCAAGTTCAGCGTGATCGATTCTTTGTTGCGGTTGAGGCGGGCGAACGGCGAACTTTCGCCGTCGATCATCGGGCCCGTTGCACGGGTCTGCTCGCCGCCGTCCGGATTCTCAATCTTGATCACCCTGGCGCCGAGGTCCGCCAACTGCATGGTGGCGAACGGCCCCGCCATGAATACTCCAACTTCGAGAACCGTTACTCCGTTCAATGGAGCAGGCATCGCCTCACTCATCGCACATTCCTCCTTGTAGACCTACGGTTAAATTTGTACTGAGATGTGACCCACAATACTCTGGAAAATATTGTATACCGTAGACGAGAAGCAAAGGTGCCCAAGAACGGACGTGGAGACGGGATGATCTATGGCAGGCGTCCCGTTAACATTATGCGCGGACTCGAGCGCCCGCTTAGCGCCCCTGACCCGGACGCCAAGGGTGGTTACTGGAATTGTGAGACTGACCGAAGCAGCCCTGCAGAAAGAACATCCGTTTTTAGGAAGATGGTGCAAAATATGAACACAACTCAGGCATCCGCCCCGGCCGCCGAATTGACAGGTATTTTTTTTATCGGCGCCGACGAGGTGCGCGGCACCCAGGGAGAGCTTCGGGGCGTTAACCCGCGCACCGGCGAAGAACTCGAACCCGCCTACGGCCTTGGCGGAGTCGAAGACGTCGACCGGGCAGCGGCTCTCGCTGCCGACGCGTTCGCCGAGTTCCGCGCCAGCGACGCCGAAACCAGGGCGGTTTTTCTTGAGCGCATCGCGTCCGAAATCGAGGCGATCGCCGAGCCTATCGTAGAACGAGTGACTGCCGAGACCGGTATTGCTCAGGGCCGTGCCCAAGGTGAATTGGCGCGCACCACGAACCAGCTGCGGCTCTTTGCCGGCGTCGTCCGTGACGGCAGCTGGCGCGGCGTTCGGGTGGACCCGGCCATGCCGGACCGCGCGCCTTTGCCCCGCCCGGATCTGCGGCAGCGGAAGATCCCGCTCGGCCCTGTCGCCGTATTCTCGGCAAGCAATTTTCCATTGGCCTTCTCGGTCGCAGGCGGGGACACCGCATCGGCTCTCGCCGCAGGCTGCCCGGTGGTGGTCAAGGGGCACAGCGGCCATCCCGGAGTCTCGGAGTTGGTCGGGCGTGCGGTGCGCAGGGCTGTGCAGGCGTGCGGGCTGCCGGAGGGAACGTTCTCGCTGCTGCTCGGATCCGGACCCGGCCTCGGGTCCGCGCTGGTGAAGCACCCGCTGATCAAGGCAGTTGGGTTCACCGGCTCGCGCTCGGGCGGCCTGGCTCTAGTGGAAGCTGCCGCCGGCCG
>NZ_KI914651.1:46886-47750 GCF_000520495.1 Arthrobacter sp. H14
AGCTGCCGCCGGCCGGCCGGAGCCGGTTCCCGTTTATGCCGAGATGTCCAGCGTTAATCCGGTCTTTATCCTGCCGCAGGCATTGGCCGCAAAAGGCACGAAGCTGGGTGAGGCCTTCATCGCCTCCGTGAACACCGGTGTGGGGCAGCTGTGCACGAGCCCGGGTCTGGTCTTCGCGCTTGAGAGCGAGGGCCTGGACGCCTTCATGGCCGGCGCGGCAGAGGCGGTCCGACAGTCGGTGGCGTCGCCCATGCTCAACGCCGGCATCCGTTCCGGCTATGACGAAGCCGTCGAACGTATTCGAACCGCGGACGGGGTGAGCAGCGTAGCGGCCGGCGCGGTGGATGAGCAGATTGCCGCGTGCGGGCGAACGCACCTGTTCCAGACCGACGGGGACACCTTTTTGGCCAATCCCGAGCTCAGCCAGGAGGCCTTCGGCTCCGCCTCGCTTGTGGTCCGGGTGTGTGGTCTTGATCAGATGCTGGAGATCGCCAGGCAGCTCGAGGGCCAACTCACCGCCACCGTGCACGCCGCGCCGCAGGATTACGACGACGCCGCAGCGTTGCTTCCGGCGCTGGAGCTCCTGGCCGGACGCGTGCTCTTCAACGGCTGGCCGACTGGTGTCGAGGTGGGCCACGCCGTGATCCACGGTGGCCCATTTCCCGCAACCTCGGCCCCGGCGACAACCTCGGTGGGCAGCGCTGCGATCGAACGCTTCCTGCGCCCGGTCAGCTATCAGAATGTGCCTGCCGAACTGCTGCCGCAGGAACTGCGCGATGACAATGCGCTCGGACTATGGCGGCGTATCGATGGCGAACTGGGCGTGCACTAACACGCCTCGGGCGGCACTAGTGCGCCGGCGCG
>NZ_KI914651.1:47850-57609 GCF_000520495.1 Arthrobacter sp. H14
CCTCGGGCGGCACTAGTGCGCCGGCGCGAACTGCCGGCGCTCGTCAGCGGTTGGCGGCGGACAGGGTGTCGACGACGGCGGTCAGCGAGCCGTCGTCGCCCACGTTGCCCGCAAAAACAACGTAGGGAATTGCCATGGCTCGGCGGATCTGCAGGCCCTTGAGGCAACGTCCGAGGAGGTAATTTCGCCCTTGACAATGACAAAGCGCGGCGGATGTCCGGCCAGCACCGGGCTCACGACATCCACGACGACGGTGGAGATCCTGCGGAAAATGTCGAGACCGGCGGCACCGGTGCCGGCGGTCACCAGCTGTGCCGGGGCCGCTACGGCGGCGCGGAAGTCGCTGAGCATGTCTTTGGCTTCGAATTGTTAGTAGCCGGTGTTGTTGCGGCTGCAGTCAAGATTACCGGTTCCCCCTGACCTCGCCGTTGAACGTGTGACGTAGGACACTCCGTATGTCTTCTATCCTGTAGGATAGACGAGTTACAGGCGGCGATGGGTCATCGTGCCGGATTTCAACGAGGAGATATTAGTGAATCGACGTACCAAATTCACCGTGCCGGCGCTGACGGCCGTCGCGGCACTCGCCCTAAGCGCCTGTGGCGGGGACGGCGGCGGCGGAGCTGGCGCCGAGGGCTTCACCGCGCCGGAGGACGTGCGCATGATCGTTCCGTTCGGCGCCGGCGGCGGTTCCGACCTTGCCGGCCGCGCGACGGCTGCGGGCCTGGAGGAAGTGACCGGCTCCACCATCACCGTGGAGAACCTCACCGGCGGCGACGGCGCGATCGGTTATTCCGAGCTGCTGGCCAGCAACGGGGATCCCTCAACGCTCCTGGCCAGCGAGACGGCCTTGATGGCGCTGCCGATTACCCAGGACGTGGAGTTCACCTATGAGGACTTCACGCCGATCATGAAGCTCGGCGATGACTACAGCGTGGTCATTACGAACCCGGATTCGCCACACGAGACCTGCATGGACCTGGTTGACGCCGCGAAAGCGGGCGGTGTGACCACCGGTGTTGCCGGAGCAGCCGGTATCGATTCGGTCGCCTGGGGCCTGATCGAGGATCAGTTCGATATCGAGTTCGACACCGTGGTCTTCGAGTCGGGTGCGGAAATTGTTGCCGGCGTCCTGGGAGGGCATATTGACGCCGGGATGACTAACCCCGGTGAAGTTCTGGGGCAGCTGGAGTCAGGGGACATCAAGCCGCTGTGCGTGCTGGCTCCCGAGCGTTACACCTATGAAGAACTGGCGGATATTCCCACCGGTGTTGAGCAGGGCGTCGATGTGACCTTCGCACAGTGGCGCGGCTTCATCGCCCCCGGCGGCATCTCCGAGGAAGCCCGTCAGCACTGGATCGATGCGGGTAAGGACTTCGCAGAGACCGAGGCTTACACGGAGTACGTCGAAAGCAACCTGCTACAGCCGCAGCAGGTGTATGGCGACGAGTTCGTCACCTACCTCGATGAGTACGATGCGGCCCTGGAAAAGGTCCTCGGCGACGAGTAGGAGACCGACGCTCAAGTAGGGTTCTCGCAACGTTGGAACCCTACTTGAGCGGGTGCTGCCGGTAGGTCAGACTGCTGGCAGGACCGGCCATGATCTCCATATCCTCATCAAGTTCAACGTCAGCCCCGAGGCCTGAGCCCGGATGGGTGAACTCACCACCGGGTAGCTTTGGTTCGACAGTCCTTCCTGTGGTGGATCAGGCACCTCTATGCCGGAACGCCTGCGAGGAGTTCTTCGAGCCGTTCGTAGCCCTCGGTCATCCCGCCTTCCATGCCGGAGGCCGCCATGCCGTCGCGGGCTTCCTGGGTTGGATAGACCGAGTGTCCACGGAGCAGGGTGCGTCCGTTGCCGAGATCCTCGAACGTCATGAATTCGAGGCTGACAACGTCCGGATAGCCTCCGAACTCGAAGGTCTGGATGGCGAACTCGTTCTCCCGGACGGTGTGGAAGATGCCGGTGAATGTGTAGGGAACGCCGTCGGGGCCGGTGTGGATGTAGCGGTAGCTGCCGCCGGTGCGGAAATCGTAGTGGTCAATCTCCATCTTCATACCCCGCGGGCCCAGCCACTGCTTGATCAGTTCCGGGTCCTTGTGGGCGCGGAAGACATCCGCCACGGGGAAGTCGACTTCGCGCTCGTAATCGATGAAGGGGAGATTTTCCGGAACAGTGAGTTTCAGAGCGTTGCTCATGATGGATCCTTTGTCTGCCGGCCACGTGAAGCGGCCTGTTCGCTAAGCACGGCATCGAGGTTGCGGAACTGCTCCTCGCGGACCAACCTGTAGCGGTCGATCCAGGCGGTGAGCGCCTCCAACCGTGCGGGGTCCAAGTGGACGGGCCGGCGCTGGGCATCGCGTGACCGCGTGACCAACTGCGCCTGCTCGAGGACCTGGATGTGCTTCGAGACCGCTTGCTTGCTGATCGCGAAGGGTTCCGCCAGTTCGTTGACTGTCGCCGGGCCACGGCTGAGCCGGGCGATGATGCGGCGGCGGGCCGGATCGGCAAGGGCCAAAAAAGCCCTGTCGAGGAGGTCGTCGTCGCTGGTGTTCATGGCTATAATCAACGTTTCTCTTTATAAACCGATTGGTTGATTACAAGCTACTCCCGATCAGGAGGGTGGTCAAGAGGTCCGCAGGAACTTTTCCCGAGCGAGTCCAGCGGCGTTTTCCTAAGCGAAGTCCAGCGGCGTTCCTCCCGCATCCGAACTGGGTTCCATCCCACCCGGGATGCGAACCGGTGCCCTTCCACCCCGGGACGCGAACTGGATTCCATTCCACCCCGGAAGAACTAACCCATGTGCGCTTCTCGAACATGATGGTCCAGTACGAAGGCAGGATAAACTCATCCAGTTTTCGTACTGGATGTTCATCCGCGGCGTTTGCTTGTCCTGCTTTCGGATAAAGGATGCGTGTTCGTCAGCGCTCACGATGCGTCGCGCATGGGTTTTAGGCCCATGCGGTTCGCTCACGATAGGCAGTTCGTCCCGGATCAGGGTTCGACGGCGACTGGTTGCCTGTCGTCGTCGTACTCCCCGATGTCGTCGGTGGGTTTGCGGATAAAGAACGCGGCAACGATGGCGGCCAGCGAGATGATTGCACCGGTCATGAAGGCCGCACGCACACCACCGGCCACGGCGATTCTCTCCGCAGCGCCCGCGGCTCCCAGGTTCGCGGCGCCGATCGACATCACCGTGATGAACAAGGCCGTACCGATCGCGGCGGAAACCTGCTGGACAGTGCCCACGATCGCGCTGCCGTGCGAGTACAAGTTCCGGGGGAGCGAGCCGAGGCTGGCGGAGAACAGCGGGGTGAAGAGCAGTGCCAATCCGACGCTCAACGTCATATGCGCCGCCACCAACTGCGGGGCCGTGGTGTTTACGGTAACGGTGCTCAACACCCATAGCACCGTACTCACCAGGATCGTTCCCGGCAGCACCAGCACGCGCGGGCCGAAGCGGTCGTAGAGCCTGCCGACGAAGGGCGCGAGCAAACCCATGATCAGGCCACCTGGCAGCAGCATCAGACCGATCTGGACCGGCGGGAATCCCAGCACCTGCTGCATGTAGATCGGCAACAGAATGATCGTTCCGAACAGCGACGACATCATGATTACCATCATCGCGACCGCCACCCTGAAAATCGGCGAACGGAAGGTTCGCAGGTCCAGCAAGGCCCGGTTGGACTGTTGCAGCAGCCGCTGGCGCAGAAGGAAGGACGCCAGCGAGACGGCGCCCACGACCAGCGAAATCCACATTGGCGCCGATGACTCGGCCGGCCCGCTGTCCGCGCCGACCTGGCTGAGGCCATAAAGCAGCCCGCCAAAGCCGAAGGCCGAGAGCACAACCGAGACGACGTCGATGGGTATCTTCCTCGGCTCGGTGACGTTTTCGACCCGCCGGTAACCGATGATCAGCATGGTCACGGCGATCGGCAGCACGATCAGGAACATCCACCGCCACGACAGCGTACTCAGGATGACACCCGAAATGGTCGGGCCGATTGCGGGCGCCACGGAGATCACGATCGAGACGTTGCCCATCGTCTTGCCGCGCTCGTTCGACGGCACCAGGGTCATCAGTGTCGTCATCAGCAACGGCATCATGATCGCCGTTCCGGACGCCTGGACAATCCGTCCCAACAGCAGCACCTCGAATCCGGGTGCGACGGCGGCGATCAGCGTCCCGGTGCAGAACAGACTCATCGCGGCGATGAAGACTGGCCTCGTATTGAACCGCTGCAGCAGGAACCCGGTGATCGGGATGACCACCGCCATCGTCAGCATGAAAGCGGTCGTCAACCACTGGGCCGCGCGGGCGGTGATATTGAGATCGATCATCAACTCGCGGATGGCGACACTCATAATGGTCTCGTTCAGGATGACGACGAAAGCCGCTCCCAGCAGCAACCGGATGACCAGTTTGTTCCGGCCTGAGTGGTCAGGCGCATCCGCCGTGCTTCCGACACCGGTGCTCCCAACGTCGGCGCGCGCCGATGCCGACGTCGTCGTATCGGCAGAGCTGTGTTCTGTCACGGAAGTGTCCTATCAAAAAACAAAGGTATTGAGCGGAAATGCTGCAGAGGCCGACAGAGAAGGATAACCCTCGATGTTACCCGCGCATTCCCTGCTCATAATAAAACCTCCCCGCAGCCGCATACAGGAGTACGCGGCCAAGGGGAGGATTCGGTTGGTTGTTCCTACGGAGTGGTGAGCTGCCTGTCCTGCACGATCGCTTCCAAAGTGCCGGTATCGACGTCCTCGGAGGGTCCATGCAGGTAACGCTCAAGGCTGTCATCCATGGCGCTGAGCCAGCGGGTGTGGTGCCGCGCCGCCATCGTGCCGGTCATGACTGAGCGGTGGGGAATATCGCGGTAGCCGAGGATATTCTCCTCCTTGTCCTTCATCCACTGCTTGAACAGCGACGAGACCGCATCCAGATCGAATTCCGGGTAGTCGGTCAGGCCAATGAGCTCGCGGATGTAGTCCGACTGGTAGTCCGCTTCCGCCTCGTGGCAGGCCAGGGCATCCTGGCGGTCAAGCCAGCGCTGCATATCCGCCATCCGTTCTTCGGCAGCGGGAACCTCGATCCGACCGAGGATGACGTCACGGACAAACCAGGCCTGCGAGTCGAACATATTGAAGGTGTAGTACTGATCCTGCGCGCCGAGATAGAACAGATTCGTGTTGTCCTGCCACTGCACACCCTTGTAAAGGTTGGCGGGGTAAAGCACGTTCGGCGACTTCAGAGACAATTCACCGGGCAGGAACGGATACTTATGCTGGTAACCGGTGCAGAGGACGACGGCATCGAACTCACGGGTGGTGCCGTCACGGAAATGCGCGGTCCGGCCATCGAAATGCGTCACCAGGGGACGTTCGACGGCGGATTCCGGCCAGTCGAAGCCCATCGGGCCGCTGCGGTAGCTGAACGTCACGGAGCGGGCACCCATTTTGTGGGACTGCACGCCGATGTCCTCGGCCGAGTAGGAGCTGCCAATCAGCAGGATGTCCTTGCCCGCGAAGCGCTCGGCGCCACGGAAGTCGTGCGCGTGCAGGACTTCGCCGGGGAAGGTGTTAATCCCCTCGAATTCGGGCACGTTGGGGACGGAGAAATGGCCGACCGAGACCACGAGTTTGTCGAAGACATACGTCTCGGTTTTGTCCGCGGCCAGATCTTCGACGACGACGGTGAATTCCCGGGTCTGCTCGTCGAAGGATACCCAGCGGGCCGCGGTGTTGAACCGGACGTACTTGCGCACATCGCTTTTCTCCACCCGTCCCTTGATGTAGTCGAAGAGCACCTCGCGCGGCGGAAACGAGGAGATCGGACGGCCAAAGTGCTCGTCAAAGGTGTAGTCCGCAAACTCGAGGCATTCCTTCGGACCGTTGGACCACAAGTGCCGGTACATGCTGCTGTGAACGGGTTCGCCGGAGGCATCCAGCCCGGTCCGCCAGCTGCTGTTCCACTGCCCGCCCCAGTCCGACTGCTTTTCGAAACAGACGACCTCGGGGATTTCCGTTCCGTCCTGCCGGGCCGATTCGAATGCCCGCAGCTGCGCCATGCCGCTGGGGCCGGCACCAATGATTCCAACTCGCAATGTCATGTTCTCTCCTCGTCCATTGGATCCTTCGTCGTCGAATTCGACGCTCCAAATCGGCAGGACGGCCGGTTGGCAAACCGGTGGCGGTGTAAACGGCGCATTACCCGCGGCGGCAAATAACTGCGGCGGCGACACTGGCAGCGCGGTGCGCGCTGGGCCCTGTTATCAATCCCGTCGAATGGGAGCGGGCGCTGTGTCCATGGCAGGGGTTGGGCCTGCTTCCGGCGATTCCGAACGGTTCACCGAGGATCCAATAACGCCGGTAAACCTACCAACGACATGAACATCTTGGGAACGTAAAGTCAAAAGGGAGCCAGAGGATAAGGAGCCCCAATATGACAGCCGACACCGGACCGCAGTGGTACAGCGCGGCCGACATCACAGCCAGGATCAGCCCCGGACGGGCGCGACGTCTTATCCAGCAGGTGCTCCAGAGCGGTTTCGATCCGGCCTCGGATCCGGAGCGGATCAACAGTCCCGCCGGCGCCGGCCATCTGCTGCTGATGCCGTCCGTGCTCGGTGATTGGGCCGGGATCAAGGTCGCATCCGTTGCACCGGACAATCCGGCCCGTGGCCTGCCGCGGATTCAGGCAACGTACCTGCTGATGGATGCGCAGACTTTGACGACGCAGGCAATCCTGCAGGGCTCCGTCCTCACCACGCTCCGCACCCCGGCAATGTCTGCCGTGGCCGCGGACACGCTCGCTGCACCGGAGGCGGGACACCTTGTTGTGTTCGGAACCGGTCCGCAAGCGCTCGCGCACATTCAGGCATTCGCCGACATCCGCGCCCTCAGCCGCATATCCGTCGTCGGACGGAACCCTGCCAAGGTGGACGCCGCCGTCGTCGAAGCCCGGTCCTTGGGGCTGCCTGCCGATCCGGGAACGGCCACGGAGGCAGCTGAGGCGGACATTATTGTTTGTGCAACGTCGGCGGCCGAGCCGCTGTTCGACGGGCCCCTGGTGAAGGACGGAGCCTGCGTCGTTGCGATGGGATCGCATGAAGCCGACCGCCGCGAACTGGACTCGGCGCTGATGGGCCGGTCCCTCGTCGTGGTCGAGGACATCGGGGCGGCGCTGCGGGAGGCCGGTGATGTGGTGATGTCCATTGACGACGGCGCCCTCGACCGCGACGCGCTGGTCCCCATCCGTGATGTGATCACCGGTGCCGTTACCCGGGCCGATGACCGGCCGAATGTGTTCAAAGGCGTCGGTATGTCCTGGCAGGATCTGGCCGTCGCGAGGGGCGTGGTGGAGCCGGAGCTCTGAGCCGGATCAACTGGTTGGCGCTCTTAGCCAAACGGGGCGCGTGCTTCCGTGCTGGCTTGACCTGCTGGCGTCAGTCCCGGATACGCACCGCCGTCTCGCGAAGGTACTGATCCACCCGGGTGTACGCGTCGCGGGTGAGCGCCCGCCACAGCTGAACGGCCAGCCGCGGGTCTTCCTCTTCCAGTTGCTCGATAGCCTCTGCGCTGAGGACCATCAGTTTCACGGCGCCTTCGGCTTTCTCCGTCGTCTCCTGCCGGTCCTCGCTGCCCAGCGCGAGTTCGCCGAAGGTCATGCCCGCGCTGAGGGTGGTCAGTTTGACGCGCTGACCCTCGGGACCGGTCGTGATGGTGCTGATCCTGCCGGAAATGATGAAAAAGACACCACCGAACCGCTGCCCCACGCGGCGGACGATATCGCCGTCGTCGTACATTTTGGGTTCCATCCGCGCTGCCAGGGCAGCAGCATCTTCCGGCGTCAGTGTGCTCAGCGCCGGCGATTCCGCCGCGGGGACCGCATCCGGCAGGCTCAGTTCGTCACCGTACGTCGTAATCAGCCGGTTTTCGGCGAATTCGACTGCTGCCCTGCGCGTCTCGAACGTCGGCACCGCCCGGCCCACGTCCTTGAACGTCTCGGACAGGGTACCTTCGCCGTCGATCAGGACAAGCTCCCGGCCGTCCTCGGAAAGGTTTTCCTCCAGCCGGGCCAGGATCCGTAAGGCGACGCCGCCCACCTCGTCCACGCGGCGCAGGTCCAGCAGGACAAGTTCGACGCCGGTCTCCAGTGCGCTGACTTCCCGCACCATTGATTCAGTGCCGGCGAAGAGCAGGTCTCCGTTTAGCTCGATCACCCGGGCGCGGTGGCCATGCTCACTCAGGGTCGCCGCCGCTTCCTCGTTGCGGCGGACGCCCGACGGCGCGTCGGTAATGTCGTAGCTCGCCCGGATAGCGGACTTGCCGGCCCGGGCGGAGCGGACAAAGTGCATCTCCATGTCCTGCGAGAGCCGCTGGCACGTGGCCAGGCCGCGCACGCTGCCACCATGCTCATCCAACGGCGGCGAGAAGACGGCCACACCCACCTGGCCGGGGAGCACCGCGATGGTTCCGCCGCCGACACCCGACTTGGCCGGCATGCCCACGTTGCTGACCCAGGCTCCGGCGTCGTCGTACATTCCCGAGGTCATCATCACCGACAACACCCGCTCGACCGGTCCAATGTCCAGGGCCTGCTTGCCGGTCAGCGGGTTCTGGCCACCATTGGCCAGCGTCGCCGCCATGATGGAAAGGTCCCGGCAGGTCACCTGTACGGAGCACTGGCGCAGGTAATTCTCGAGGACCGTCGTGGGGTCGTCCTCGATGATGTTGAAGGAGCTCAGCAGGTATGCCAGCGCGTGATTGCGGTCGCTGTTGCGCAGTTCGGTCTGGAATATCCGCTCGCTGGAGGCAAGCTTCCGTCCGGCGAAGTCGGAGTAGGTATTGATGATGCGCTTGATGGCGGACCGGCCCCCGGAACCCTTGATTAGTCCGGTCGAAGCGAGGGCGCCGGCATTGATCATCGCATTGGCGGGACGGCCGGTGCCGTGGCCCAGCGATATCTCGTTGAACGAGTCCCCGGACGGTTCCACATCCACCTTCTCGTCCACGGCGTCGGGACCGAGGTCGGCCAGTGCGAGTCCGTACGTGAAAGGCTTCGAGACGGACTGCAACGTGAACTTCTTGCGGGTATCGCCGACCTCATAGACGTAGCCGTCCACGGTCGCCAGACAGATACCGAAATTGTCCGGATCACCACCGGTCAGTCCCGGCACGGCGCTGTAAGGCGTGCCGGTCCGGAGTTCGGAAATCTCTGCGTGGAGGGTACGCAGGTAACTCTCGATGGGCGACTTCATGGCACCAGCCTATTAGGTGGAACCCACGGTCCTTGCCACACTCTGTCGAGATCAGGGTGAGCCGCCGCAACGAGTCAGCAGTAGGTGTTCGATACAACGTTCCACCGCAACGAGTCAGCAATAGGTGTCGGTATAACGGCGCTGAAAACAACACTTATTGCTGAGCAGCTTGTTGGAATGCCCAAAGCGCCGACAGGTTTTGATGGCCCAGTGAAGAGCTACTTAGCCTCGATCCACCGATCAGCAGCTGAGGTAGCCGCGGAACGGGAACTGGCTATTCCAGCGGCTTGAGGGCGCTGCGGAGCTATCGGCCTCGCTGCCGGGAGCGTTCCACTTGTTTCTTTCGTGTCGGTCGGACGGGGTCGAAGCCGGTCAGACCGGGGCTGTGGCTGACGGTTTCAGCATGGCTGTGAACAGGTCGGTGAACGCTGTTTCCCAGGGCCAGCCTTTGGGCATGTGAAGCAGGACTTTTCGGGCGCTGGACGCGATTCTGGCCGGGAT
>NZ_KI914652.1:0-16890 GCF_000520495.1 Arthrobacter sp. H14
TGATCGACTACCAGGACCTGATCAACGACCTCGACCACACCACAGACGCCGGCACCGGCTCCTACACGTTCACCGGCCCCGTCACCGCGCAGAACATCCGCAAACTTGCCTGTGATGCGGAGATCATGCCCGTCATCCTCAGCACCGAGGGCCGGATCCTGGACGCCGGACCCGGCCAACGCCTCTTCCCGCCGCACCTGCGTAAAGCACTCATCGCCCGCGATGGCGGGTGCGCGTTTCCCGGCTGCTACATGCCCGCCGCCTGGTGCGAAGCCCACCACATCGACTATTGGTCGAAGAACGGTGCCACCAGCACAGATAACGGTGCCATGCTCTGTTCGTTTCATCATCACTTGGTTCATAAGGAAAAATGGCGGATCCACGTCGAAAACGGGGCCCCCTGGTTCATCCCGCCCCAGTACGTCGACCCGTACCAAAAACCACTGCGGAACCACTATTTCGACCGGCGACACCACACGCACGGCCACCACCAACCACGCCTCCCACTACCCGCCACCGGATAGAGCCATCCACACACCCCTGACTTGCGGCAGTAGAAGCTTCATCAGCCGATTGGTGCCGTCTACAGCTGTTCCCGTCTGCAGCTTATGGCGGCGGGCGGCGTCACCGGACGGGTAGACGATTGCAGCAACGTCTTTGGATGGGTGGACGATGACAGCAACGTCTCTAGACAAGCGAGCGATGATGGAGAATTCTCTAGCGGAGCGGATCCAAGTCCGGGCCGGTCCTGACTCCGGCAGGGTGTGGTCCGGCGTCCAGCAAACGCTCTGTCCAGTCCGCCGGCCAAGGTCGGTTCAGTCCGACAAGCACGACATTGCCGGGGTAGCGGCCGCTGAACATAGCCTCTTCAGCCAGTGCGCCGACGTCGTTCATCACTTGATCAAGGGCCCGGATCTGGTTGCGCGTGAATGCCAATGGCGGTTCATCACCCACATTCACCAGCAGTACGCCCCGCTCCGACAACAGGGCGGCTGCTTCTCTGTAAAACGCCGGCTCCGTGAGGTGAGGCGCGGAATCCGGACCGGCAAATACATCAAGCACGACGACGTCGAAAGCGCCGCCGTCGAATTTGGCGAGCGTTTCGCGGGCATCGCCAATGTGGTTTGTCAGGTCAGTTCCGGCGGGCAATGGAAGGTGACGGAGGACAAAGTCCAGCAACTCGCGTTCGTGCTCGACCGCGTGCTGGATGGAGCCCGGCCGCGTCACGGCGATGTAGCGGGCGAGCGTCAGGGCACCGGCACCCAGATGCAGGGCACGAACTGGCTCAGCTTCCGGGGCCACAAGATCCACCACATTGGCAATCCGGCGGAGGTACTCGTAAAACACCGATTCCGGATGGGCCAGGTTCACGTGCGACTGCTGGGCGCCGCCGATGCTGAGGATGTATGCACCGGAGGTGAACGCATCCTCGTCGATGGTCGCGTGCATGCCCGAGGCGCGGAGCAAGCGGCTGGGGTCCATCCGCCAAGCTTACTGCCGGCGGACCTTGTTGTATCAGCCAGCCGCACTGCCGGCGAGCGCAGCCGTTCCCAATGCGACGAGAACCAGTCCGCTGGCTGCGGCGACGAACTGGCGGACGCGTGGTCGTTGAAACAATCGCTCCCAGACTCCGATGGCGGAGCACAGGGCGACGTACCAGATGACGGACAGGCCGAGGAAGACGGCGGCCAGGGCGATGTTGTTCCACAAGCCGGTCAGTTCCCCGAGCTGAAACTGGGGCAGAAGTGCGAGGTAGAAGACGGCTACTTTGGGGTTGGAAAGATTGCAGATCATTCCCTGCCGGTAGTGCGCTCCTCTGCGTGGGCCCGCAGGTTCCTGCCTCGCCCGGACGGTGCCGGTGCGCAACTGCCACCAGCCGATCAGCGAGGTGATACCGAGATAGAGCAGGTACGCTCCGCCGGCCAGCGTGAGCACCATGTAAGCCGTTTCCGAAGTGCGCAGGATGGCGGTCAGCCCGGCGACCGCCAGGGACGCGAGGATCAGGTTTCCGGTCATGACGCCGGCTGCTGTGGCTACCGCCGCAGATCGTCCGCCTTGGGCGGTGTTGCGCAATGTCAGGGCGAAGTCGGGACCGGGAACGACAATAATCACCAGGCACACGGCAATAAAGGAGAGCAGATCCGGCATGCCACACAGCCTAGACCGACATCGGTGCCACGGTCCTATCCAATCCCGAGCCGTTGGAGCCCGGCAAGCGTTACAAGGTGGAAATTCCGCTCAACGGCGTCGCCCAGGGTTTCCCTGCCGGACACAGGCTGCGGCTCTCGGTATCGACGTCGTTCTGGCCACTGGCCTGGCCGGCACCGGAGCCTGCGATGGTCACCGTGTTCACCGGTCCCAGCACGCTGAAACTGCCTGTCCGCCGACCCCGGCCGGAGGAGGAGGCCGCGTTGCGGGAGTTCGGGCCAGCCGAGGCGGCGGAAGAGCTGGAGGCAGACGCAGGTTCCGCGCGATCTGGTTTGATCTGATCCCGTTGCAGAAACGCCGCGCGCCCGGGTCAGATGTCGCCCGCCTGGGTCAGATAAAGTCACGCGGGATGGTGGTGCTCCAGTTCTTGGAAACTACCCGTCGTCCACCTTCGTAGGCATCCAGTTCCGCATCCACGTGGAAGTCCGTCGGGGTCGAGGTCAGCACGGTCTTCGTCTCGATGTGCACTCGCCAGTCCCCGCGCTCGAATCCCATGGTCCAGTCGGTCTCGCCGCGAACCGAGTTGGCGTCCCTGCTGGCGAAACTGTACTTCTCGTAGGCCCGGCGGGTGACGGCGAGATCAATGTCGTCGAACCGGACTACACCCAGGTCCTTGACCACCTGCAGCTGCCCTGTGAGGTCGACCAGATTGCGCGAGACGTTCCAGTCGTGCTCGCCGGGCTGGACCTGGGTCACCGGGATGGGCGGGGCTCCTTCCGGTTCGCCAAACGAGGGAACGGGGCCGTCGTCGTCGGCAGTTGCGGGACGCACAGGCAACACGAGGAAGCTGTTCCCGGGGTGCACCGTGAGCCGTACCGGTTCCGGTGATGGCCAGACCACCGGCCAGTACGACGTCGACAGCGCCAGCCGCAGGCGGTGGCCTGCAGGGAAGGACTGCGCCATGCCGTTGAGCTGGACCTTGACGGTCTGTGGTTCGCCCGGCTTCAGCGGCCGAGGGTCGTCTGAGCCGTTGTAGTGGGTCAAGTTGTAGAGGCCATAGCTGACCCGGGTCGCCTCGTCGTCGGGGGCTACGTCGGAGAGCCGCACGGCCACCATGGCTATCGGCCGGTCGGCGGAGAGTGTGAGCTCCACCATCGGCGCCCCGAGTAACTCCAGGCGCTCGGGCAGCCGGTCGCTGTCGAAGACCATCGAGCCGCCGTCCTCCTCGCGCTGGTCGAAGGGCATATCCGGGGGCGCGTTGTAGGAGCACCATTTTCCCGCGAACTGTCCGACCGACAATGGCGACTGCACGGTCAGCTCGGGGCTGTGCATCTCCGAGTCCGGCTCACCGATCCGGTGACGTCCCAGCGGATACCGGGTGTCGACGACACGCGGGCTGGGCCAGCTCGGCTCGCCGACCCACCGGCCCGGCCGGTTCTTGTAGGTGGTTGAGGGCTCCACCGCGTCCTGCATCCAAATGCTCAGGTCCGGCCCGTCCACCGCGCCGTTGTCACTCTTGTCCTTGAGCCAGTGATCCCACCAGGCAACGCACTCCTGCAGGAACCCGATGGGGGGTCCGGGCTGGCCCATGTGCGGGTACTTGTGGCTCCATGGTCCGATCAGGCCCCGGGTTGGTACGTCCAGCCCTGCCAGCATCCTGAACACCGCGTTGGAGTATCCGTCGGCCCACCCGCTCACCGCGAACACCGGGCATTCGATGTCCGAGAAGTCCTCATTGATCGAACCGTGCTGCCAGTACTCGTCGCGGCGCTGGTGCCGCAGCCACTCTTCGAGCCAGAGCCCGCTGTGCTCGAGGCGGTCCATCCAGAGCTCCCGCCACCGCTCACCAACAATCGCAGGATCCGGCGGGCATGAGTTGTAGGCGAACATCGTCGATGCCCAGGACAAGTTGTCGCTGAGCAGGCAGCCACCCATATAGTGCACGTCGTCGGCATAGCGGTCGTCGGAGGAGCAGACGGTGATGATCGCGCCCAGACCCCGTGGTCTGCGGGCCGCGACCTGCAGGGCATTGAACCCTCCCCAGGAGATCCCCATCATTCCGGAGCGTCCATTGCACCACGGCTGCTCACCCATCCACTCGAGCACCTCCTCGGCATCGCGCAGTTCCTGCTCGAGATATTCGTCGGTGAGCACTCCCTCGGAGTCGCCGCTGCCGCGGAGGTCAACGCGCAGGCAGGCATAACCGTATCCGGCCATATATGGGTGGTGAATGGAATCCCGCTGTGCGGTGAGATCCCGCTTGCGGTACGGAATCATCTCCAGCACACCCGGCACCGGTTCATCTTCAGCGGAGACTGGCCGCCACAGCCGTGCGGCAAGCCGGGTCCCATCGGACATAGGAATCCACAAGTGTTCGGTCTCTTCGACATCGTGCGGCAGAGAGGTGACAGTACGCATCAGACTCCTTCCTGGCGGTCCTCGATCTCGAATTTGAGGGCCTCTACACATTGGTCGTACTTCTCGATGAGTTCTGCTTCGTCGCGCCCGCCAGTGAAAATTTGTGCCAGGACGTAGCTGTAGCTGTCCTCGCCGAATCCCTCCGAGAGCCGCGCCCCTTCATCGACAGTGACCTCGACCAAGGTGCCGGGAATCTTTTGCTCGAGCTCCACAATTTCCTCTGGAGCCGGCACCCGGTGCACCACGCCGTCGGAGAAGCGCCGCAGAAACCACTTTGCCGCGTGCCCGTACATCCCCTCATCACGGGTGAGAACGGGGTCGCGGTCGAGGGCCACATCAATCATGCACTTGTGGTTGGACACGCCGTCGACCATTTCAAACAGGGTGGCGTGCGACTGGGAGTGCCGGGCATTAACTTCCAGCAGCCTGAGCCGCCCGGTCTCCGGGTTCCAGAAGTATTCGATATTGAAGGTGCTGTTGGTGAGCCCGACGGCGAGGATCACCTTGCGCGAGACCTCGGCCATATAGTCCTTAATGCGCGCCGGGACCCGGGAAGGGTACTGGTAGCGAAGGAAGCTGGGAGCTTCCCTGTAGGAGATCGAGTCAATCACACCGTAGACTTCAATCCGCCCGGCACGGCTGAAACCCTCAACGGTGACCTGGTTGCCGGTGGCCGCCTCCTCAACGAGACAGGCGCTGCCGCCGATTCCGGCGATTTCTGCCGGCAAATCAAGCATCGCGAGGATGTCGCCGAACGGGCCGCCGAGCCTGCCGACCTCCTGGCGTTCCAGCTCAAGGGCAGCTTGGAGCTGCTCATCATTCTCGACGTAGTGGGCGCCTTCGGATGAATGCGACTTGATCGGCTTGATCCACGCAGGGTAGGCGACATGGTCGGGCAGTGTGGTGTGCTCGTCATCCAGGTCGAGGAGAGCGAAGGCGGGGTGCTCATCGATCACCTTTTCCTGTTCCAGCCGGCTCCAGTATTTGTGCTCACACTTGACGACGGCTTCGAGATCCGCCGAGCGCAGACCGAACCTATCGCACAGGATCGGCACCATCATGCTCACCGGAAAGTCCCAGTAGCCCACGATGGCATCGATGGAGCCGTTGAAGGTATCAAGCTGGCGCTGGGCCTTGTCCAGCAGATCGGGAACTGAGATCGTTCCTTTCTGCAGTTCCTCGGGTATGAGCAACTGGTGGAAGTCATACTGGTCGGCATCGGGCAATGCACGCAGTGCCGCGTGGTTGTGCTCGTCGAGCCCGACCACGAAGATATTCTTCTTCACTTGGACCTTCCTTGAGGTGCCATACTCCACAACCCGACCGTTACGGACGTCGGCTGGTGGCCGTCATCATGGCGGGAATGGACACTAGCCCTCATCCATCACGATACGCCTGCGGGTGCCGCGCAGTGACGGATCGCTGATGGGGACGGCGGACAGGAGCGCTTGCGTATAGCGGTCCTGCGGATGGTCAAAAATCTGTTCCCGGTCTCCGGTTTCGGCTATTTGACGACGTCGTGCAGTTGCGCCAGTCGACGGGCACCTTCGGTGAGCTTGTCATCCGATTTGCAGAAGGCGAAGCGGAGCAACGAGTTGTTCCGTTCGGCGCCTTCGGGATGGCAGAACGCGGGAACGGGGATCGCCGCAACGCCAATGAGCCCGGGCAGCTGACGGGCAAGATCCAGGCCGTCAGTGAAACGTCCGCTTCGGAGCAGGGGAGCGGTGTCAGCAATGACGAAATAGGTGCCACGCGGGTTGTAGACCTCAAAACCGGCTTCCCTCAGTCCGTCGCTGAGGACGTCCTTCTTCCTGGCGAGTTTGGCGGCGATACACGCGTAGAAATCGTCCGGCATGCCTAGCCCCTCGGCGATAGCCATTTGGAACGGCGTGCCGGAGCTGTAGCTCATAAAGGTCTTCACGGTCCGCACCTGGGCGATCAGCTCTTCCGGACCCGAGAGCCAGCCGACCTTCCAGCCGGTGAAGGAAAAGGTTTTGCCCGCTGATGAAATCGTGATGGTCCGCTCTGCGCCGCCGGGCAGCGTGGCCACCGGGGTGTGGGCAACGCCGAACGTCAGGTGCTCGTAGACCTCATCGGTGACGATGACGGCGTCGTACTTTTCTGCCAGCTCAATGACCTTCGCAAGGGTTTCCCGGCTGAACACTGTGCCGGTGGGATTGTGCGGATTGTTGACCAGCACTACACGGGTCCGGTCACTGAACGCCGCTTCGAGGGCCGCCGGATCCGGTTCGAATTCCGGCGCGAGCAGCGGCACGGTGGTGTGCGTTGCCCCGGACAGTCCGATGACGGCGCCATAGGAATCGTAGAACGGTTCGAAGGTCAACACTTCGTCTCCCGGCCCGGTCAGCGCCAGCAGGGTGGCCGCGATGCCTTCGGTTGCGCCGGTCGAGACAATGATATTCGTATCGGGGTTTGGGGTGAGGCCGTAAAACCGCTCCTGATGCGCGGCGATGGCTTCGCGCAGGGCGGGCACACCCTTGCCCGGGGCGTACTGGTTGTGGCCGTTGGAAATGGCATCGCGCGCGGCCTGTGCGATCTCCGCAGGCCCGTCCTCATCCGGAAATCCCTGCCCGAGATTGATCGCCTCGTTCTTCACCGCCAGTGCCGTGATTTCCTCGAAGATCGTCAATCCAAGGTGACCGTCCGCGCCCAGCAGGTTGGCGCCCTGTGCCGTGCGCTGCCACGGGGCCAGGGCGCCGGAAGTGGCCGCTGACTGGTGTTCGGAAATCGGGCTCACATCAACCTCTATCACTCTGGACTCTTCGCTGCCTGCCTTCGAGCATATCTGTCATGGTCGGGCCGGTGGTGTGGAGAAATCCTCAGTCGAATAAGAAAGTAGTACTAAGCCTGCTGAGGAAAGTTGTGGACAGGTGAATTCCCGAGTGGTAATACTGAATTTACGAGAGATAAACGTATCGGCGATCTAAATAGGCAGTTCCCATAATCCGTCTGGCAAGGCGGTCTACGCAACGCTACGGGTGACAGATCAGGCGACAACAGGAGAAGTCATGACACAGGCACTCTCGAATTTATGGACGGACGTGCTCGCATTTGTTCCCAAGCTCGTCCTGTTTCTGGTAATACTCCTCATTGGCTGGTTAATAGCCAAAGCAATTGCAAAAGCGCTCGACAAGATTCTGGAGAAAGTCGGATTCGACCGTGCTGTCGAGCGAGGTGGAATCAAGAAAGCGCTCGACAAGAGCTCGGTGGATGCCTCGACGATTGTCAGCAAGATCGTTTTCTACGCGCTGATGCTGTTCGTTCTACAACTCGCCTTTGGCGTATGGGGACAGAATCCGATCAGCGATCTGTTGACCGAACTTATTGCGTGGATCCCGCTGGCACTGGTGGCGATTCTCATCATTATTGTCGCGTCCGCCATCGCCGCGGCGGTCCGGGAAATAATCATGAATACTCTCGGCGGGCTCTCCTACGGCAAACTCCTTGCCAACATAGCCAGCGCGTTCATTATCGGTATTGGCATCATCGCGGCGCTCAACCAGATGAATATTGCGGTGACCGTCACGACTCCAATCCTCATCGCAGTACTGGCGACGATCGCGGGAATCCTGATTGTCGGCGTCGGCGGCGGGTTGATCCGACCGATGCAATCCCGCTGGGAGGGGTACCTGAACAAGGCCGAGGAGGAAGCCCCCAAAATCAAGGAACAGGCCTCATCCTCGTCGGGTTCTCAACCGCAGCCAGCAGACGCCAGGGCTCGAGAGGATTCAGGGATGCGCCAGAGCAGCGGCTCGCATCCGCACACGACGCAGCGGGATGTGCCACCGCCGCCTCCGGGCAGATACGACGTCGGTCCGGAGCGGGATGCGCCGCCACCTCAGGAACGGCCGGATGGATCTCCCGGACCCGGCGGGCCGCCCCGGCGCTAGCGATGTCGCGGCCAGGTGACGAAACGCACCCAGCCGGCGTGGAAAGCCGGGATTCGAGAAGGTAGATTCAGAAGCATGATTCGCGCAGTTTGCCCCGGCTCCTTCGACCCGCTCCATAACGGGCATGTCGAGGTGATTGCCCGGGCCTCGAGCCTCTTCGACGAGGTCATCGTCGCCGTTTCGACGAACCGGTCCAAAAAGCCACGCTTCGGCCTGGAGGAGCGGATGGACATGGCACGCGAAACATTGACTCTGCTGCGCGGTATTACGGTCGAGCCGATGGGCGAAGGCTTGCTGGCCGAATTCTGCCGCAGCCATGGCGCCGGTGTTATCGTCAAGGGGCTGCGTTCGGCGACGGACTACAACTACGAGGTCCCGATGGCGGCGATGAACCGGCAGCTGACGGGCGTCGAAACGGTGTTCCTGGCCGCGGACAGTCATTACACACATCTGTCATCCACTCTGCTAAAGGAAATTGCGTCCCTTGGCGGAGACATTTCAGACTATGTACCGAGGGCCGTGCTCAAACGTTTCACTTCGAACGACGGCGAGTAGCGCCGTCGTGGGCTGGTTTGGGGAAAGCCGCCCCGGCACGCTAAACTTGTACGTCGGTCATATGTTCTACAGGAGTTCTCATTAGTACTGCCAATCAGCGCGAGCTGAAGTCGCCTTTGATGCACAGTGTCAAAGACCTCGGGCGAAGCCCGGGCAGCATGCGGACGCTGGAACAACATGTACCTGCACCAAATGACTTTGGTACCCCGCTCATTGGAGTTCGGCCCGGATCCGATATGGATCTTGAGCTGAGGCTTGAGGGTGTGCACGAGGGAATTCTGGTTTCCGGCAACGTAACCGTCGACGTGACGGGTGAATGCGGCCGGTGCCTGGACCCCTTCGAGTATGACCTTGAGATAGATGTGCAGGAGCTCTTCAGCTATGAGGATCAGGAAGATCTTGAGGCTGAGGACGAAGAAGAGCAACGCCTGGTTGAGAACGAGAAGATCGATCTTGAGCCGGTGTTGCGGGACGCAGTGGTTACCGCACTGCCGTTCCAGCCGGTATGCCGGGAAGACTGTGAGGGTCTGTGTTCCGAATGTGGAATCCACCTCTCGGAGGACCCCGGTCACCACCACGAGGTCCTGGATCCTCGCTGGTCGGCCCTTCAGGGGTTGGCCGGCCAAACTGCAGTGACTGCAGACAAAGACAATGTGTTGGACGAGAGAGAAGAGAGTTAGCCGTGGCTGTTCCCAAGCGGAAGATGTCCCGCTCGAATACGCGATCACGCCGGTCCCAGTGGAAGGCTTCTGCCCCCAACCTGGTCAAGACCGTGGAGAACGGCCGCGTGACCTACAGCTTGCCGCACCAGGCCAAGGTCGTCACCGACTCCGCCGGTACTGAGCTGTTCCTTGAATACAAGGGCCGCAAAGTAGCCGACGTCTAAGGAGCGGTTTCCGGCCCTGTTGTGTCGATTCGACGCGGCGGGGATGTAAACCCTGCTCTTGGTCATGGCTGCTAACGAACAAGACCTGCTGAAGCGTCTCGGTGTCAATATTGACGCCGGGACGCTTCGTCTTGCCCTCACACACCGTTCCTACGCGTATGAGAACGGTGGCTTGCCCACGAACGAGCGCCTCGAATTCCTGGGCGATTCGGTCCTGGGATATGCCGTCACGGATTCGCTCTTCCGCGATCACCCGGATCTGCCCGAGGGCGACCTGGCCAAGCGGCGGGCCGCCGTCGTCAGCACCCGCGCCCTCGCCGGCATTGCCCGCGACCTGAGGCTGGGCGACTACGTCCTGCTGGGGCAGGGCGAGAAGCTGACTAACGGTAAAAACAAGTCCTCCATCCTGGCCGACACCATGGAGGCCATCTTTGGTGCCACCTACCTGAGCTGCGGCATCGAAGTTGCCCGCCAGCTGGTGATGCGCCTGACCAGCCCGTTACTTGGGGACGCTGCCGCCCTGGGCGCCGGCACAGACTGGAAGACCAACGTCCAGGAAACCGCGGCCAGCGAGGACCTCGGCACGGTTGAATACATCGTCGAAGGAGCCGGCCCCGACCACGCCCGCACCTATCAGGCGAAGCTGCTGATCGGCTCCACCGAATACGGAACCGGCAACGGCCCGTCCAAGAAGGAAGCCGAGAAGGACGCCGCCGCCCAGGCGTGGAAGAAGTTGTCCGCGTCCGGAATTCCGGCGCCCGAGACCCCCAATTTCGCCCAAGGGCCCTTCGCCGACCCCGATTCCGGGCAGGTTGCCTCCGGCAGTGCCGAATACGCTCAAGAATCCGGTGCCTGAACTCCCCGAAGTGGAGGTCGTCCGACGCGGCCTTGCCGCCTGGGTGGTGGGACGGACCATTGAAGACGTCGAAGTCCTGGATGAGCGCTCCATCCGGCGCCATCTCCTCGGCGCCGAAGACCTCCGCGGCAATCTCATCGGAACGACCGTCACCGACGCCGTCCGCAGGGGCAAGTTCCTCTGGCTGCCACTGTCCGAAGGCGGGCAGGATGTCGGCGGCGGTCAGATTACCGGGCCGGAAGCTGCCAGCATAAAGAGCCCCGCCACGGAAGCTTCCGACGACGGCGTTCCTCAGTTCGCGTTGATGGCGCACCTGGGCATGAGCGGGCAGCTGTTGATTGAGGACTCGGACGCTCCCGACGAGAAGCATCTCAGGGTGCGGTTCCGGCTGTCCCCGCAAGTTGCGGGCGTCGGGCCCGCCGAAGTTCCAGCTTCCGACCTCCCCGCTACCAAAGTCCCGGCTGCTGACGTCGGGCCACTTCCGGACGAGTTGCGCTTTGTCGACCAGCGCATTTTCGGTGGAGTATTCCTCACCGAGCTGATTCCGACGGCGGACGGCCAGCCAGGCGGACTCTCGGAAACACCGCTGCCGCTGGTCCCGCGTGAGGCATCACACATCGCCCGCGACCCGCTGGATCCGGCTTTCTCCATCGACGAATTCCACAGCCGCTTGCGCAAACGACGGACCGGGCTGAAACGGGCGCTGCTCGACCAGGGATTGGTATCCGGGATCGGAAACATTTACGCCGACGAGGCACTCTGGGCCGCCAAGCTGCACTACGCCCGCGCCACCGACACCATCCGCCGGAACGAAACCGCCAGGCTCATTGAGGCCTGCCGGCAGGTAATGCTTCAGGCGCTGGAGGCGGGCGGCACCAGCTTCGATTCGCTGTATGTCAATGTCAACGGCGCCTCCGGCTACTTCGAGCGCTCACTGAACGCCTACGGCCGGGAACGTGAAGCGTGCCCACGCTGCGCCGCAGTCGGGCTGACGACAAAAATACGGCGCGATACCTTCATGAACCGCTCCTCCTACACCTGCCCGGTCTGCCAGCCGAGGCCGCGCAACGGCCGCTGGTAAGAGGCTGGCAAGACCCGTCAGCAAGCTTAGGACTCTTCACAGACGCAGATCGGTGGAGTAGCGTCGGAATTGCCCGCGCCTTGGGGCTGAAGTCCGACCGCACTGGTCGCCAACCGTCTGATGAAGGAGACGCAGAATGCAGATCGACAAGCAGCAGATCATCGATTTCCTCAAGAGCCGTGGTGAGGATCAGAAGGCCGACCAGGCGACCCAGGAGTTGCCCGACAAGGTCGATACCGACAAGGACCAGGGGACGCTGGAGAAGCTGGGCATCAATCCCCAGGATCTGACGGGCAACCTCGGAGATGTCGGAAAGAAGTTCGGCCTGTAGCAACGCCACCTATTTTCGCCCGCGGACTGGCGGAGAGCGCCTTCGCCGGTCCGCGCGCCGTAACAACCAAATCAACTGATGGGAACAGAGTATGGAGGCAATGGGACAAGTCCGTGAAGGAATGAAGGTACTCGACCAGTCCGGCCAGGAGATCGGAAGGGTCGAGGAGTTCAAGCTCGGCGACCCTCAAGCAGTAACCGCGGAAGGCCAGGCGCCCGAGGGCGGCGGCGGACTCGTCGACGATTTGGCGCGAACCATTTCCGGAGGTCCGGAAGTTCCGCAACAGCACGCCGAACGCCTGCTCCGGGTCGGTTACATCAAGATCGACAGCAAGGGGCTGTTCAAGTCCGACTGCTATGCCGCCGCCGACCGGGTGGAACGGGTCGAGGGCGATACGGTCCACCTGAACGTCGACAAGTCCCAGCTGGTGAGTTAGCGGACCTAATCATTGCAGCCCGAAAGGGGAATTAGTCAGCGAAACAAGGACTCTGGCCGGTCATGGCCATACCCCGGTGGCACTCTGCTACCGGATGCGAGGGGCTGTTCCCGCCGCGCCGTAGTAGGCCGCCAGGCGGGACAGCCCCTCATCTACGCCGATCCGGGGTTCCCAGTCGAGCACCTCACGGGTCTGCCGCTGGTCGAACCAGTGCGCTGTCGAGAGCTGCTCGGCCAGGAACCGCGTCATTGGAGGCTCATCCGTTCCCGGGCGGACAGCCCAGAAGCGTTCGATGGCGGCACCGGCCCCGCGGGCCAGCCAACCGGGAACGCGTCGCTGGGGCAGCGGCGCACCTCCGGCGGCGCAAATGCCGGCCAGCAGTTCGCCGACGGGACGGGGCTCGCCATTGGTGACGACGAGAGCCTTGCCGTGGGCGTGATCCATCCGCTCGAGACCGGCAATAATCGCATCGGCTGCATTATCTATGTAAGTTGTGTCGATCAGCGCTGCTCCGGCGTCCAGCAGTGGCAGCCGTCCGGCTTTGGCGCGGGCGATCACCCGCTCAACGAGTTGCGTATCGCCCGGACCCCATACGACGTGCGGCCGGATGGCGGTGACGCGGAATCCGGGCCGGTCGGCGGCGAGGGCGAGCAGCTCGGCCTCACCCTTGCTGCGTGCGTAATCGCCCCGCGCCAGCTGAGGCCTGGCCGGCGCGGCGCCGTCGCCCATAATCGCGCCGCCGTAATGGGCGACAGACGGGGAGGAAATGAAGACGACGTCGGCCACCCCGGCCTTTTCCGCCGCGTCCAGCAGCAGCCGGGTGCCTTCGATGTTGACGGCGTCGAACTTTTCCGGCGCGCCGGCAAAGGACACCTTGGCGGCCAGATGAATGACGGCATCCACGCCGGCCACGGCACGTTCAACCGCGTCCCGGTCCGTGAGTGAGCCCAGCCGGTCCTCCGCACCGTGCACCCCGGAGGGACCACGCTGGAACGTATAGATCCGGTCCCGGCGCTGCAGCCGGGCACTGCGGGCAATCAGTGCGGCGGCGACGGTCCGGCCGAGCAGGCCTGAGGCGCCGGTGACGAGGATCCTCACCGTGCCACCGTCCGTGCCGACCGCAGGAACGTTCCGGAAACGGGAAGATCAAGGCTCATGGCGAGGTCATCCGTCCGCCGGCGAGTACCTTTGAGGCCCATTCGGCCAGCCGGGCGCGGTCGATCTTGGCATTGTGCCGGATATCGGTAGGCAATTCGGGAACTACGACGACGGCGGCAAGGCCGGGGGAGGCCGCCGCACCTTCCAGTGCGACTGCGTGGCGTACGGCAGCTGCGAGGGCGGCATTGGCCACTGCCGGTTCTGATGCCTTCGGAACGGTCTCCACGACAGCCACCAGGACCTGCGCCCCGGCGGGACCGACACCGACGACTGCCGCGCGGCCCACGCCGTCGGCAATTTCGATGCTTTGCTCCAACGCGACAGGAGTCACCACTCCCTGCGGGGTCGTGATGATGTGGCCGAGCCGGCCCTCCACCCACAGCCGGCCGTTGGAATCCAGGTGCCCGACGTCGCCGGTGCGGTGCCAGCCGGGATTCTGTGAACTGATCTGTTCGGTTGCCCAAAGCCGGTCGTAATGACTCTTCACGTGTGGAGCGCGGACAAGAATTTCCCCGGTGATGCCCGCCTCCGTGGTCAGGTCGCCGGTCGCGGCGCCCGTACCGTCCAGCGGGCTGACGCAAATCTTCGCGCCCTCGACAGCCGTACCGACACAGACGCCGTTGCCAGCGCCGGCAACGGATCCATTCGCAGCAGGGGCGATCCCGGCATCGAGCCGGGCACCGCGGATGCCTTCCAAGTCGATATCGGTGATCGGGAGTGCCTCCGTCATGCCATACGGAGTGTGCAACGAAGCGTGCGGAAGCAAACCGGTCAGCTCATCCAGCAGCGCTTCGCCGATCGGAGCACCGGCCGAGAGCAGCAGATTCACATTTGCCAACGCATTCCTGTTTCCAGCTTCAAGCTCGACGGCGGTGTCCAGCACGTTGCGCAGCGCCGAGGGGGAAGCGAAGACCGCTGTTGCTTCCACAGCTGCAGCCGCCTCGGCCAGAGCCTTTGCGGTCAGCGTTTTCGGAGCGGTGACGTCCATGTCCGGCGTGACTGCGGTGGCGCCGAGGGCGGGACCGAGCAGCGCGAACGGAGCGAAGCCGGCGACCAGAGCGGCCCCAGCCGTCAGCCCGTAGGTGCCGGCGACGGCGTCGCGCATAGCCGAAAGCTGGCGGTGGGTGTAGACGACGCCCTTGGCCGGACCGGTGGAACCGGACGTGAACAGGATCGCAGCCTCATCGTCGGCAGCGGGTACCCGCGGTTCGGCGGCCCCCGCACGGAGGGAGGCTGCGCCGCGGGCGGTGATTTCCGAAAGGGTGTGGCTGACGCCAAGCAGCCGCCGCCTGGCCGGAGGGAGGTCCGCAACGCTGATGCGGTCGCCGGGCCAGCCGAACAGGCGGGCGGCGGTCAGGCCGCGTTCAATGCCGACAATGAATTCGGGGCCGGCGCCTTTGATGGCACGGCTCAGGCCCTTGGCACCCAGGCCTGCATCGGCAACGACAATGACGGCACCGAGGCGCAAGCAGGCGTAGATCAGCGCGGTCAGATCCGAGCCGGGCGGTACCAGCAGGTTCACGCGGTCGCCGGGCTTCACCCCCGCGGCAGCGAGGCCAGCAGCCAGGTTGCGGACCCGCCCGGCCAGCTCTGTCCAGCTGAGCTTTCGTGTATCACCATGGACCATGTCGACGACGGCGGTGCTGGTTTCCGCGGAACGACGGTCCAGTTCCGCCCAGAGTGGCGTGAAGTCTGTCAATGGCTCTGTGGCCGGAGTGGGGGCACCGACGGGAGCTGCAGTGTCGCCGTCGTCGTTCCTGTTTCTTTGGCCCAGCCAACGCAGTACGGTGCCGGCAACATCGCGGTCCTCAACGACGAGGTGGCCGGCGCCTTCGAACCGGTGCACGTCCGCCCGCGGCAGGCGGTCCATCAGGTCGCGCAGGTAGCGGTCGGAAAAGACCGGATCCTTCGGGCCCCACAACAGCAGCGCCGGCACGTCGAGGGTGCGGACACCCTCTGCGACAGCCTCCAAGGTGGGGTAGCTCGGATGGGCGGGGCCAGCCGGGATATCGGCAACGAAATTGCCGATACCCTCCCGTCTTCGGGCACGTTTATATGGCGCCATGTACGCCGCTTCCACATCCTTGGGCAGCGGCGGATGGGCGAGCGAATGCGTTACGCGCAGGAAGGCGCTGCTGGATTTGGTACCCCAGGCGTGCACGGCGGGATTGAGCGCGAGCTTCAGCGGCGCCGGGATGGGGGTGTGGGCCGGCTGGTGGATGGCGGTATTGGTCAGAACGACGCCGGCAAGCTGGTTCCGGTGCCGGGTCGCCCAGCCGAGGGAGATGACGCCGCCCCAGTCGTGCCCCACCGTGATGACCGGGCCGGCCAGCTGCAATGCGTCGGTCAGGTCGCCCAGATCGGTAATGCGGTCCTCGAGGCGGCGGAACCGGTCCGTGCGGTCGGAGTAGCCCATGTCCAACTGGTCGACGGCGACGACGCGCCACGGCCGGGCCGTCTCGGTGGCTGCCTGGACGAGGCTGCGCCACAGATAGGACCAGGTGGGGTTGCCGTGTACGCACAGCAGCGTGCCTTCCGGAGTGAGTCCGCGTTCTTCCAGCTCCTGGCCGTTGTCTAGCAGATGCCAGTTATGGACGGTTCCCGGTGGGTCGACGGCGGCCCTTGAGGGCACACTGACGCGTCGGGACCAGCCCAGCTCAACACCGGGCCATGCTGCACTTACCAAACGAGTTCCATCATGGTGGTGTTGAGACCGGAGCCGACCCCCATGCACAGCACCCTGTCTCCGGTATTGAGGTTCTGCGACTCGGCGGCGAGGGTCATCGGCAGCGAGGCGGGACCGACATTGCCCCACAGCGGGAAGGTCATCGGAACCTTTTTGGGATCCAGGTTGATGGCGTCCACGATGGCTTTGGTGTGGGCGGTTGATACCTGATGAGTCACGTAGCGGTCCATATTGGACCAGTCCCAGTTGTCCGCTTGCGCTTCGTGCCAAGCGGATTCGACCAGGTTCAGTCCGCCCTCCATCAGACCTTTCGCATCGGTATACATCCCGTCGACGCCGCCGACACACAGTTCATGATGCTCGGTCCCGGCACGCGAGACCCCGCCGATGACCCGGTGGGAACCGGTATGCGCATCGGCTGGCC
>NZ_KI914652.1:16990-30991 GCF_000520495.1 Arthrobacter sp. H14
CCCCCGCCGATGACCCGGTGGGAACCGGTATGCGCATCGGCTGGCCCGATCACGGCCGCGGCAGCACCGGAGCCGAGCGTGAGGGTGGCGAACTCCCGCATGAAGTCGTCGCGGGTGGTCTCCGGGTGATTGAGCCGGCGCACGGTGGCTTCCTGCGTGGCCTGCGAATCCTCGCCATTGACGATCACGGCGTACTTGATCTGGCCGGCGTCGATCATGTTCGCCGCAAGGTTGATGCCGTTAAGGAAACCCAGGCAGGCGTTGGTGATGTCAAAGTTTATCGCCGACGATGGCAGACCGAGTCCATGGTGGATCTTTACGGCCACGGACGGCTCAAGGTTTTCGCGGCTGACTGAGGTGTTGATCAGCATGCCGACCTGACCCGGTTCGATTCCGGCCGCGGCGAGGGCTTTGGCCCCGGCCTCCATGGCGGCGTCGACGAACGATGTTCCCTGGTCCCACCAGCGGCGTTCTTTAATACCTGCGACACGTTCCAGCAGCCTGGTGGAAAGCCCCAGGCGCTTCAGCGCTGAACCGAGACTGCGGTCGAAGTCCGAAGAGGGGACAATAACGGGCGCCTCGACGCTGGTTACCGCCAGCAAAGCGGTGTTGGTATGCCGAAACGTTGCGTTGCCGATCAAATTGCTGCCTCTGTGTGATGCCGACTGGGACGCCTGCAGGTTGCCGAAACGCGCAAAAAACAGGTCAGGTAGTTAACTATGCACCTCTCAGCGTAGTTCCGCATATGCCGCCAAGAGAACATACCGCGTTGGTTGCCGCGTCATTCACCGTGCTCCGGCACTAGGAACTATGCTGGAGTACCCGTAATGGAAAGGATACTTACTATGTCCACCGCATTGGTAGTCGTCGACATGATTAATGCATTTTTCGAAGGCGAACCTCTGAAACCGCTGCGGAAAGAATTGACCGCCAAGGTCAACGAACTGGCGGATGCGGCAAAGGAAAAGGGCATTCCGGTGGTCAATATCCGCACGCAGCATGAACGCAATAAGTCCACCTGGACACAGAGCATGATCGAGGACGACCAGGGATTCGTCTTTGTCGGTGACGACGATGCGCAGAACGTAGAGGGGCTCGCCGTTGAGGATGCGGTGCAGGTCGTCAAGACCCGCGATAACTCGTTCTACGGAACTGATCTGGAAGAGCGGCTGAAAAACCTGCACGCGGAGAAAATCGTCATATGCGGTGTATCGACCCATACCTGCGTTGCAGTGACTGCGGCTGAAGCCTATGCACGAAACCGCGAGGTGATCCTGGCCAAGGATGCCATCGCCTCACATGTTCCCGACGTGCATGAGCGCACGCTCGAGCTGCTCAATGCCGAGTACCGGCAGCCCATCCTGTCCAACGAGGAGATCCTGCGGGACGTTTTCGGGGTTTCCTAGGAAGCGGAAGACTTATTGGCGAGCCTGACCACTTCTGCGGCGCAGCCCCAGCCGATGGTGATGCCGGAGCCGCCGTGGCCGTAATTGTGGATCACCGGAACAGGGAGCAGCTCCGTGCCGATTTCCAGCCGGACTTCCGGCCGTCCGGGCCGCAGCCCAACGACGCTCTCGATGACCTCCGCACCGGCCAGGGCGGGCACGATGTCGGTGCAACGGTCCAGGATCGACTTCGTCTCGAACGGATCCGGCGTGTCGTCCCATTCGCCGACGTCGAACGTTCCGCCGAGAATGCAGTCACTGCTGCGGGGATGAACATAGGCGCGGCCGCCCGGGTGTTTTTCGTCGCGGACCGAGATGCTCAGGCCGGAGTTGCGGACCCTTACAATCTGGCCGCGGACCGGATAGGTGTTGTCGTCGCCCACCAGGGGACCGGCGGCCATCCCTGCGGCGTTGACTACCAGGTCTGGTCTCCAGGACAGCAGGTCGTCCAGCCGATGAACCCGCTCGGCCACGTAGTTCACCCCCATCGAACCCGCCCGGCGCAGCAGCCCGGGCAGATACGTCGGCATCTCCACCAACGGCACGACGAAGCGCAGGCCGTGCCGGTAGCCGGGCGGAAGTTCTTCCGGCCTTGCCGGGCGGACATCGCGGACCGACTTTGCCCAGTCCGGTTCGCCAGGCTCTTCCCGGTAAAGGGTCAGCGATTCGAGCATCGTCACCCCGGGATGGCCATCCGCTGCTTCGCCGGCCAGCACGGAGTAGGTTTCGTTACCCCAGGGCCCGACCTTCTCCGGCGGCCCGGCAGCAGTGGGAAACCACACAGCGGCGGCGAGATGCGACGTCGTCGCCTGCACCCGCTTGTCGCTGACGACGGTGACGTCGTGACCGGCCCGGCGCAGCAGCAGGGCGGAGGCCAATCCACTCATCCCGGCGCCGAGAACGACTGCGTGCATGAGCTCATAATGGCATAACGCATGGAAATGGCGGCCGAAACGCGATACTCGCAGTAAATTGGGACAGAACACTCCCGCGCCAGAAAGAGTCCAAGTCCTTGCACCTGAAGAGTTTGACCGTCCGCGGCTTCAAGTCCTTCGCGTCTGCGACGACTTTCGACTTCGAGCCCGGGGTAACCGCCGTCGTCGGGCCCAATGGTTCCGGCAAGTCCAATGTGGTGGACGCCCTCGCCTGGGTGATGGGCGAACAGGGCGCGAAAACCCTGCGCGGCGGGAAGATGGAAGACGTTATCTTCGCCGGTACATCCGGCTCGTCGGGACGGGCTCCACTGGGGCGGGCGCAGGTTTCGCTGACCATTGACAATGCCGACGGCGCCCTGCCGATCGAATATTCCGAAGTCACCATTTCCCGCACCCTGTTCCGCGCCGGCGGCTCCGAGTATGCGATCAATGGCGCCAACTGCCGGCTGCTCGACATCCAGGAACTGCTCTCCGATTCCGGTCTGGGCCGCGAGATGCACGTGATTGTCGGACAGGGCCAGCTGGACAAGATCCTGCACGCAACCGCCGAGGACCGCCGTGGGTTCATCGAAGAAGCCGCGGGAATCCTCAAGCACCGCCGCCGCAAGGAAAAGACGGTCCGCAAACTCGAGGCCATGCAGGGCAATTTGTCCCGGCTGAACGACCTCACCGGTGAAATCCGGCGGCAGCTCACACCTTTGGGTAAACAGGCCGAAGTCGCCCGCCGCGCGCAGACCGTTCAGTTCGAGGTCCGGGATGCCCGCGCCCGCCTGTTGGCCGATGACCTGGTCCGCCTCACCACCAACTTGGAGCAGGAAGTCGCCGACGAGACGGCGTTGAAGCAGCGCCGGGCGGAGGTCGAGAAGGCACTCGAGACTGGCCGTGCCAGGCAATCCGAGCTGGAGCGGTTGGCCTCGGAGGCGACGCCCAAACTGCGGGCGGCCCGGGACGTCTGGTACCAGCTTTCGTCCACCCGGGAAAGGCTCCGCTCGCTGCGGAACCTGGCAACGGAACGACGTCGGCTGCTGGGTTCATCCGATGAACCCCAGGACATGGGGCGGGATCCGGATCAGCTCGAGCAGCAGGCAGCCCGCGTCCGGAAGGAACAGGCCGAACTGGAAGGCTCTATTGCCGACCGGCGCGGCTCATTGGAAATGGCCATCGCCGCCCGCGGCCAGGCCGAACAGATGGCCGCCGAAGAGGAAAAACGCCTGACTGCCATCATGCGCGCCGCGGCCGACCGGCGCGAGGGACTCGCCAGGCTCGCCGGACAGGTGGGAACGGCGCGTTCGAGGGTGGAATCGGCTGAAGCGGAGCTTGGCCGGCTGCGCCAGTCCATTCACGATGCCGAAGAACGCCGCACCAAAGCCCAGTCCGAGTTCACCGCACTGGAGAGCCAGGTCGCCGGGGCGGAGGAAGGGGAGGAGGGTCTCGATGCCGCCTATCAAAGCGCCGAAGAGGAACTCGACGGCATCCTGGACCGGATTGAGGCGCTGAAAACCGAAGAACGCGAGTCCGAACGGGGTCGTGATTCCCTGGCCGCCCGGCGCGAGGCCCTCGAAGTTGGGCTCAAGCGCAAGGACGGCTCCGGCTCGCTGCTGTCCGCCGGGCTGAAGGGCGTACTCAGCGGTGTGGCGGACCTGATCACGATCGAATCCGGCTACGAGACCGCGATCGCGGCAGCACTGGGTCCGGCCGCCGAGGCCGTGGCAGTCACCGACGCGGACGCCGCTGTGCGGGCGTTGCGCAAGCTCAAGGACGACGACGGCGGCCGGGTCGATCTGGTGCTGGCCGACGGAGCCGCGGTTGATGCGCAGGAATACAAGGACCTGCCGTCCGGGGCCAAACCGGCCGTCGGCCTCGTGACCGCCAAACCCGAACTCAAGGGTGCCATCGAGGCGCTGCTGGCCGGCGTCGTCGTCGTCGATAATCTTGCAACGGCCGGAACCGTCATTGCGAAACATCCACAACTGACCGCGGTGACGTCCGACGGTGACGTGTTCACCGCACTGTCCGTACGCGGCGGATCCTCCAGTGCGCCGAGCCTGCTTGAGGTGCAGGCAGCGGTCGACGAGACGACGGCGAAGCTGAACGAGGCAACGGCGCGGTCCGAGCGGGCCCGCTTTGCGCTGGCCAACGCGAATGCGAAGCGGGAGGAAGCTCAGCAAGGCACCGACGCGGCACTGGAAGAGCTGCACGAATCGGACGCGAAATTCTCCGCGGTCGCCGAACGCCTCGGCCACCTCGGCTCGATGCTGCGGTCGGCGGTAGGGGAGTCGGAGCGGCTCGCCAAGCTGGTCGAGGCTGCCGAGGCGAACATCATTACCGAGCAGGAAGCGTTGACAGCCGTAACCGAGCGGCTCCAGGCGGCCGAGGACGCTCCCGCCGACGAGGAACCCTCTACCGAGTACCGGGACGAACTCGCGGAAGCGGCGACGGAAGCGCGCCAGACGGAAATGGAGGCCCGGCTCGCACTGCGCTCGGGTGAGGAGCAACTGACCGCCATCGGAAACCGGGCGGCATCACTGGAACGGGCGGCGGAAACGGAGCGGCGTGCGCGTGCGCAGGCGGCCGAACGGGCCAGGCGCCGGCAGATCCAGGCACGCAAGGCCGCAGCGGTGGCCAAGGGTGCCGGGACCGCACTCGCCTTCATCGACGTTTCGGTTGGGCTTGCCGGCAGGGAGCGGGATGAGGCCGAAGAGGTTCGCGCGGCGTGGGACACCGAGCTCGTGGCGATCCGCACGGCAAACGAGAAGCACCTGGCCGAGCTGGCGGAGTTGACCGATTCCGTGCACCGGGACGAACTGGCCCGGGCAGAGCAGCGGGCGCGGATTGAGGCGCTGGAAACCAAGGCGATCGAGGAGCTCGGGCTGACCGCCGACCACTTGGTGGCCGAATACGGGCCGGACCAGCTGGTGCCCGTGCCGAAGGAACCGGAGCCGCTGCGGAAAGCCGCGCCGGCCAAGCGGGACAAGTGGGCCGCACTCGACGCGCCGCTGACCGGGGAAGAGACGGCAGCGGCCGACGTCGACGACGACGGGGATGGTGACGGTGCCGACGACGGGAACGCCAACACTGGCGGGAACGGCGGCGGTGGGGCAGGAGCCGGGACGGTGAATGACGGTGCCGACAGCGGCGACGATCTTGGCAACGGCAACGGCAACGGCAACGGCAACGGCAAAAATGGCGCCGGTGAATCTGAAGCGGAAACTTCCGCCGGGAACGAGCCGGAGCCGGATGGCATCCCGTTCAATCGTGCTGAGCAGCAGAAGCGGCTCAAGCGAGCCGAAAGGGATCTGGCCGCCCTCGGCAAGGTCAATCCGCTGGCCCTGGAAGAGTTCGCCGCCCTTGAGGAGCGCCACCAGTACCTGAGCAGCCAGCTGGAGGACCTGAAATCAACGCGCAAGGACCTGCTCGACATCATCCGGCAGGTGGACGAACGCGTCGAGCAGGTTTTTACCGCCGCCTACCAGGACACCGCGGTGCAGTTCGAGCGCGTCTTCGGGCGGCTCTTCCCCGGCGGCGAAGGCAGACTGGTCCTGACCGACCCGGACGACATGCTGATCACCGGAATCGAAGTGGAGGCACGTCCGGCCGGCAAGAAGATCAAGCGGCTGTCCCTGTTGTCGGGCGGGGAACGTTCACTGACCGCCGTCGCACTCCTGGTGGCGATCTTCAAGGCGCGGCCGTCACCGTTCTACGTGATGGACGAGGTCGAGGCCGCACTCGACGACACCAACCTGAGCCGGCTGATCACCATCTTCGAGGAGCTGCGCGAGTCCAGCCAGCTGATCATCATCACGCATCAGAAGCGGACCATGGAAGTGGCCGACGCATTGTATGGCGTAACGATGCGTGGCGACGGCGTCACAACCGTGATCAGCCAGCGTATCGGGGTCGAGGCTTAGGGTGCGGGGACGTCGACCTGCAGCGTCCGAGGGGATGCTCCCGTTTGTGACAAATTGACCTGTGCGCGCAGGTCAATTTGTCACAAACGGGAGCGGTTCGAGTGGCGAAAGCGGTGCGACCGATTGAAGCAGTCCTACCGCCCGGAACGGCGAAGTACCGTCCTTACTGTCCGGAACGGCGAAGTACGGTCGTCGCCCAGTCAGCGTCGTCGTCGAACGCAGCCAGTTGCCAGCTGCCGAAGCGGTGCTCAACCCGGAAACCGGCAGCTGAGGCGTCGTCGTCGAACTGCTCGAGAGTGTAGTCCCGGTCGGCCGCGAAGCCTGTGACGAGGCGGCCGCCGTCGGTCAGCAGAGCAGCGAAATTCCGCAGCACCTGGATTTCCGATCCTGGCGCCAGGTACGCCATCACGTTGCCGATCGCGGCGATCAGGTCATAGGTCCGGGGTAAGCCGCCCGCAGCCAGCCATTCTCCCGTCACGTCCACGAGATCCGACCGTAGGAAGTCATGACCGGGGCCGTGCAGTTCCTTCGCGGTCTTGAGCAGCTTCGGATCCTTGTCGACGCCGATACACAGGTGTCCGCGCAGGTTCAGCTCGGCGGTGAGCCGGCCGGTGCCGCAACCGGCGTCGAGCACCGTCGACCCGCGGTCCAGCAACATATCGATGAAACGCGCCTCCCCGGCCGTGTCCGTCCCTTCGTCGTGCATCTGCCGGAACCGGTCCTCGAACTGCTTCCGGATGCCCGCGTGATCCGGACGTTCCCAACGCGTCTCGTCAGTCATCCCTCCATTGTGCTGTTCACGCCGCAGGGACGCCGGACCGACACGGTGAGGACCTGTTCGATGCGCTGCAGTTCGACGGCGGGGAGCAGGCCGGGGTCCCCATGGGCTACGCCCCTTCGGCTGCCTCGTCCTTCTTCGATGTCTGCGCATGATCGTCCCGCGATAAGGTTTCCCGGCCGCCGAGCCAGGCCACCGCAGCCAGCAGTGCGATGACACCGGTCAGCCCGAAGGCCCAGCTGTAGGACAACCGGTCCGCCAGCAGCCCGGCGAGGATGGGCCCGAGGATGGCACCGGTATCGGCGGTCATCTGGAAAGCGGCCAGCACTTTGCCACCGCCGCGGTCGTTTCCGACGACGTCGGCCACGGTCGCCTGCTGTGCCGGGTTCAGCAGGCCCGACCCCATGCCGGCGATGACGGAGACGGTCAGGAACAGCCAGACCGTATCGGTAAAACCGATCGCGCCGGTGGCTAGGCCGTTGACCACCAGACCGGTCAGAATGAGCGGTTTACGTCCGATGCTGTCGGCCAAGCGTCCGGAGACCGTCAGCGCGGCGGCATTGCCCGCGGCGAAAACGGCCAGCGCGATTCCGGCAATCTGCGGGCCGGCGCCCAGGGCAGCGGCCGCGAACAGCGGAATCAGGGCAACCCGGACGCCGAACGATGACCAGCCATTGGCGAAGCTGGAGGCCAGGGCGGAGCGGTAGGCACTGTCGCCGATCGCCTCCCGGAACGTCATTGGAATCTGCTTCTTCTTCGCTTCCTTCGAGCCCAGGGATGCGTCCTTGAGCCGGAAGAATACGACGGCGGCCGCAATCAGCAGGGCGACGGCGTAGACGAGGAACGGCACACGGAGTCCGAACCCGGCCAGCAGTCCACCAAGCACCGGTCCGCCGATACTGCCCAGGAGGAAGGCCGAGGCGTAGGCGCTGGAGACGCGGCCGCGGATCGAAGGCGGTGCCAGCCGGATGATCAGGCCCATCGCCGACACGGTGAACATCGTCGATCCAATACCGCCGAGGCCGCGGAAGATCAGCAGCTGCCAATAGTCCTGCGCGAACGCGCACGCACCGGTCGAGGCGGCCACGATCAGCAGCCCTGTGACGTACACCGGGCGTTCGCCGAGCTTGCCGATCAGCTGCCCGCCAACCGGGGCGAAGATCAATCGGGTGAACGCGAAGGCGCTGACGATGACCGAAGCGGCAGCGACGCCGACATTGAAGCTCTGCGCGAACTGCGGCAGGACGGGTGAGACCAATCCATAGCCGAGCGCAATCACGAAGGCGGCGGCAATGAGGACGCGGATCTCCTGCGGAATCGGCAACCGCGGGGCTGGAGGCGTCGCCGTGCTGGGCGCGCCGGGGGAGCGGGAGAAGCGGGGGAGTCTGACCATGGCAGATAAAGTCTCTCAGATAACCCGACCTGCAGCCTGTCGGACGCATGTGAGAAGCTAGGACGCGTGACTGATTCAGGTATTCTTCCGATCATTTTGTACATCGTCCTGGCCATCGCCGTGCTGGGAATCCTGGCCGCCGTGCTGGTCAAGACCCGCCGGACCAAGGACACCTTCACCACGACCAGGGACGCCAACGACCCCGCTCCCGGTGGCGGAACAGACACCCTTGGACAGCCGACGGAAGCTCCGCCCGGCGGCCCGGAAACCGTAGAGCCGCGCGAGGACCTGACGGAGACGGCACCCGTTGAGGATGATCTCGCCGGTCTTGAGCAGCTTGAGGTGGAAGCTCCGGAACCTGCCGCCGGCCGGCTGGTGCGGCTGCGCGAACGCTTGTCGAAGTCCAACAACGCCCTGGGCAAGGGGCTGTTGATGCTGCTGTCCCGGGACAAGATTGACGAAGACGTCTGGGACGAAATCGAAGAGACGCTGCTGCTGGCCGACCTCGGCACCGAACCGACCATGCAGCTGATCGACGCGCTGCGCGAACGTGTGACGGTGATGGGCAGCCGCACCCCGGAGCACGTCCGCGAACTCCTCCGCGAGGAATTGATCAAGCTGGTGGACCCGACGATGGACCGCTCGCTGGCCGTGGACAGGCATGCTGACCGGCCGGCTGTGATGATGGTGGTCGGTGTCAACGGTGTCGGCAAGACCACGACTGTTGGCAAGCTGGCGCGGGTGCTCGTGGCTGAAAACAAGGAAGTCCTGTTGGGTGCCGCGGACACTTTCCGTGCCGCAGCTTCCGAACAGCTGGCAACCTGGGGCCAACGGGTCGGCGTCGCCACGGTGAAGTCCGACGTCGAAGGTGCTGACCCTGCCTCCGTTGCCTTCGAATCGGTGAAGGCCGGGATCGAAGGTGAGGTCGACGTCGTCATGATCGACACAGCCGGACGCCTGCAGAACAAGGTTGGCCTGATGGACCAGCTGGGCAAGGTCAAACGCGTCGTCGAAAAGCAGGCCACCGTCGATGAGGTCCTGCTGGTGCTGGACGCGACGACCGGGCAGAACGGCATGGCGCAGGCCAAGGTGTTCTCGGAGGTCGTGGACATCACCGGCATCGTGCTGACCAAACTGGACGGAACCGCCAAGGGCGGCATCGTCGTAGCCATCCAGCGCGAACTGGGCGTCCCGGTGAAGCTGATCGGACTGGGCGAGGGAGCAGACGACCTGGCACCCTTCGACGCTGAGCAGTTCGTGGACGCGTTGCTCGCGTAGCCGCTGCGGATTTCGTGCCGCCATCTACCGAAAAGGAGCCGGCGGCCATAGTCTGTTGATGTGGACCCTACGGTGCGGAAGCCTAATCCTGACGCATTGCCCGGAGCGGAAGAGCCGCGGGCAGGGTACTACGCTGTCAACGGCACGATGATCTACGCGGAAGTCCGTGGCAGCGGTCCGGCCGTCCTGTTGGTCTCCTCCGTTTACGAGGACGCGGAGATCTACCGGGGAGTTGCCGAGCGGCTGACGGGTTTTACCGTTGTTACCTATGACAACCGGGGCACCTCCCGCAGCGGCAGGGAGAACTGGCCGGGATGCGGTTCGGGGCAACATGCCGACGACGCTGCCGGGCTGATCGAGGCGCTGGGGCTGGAAGATGTCGTCGTCTTTGGATCCGGTACCGGCGGGATCATTGCGCTGCAGTTCGCACTGCGGTATCCAGAGTTGGTGAAGTCCGTCCTGGTTTACGAACCCGGGTATTTCAGCCTCACGGAAGACGGCCGGAGACTCCAGGACGTCGCATCCCGCACTATCGACCATTACCTGACTGCCTTTCCCGATGACTGGGTCGGCGCCCTTGCGGCCTTGGGAAGGGCCACCGCCGGCGTCAAGGAGGGCACCTCCCGGGGATTTTTTGAGCCCCCGACGGGTAAGGAGTGGTACGGAGAACGCCGCGATCTCAATGCCGAGGCCTTTGTGAAGAACGATATCCAGCTGGGGTTCGAAACGCCGGACGAAGCAGCATTGGCAGCCCTCGACGTCGACGTACGGGTGGTGTGCGGGACATCGGCCGTACCGGTGTTCCGCGATATCGCAGCACGCCTGGCCGCCATTCGCGGAACGGTGCTCGATTTCATTCCGCGCACCCATCACCACCTCTATTTCAGGGCAGACGCCACGGCCGCATACATTCAGGAGCGGGCTTCCGCTCCCAGCCAGGGTCGTCCCCAGTCACAAGCGGATGGCTCCTGATAATTTTTACATGCCTGAAATGTAACTCTACCTTAGCCGAAACATAGCAGCGGCATGCTCGAAACCAGCGGGAAATTCCCGTAGTTGGTGAGAAGGGCATTAATGATGGAACTGACTGCAGGTCATATTTGGGTCATGCTGTCCGCGGCACTGGTGTTGCTAATGACACCCGGACTGGCGTTCTTCTATGGCGGAATGGCCAGGGCGAAGGCCGCCGTAAACATGATGATGATGAGCTTTGTCTCCGTTGCACTGGTCGGCGTCGTATGGGTTCTCTGGGGATACTCCATGACCGGCGGGAACGGAGTCGCTCAGTTGTTTGGCAATCCCTTTACCTCGGCGGGTCTGATGAACCTGATAGGGACAGAAGATTTGATCGGCGCAGGATACGGCGCCACCTTCGCCATCATCACCGTGGCGCTGATCAGTGGCGCGATCGCCGACCGGACCAAATTCGCTTCCTGGTCGCTGTTCGTGCCGCTGTGGGTGACCCTGGTGTACTGTCCGATGGCGTTCATGGTTTGGGGCGGTGGGTTGCTGACCGAGGACGGCCTGATCGGAAGGACCTTCGGTGCTGCCATCGACTTTGCCGGCGGGACAGTCGTGCACATCAGCGCCGGCGTCGCCGCCCTGGTGCTCGCACTGATCATCGGAAAACGACACGGTTTCACCAAGAGTCCGTTCCACCGCGCGCACAGCGTTCCCTTCGTGATGCTCGGTGCGGCACTGCTCTGGTTCGGTTGGTTCGGGTTTAACGCAGGCGCAGCGGGCTCGGCGGAGGAAGCCGGCCTGATCTGGATCAACACGCTTGCCGCTCCGGCCGCTGCCATGATCGGTTGGCTGGTCACCGAACGGATCCGCGACGGCCGGCCCACCTCCGTCGGTGCGGCCTCCGGCGTCGTCGCCGGGCTGGTGGCAATCACACCCGCCTGTGCGAGCGTTAGTCCGCTCGGTGCACTGGCCCTCGGCGTGGTCGCGGGCTCCGTGGCGGCGCTGGCCGTTGGACTGAAGTACCGCCTCGGTTTCGACGACTCGCTCGACGTCGTCGGTGTACACCTTGCCGCCGGATTGGTGGGAACCGTGGCGCCGGGATTCATCGCCATGCCCGTCGACGGCGGGGATGGGGTGAACGGGGGCCTGTTCTATGGCGGCGGCTACGACCAGCTCATCGCCCAGCTTGCCGCCGTCGTCGTCGCCATTGTCTTTACCGCGGCGCTGACTTGGCTGATTGGATTTGGCATCAACCGCACTGTTGGATTCCGGGTCAGTCAGGACCACGAGGTGGCGGGAGTCGACCTCAGCGAGCACGCCGAAGCGGCCTACGAGTTTGCCGAGCTGGATCCCGGCTACACCGAGGTATCGACGCGGGGTGATGACAAGGACCGCATCCCGGTGGCTAGAGCCGGGTCGAGCCAGGTTCAGCCAGGTTGGACATGACCGGAATTGGACTGAGTGATGATCCGGGAATGGAAATCGATGCCAGGAACGCAACTGGGAGTGGTTTGAATATTGGGACGAATGAGAACAACGGGAATGCAGCATATTCAGTGCCTTTGGCCCTGCCGTCTGTAGATTCACGGTGCTAGACTGACGCCCTTGCAAGTGTGAGCACAATGTCTGGAGCGCCTCCGGGGCCGGCGCCTTCCGCCCGGATACGGGCGGAAGTGCGGCCGGTACCGAAGACGGCTCTTCCTTCATTTACCCCTGGCTGGGAAGCTTCACCATCCCTGATGCCGGGACCGTTTCGCTCCGCCAAGGAAGGCGATCGCAATGCGAGCTCATTCCAAAGTCAGACCCGGCATCACCGCCGGTTTTATCTCAGTCATCTTCAGCCTGGTTGTCGCCGGTTCTGTGGGAACCGCAACGGCCGGGCATTCACCCGGTCCGGTGGCTCCCATCGACGATCCCATCGATGGACACATTGACGACGGCGCCATCCAAATGGAGCTGCAAACCGTCACCGAAGGCAAAGGCCTGACGGCGCCGAACTGGGGGACATACGCACCAGGTGTTCCCGGCGTCCTGTTCGTTGTCGACCAGGACGGCCCGCTGTGGGCGGTAAACCTGGAAACCGGCGACAAGAACAAGATCCTTGATACCGCATCGCTGCTGGTGCCGCTCATCCTCGATGCCGACGAGCGCGGCTTCCTCGGGGTTGCGTTCCACCCGGATTACGCGGCCAACGGCTTGCTGTACACGATGACGTCCGAACCCATCCCGGGCACGGCCTCGACACCCGACCAGCAGCCAAACCACTTGGCGACAGTGCGCGAATGGACGGTTCCAAATCCCACGGCAAACGTGATGAAACGCCAGCCGTTGACGCCGGCGGCCAACAGCAGGGTCCTTTTCACCATCCTGGAACCGCAGTTCAATCACAATGGCGGGGCGCTGTTCTTCGGAACCACGCCTGCAGACCGGAACCTGATGTACATTACGTCCGGCGACGGCGGCTGCGCCGATGACCAGAACGGCCAGCTCGGTATCGCCGGTGAAGGTCCCTGTATCAGCCATGAAGGCCCGGGCAACGCGCAGAATCCGGACAAGCTGCTCGGAAAGATCCTTCGGATGGATCCGCTCACGGATACGGTGCCGACGATCTTTGCGTCCGGGTTCCGCAATCCGTTCCGTGCCTCGTCCGACCGTGCCGATCTGGGTGGAACGGGCATGATCTGGACCGCCGACGTCGGCCAAAACAATATTGAAGAGGTCGACGCGCGGATTGTGCAAGGTGGAAATTACGGGTGGCACCTCAAGGAGGGGACCTTCCAGTTCAATCCCAATGGCACGGCGCTCAACGGGTTTGCCTCTGACGGTTTCGTTTTTGCCAATACGCCTGGTGAGCCGGCCGGCCTGATTGATCCCGTTGCGCAGTACGACCATGACGAGGGAGTCGCCAGCATCGGCGGATTTGTCTACCGTGGCTCCGAACTGCCGGAGTTGTTTGGCACGTACGTGTTCGGTGACTACTCCGACGGCTTCAACTCCGCCAACGGACGGGTGATGTATGTCGTTGAGGACGATAAGGCGGATCCGGACGAACGCACCCCGAATGTCTTCAACCTGGTCAACGGGCACATCAACTTGTTCGTGCTCGGGATGGGCGAGGATATGAACGGTGAGCTTTATCTGCTGGCCAACAAGAGCGGCGGGCCTGACGAGGAGCGGGGAGTCGTGATGAAACTGGTGCGTGAATGCGCCGACGACGCCGACTGCCGCGACTAAGCCCGATGTCAGCTGAGAAGCGGTTTCTCCCGGGAGGTGTCCCAGTCCTCGGGTCCTAACGAGCCGG
>NZ_KI914652.1:31091-32909 GCF_000520495.1 Arthrobacter sp. H14
TGCAGGGGTACCCCGCCGTTCTCCCAGGCTGTCAGTGTGGGTTCAACGATCCGCCAGCACTCTTCTGCCGTGTCCCCACGCACCGACAACAACGGGTCGCCGGATAGAACACCTTCAATCACTTCGCCGTAGGGCAGGACTTCCGCCTCGTTCAGCTCTGCGGACATGGCGACCCGGTTCAGCTCGAAGATATCGCCCGGGCCATTAACGTCGAGCTCCAACTGCAGGGTGTCCGGCCCGAAACCGATGCGCAGCCGGGTGGCTTCGTCCGGCCCTTTGAAACCCTCAGGCAGGTGGGGGACAGGCTTGAAAGTGATGACCGCTTCCTTCCGCGGTTGCCCGAGGGCCTTGCCGGAGCGGAGGATGAAAGGCACCCCGGCCCAGCGCCAGCTGTTGATAGAGACTTCGACTTCGGCCAGTGTTTCCGTTTCGCGGGATGGATCGATCCCCGCCTCGTCCGTGTAGTTGGGAACCTTCCGTTCGCCGATGACGCCGGCGGTGTACCGGGCACGGCGTGTCGTCCCGGAAAAAGGCTCCTCAATTTTGCTGGCGCGGAGTACGGAACTGATCCTGTCGCGCAGATCCCGTTCATTGAGCGATGCCGGGGCATCCAGGGCGATCAGTGCCATGATTTCGAGCAGGTGGCTCTGAATCATGTCCCGCAGGGCGCCGGCGGTGTCGTAGTAACGTGCGCGGTTTTCGAGCGTGAGTTCCTCATCGAAGACAATCTCCACCTTTTCGATGTGGGTGTTGTTCCACAGCGGCTCAAGCAGCCGGTTGGCGAACCGGAGACCGAGGATGTTGAGGACGGTGACCTTGCCGAGGAAGTGGTCCACCCGGTGGATATGGTCCTCCGGAACCAGGCGGACCAGGGTCGCATTAAGTTCCGCGGCCGATTCCTCACTGGAACCGAACGGCTTCTCCATCACCAGCCGCGTACCGACCGGGACATCCTCGGGCTCGAGCACTTCGGCGGCCTTCTGGCTGACGGCCGGCGGCAGCGCGAAGTAGATGGCGACCGGACCCTCCAGCTTGTCCAGCAGGGACGCCAGCGCACCGGGCGCCGTCACATCGACGCTGTGGTAATCCGAATCGGTGGCGAACGCTTCGAGTGCTGCCTTGCCGTCGTCGTTCGATTTTTCCGTACTGCCGGCAAAAGAGGTGCGGACGCGGTCCTGCCATTTTTCCCGGGACCAGTCCTCGATGCCGGCGCCGACCAGCTGGATCTTCCCGGCCTTGCCGCGGCAGATCAGCCGCCCCAGTCCCGGCAGCAACAGCCTGCCGGTGAGATCGCCGGACGCGCCGAGGATCAGCAACGTCTTCATTTCCGTCTCAGGTTGCTCCACAGAGCCTTTAGATACAGTCACAAGGTTCAGCATGCCACCGATCAGGAAGATTGTGCAGGGTCCGCCGCGCCTCTTGTGGACGAAGCGGCGGGGACTGGAGCAGTGCTTCCGTCGTCGCAGGCCTGCCGGGGCTTGATACCCTAGGTAGTTGAATCCACCTATACGTTTGACGAAAGAAGTGCACTTCGCGTGTTCAATTCACTCTCCGACCGCTTGGCAGCGACTTTCAAGAACCTGCGCGGCAAAGGCCGTCTATCCGAGGCCGACGTCGACGCCACAGTCCGGGAAATCCGCCGCGCCCTGCTGGACGCGGACGTTGCCGTACCGGTGGTGCGCGCCTTCACGGCCAGGATCAAGGAGCGGGCGCTCGGCGCTGAGGTTTCCGGTGCCCTGAACCCGGGCCAGCAGGTCGTCAAGATCGTCAATGAGGAACTCGTCAACATCCTCGGTGGCGAGACACGCCGGATCCGGC
>NZ_KI914652.1:33009-38404 GCF_000520495.1 Arthrobacter sp. H14
GGCTGGCGAAGAACCCGCCGACCGTGATCATGCTCGCGGGTCTGCAGGGTGCCGGTAAGACGACGTTGGCCGGAAAGCTGTCGAAGTACCTCACCGGCCAGGGGCACAAGCCGCTGCTGGTGGCGTCCGACCTGCAGCGCCCGAATGCGGTGAACCAGCTGCAGGTGGTCGGCTCCCGCGCAGGTGTTCCGGTCTATGCGCCGCATCCCGGTGCGACCTCCGAGCTGGACACTCCGACCGGTGATCCGGTCCAGGTGGCACGCGATGGTGTTGCCGAGGCACGTGCCAAGCTGCACGACGTCGTCATTGTGGACACTGCAGGCCGTCTGGGTGTGGACGCGAAAATGATGCAGCAGGCCGCGGATATCCGCGCCGCCGTCAACCCCGACGAAGTGCTTTTCGTGATCGACGCCATGATCGGTCAGGATGCGGTCAACACCGCCTTGGCGTTCGACGAAGGCGTCAACTTCACCGGCGTCGTGCTGTCCAAGCTCGACGGCGATGCCCGCGGTGGTGCCGCGCTGTCCGTGGCGCAGGTGACCGGCAAGCCGGTGATGTTCGCCTCCACAGGTGAGGGTCTGGACGACTTCGAGCTGTTCCACCCGGACCGGATGGCGAACCGCATCCTCGACATGGGCGACATGCTGACCCTGATCGAGCAGGCCGAGAAGTCCTGGGACCAGGATGAAGCCGCGCGGATGGCGCAGAAGTTCTCCGACCAGGAGGACTTCACGCTCGACGACTTCCTGGCGCAGATGGCCCAGATCAAGAACATGGGCTCGATGAAGAAGATGCTCATGATGATGCCCGGTGCCGCGGGGATGCGCGAGCAGTTGGAGAACTTTGACGAGCGCGAGATTGACCGGGTTGAGGCGATTGTCCGCTCGATGACCCCGCACGAACGGGTTGCCCCGAAGATCATCAACGGCTCACGCCGCGCCCGGATTGCCCGCGGTTCCGGCGTGACCGTATCCGAGGTCAACGGAATGCTGGAGCGGTTCGGCCAGGCGCAGAAGATGATGAAGCAGATGGCCAAGGGTGGCGGTGTTCCCGGTATGCCGGGGATGGCCGGACCGGGCGGCTTCAGCGGCGGCAAGAAAAAGCAGCAGCAGGCCAAGAACAATAAGAAGTCGCGTTCGGGCAACCCGGCGAAGCGTGCGGCCGAAGAAAAGGCACTGGCTGAACGGCGCGCCAACGGCAACAAGTCTGTTCCGACCGGTGCATCTTTCGGTGGCCAGTCGGGGCAGGACTTCGATCCGTCGAACCTTCCCAAGGGTTTCGACAAGTTCCTCGGCGGCGGACGGTAGCTGCGCCGGGGCGCTTTCGGTCGGTGCTGCCGCCGCCCGGAACCGCGTCTATCCTGTCGTGGCAGTCGGATAGCGTGCTTGCATGACTAAAGAGCGGATTGTCTTCGTCCACGGCAGTGGAAGTTTCGGTGCTGCCGCCTGGCCGAAGCAGCACAGGCTCGCCGGCCGCTACGACTGCCTGTTCGTCAAGCGGCACGGATTCGATGCGACGGCGGATCCGGAGCCTACCGATTTCGACGCCGACATGCGCATCGTGCTGGACAATCTGGACGGCAGGCCCGGACATCTCGCAGCAGCCAGCCAGGGTGCTATTGCCGCAATGATGGCCGCCGTGGAGCGGCCGGACCTGGTCAAATCACTTACCCTTTTTGAACCGGCGTGCCTGTCGCTGACGGCGGATCTGCCTGCGACAATGCAGCACCGTGAAGTCGTTGGTCAGTTGTTCGAGCGGCGGGCCGGGATGTCCGACGAGGAATTCCTGCGCGAATTTGTCCGGCTGGTGTACTCCGCTGATGCTCAGATGCCAACCACTGAGGATGCCAAACGGTCTGCATCCCGGCTCCGAATGCAACGGCCGCCCTGGGAGGCGCCCCTGCACATCGTTCCCGGTGTTCCCACCCTCGTCGTCACAGGTGCGTGGGAACCGCTGTATGAAGAAGTGGCGCACTACCTGGAAAGCACCGGAGCGACACATATCCACACCGGCGGACACCATCGGCCGCACGACACCGACGAAGGACACCAAGCACTGGTCGACTTTGTCTCCGGCCATGTATGAAATCCGTCCGGCTGAACCCCTGGACATCACCTTGCTGCCGGTTATCGAAGCCGCCTCGGATTCGCTCCTGACGACTATTGGCGGAAAGCCACTGAGCGCGCCACTGCCACCTGGCGCATCCGGGGAGGAAATGGCCGCCTCGCTCAAACTGCTGGTGGCCGGCAGGCCATGTATCGGATTCGCACGGCTGGAGGAGGTCGACGGCGGCGCTCACCTCGAGCAGCTGTCGGTCCTTCCAGCGCACACGGGCCAGGGTGTTGGCCGGTCACTGGTCTCCGCATCCCTGAACTGGGCCCGGCAGCAAGGCTATGGATGGATGAGCCTGTGCACCTTTGCGGATGTGTCGTTCAACGCGCCGTTCTATGTCTCCTGCGGATTCCGCGTGGTCGAAAAACCTGAGGGTGCTTTGGCGCAGCTGCGGGAACACGAAAATGCTGCGGGCCTGGACGCGCTCGGCCGCCGGGTTGCCATGCGCGTGGAGCTGTAGAAGCCATTGGCTACTCAATCCCAGCGGCGGACTCAGACGCGGACCCAGGGTTGAAAAAGAGTGAAGCTTCAACTATTCTTGTCTGTATGAACCTTCAAGCAACGCATCAGGACCTCCTCCCGGCCGATCTCGCCATGGGCACGGTCGTGCTCAAGGTCGGCGACATGAAAAAGATGCTCGACTACTACAAGAAGGCGCTCGGCCTGGACGTAGTGGCCGAAGCCGACGGCGGCGTCTACCTGGGCCGCGGCAACACGCCATTGATTCACCTCGCCCCTGCGGCGGGCCTGAAGATCCCTTCCCGCGGCGAAGCCGGACTGTTCCATACCGCCCTGCTCTTCAGCGACCAAGCCTCGCTTGCCGCCACGGTGGCCTCCGCCGCACAGTACAACCCGCAGGCGTTCGTGGGCAGCGCAGATCACCTGGTCAGCGAAGCGTTCTACTTCACCGACCCTGAAGGCAACGGCATCGAGCTCTACTACGACAAGCCGCGCAGCACCTGGCAGTGGCAAAACGGGCAGGTGCAGATGGACAACGTCGCCCTGCCCCCTCAGGGGTACCTCAACTCCCACCTGACCGAAGAAGCGGTGACCGGCCAGCGCAAGGCGGGTGCCGGTGTCGGGCACGTCCATCTTCAGGTGGGCGACGTCGAGACGGCGCAGCAGTTCTACGTCGACACGCTCGGATTCGAGAAAACCGCCGGGTGGCATGGCCAGGCGCTGTTCGTCTCGGCCGGCAAGTACCATCACCACATGGCCATGAATGTGTGGAACAGCCGCGGCGCTGGGCCTCGCAAGGACACGCTCGGGCTCGGTGAAGTGCTGATCACGGTGCCGGGCACGGACGACGTCGGCGCATTGGCCGAGCGACTGTCGCACCGGGGCGTTTCGGCCAACCACGACGGCGCAGAGCTGCGGTTCGAGGATCCGTGGCGGAACACCATCCGGGTCGCCGCCGCGTAACTGGAGCGCCAAGTCGCGGAACGGGCCGGGTTTCTGGCACAATAGACTCCGTACCCGATCCGTACGGCCCCTCTCACCGTGCGCGTATTGTGTCCTCAGAACCCCCATGAATGGCCCGCCCCACGGGTGCAGGAAACGGGTTCGCCCTTAAAATCATCAAGGAGTGACCACACAAGTGGCCGTAAAGATTCGTTTAAAGCGCTTCGGCAAGAAGTTCGACGCTCACTACCGCATTGTCGTCATGGACGGCCGTGCCAAGCGCGATGGCTATGCCATTGAAGAGGTCGGCAAGTACCAGCCGATGCAGGAGCCCTCGTTCATCGAGGTCAAGTCCGAGCGCGTGCAGTACTGGCTCGGCGTTGGCGCACAGCCGACCGAGCAGGTCGCCGCCATCCTGAAAATCACCGGTGACTGGCAGAAGTTCAAGGGCCTTCCCGGTGCCGAAGGCACCCTGAGGTACCCCAAGGGCAAGGAGCCGTTCGTGGCTCCGGAGAAGGACTCGGTCGTCGTACCCGAGGCCATCACGCCCAAGAAGAAGGATACCGCTGAGGCCCCTTCCGACGCCGAGAAGGCTCCGGAAGCGGACGCCTCCGCCGAAGAGGCTCCGGCCGCCGAAGCTGAGAAGGCTGAGTAGATTGCTGGCTGACGCACTCGAACACTTGGTCCGCGGCATTGTTGACAGTCCTGACGACGTCGACGTGTCGATGAAGAACAACCGCCGCGGGGAAACCCTTGAGGTGCGTGTTCATCAGGACGATCTCGGACGGGTGATTGGCCGCCAGGGCCGCACCGCACGTGCTCTGCGCACAGTGGTTTCGGCGTTGGCCGATGGTGAGCCGGTACGCGTGGACGTTGTTGATACGGACCGCCGCCGCTGACCTCAGCTGTATAAGTGAAGAACGTTCGGCCCCGCCACCAGATATTGGTGGAGGGGCCGAATTCTTTTATCATCAGGGTCCAGCCCATGCGGTCGGACCAGGACCGGCCCGGGACAGAAACCCGGCGCCACGCCGGAACCGCCGCCAGCGCAAAGCAGAAGGAGAGTCCATGCAGGTTCAGATTGCAAGGATCGGGAAACCACACGGAATCCGCGGAGAGGTCACCGTCCAGGTGATGACCGACGATCCACAAAACCGCTTCGTCACCGGCGCCGCGTTCGACGTCGAACCGCCGAAACTCGGTCCGTTGACGGTGGTCAGTTCGCGCTGGAACAAAGACATCCTGCTGCTCGGATTCGAGGGCGTGCCGGACCGCAATGCCGCCGAGCTGCTGCGTGGGGTGAAGTTGTTCATCGAAACAGAAGCGGTCGACGACGACGAGGACGACGCCTGGTACGAGCACGAACTTGTGGGCCTGAAGGTCCGCGTGGTTTCTGATGCGGGTGAAGGCGCGTTGGAAGGCGCCGGGGAACCTGCAAGGGAAGATGACGCTCCGGCGGCTGTTCGGCCCGACTCACCCTACGAGGAAGTCGGCACCGTCAGTGGCTTGAACACCATGCCGGCGCAGGACCTTCTGGTGGTTGAAACAAGCGGCGGTGATGAAGTCCTGGTCCCATTCGTCGCGGAGATCGTTCCAGAGGTTAATGTCGGCGGTGGCTACATCCTCCTCGACCCGCCCGCCGGCCTCTTTGAGCTGAACCGCGGCGACAACGCTCCAGGAAGCAACGGCTAGTGAAAATCGACGCCGTCAGCATCTTCCCCGAGTACTTGGCGCCGCTGGAGCTGTCCCTGATCGGCAAGGCGCGGCAGGATGGAATTCTCGACCTGCGGGTACATGATCTTCGCACGTTCACTACGGACCGGCATCGTACCGTTGACGACACTCCATACGGCGGGGGCGCCGGCATGGTGATGAAGCCCGA
>NZ_KI914652.1:38504-49780 GCF_000520495.1 Arthrobacter sp. H14
GGTGATGAAGCCCGAGCCGTGGGCCCAGGCCCTCGAGTCCGTCCTCGCTGACGATCCGGGTGCGAGGCCGACGTTGATCGTGCCCTCGCCGGCAGGTGAAGTTTTCGACCAGGCGATGGCGCACGCACTGGCCGAAGAGCAGCATCTGGTGTTCGCCTGCGGCAGGTACGAAGGCATTGACGAGCGCGTTATCGACTGGGCGCAGGAGCATTTCACGGTGCGCCAGGTGAGCCTCGGCGATTACGTCCTGAATGGGGGAGAGGTCGCGGTCCTCGCCATGGTGGAGGCTGTCGGACGGCTGCTGCCCGGCGTCGTCGGTAATCCCGAGTCCCTGGTGGAGGAATCCCATGCCGATGGGCTGCTGGAGTATCCGCTCTATACCAAACCGTCGAGCTGGCGCGAGCGGGAGATACCGGAGATCCTGCTTAGCGGAAACCACGCGAAAATCGCACGCTACCGGCGCGACGAGCAACTGGCCCGGACCGCAGCCCGGCGACCGGACCTGATTGAGCAGCTGGATCCCGGCTCGTTGTCGAAACACGACCTCGCGACGCTGTCCGCACTGGGCTACGCGGTCGAGGGCGGCGCCGTCATGCCGGTTCCATCCGGCTCGGCAGAGTAAGCCGGCCCTCAAGGGCGCCAAAATTACCTCGTATGGGTGCAATGACTCTGCCAGGTGGCCAAGGATTACCATAGATTGCCCAACTGTGGCAGAATAAAACCTTGTGTTTACTGGGTTCGCCCCTGCCACAGGGGGAGCGCAATCGACAGTCAAACACACCGGGTCCGCACCTCATCAGCGGAATCGGTGGAACCTCAACTTTCGGCAAGGTTTCCTGCGTTGGGCAGGCTTCGTTGCCGCGACCAAAGTGAGCGACCTGTGGCGTTCACCAGGAGTGACAATATGCACATCCTAGACAGCGTAGACGCAGCCTCGCTGCGCAGCGACATCCCCGAGTTCCGCGCCGGTGACACCATCAAGGTGCACGTGAACATTATTGAAGGCAGCCGTTCACGTGTCCAGGTGTTCCAGGGCTTCGTCGTGGGCCGTCAGGGCCATGGTGTTCGCGAAACGTTCACCGTCCGCAAGGTTTCCTTCGGCTGTGGCGTGGAGCGTACCTTCCCGGTGCACTCGCCAATCATCGACAAGATCGAGGTTGCCAGCCGTGGTGATGTCCGCCGCGCGAAGCTGTACTACATGCGTGAACTGCGCGGCAAGGCTGCGAAGATCCGCGAAAAGCGCTAAGCACTCCTCGCAAGAGAACGGTGCACGATACACAAACTCTTCGCGGCAACACCGCAGAGAACAACGCAAAACGCCGGCCCCGGAAACTGGGCTGGCGTTTTGTGCTCTGGGCGGCCATCGCGGGAGTGGTGGCGGCCGCCATCGTCCGGGCATTCTTCGTGGAGATCTATTACATCCCTTCCGGATCGATGGAACCCACCCTGCAGGAAGGGGACCGCGTCCTGGTCAGCCGCACGGGATTCGACGACGGCGGCATCCGGCACGGCGACCTGGTGGTCTTCGACGGGCGGGGTTCCTTCGCGCCGCTGCACAGCGGTGACCCGTTTCCCCTGACCGCGGCGAAAGCCGTGGGACAGTGGCTGGGTCTGACGGGCAGCGACACGGTCTACGTCAAACGCGCCATCGGACTTCCTGGAGACCGCGTCGCCTGCTGTGATAAAGCCGGCAGGTTGTTGGTCAACGGCGACCCGCTGGAGGAGAATTACCTGTACCCTCAGGATGCAGCCAGTGAGTTGGAGTTCGATGTACGCGTGCCGGAAGGTAAGTTGTGGTTGATGGGCGATCATCGGTCCGTTTCGGCGGACTCGCGTTCGCTGCTCGGAGCGCCGGGCGGGGGATTCGTGCCGATTGAACGCATTATCGGCCGGCCTACCACCATTATCTGGCCACTTGACCGGATCGGCCCGCTGGAGCGGGTTCCGGCCGCCGGGGGTACAGCACTGACAATGAAGGGCGCATAAATGCCGGACAGCACCGCCAATCAGGCCGACGACGACGGTCCCGCCCGCCATTCCGCCCAGCCCCGGGAGGACCCGCCGGTCAATGGACCGGGTACACCTGCGGCGGAAACCCGGGCGGGGAGTCACGCCGCTAAAGGCAGCCATGCCAAGGGCAGCGAGGACGACGGCAAAGGTTCGGATGGCGGCAACTGGGGATGGCTGCGCGAAATCCTGGTCATCATCGCCGTCGCGCTCATTCTGTCGTTCCTGATCAAGACTTTCCTGTTCCGCGCGTTCTTTATCCCGTCCGGGTCCATGGAAAACACGCTGCGGATCGACGACCGGATCTTTGTAAACCTGCTGGCGAAGGAGACCGGGGACATTGAGCGTGGCGACGTTGTGGTCTTCGAGGACAACATGGGCTGGCTGCCGCCGGTCCAGGAGCAGCCGGACGGCCCTGCGAACTGGCTTAACGAAACCCTGACCTTCTTTGGACTGATCCCGGACAGTTCACAGCAACATCTGGTGAAACGGGTTATCGGCGTCGGCGGCGACCATGTTCTCTGTTGCAACGCGGCGGGCCAGATCACCATCAACGGTGAACCCATCGAGGAGCCGTACCTCTATCCCGGCGCTGCGCCGTCGGACGCTGAGTTCGACGTCGTCGTCCCCGAAGGTAAAATCTGGGTCATGGGTGACCACCGGAATGCCTCCTCGGATTCACGCGAACACCACCGCACAGACGGCAACGGCTTCGTCGATTTGGATGCCGTTGAGGGCGAAGCTGTCGTCATCGCCTGGCCCTTGAGTCACTTCGACTTCCTCGGAAGCTATCCAGACGTGTTCGACGACATTCCCGAACCGGACTCATCTGCCCAATCACTGACCCGACCGGAGCCAGTAGGAGCGGAATGAGTAAGAGCCCCACCCTGCGGTACGAGCGGTCGCTGTTGTCCTCGGGGCATCGCCTGATCGCCGGCTGCGATGAAGTCGGCCGCGGTGCCCTCGCCGGTCCCGTGAGCGTCGGCATGGTGGTGATCGACGCTTCCGCTGTCCGCAGCCTCAAGGGCGTGCGGGACAGCAAGCTGCTCTCCGCCGTCGACCGGGTGGCCCTCGTGCCGAAGATCCAGCGGTGGGCCATTTCCTACGGCGTCGGCCATGCCGGTGCTGAGGAGATTGACGACGTCGGACTCATGGCTGCGCTGCGCCGCGCCGGTAACCGTGCCTGGGCGGAATTGCAGCTGCACGCACGTCCCGATGCGGTGGTGCTCGACGGCAATCACGACTGGCTCTCGGTTCAGCCTCAGGGCTCGCTCTTCGAAGCTGAATCGGCCGGTGACTGCGAACCCGCCGAATGCAATGCCCCGGTGTACACGAAGATCAAGGCCGATCTGCAGTGTCTCAGCGTCGCTGCGGCCAGCGTGCTGGCAAAGGTCGAACGCGACACGCACATGGCGGAACTCGCCGTCGAATATCCCGCCTATGGATGGGAAATGAACAAAGGCTACGCCACAGCGGCGCACCGCAAGGCGATCCAGGAGCACGGACCGGCGCTGGTGCACCGACGCAGCTGGAACCTCACCGGTGCCCCGCGGATTGATGCGTCGTCCTCTGAGATGATGGGCTTATGAGCGCCGAAGATCTTGAAAACTATGAAACGGACATGGAGCTGCAGCTCTACCGCGAATACCGCGACGTCGTCGGCCTGTTCTCCTATGTGGTCGAGACCGAGCGGCGTTTCTATCTGGCGAACAAGGTCGATGTGCAGGCCCGCTCGGCCGAAGGGGAAGTGTATTTCGACCTCACCCTTCAGGACGCCTGGGTGTGGGACGTGTACAGGTCAGCGCGCTTTGTGAAGAATGTCCGGGTCATCACGTTCAAGGACGTTAACGTCGAAGAACTGGTCCAGTCCGACGAACTCCAGGTCCCCAAAGATCCCGGGCCAGGGCTGTAGATCTTTCCTCCATAGGCGACTCCTGTCTCCGCCGCGCACGGGCCTCCGTCCCAGGTGGCCCTCTTTCCCTCCACAGTCTCCGCTTTTAGTCTGGCCGTCCACATAACGTCTTCATGCTCTTACCCTCTGCCCCAGCAGCGCCAATGCTGGAAGCGGAGGTAATTGATGAGAGCGAAAGATGCACTGGGCCAGCGCGGCGAAGCACTGGCAGTGAACTATTTGGAAGAGACCGGCCTCAGAGTCGTGGACCGGAACTGGCGCTGTGCCGACGGGGAAATCGACATAGTCGCAATCGACGGCAGTGTCCTCGTGGTGGTGGAGGTCAAGACCAGGGCCTCCCTCGCCTACGGCCATCCATTTGAAGCCATCACAGAAGCGAAACTGCAGCGTTTGCAGCGGCTGGCGGGTGCGTGGTGCCGGTTCCATAGCCTTCGGTTCCGACGGCGGCGCATCGACGCCGTGGCCGTGCTGGACGATGGCTCGGGACCGGTGGACATCGAATACCTGAAGGCGGTCGGCTGATGCCGCTGGGGAGGACACACGGCGTGGCGCTGGTGGGGCTGACCGGCCACATTGTCGAGGTCGAGGCTGATATTGGACAAACCCTGCCGGCCTTTGTGCTGCTCGGGCTGCCGGACGCGTCACTGCATGAGGCCAAGGACCGGATTCGTTCCGCCGCGCAGAATTCGGGAATTCCACTGAGCAGGCGCAAGATCACCGTCAACTTGATCCCTGCCACGCTGCCCAAACGGGGATCCAGCTTCGATCTGGCCATTGTCGTGGCGGCTCTCAGGGCGGCTGGTGACATTCGTGATCCTGGTCAAGCGGTGTTCATCGCTGAGCTTGGCCTCGACGGACGGCTCAGGCCGGTTCGTGGAGTGCTTCCTGCCGTGATGGCTGCCGCAGGCGCGGGTTACAGCGACGTTGTGGTCGCGGCCGCCAACGCCGACGAGGCGCGACTGGTGCCGGGAGTCAAGGTGCACGGCTACCGAACGCTTGCCGAGGTCGCGCTGGCCCTTGGCGCTGATCCGCTGCATCTGGTCTTGCCGGAAGATTCGGAAGCGGCAGCGGAGGTATCAATGTCCTCCGCTGACGATGACGGCGCGCATCCAGCTCCGCGGGATGTTCCGGACATGGCCGATGTTGCCGGGCAGGGCGACGCGCGGATGGCGTTGGAGGTGGCTGCGGCCGGCGCCCATCACCTCCTGATGACCGGTCCTCCCGGAGCTGGCAAGACAATGCTGGCTGAACGGCTGCCTGGCCTGTTGCCCGACCTTGACGATTCCAAGGCCATGGAGGTCACAGCAATCCACTCGCTGGGTGGAATTGCCGCCGGACGGGCATCGCTGATCCGCCGCCCGCCATTCGAGAGCCCGCACCACAGCTCCACGGCAGTGGCCATCATCGGGGGAGGAACGGGAATTCCAAGGCCAGGCGCGGCCTCGCGGGCACACCGGGGCGTGCTCTTTCTGGATGAAGCACCGGAATACCACCGAGGTGTCCTGGACGCCTTACGCCAACCGCTGGAGAGCGGCCAACTGGTAATCCAGCGTTCCGCCGGCACGGCATCGTACCCGGCGCGTTTCCAATTGGTGCTTGCCGCCAATCCATGTCCATGCGGTCAGGCTTCGGCGAAAGGCATCAACTGTACGTGCACGCCGTTCAAACGCCGGCAGTACTTCACCCGCATTTCCGGACCGCTGCTGGACCGGGTCGATATCCAGCTATCCGTTCCACGGGTCAGCTTCTCCGACTTCGCGACAGGGGAGACGGCTGAAAGTTCGGCAGTCGTTGCCGAACGCGTAAAGCGGGCCAGGCTGCAACAGCACCGGAGGCTGGCTCCCTTTGGCTGCGAGACCAATGCCGAAGTTCCGGGGCGGGTGCTGCGCAATCACTTTCCACTGGATAGGAGGATCACTAGGGATATGGACAGAGCTTTGGAGCGCGAAACACTCACCGCCCGGGGATACGACAGGGTGCTGAGGGTGGCGTGGACTTTGGCCGACCTCCGCGGCAGGGAGACCGATCGGTGAGGACGTCGGGACGGCCTTGGCCTTCCGGCAGCAGGTGAGCGCGGTATGACGACAATAAGGCAGGAGACGAAGGCTTTGGACCTCCGCACGTCGAGGGCTGCACTATCCCGGTTGATGGAACCATCTGACATGGTTGGCATGGCTCTGATTGAGAGCGTCGGTCCCATCGACGCACTCCGCATCGCAACGGGACAGATCAAAGCCGGTTCCCGGACGAGCCAGGATGTCGCAATGATACTGGAGGCGCAGGGGACCATCTCCAAACGCTCAAGCCTGGGGGAAGCGCTCAAACGCTGGGCTCCTAGAACCGCGGATTTGGCGCCGGACCGGGATATCGCGACCATGCAACGGCTAGGCGGACGGATCTGGACACCTGAGGATAACGAGTGGCCGGAGGCACTGCTCGACCTTGGCATCGCCCAACCAATATGTTTATGGGTGCGTGGCGGTCCGAGCAGTGGTGTCCCGGTGGAAAGCCGCAGTGTTGCGCTGGTCGGTTCGAGGGACAGCACGAACTATGGCAACAGCGTGACAGGGGATCTGGCCGCAGGCCTGGTGCAGCGGGGTATCTGCGTTGTGTCCGGTGGTGCCTACGGCATAGACGCCCAGGCCCATCGTGCCGCCCTCTCGACCGGGGCAACGGGTGACGTGATACCGACCATCGCCGTATCGGCTTGCGGTCTGGACAGGTACTATCCGGCCGGGAACGAAGATCTGCTCCGGACTATCGGGCAGCAGGGAATGCTGATCGCCGAAGTCCCGCCTGGTTCATCCCCTACACGTTGGAGGTTTCTGCAAAGGAACAGGTTGATCGCAGCGCTGTGCTCGGTCACCGTGGTGGTGGAGGCACGGTGGCGGTCGGGTGCCCTGAACACCGCGCACCACGCTGCAGATCTAAGCCGTGAGGTCGCGGCAGTGCCCGGGTCGGTCCACTCAGCCAACTCTGCCGGCTGCCACCGCCTGCTGCGGGAAGGCTCCGCTGTCTGCGTCACCGATGCGGCCGAGATCGCTGAACTGGCCGGACCCATCGGGCAGTCCTTGGCCCATGAACCAGCTGGACGGGCAGCCGACCACGACGGACTGAACCTGGAGGATCTGCTTCTGCTCGACGCGCTGCCCGTCAAGTCTTCGGCGACATCGGAAAAACTCGCGGGGGTGGCAGGGCTTAGCCAAACGGCAGTGCTTGCCGGGTTGGGACGACTGCAGTTGGCAGGATTAGCCGAATCCATCGGCGGATCATGGCGAAGGAGGAAACCACATGGCTAAAACGGTCCGGACAAGACGGGAAGGCATGGGCGACGGGCATGGCAAATCGGAATGCCGGGGCAACGGGTATCTAATGGAGTGAGAGGCACCGATCAGGGACGACACCGGCAGAAGGGATGGCGTAGCGGCATGGCCCAAGGCAGCAGTAACGGGGACAATGGCGACGAACGACTGCCGGGGAACGTACATGCCTTCCGAGAGGCGATTGATGCTTTCGAGCGATACATCACCGCGGAGCGGGGCCGATCCCCGCACACTGCCAGGGCCTACATCGGGGACCTGAACAGCCTTTTCGGCTATGCCGCTTCGGCGGGCGCAACTGCACTCGAGGACATCACTCTTGGCATGCTGCGCAGTTGGTTGGGTGAGCTTAGCGCTTCAGGACTAGCCCGCTCATCCCTGGCCCGACGGGCGGCGACGGCGCGGACCTTCCTGCAGTGGGCTGTCCGCGAGGAGTTCATTGAGCTCGACCCGTCCATCAGGTTGAAGGCACCCAAGCGAAACAGCAGCCTCCCGCAGATCCTGCATCAGCAGCAAATGTCACGGATGCTGGAAACACTCGCTGATGGCTCCACCACCGGGGAACCGCTGCGCGTGCGGAACCGGGCAATCGTGGAACTCCTTTATGCCACCGGTATTCGAGTCGGGGAATTGGCGGGGCTCGACATCGATGATTTGGACCCTGACCGTCGGACCCTGAGAGTCGTGGGCAAGGGCAACAAGGAACGCACGGTCCCGTATGGATTGCCGGCCGCAGTTTCATTGGACGACTGGCTCCGACGCGGCCGTCCTGCAGTGATAGTGGACGGAAGCGGTCCCGCACTGTTTCTGGGTAAACGGGGAAGGCGCGTGGACCAGCGGCAAGTACGGGAAGTGGTCGGCAAGGTCCTGGCCGAACTCGGCGATACGGCGGCAACCGGTCCACACGCCCTGCGCCACAGCGCTGCCACACATTTACTCGATGGGGGAGCGGACCTGCGGGCGGTCCAGGAGATCCTGGGACACAGCAGCCTCGCAACCACCCAGATCTACACGCACGTCTCAGTCGACAGGCTGCGGCAGAGCTACCAGCAGGCTCACCCCCGGGCGTAGCCGGACTTGACCTGCGGTTCAGAGGTAGTGCGCGGCTGCTGCCAGGGTTTGGCGCAGGTAGCTGCCGCCAAACAGGATCGCATGCACGAGGAGGGGATACACCTGATGCAAGCTGACGCGGCTGCGCCATCCCTCCACCAGAGGATGGGCGTCCTCGTAGGACGCGAGGACCGTATCCAAGTAGGGAAGTCCAAACAGCGCCAGCATCGCCAGATCCGATTCCCGGTGCCCGCCATGAGCGGCAGGATCAATCAGGACTGCACCTGCAGCAGTCCACATGACGTTTCCCGACCACAAGTCTCCGTGGATACGTGAGGGTGGTTCGTGATCGTCAAAGTCGCCCGCCACCAGCCGGTTCGAAACTGCTTCAAGCTGCTGCCGGGCGGATCCGTCCAGCACACCCTGAGTGGCGGCGATTTCGATCATTGGCGCAAGCCTGGCCTCGGCGTGGAAAGTTCCCCACCGGTCGAAATGCGTGAGTGGGACGGGAAGTGGATTGTCCAGCGGGCCAAAGAAGCCATCAACACTCCATCCAGGCGGGCCGGCACCGAAAGCCGGTGCTCCCGCATTGTGGGTGGCGGCCAGCCGGCGTCCAAAGTCCGCGGCTGCTCCACGAGTCGGAGCCGTTGGACTGAGCTGTTCCAATTCCAACCATGTCTCTGAGACATTGCGGACCTTTGCACAGGGAACACCGTGTGCCGCAGAGTCCAGCCACTCCAAGCCAGCGGCCTCCAGGGCGAAAAAACCTTCCGGCGCGTCGGCGCGCTGCTTGATGAATCCAGCCATGACAACAGGCTAACGTTTGTGTATCAGGTCTCGTTGAGTGGCCCCTTGGACGTGTGTCTGCCTTATTTTGTCACCGGCACTAATTACACTGGCGCAATTCCAATTTGTACGGCAGAATGTGACAGAGCAAGTATGAGGGCTGGTCAACCGGCACGGTACTGCGCGGTAAACAGAATTTCATCACGGGTTGAAGGTCGTTGGGGAAGACGTACCTACAGCTATGGAGGATGGAATGTCTGTTGTGATGACGCGCGGTGTACTCTTCGTGCACTCAGCCCCTAGTGCGTTATGCCCGCATATCGAGTGGGCCATCGGATCCGTCGTGGATAAGCGAACGGATCTCGAGTGGATCCCTCAGCCTGCCGCGCCCGGAATGTTCCGGTCCGAGTTGTCGTGGTCCGGCAAGCAGGGGACGGGCGCCCTACTGGCTTCTGCATTACGGGGCTGGGCGCACCTGAGGTACGAGGTCACCGAGGAACCGAGCCCCGGAGTCGACGGCGGCCGCTGGTCCCACACTCCCGAACTTGGCATTTTCCATGCGACCACAGACGTACACGGCAACATCATGGTGTCCGAGGACCGCATCCGCTACGCCTACGAGAACGGCGCGGGAGACCCGGCAGCGGTCTACCACGAGCTGTCCCTGGCACTCGGTGAGGCGTGGGACGAGGAGCTGGAGCCGTTCCGTCATGCTGCCGAAGGCGCTCCCGTGCGCTGGCTGCACCAAGTCGGCTAAACACCGGCCACCAGGATAACGAAGAAGAGCTGGTCCCCAAAAGGAGCAGCTCCCTTTCGGCGTACCGTTTCAGCTTGGTTTCCTCCGGCCAGAGTTGTAAGACCGCCGGAGGAAACCGGCCGGGTTATACGTTGCGGATCACGATGACGGCGTTGTGGCCGCCGAATCCAAACGAGTTGCTCAACGCGACGATGTCTCCGCTGGGTAGTTTCCGCTCCGACGTGACGACGTCGAGGGGAATATCCGGATCCTGGTTCTCCAGGTTGATGGTGATCGGTGCTGTGCGCTCGTACACGGCCAGGACGGTCATGACCGCCTCAACCGCACCGGAGGCGCCGAGGAGGTGCCCGGTCTGGGACTTCGTCGCGGAAACACAGACGTCATCAACGTGTTTGCCCAACGCCTCGCGAAGGGCTGAGTATTCCGGCTTGTCGCCAACCGGCGTCGATGTTGCATGCGCGTTGACATGGACGACGTCGTCGGCCTGCACCCGGGCATCGAACAGCGCGCCCTTAAGTGCACGGGTGGCACCGAGCCCTTCCGGGTCCGGAGCGGTGATGTGGTACGAATCGGAAGTCACAGCCGTACCCGCCAACTCGCCATAGATCTTGGCGCCGCGGGCGAGAGCGTGCTCCTCGGCCTCAAGGACCAATGCACCAGCTCCTTCGCCCATGACAAAGCCGTCGCGGTCGATGTCGTAGGGACGGGAGGCGTGTTCCGGATCGTCATTGCGGCGGGAAAGCGCCTGCATCGAGCTGAAAGCTGCCAGCGGCATCGGGTGGATAGCGGCTTCGGCGCCACCGGCCAAGACGACGTCGGCCCGGCCGGCACGGATCAGGTCAATTCCCTGGTGCAATGACTCGGTTCCCGAGGCGCATGCAGAGACTGGTGTAAAGGCACCGGCCCTGGCACCCAGGTCCAGGCTTACGGCTGCCGCCGGCCCGTTTGGCATCAGCATGGGCACGGTCATGGGCAACACGCGGCGCGGGCCCTTCTCGCGAAGGGTGTCCCAGGCGTCGAGAAGAGTCCACACTCCGCCAATACCGGTTGCGAAGGACACGGCGAACCGTTCACGGTCAAGGCCCTCGATACCGGCGTCGGCCCATGCCTCGCGCGCAGAGACCATGGCGAATTGCGTGGACGGGTCCATCCGCTTGGCCTCGTGCCGGCTGAGTACCGCGGAGGCCGGAGTGCTGACCCGGGCGGCGAAGGTGACAGGCAGATTGTATTTTTCGACCCAATCGTCCTCGAGCGTGCGGGCCCCGGAAACGCCCTTCAAGGCGTTCTTCCACATGGTAGGGACATCGCCGCCGATGGGAGTCGTTGCTCCCAGTCCGGTGATGACTACTTTGCGTGCCATTAATTCACTCTCTTCGCCGATATTCTCTGCCGTGGGCGCGGTTGCGGGCGGCAGCAAAAATCAAATTGGTGGTGGCTGGGGCCG
>NZ_KI914652.1:49880-54673 GCF_000520495.1 Arthrobacter sp. H14
GTCCGGCCCCAGCCAAAGCAACCCTGTACTAGCCCTCCTGGGCGTTCGAGATGTAGGTGACGGCATCGCCGACGGTCTTGAGGTTCTTGACCTCTTCATCGGGAATACGGACGCCGAACTTCTCCTCGGCGTTGACCACGATGGTCATCATGGAAATGGAGTCGATGTCCAGGTCGTCGGTGAAGGACTTGTCCAGCTCAACCGCCTCGGGTGCCAAACCGGTCTCTTCGTTGACGATCTCAGCGAGTCCGGCCTGGATTTCTTCGTTGCTAGCCATGGTGGCTCCTTTTCTTATGTTTGCCGATACTTGACTTGGCATGGGGTTTCAAGCCGCGGTCCGCGGCCTGTTGGATTGGATTCTACGGAAGTGCGATGACCTGGGCGCCGAATACGAGCCCCGCACCGAAACCGATCTGCAGGGAGAGGCCCCCCGAAAGTTCCGGATTTTCCTGCAGCAGCCGGTGGGTTGCCAGCGGAATCGAGGCTGCCGAGGTGTTCCCGGCGTCGGCAATATCGCGGGCAATGACAACCGAATCGGGAATCTTGAGCTTCTTGGCAAGTTCATCGATGATGCGCATGTTCGCCTGATGGGGAACGAACGCGCTTAATTCCTCCGGCTTCACTCCTGCGGCATCAAGCGCCTGCTGGGCGACTTTCGCCATTTCCCAAACGGCCCACCGGAAGACTGTCTGACCATCCTGACGGAGTGTCGGCCACAGACTCTCGGCAGCGACATCGTCTTCAACGTTTGCGGTGGCGATGCGTCCGGCTGCCTTGCCTTCCGGCGCATGGTCGCGCAGCTGCAGGGAGGAACCGGTCATGCTGATCGCGTCCCACTTGCTGCCGTCGGAGCCCCAAATCGAGGGACCGATGCCAGGGGAATCGGAGGGACCAATGACGACGGCGCCGGCACCGTCTCCGAGGAGGAAGGAAATCGTGCGTTCGGAGTTGTCGATAATGTCTGAAAGCTTTTCCGCGCCCACGACCAGTACGTACTCGCTGGTCCCGCTGCGTACCAGCGAGTCGGCCTGAGCCACACCGTAGCAGTATCCTGCACAGGCAGCGGAGATATCGAACGCCGGGGCCGGGGTGGCACCGAGGCGCTCCGCCAGCAATGATGCGCCCGACGGCGTCGGGTACGGGTGGGTCACGGTCGACAGGATGACGGCATCCAATTGTGAACCGTCGATTCCGGCGGCCGCGAGAGCGTCGCGGGCTGCACCTTCGGCCATGTCAATGACGGAGACGTCCTCGGCGGCACGATGCCTGGTGACGATTCCTGTCCGTTGCCGGATCCACTCATCCGAGGAGTCGATCCACTGGCAAACGTCCTCGTTCGTGACAATGATGTCCGGCCGGTAGGAACCGAATCCCATAACCCGGGTGTGTTCCCGCAGCGGGTTTTGATTCATGACTGGAGTGCTCACTAAGCGCCTTCTTCCGCGGCTTCGGTCTGGATCATTTCCCGGGCGGCATCAAGGTCGTCGGGAGTCTTGAGAGGGGCCGTGGCAACGCCGGGCAATCCCCGCTTCGCCAGCCCCGCCAGCGTACCGGCCGGTGGCAGTTCAATCAGGCCGCTGACGCCCATGGTTTTGAACTGCTCCATGCAGAGATCCCACCGCACCGGGCGGGATACCTGGGCGATAAGGCTGTCCAGGTTCGCCTCGCCGCTGGTGACCCGCCCGCCGTCGTAATTGGACAGCAGGGGCAGGGAAGGGCTCTTGGGGGAGAGCCGGGGGCGGAGCTCCTCGAGAGCATCCGCGGCAGCAGCCATGTGCCGGGTATGGAAGGCTCCGGCCACCTTCAAAGGAATAACACGCGCCTTGGCGGGCGGGTTGTCGGCAAGACTCTGCAACTGCTCAAGGGTGCCGGCTGCGACTGTCTGGCCCGCACCATTGGCATTGGCGGCTGTCAGTCCGGCATTACCGATGGCGGCCAGAACCTCTTCCTGATTGCCGCCGAGCACGGCGCTCATTCCAGTGGGTGTCCGGGCCGCGGCATCGGCCATGGCATTGGCGCGTTCGCGCACAAAAGCGATGGCGTCATCTTCGGTCAGCGCTCCGGCCAAGGCAGAGGCGGTGATTTCACCTACTGAGTGTCCGGCCAGTACGACGGCGGACGTGCCGTTGGCTGCCGGAGTGTCTTCCAGCAAAACGCGGGCGGCAACAAGACCGGCAGCAACAATCAGTGGCTGCGCGACGGCGGTGTCCTTGATGGTGTCCGCGTCCGATTCGGTACCGTGCTTGATCAGGTCGAGCTGTGCCGAATCACTCAGCCGCTCCAAATGCTCTTTGACGCCGGGCAGTTCGAGCCATGGAGATAGGAATCCAGGAGACTGGGAGCCCTGGCCAGGGCAGACAATTGCAAGCACCATTCAAGCTTTCCAAAATACGTCGGGCAACGAGGTGTTTCCAGTGACGAAGCTGGTCCGGTCACTTTGTAGGAAGTCTACAACGTTCAGTCTAATGTCCGCGCACGTTGTTCCGCTCGGTGGGCTTGGCTGGCACGGAGGCGAGCCGACCCATAACGAGTGCCGTTTGCAGCACGAATGCCTCCCGCGGAAGCAGCGGATCCCAACCGGTAACGTCGGTGACGCGGCGGAGACGGTAGCGGACGGTATTGGCATGCACGAACAGTTCCCGGGCTGTCGCCTCGAGGGAATGTCCCAGATTGAGGTAGCTGGACAGTGTCTCGACCAAGCCGTTGGAGGCTGCGACGAGCGGACGGTAGATGTTATCCACCAGTGCGCGTCCTGCAGCCTCGTCGCCGGACATGACGCGTTCCGGCCACAAGTCGTCCGCCGCAACCGGACGGGGAGCCATTGGCCAGGCCCGGGCAGCGGTGAGACCCGCGAAAGCGGCTTGGGCGGAGGCGCTGGCATCGGCAAGGGACCCGGCCAGCGGGCCATGCACGACCGGACCGGGTCCGAAAAGTTCGCTGAGCCGCTGGTATGCGGAGGTCCGCCCGTTCATGCCGCCCAGCACCAGGATCAGCCGGTCGCCCTGGATCCCCACGAGTGTATCGTCGGCAAACCGGGCGGTGGCACGGCGGAGTTCACTGACGAAGGTGGGGCTTGGTTCTGAGGGAGAGCTGCCGACGATGACGGTGATTTTTGACTGCGATTTCCAGCCGACGGCGGCAATCCGGGACCGCAGCGCGTCCGAGCTCTCGCCGCGGAGGATGGCGTCGACGACCAGCGCCTCCAGTCTCGTGTCCCAGGAACCGCGTGTCTCGGCGGCACGGGCATAGACGTCGGCGGCGGCAAAGGCCACTTCCCGGGAGTAGCGCAGCACTGCCTCGCGCAGGTCAGTCTGGTCGGCCTCTGGAGCAAGTTCCGGGACCTGGTCCTCGACGACCTGGACGACAATCCGGATCAGCTGCAGGGCCTTCTGGAGTGAGATGGAACGAGTCAGTTCGGTGGGCGCGGCGCCGAACACGTCGCTGAGAACCCAGGCCGGCGAGGCTGGACGCTCATACCAACTGACGAAGGAGGAAATGCCTTTTTGGGCAATCAGCCCCAGCGCTGAACGCTCATCCGCCCGCAGCTGCCGGTACCAGGGGAGCGACGTTTCCAACTGCCGCAGCGTCGTCGTCGACAGGGTTCCAATATTGGACCGAAGCCGGGCCAGCGTCTGGGCCTTTCCAGCCGACGGCGGAGCCAGAGGCCCCTGGGCAGGGTCTGCCGACCCGCCGGCGGAACTGCCGGAGCGGGTGTTTGCACCCTTGGTGGAGGTGCTGCGTGAAGCTGCCATCCTTCGAGCTTACGACGTGTGCGGAACAAACCTCCATTTGTGCGAAGGCTACAATAACGCCGTCGCCGCTACGGTGACCGATAGAGTGATGGCATGAGCCAGTCTTTGTTAAAGCCGGGACGGAACGCGTGCGGTATTTTTGCAGATGCCTGCCGGATCGCCACGTTGCTGAGCACGGGATTGGCTCTCGTTTTCTGGGGACCGGACAAGGTCATTGCCTTCCTCGCCGTTTTTGCGATCCTCGTCATTCCCCGGATGATGCGGATGCCGGAACCTTTCGACGCGGCCTTCGCCGTAACGATGTACATTTCCACCCTGACCGGCGCCCTCGGCTGGTACGAAAACCTCGACTGGTGGGACAAGGTGGCGCACGTGGTGACCACCGGGGCCGCGGCGGCCATGGTGTGCCTGATCCTGTCCCGTTATGGCTTGGTGGACAACCTGTTTGACCGGAGCCGCAGACTTTTCCGCTCGCGGGTTGTCCTGCAGACGACGGCGTTTGGCCTCAGCATCGCTGTGACTTGGGAAATCCTGGAGTGGTTCTACAAGACCGTCAACTCCAACGACCCCCCGGCTACCTACCTTGACACTATGGCAGACATGCTGGGTGGCGCCGTTGGCTCAGTTATAGCCGCATTCTTCCTGCTTGGCTGGGCGGGGGAGAGCAGGCAGGACGCCACGCATGAAAGCCGCGTGCGGCAGGCCGATCCGCTGTCTGGTTCCTTGAGCGACCTGGATGACCCCGCCAATTAGCACCGGACCCGGCAATTAGGACCGGACACAGCAAAGGGCGGCCAACCGGAGTTGACCGCCCTTAATGCTGCCGGGGCAGTTCGTGCCGCCCGGCGATAATCAGTTCTTACTCGGCGCCACCTGCGGCGCCGGAGGTACCGGCGGTAACGTCGTGCAGCTTGTACTTCTCGATCGCTTCACCCGGAGCGCGCCAGTCGACCTCGCCGCGGCGGGCCAGCATTTCCAAGGCACGGACGACCATGGAAGGTCCATCGATCTTGAAGAACCGGCGGGCAGCCGCGCGGGTGT
>NZ_KI914652.1:54773-56359 GCF_000520495.1 Arthrobacter sp. H14
GGGCAGGAACTGGCGGATCTGGTCCGGTACCGCCTTCATGTAGTCGGTGACCGCCACGATTGGACCGGTGGCCCCTTCCAGCTGCTTGGTCACGAACGGTGTGCGCGCCCCGGCGGAAGGATCCAGGAAGGCTTCCTCCTCGGCGGCGAGCCCGTCGCGGCGCAACTCCGTCCAGGAAGTCACTGACCAGACATCGGCGGAAACGCCCCAGTCCTCGGCCAGCAGCTTCTGGGCTTCCAGTGCCCACGGGACCGCGACACCGGAGGCGAGCAGCTGGGTGCGCGGTCCATCAATGTCGGCCGGGTTGAGCAGGTGGATGCCCTTCAGGATGCCTTCGACGTCGGTTTCTTCCGGTGCCGCAGGCTGACTGATCGGCTCGTTATAGACCGTCAGGTAGTAGATCAGATTCCGGTCGTCGGAGTCCGGGCCATACATCCGCTCCAATCCATTGCGCATGATGTGGCCAATTTCGTAGCCATAGGCGGGATCGTAGCTGACGACGGCGGGGTTGGTGGAGGCGAGCAGCGGCGACTGTCCATCGGCGTGCTGCAGGCCCTCACCGGTCAGGGTGGTCCGACCGGCGGTGGCGCCAATCAGGAAGCCACGGGCCATCTGGTCCGCTGCGGCCCAAATGAAGTCGCCGGTGCGCTGAAATCCGAACATCGAATAGAACACGTAGATCGGCACCAGCGGCACGCCATGTGTGGCATAGGAGGTACCGGCAGCGGTGAAAGCTGCGACCGAACCGGCCTCGTTAATGCCTGCGTGCAGGATCTGGCCCTGCTCCGACTCCTTATAGGCGAGGACCAGTTCGCGGTCCACCGACAGGTAGTTCTGCCCCTTGGGGTTGTAGATTTTCGCCGTCGGAAAGAACGAGTCCATGCCGAAGGTACGCGCCTCGTCCGGAATAATCGGCACCACGCGCTTGCCGAATTCCTTGTCCCGCATCAGGTCCTTGAGCAGCCGGACGAACGCCATGGTTGTGGCTGCCTGCTGTTTGCCCGAGCCGCGCCAAGCAGCCTCGTAGGCCTTCTCCTCTGGAAGATGGATCTCGTCGGCCTGGTCGCGGCGTTCGGGGACGAAGCCGCCGAGTTTTTCGCGGCGTTCCATCAGGTACTTAATCTCGGGCGAATCCTGGCCTGGGTGGTAGTACGGGGGTAGTTTCGGGTTTTCCTCCAGCTTCGCGTCATCGATCGGGATCCGCAGGTGATCGCGGAAGTCCTTCAGGTCATCGATGGTCAGCTTCTTCATCTGGTGCGTGGCGTTGCGGCCCTCAAAATTCGTGCCCAGCCCGTAACCCTTGACCGTTTTGGTCAGGATCACGGTCGGCTTGCCGGTGAACTCGGTCGCGGCCTTGTACGCGGCGTAAACCTTGCGGTAGTCATGGCCGCCGCGCTTGAGACCCCAGACCTGCTCATCATCCATATCCGCGACCATTTCCTTGGTCTGCGGAGTCTTCCCGAAGAAGTGCTCGCGCACAAACCCGCCGGACTCGGCCTTATAGGTCTGATAATCCCCATCCGGGGTCGAGTTCATGATCTCCACCAGGGCACCATCGGCGTCCTTGCCCAGCAACTCGTCCCACT
>NZ_KI914653.1:0-2397 GCF_000520495.1 Arthrobacter sp. H14
CTGAAACCTGCTGCGTTCTTCATGTCACCAACGCTACGACCCGCCACCGACAGTTTTCGAATGTCTGGACGGGTAAGCATTACGAAACGATAACGAACCACCAGCCGTGTCGGCACGGGTTACCTTGTCGCTGGTCAAGGAGCGCTACACCAAATGCCAGAGCCCTGGCTTCCGTGAGGCGGCTTTAATAATTCGTGAGGAACGAGCGAATTTTCGTTGCCGCCGGCGGAAGCCACCCGAAGGCACCCGAAGGCACCCGGCGACAACCACCTGGACGTAGCCACCCAGGACCAACTCGGCATCCGGGTATACTAGGTTCGACGGCGATGGATCCCGCCGGAGTCCGATTTTGGAGCTCGAACCGCCGAGTGGCTGATGGTTCCTGCCTTGCAACCAGAGGTAGGTGAATTATGCCCGGTACCGGTCCCATCATCGCCGGCGTTTTCCCTGGGCAACCCGTCGTCGTCCGCCGGGCCGCCGAACTTGCAGCATCCCTTGGCGTCAAACTGGTCTGCGCTTACGTGGACATCTCGTCCTACTCAGCATCGGATTCAAACGAACCTGCGGAGTTGCGATTAATCGATCCCGACGGCGTATACGACGACGACGAGGTAACCGATGGTATGAAGCAGAACCTCAGCCGGACGCTGGCAATATACGGAATCGAGTGGTCATTCCAGATTGTGTCCGGCGAACCGGCCCGGGCATTGGGCCGGCTGGGCGAACATATCGATGCCTCCATGATCGTCGTGGGCACGAGGGAGCACGGATTCACCCATCGGCTGGAGGAACTCGTGGTTGGATCGGTGGCCGTCCATCTGACCCATCACCAACATCGCCCTGTACTTGTCGTGCCGCTGAACCCGCAACCCTCTGAAGGTCGGCGCTGATGAAGCAGCAACCTTCACGTTCCGCTTCTGTAAGGGCATCCGATGCAGAGACCAAAACCGATCCGTATCCCGACACCCTGGGCGCTGCCCGACGGCGTCAGCAGCGGAACGGGCCGCTGCACCTGAGGTTCTCCTACATTCTGCTTGTCATCGCTGGCGGTTCCTTGGGCACCCTCGCCCGGTACGGCGTCGACCTGGCCATGCCTTCACCCGGCGGTTGGCCGCTTCCGACGCTGACCGTCAATGTTGTTGGCGCGTTCACGCTCGGCCTGCTGCTCGAGGCCCTCGTTCGCCGCGGCAGCGATACCGGCCGACGGCGGACCCTGCGACTGGTTGCCGGGACCGGTTTCCTGGGAGCGTTCACCACCTACAGCGCGCTGACCCTCGAAGCGGTGCAGTTATTCCTCGATGGCCAGACCGGAGTGGCGGGACTTTACCTTGCCGTAAGCCTCGCCGGCGGCGTCCTGGCCAGTTGGGCCGGAATCTGGCTGGGACACGCGCACCACAGGAAGGGCACGCCGTGATCATTGTATTCATGGCGCTGGCCGGTGGCCTTGGAGCCGGCGCACGGTTCGTCGTCGACGGCGTCGTCCGCTCCAGGTTCCGCACCGCGCTGCCTTTGGGCACCATACTGATTAACGTCAGCGGCTCACTCCTGCTGGGCTTGCTCGCCGGGCTGGCGGTGTCCTCAACCGTCCCGGCCGGGCTTGAGACAGTCGTCGGCGTCGGTTTTCTGGGTGGCTACACCACCTTCAGCACCGCCAATGTCGAAACCGTTCGCCTAATCCAAAACCACCGCCCCGTGCTGGCTTTGATCAACACTCTCGGAACGATGCTTGTCACGGTGCCGGCAGCCGCAGCCGGACTCTGGCTCGCTCAGCTGGCGTAGGGCAGGTCGCTGTTCAGGAAACGAAGCAGAGCGTCGTTGATTTCCGGTGCATGCGTCCAAAGCATCCCATGCGGTGCGCCCTCGATTTCGACGTACTTCGCGATCGGCAACGCCTTGGCGAACTCCCGTCCGGTTGAATCGATGGGCAGGATGTTGTCGGCCGTTCCGTGCACAATCATTGCAGGAATATCGATCCTCGCGACGTCTTCCCGGAAGTCGGTGAGCCAGGTTGCCTGCGCCGCCACCATGGCATGGGCGCTGGCGCCGGCAGCAACCGTCCAGTGCGCCCGCAGCGCTTCCTCGCTGAGCCGGTTGCCGAGGAACTCATCGGTATTGAAGAAGTTCATGAAAAAATCCGTGAGGAAAGCGTAGCGGTCTGCTGTCACGGCAACGTGCAGCCCATCAAAAACCTCCTGCGGGACGCCGGCCGGATTGTTTTCGGTCTGCAGCAGGAACGGCTCGAGAGATCCGAGGAAGACGGCCTTGTCCACCCGTTTCGAACCGTAGGTGCCCAGATACCTGCCCACTTCACCGGTTCCCATCGAGAATCCGACGAGGACGACGTCGTCCAGTTCCAATGTCTCCAGGAGGATGTTCAGGTCGCTGGCGAAGGTGTCG
>NZ_KI914653.1:2497-14133 GCF_000520495.1 Arthrobacter sp. H14
TTCTTCATGTCACCAACGCTACGACCCGCCACCGACAGTTTTCGAATGTCTGGACGGGTAAGCATTACGAAACGATAACGAACCACCAGCCGTGTCGGCACGGGTTACCTTGTCGCTGGTCAAGGAGCGCTACACCAAATGCCAGAGCCCTGGCTTCCGTGAGGCGGCTTTAATAATTCGTGAGGAACGAGCGAATTTTCGTTGCCGCCGGCGGAAGCCACCCGTCGGCCGACCGCGAGGGGTCACCCACGACGGTCAGCCGCGGCGGGTCACCGCGACGCGTCGCCAACGCGAGCAAACGCAAGAGCACAGAACGACCGAGACGACCAGATGCCGAAGTTACTGCGCCTCGAGGATCTTCTTGAGCCGTTTGAGGTCCTTGTTGTTGGCACGGCGCATCGCCACCGACATCACCGGTGCGGCCAGCTTCGAGAAGCCCAACGGTTCGCCCCGGTTGATCAACGTCATGTGGGTTCCGCCGTCTGGCGCATCCGCCCAGCGGTAGATCGTCTCCATGGGGAACGGCCCCTCCGTCGTGCTCATGACGAACCGTTCTCCAAGCTCGAACTCGCGGACTTGGTACGTATAAGCGAGGCGCCGGCCGAGGAAATGGGCCACGAAGGCAAACCGGGATCCGACGGCGAGGGGCTTCTCTGTCATCCATTCCACGGTCTTGATGTTCTTGTACCAGATCGTCGCGTTGTTGGGATCGGAAGCGAACGCGGCCACCTCCAACCGTGAACATTGGATATCAATCGCGGTCTCGACATCTACATTCATGTCAGTCCTGGTTGCTGGAGGACGATTCCCGCTCACCGTAGTGGCGGATGGTTGGTTGTCTGGCTAGTTCCCTGAGTATGCGTCACACTTCTTCCGGAGCGCCTCAACGGATTCCGCCGGAACCTGGTCTCCCGCGTCCGCAATCTCGCGCAACGGATTGACGATTCCGTCGGGGACCCCGGCGGATTCAGCACCGGAAACGAGTCCCGACAAGAACTGCTGGTCCTCGGCGCTGATCTGGCCATCCTGCAACGGCTTACAGATCTGCTTTACGACTTCGCTGGTCGCTGCACCTGCGACATCGGTAGCGGCATCTTCAACAGTTTGGGTGGCGTCCGAAACGGCCTCGTCGGCAGCATCGTTCACGGCTTGCTCCACCTCACCACAGCCCGCCAAGAACAGGGCAAAGGGCACCAGCAGAAGGGCAGAATAACGTCGTGTCATGTATCAACGATACCGCCTTCGACGGCGTCCGTTATCACCCGTAAGAGCCGTCACTCGACATCCGGACGGGGGTAGTCAGTATACTTAGCACCGTACGCTGAACGGCATGGACCTACGTCGAAAGGGCACATCATGACTGAGCAGAAACCCGAAGACGACCTGACAATCGTCGGAGACGACGAGACGGACATTCCGGACCAAAACGTCGATGCGGTTCCGCCGGAAATTGTCGAGAGCGACGAGAATACGGTCGAGTCCGAGGAGGTGCAACCGGACAGCTATCCGCAGGCAGCCGAAAACGACCCGGAGCATTGGCAGCAGGACCCATTGATTTCAGGTGGTGCGGCTTCGGACGTAACCACGGATGAAGCAGCAGAGTACGACGGCGGAACGGCCGACGGCGTCACGGAGTTCGGCGCCACGAGTGACACCTCGCTGGACAATACGACAGGCTCGGCGGAGGACGAACTCTCCGACCAGACGTTGCGCGACGAAACCGCCGAGGAACGCTACCGCACCGGTGATGAGCAGATTGCGCCGGAAGAACCGACGATCGGCGAAGCAGCGGGCGACGTGGACTTCGGCGATGCGCTCGACGAGGAAGAGGTGGATGGCAGCGACGATCCGGCCAATGCGGGCGGGCGCCCCCTGAGCCGGTACAACACCGGAGATCCGGAGCAGTAAAGACGGCCGTCATCAAAGCGGTCCGGGTCTTCCGGCTCTACTGGATCGTCCTCTGACCCCTAGTATTGAGGCATGGGGAATTTTGCGATGGCCGCTGGCCGGAACGTGGTGCAGCCATGACCGTGCTCATCGCTGGATGCGGCGATCTCGGGACTGAGATCGGCCTGCGCTTTGCCGACGCCGGACACCGCGTGGTCGGGTTGCGGCGTTCCCCTGAAGTTTTGCCCGGCGCTATTGAGGGAATTCGCTGCGATCTCGCCCGTGAACTCCCGCGAGTGCCCGCGGACACCGCAATCGTCGTAATGGCGACCTCCGCGGACGGCCGCACCGAAGACGCCTACCGTTCGGCCTACGTGGATTCACTGAACAACCTGCTCGATGCGCTGGCACAGAGCGGCGCGAAACCATACAAGGTCCTGCTCATCTCCTCAACCGCTGTTTACGGGGTCGACGACGGCAGTTGGGTTGATGAGTCGACCGAACCTGAGCCTGCTTCCGGAACAGCTGAAATCCTGCTCGAAGCGGAACGCCTCCTGCACGCCCGCCTGCCATCCGCCGTCGTACTCCGGCTCGGTGGCATTTACGGGCCGGGCAGGGCGCGGCTGATTGACCAGATAAGGAATGGGACAGCAGAAATTCCGCTCACCCCTCAATACACCAACCGCATCCACCGCGACGACGCTGCTGCCGCCGTCGTACATTTGACCACTGCCGTGGACGCGCCTGCGCCGGTCTACCTGGGCGTCGATAATGAACCCGCCGCGCAAGGGGACGTTTTCGGGTTCCTGGCCGTTGAACTCGGTATGCCACATCCTTCATCCGGCGGCAGGATTCCAAAACGAGGTTCAAACAAGCGGCTCAGTAATGCCCTTTTGCGGAGCAGCGGTTTCGAGTTCAGCTATCCGACCTATCGCGAAGGTTACGGTTCCGTCCTTGCCGGGAGTGGTGAGCGGCATGGTTAAATCCGAACTCCCGCGGCGTAAACGGCCCGGCTGGCTGCGGCGTACCGGTATCGAGATCCTCGGCTGGACCCTGGTGGTCGTGGGTATCGGCGCCCTGGTCCTGCCCGGCCCCGGCCTGCTCACCGTGGTGGCCGGTCTGGCGGTGCTCTCCCAGCAATACGTGTGGGCGGAGAAGCAGTTGCATCCCATCAAGGTCAAGGCTTTCCACGCGGCAGCACTCGGCGTCAAAACCTGGCCGCGGATCGTCATCAGCTTTCTGGGCGGGGTGTGGATCATCGCCGTCGGCATCGTTTGGGGATTGCAGCCTGCGGTGCCAGGGTGGTGGCCTATCCATGATGACTGGTGGCTTCCGGGCGGTTGGGGCACCGGCAGCACGATGATTTTCTCCGGGCTGATCGCTTTCGCCCTGATCATTTACAGCATCCACAGGTTCGGCCGGAAGCGGGATCCGATCAGGGCGGCAAAGGAAGCTGCGGACGAGTCCGCCAAGGAGGTCCAAAGGGACGCCCACGAGGAAGCTGCCAGGGAAGAAGCTGACTGGCGGGAAGCTGCCCGGGAGCCTGCCCAGGAACCGCGGCGCGCGGAATAACGGCCCGCCGAATAACGTAACGACAAGGAACTGCATACAACCATGAAGAACTGGCCGTGGATACTGCTGTTCCACGCCGTTTTTCTTCAGCTCGCCGCCTACATCGTCCGCCCTGCCGCCGCCTACCGCGCGTTGGAACTGGGTGTCGAACCTGCCTACCTCGGACTAATCGCCGCCAGTTTCGCCATTGTCCCGCTCTTCGTCGCCGTCCTCGTCGGCAGGGCCACCGACGCCGGCCGGGAACCTGCCGTCCTCGGCATCGGTGCGGTTCTCATGGTGGGTGCCGGCGTCGGGCTTATTCTTTGGTCGTCATCGCTGGCCATGCTGCTGCTGTGGAACGTCATCCTCGGCCTCGGCCACCTGATGAGCGTGATTGGACAACAGAGCAGGATCGCCCGCGGAAACGCCAAAAAGCTCGACTCGGCTTTCGGACTCTACACGTTTGCAGGTTCCGCCGGGCAGGCCATCGGACCGTCGCTGATCATCGTATTTGGCGGCGGCCAGGTCGTGCCCGATACCACCGCACTCTTCGCCGCGTACACCGTTTCCTGCGTGCTGATGATGGTGCTGACAGTGTTCCTGGTCCGGCAGAAACCGGGCACCGGACCGGCCGCCACTCCCCCGCCGAAGAAGCTCAGGAATGCCTTGGCAGATACCACTCCGGCGGCCCGCAAGCAGCTCTTCGGCGCGATGGCGGTGTCCATGATGGTCCTCGCCGCGGTGGATCTGATCGCCGTCTACCTGCCCGCGCTTGGCGTAGAACGAGGCATCCCGGCGGCTGCCATCGGCATCCTGCTGAGCGTCCGCGCGGTGGCCACGATGGCATCGCGCCTCTATCTGGGAGGGCTGGTGTCCAGGATCGGCCGGTCTGAACTCATTGTCGCCTCGACCGCACTGTCCGCGCTGGCGCTCGGTGCGTTGGCGGTGCCGATGCCGGTCTGGGCTTTGGGCGCGGTCCTCGTCGTTGCCGGTTTCGCGCTCGGCATCGGTCAGCCCTTGACAATGACAGTCATCTCGCTGGCGGCCCCGCCCGGCACCCGCGGGACGTGGCTTGCGCTGCGGCTCAGTGCCAACCGGTTCGGCCAGTCCGGCATTCCGGCCGCCGTCGGGTTTGTCGCTGCAGCTGCCGGCGTTGCAGGTGTTTTCGGTGCGACGGCGGTAACGCTGGCTATCGTTTCGGGCGCCTCGTGGTTCGCGTTGCGGCGGGGTCGCTCGTAGCCACGCTCATTTCTTCCCACGGTCCGGCAGCGTCCCTCACCCGTTCCCACGGTCCAGCAGCCCGCTCATTCCTCCCGGGCGCGGATGGTGGCAGCGATGATTTCGGTCATGAAGCGGGTGACGAGCTCTCGTTCTTCGTCCGAATAGGAGGCGACCACAGCACCCAGATGATCGTTCAGCGGACCGAACAACGCCTTGCCGGTTTCCCGGGCGAGAGGCGTAACGTCCAAATTAACCTGGCGCCGGTCGGTTTCGCTGCGCCTGCGCGTGATGTGCCCTGCCCGGTCCAGTCTGTCGATGAGGGCCGTAGTGGCAGGCGAACTCAGGTTCAACTCCTGGCCGAGTCTCCCCGGCGTCGCCTCTTCTCCACGTCTCAGAGCTGCCATGACTGACCCCAGGGCGCTCAGGTCCGTGCGGTGCAGGTGATGTTTGGTGCTGAGGCCGTTGATGAAGCGATCGGTTTCCATGGTGAACTGCTGCAGCAGGATCAGCAACGACGCCGTCGCGTCCAGCCCCTCTCCCGCGCCGTGCTGTTCATCTTTTGACATGCCATCACTCCAATGTAGTATCTCCATCATGGAGACACTTTGCGGTAAAGGTAGATTATACTGCGTCGCCGCGGCACATCGCTGATGCGCCCTCATCACCAAACGTCGGAAAACCGCGAAGTACCGGGAAAGACCAGCCGTTGGCTCCGGATTTTCCTGCCTGCCGTCGTCATCATCATATGGCTGCTGGCCGCCGGTTTTGGTGGACCAACGTTCGGCAAGCTCTCATCGGTCGCCAGCAATGACCAGGCCTCCTTCCTCCCGTCGGACGCGGAATCGACCCGGGTTTCCCAGTGGCAGTCCAAGTTCCGGGACGCGGAGGCTATTCCGGCCGTCGTCGTCATTGAGTCAGAGGATGGCGTTTCCCGAGCCGAGCTGCCGCGGTACGCCGAAATAGGCGGGGAGCTGGCCGCCGTCGAAGGTATCCTTGGGCCCGACGACGGCGGTGGCGTGGCAGGGCCGATTCCTTCCAAAGACGGCCAGGCTGTGCAGTACATTGTTCCGGTCGCGGAGAGCGCCGACGTCGAAGTAGTTATTACGGAACTGACATCGGTGCTGGATGAATCGGTCCCGTCCGGTGCTTCCGCCTACGTCACGGGCCCCGCTGGATTGACGGCCGATCTGGTGGCTGCATTCGCCGGTATCGATGGCATCCTGCTGGCGGTGGCTTTGGCGGCGGTCTTCATCATTCTGCTGATTGTCTACCGTGCGGTGCTGCTGCCGTTCCTAGTGCTGTTTTCAGCCGTGTTCGCCCTGTGCGCCTCGATCCTGCTGGTCTACTACTTCGCGGATTGGGGCTGGATTTCCCTTAGCGGCCAGAGCCAGGGAATCTTGAGCATCCTGGTGATCGGAGCCGCCACAGACTATTCACTGCTGCTCGTGGCAAGATACCGGGAAGCACTGCTCGACTATTCCTCGCGGTGGGAAGCGATCTGGAAAGCCCTGAAAGCGGCGTTCGCTCCTATCCTCGCCTCGGGGCTGACGGTCATTATCGCCCTGTTGTGCCTGCTCTTTTCCGAGCTGAAATCCAATCAGAGCCTCGGACCTATTGCCGCGATCGGAATTGTCTTCTCGCTGCTGTCCGCCTTGACGTTCCTGCCGGCGTTGCTGGTGCTGTTCGGCCGGGCGGCGTTCTGGCCCTTCCGCCCCAAGGTCGCGGAGGGCGATTCCGAAACGGCCGCTTTGGACCTGCGTGGACACCAAAATGGCCAGCCGGATCGCCAAGTGTCAGCAAAGGCACTTGGCCTCGAAGGGTCGAAGGGACTGTGGAAACGGGTAGGTTCCCTCGTCGCGGCCAGGCCGAGAGTTACCTGGATCAGCACCCTCGTGCTGCTGCTGGCGGCTGCCGCCGGCGTGCTCCAACTGCAGGCCTCGGGTGTCCCCCAATCCGAGCTGATCCTGACCAAATCCGATGCCGTCGCCGGCCAGGAAGTTCAAGCGGAACATTTCGACGCCGGGGCCGGCAGTCCCGCGGTGATCGTCGCCAGTGAGGGGCAGGCGCAGCAAGTCCTGGCGGAGGTGGAACAAACGGACAACATCGCCGCAGCCTCATACGTCACCGGTCAGCAAGGTCGTCCCGCCGCCGGGCAGGAAGGTTCCCCGGGCGCCGGGCAGGAAGGTCCTCCAGATGCGAGGCAGGAAGGGCAGCCAGGTGCCGGCCCCGTTGAACCTGAGCCACTGATACGCGATGGCCGGGTCTTGATCAATGCGACCCTGGGGGTCTCAGTCGAGTCCGAAGCAGCTGAGGACGTCGTCACTGAATTGCGCCAGACACTGCCCGATTCTGATCCAGGGGCGCTGGTGGGAGGTACCACCGCCATCGCCGTGGACACCAATGAGGCGGCGCAGGAAGACCTGTACACCATCATTCCACTGGTGTTGGGAGTCATCCTGGTGATTCTGATGCTGCTGCTGCGCTCAGTCCTCGCGCCGGTGCTGCTGATCGCCAGTGTGGTGCTGTCCTACGCTTCAGCGATGGGCGTCTCCGCGCTGGTGTTCAACCACGTTTTCGGGTTCGACAGCGCCGACGCCTCCGTGCCGCTGTTCGGCTTCGTGTTCCTCGTCGCCTTGGGAGTGGATTACAACATCTTCCTGATGACACGGGTGCGCGAAGAAGCCGCGGTGCTGGGCACCCGTGCCGGCATTCTGCGCGGGTTGGTGAAGACCGGCAGCGTCATCACCAGTGCCGGTATAGTCCTCGCGGCCACCTTCGCCGCCCTGGGCGTTATCCCGATCCTGTTCCTGGTCCAGATCGCGTTCATCGTCTCCTTCGGAGTCCTGCTCGATACGGTCATCGTCCGCTCGCTGCTGGTACCCGCCCTGGCATACGACATTGGACCGGCAGTGTGGTGGCCCGGCCGGCTGTGGCGCTCGGAGAAACACCCCGAAGCGGCGCACGGCCGCCATCGAAAAAGCTCAGCCAGCCTAACAACCGGGGCGGAACTTCAGCGCTAGTGCCCGCTTTGTCTCCGTCCCGGAACTGACAAGCCTTAATCGCCTAATCTTAAGAATTCCAAGTGCCGTTCGTAGTGATCAAGGCAATCGTGAATCAGCTGGGTCGTTGAGTAGCCCATCACGTCATAGTCTTGCCCACCGTCGGACAGGTGTACCTCCAAACGCGCGTACTCGTCACGGCCTCCGACCATCCGACCGCCATAAGCCGGTACCGGCACGCTTTCGGACTGCACTCGGTAAACGAATGGGAACTGGGAGGAATCGGTCGTAAGTTGAACGGCACTATGGTCTGCTTCGCCGTCGGTGTGCACACGGGCCGGAACACCGCGCTCATTGAGCTCCTTGGCGACCTCCCGTAATGCAGGCGAGACGACGGCGTCAAGATGGGCGTGGGCCTCGTCCATGTCAACATAGTGCGTGGCGCGGGCCAGCCGTGTCTTCCACGTTTCCCGCTCTTCGAATCGTGCGGCCAGAACACGCGGACCACTGCGCGGGGTGGAATCTGCCCGGCGTGCCTCGAGGCGCAGCGCCTTGCGCAGACTGATCATCACCAAAATCAAGACGATGGAGAATGGCAGCGCTATGATGACGGTGGCGTATTGGAGGGCTGTAATTCCGCCGACGAGGAGCATGCCGACTGTGAGCAGACCGGTGACACCGGCCCAAGTGATTCGCAGCCAAGGCGCACAGTCCTCTTGAACGTGACGCAGGGATGAAGACAGATTCCCCATGACCAACGAACCTGAGTCGGCGGAGGTGACATAGAACAGCAAACCCACGAAGATCGCGACGCCAATGACTACACCGGAGAGCGGATACTGCTCCAATAAACTGAAGAATCCGAGGCCTGAGCCCGAAGCGGCCGTCTCGGCGAACTCCTGATCGCCGCTGCGGACCCGGGCGAGCGCAGCATTGCCGAAGACGGAAACCCACATCACGATATAGCTAAATGGAATGACCAATGTGCCCAACACGAACTCGCGGATTGTCCGTCCGCGCGAAATCCGCGCCAGGAACATGCCGACGAACGACGCCCATGCAATCCACCAAGCCCAGAAAAACAATGTCCACAGCGACATCCACTCGTCGGCATCGCTAAATGCGAAAGTCTCCAGCGTCTTACCGGGGAACATGCTGATGAAGTCGCCAATGTTCGTGACGATGGCAGCGAGCAGGAATCCGGTTTTTCCGGTAATGACAATCCATGCCGCCAGAGCTATAGCGAGGATCACGTTGATTTGCGAGAGAAGGCGAATCCCCTTGTCGACGCCGGTAGTGGCCGAGACTGCGGCCATGACAACAGCGAGGACAATCAACCCGATTTGGGCGCCAATCCCGATCGCGAGACCGAACAAGATATTCAGGCCGGCGTTGAGCAGCACCACGCCGATGCCCAGACTGGTCGCGACACCGAAAGTCGTACCGAGAATGGTCGCAGTATCGACCGCATGCCCAAGAACTCCGTTGATCCGGCGCCCGAACAGCGGGTATAACGCCGACCGCACCGCCAGTGGCAGATTCATGCGGTAGGCGAAGTAGCCCAACGCCAACCCCATCAGCGCATACATGCCCCACCCGGTTATTCCGTAGTGGAACAGTGTCCAGAACGTAGCTTCCCGCGCGGCTTCGACCGTTCCTCCTTGTCCCACGGGCGGACTGAGATACTGTGCCACTGGTTCGGAGACTGAAAAGAACATGAGGTCGGTGCCGATACCTGCCGCAAACAGCATGGCGGCCCAGGAAAAGGTCGAATATTCGGGACGGGAGTGGTCCGGGCCGAGGCGCACGCGCCCGAATCGCGAAAACCCCAGATAAATTACAAAGACCAGGATGACGGTTGCCAACGAGATATAAAACCAGCCCAGTCCATTGGAGACCCAGGCCACCATCGTGCCGATGACCGCTTCGGCTTGTTTCGGAGCAATTAGCGTCCAAACGGCCACCGCGAGTATCCCAACGAGCGAGGCGATGAAAACAGGCCACCGGACCGGGGCCGAACCCTTGAGTGTCTGGCGACCGGGGTCGCTATCGTTTTGCTCTGCAGTTGGGGAAGCTGTTTCACTCATCGTCTCTTTAAGCTCCTTCGTCAGACTGTTCGCTAACGGCCGTCTGGCGACCGCGAAACCCGGTACTTGGCGAGATACGGGCAAACTGCGTGTCAGCTGTGGTGGCGAATGTCACAGTCACTGGCATTTAGACTACTACTTCTTCTTCACGAGAACCCTCGCTGGCCGTCCGGCTTTTCCCCTGAGCACCTCGCCAAAGCCTTCACGGTAACAAAGTAACAGTATTGCCGCTGACCGGTTTAGTCAGCGGGACCGGTCCTTGACTTTCGCATAGGCATCCAGCGCCCGCTGGCGGGTTTCGCCCAAGTCGACGATGGGCATCGGATAGCCGGCCGCCGCAGCCCCGGGACTGTTCCACGGGCGGTGCACGTCCTTGGAGTCCAGTTCCGACAGCTCCGGCAGGAAGCGCCGTAGATAAGCGCCGTCCGGGTCGAACTTCCGGCTCTGCGTCACCGGATTGAATATCCGGAAGTACGGCGCGGCGTCCGCCCCGGAGCCGGCCACCCATTGCCAGTTTGCCGGATTATTCGCCGCATCGGCGTCGACCAGCGTGTCCCAGAACCACTGTTCACCGACCCGCCAGCCGACGAGAAGATTCTTGATCAGAAACGACGCCGTCACCATTCTGACCCGGTTGTGCATCCATCCTGTCTCCCACAGCTGCCGCATGCCGGCGTCGACCATGGGGTAGCCGGTCCGCCCTTGCTGCCAGGCCCGGACATCGTCGTCGGTATCCTTCTCCCACTCGAACGCGTCGTACTCCCTGCGGTAGTTCCGGTACGCCAGGTCCGGATTGTAGTAGAGGAGTTGCCAACAGAATTCCCGCCAGCCAACCTCCGAACCGAAGGTCTGCAGTTCATGCGCGACGTCGGCAGTCCGGCTGGCTTTGGCAGCGTGCCAGATCTGGAACGGGCTGATTTCCCCAAAACGCAGGTGCGGGGACAACCGGCTGGTCGACTCCTTGTCCGGGCGTTCCCTTCCGTCAACATAGTCTGTGAGGCGTTCATCGAGAAACTCATCCAGCCGCTGATGCGCGCCAACCTCCCCCGGCGTCCATTCCGCGCGCAACCCACCGGCCCAGTCCGGCGCCGTGGGTAGCAATTGCCAAGCGTCCAAATTATCCGAGGAGGGTTTCCTGTTCGTACCGGCAAGCTTGGCCGGTTTCAGTTCTTCCGGCGCCGGCAGCGGTTCCCTGGGTTCCGGTTGCGCCAGGCAGGCCCGCCAGAACGGTGTGAATACTTTGTAGTTCCCACCCTGACCGGTCTTCACCTGCCACGGCTCAAACATCAGGTTGGCCTGGAAGCTTTGCGCGTGGATGCCTTGTTTCTGGGCCCACTCTTTCAGGTTCGCGTCTGCCGTGCGTTCTGCCAGCCCATAACGCCGGTTCCACAGCACAGTCTCCGCGCCGGTCTCCTCCACCAGGTCCTTGACGACGACGGTTGCGTTCCCGCGCCGCAGGATCAGTTGCGTCCCTGTACCGCGCAGCTTCTCCTCAAGCACCTGCAGCGAATGGTGCAGCCACCACCTCGCCGCCGCGCCCAGTGGACGGATATCCCTGGCTTCGTCCAGGACGTACAACACTGCAGTCTGCCCGCCTCTTTCGGCAGCTTCATGCAGGGCCGGATTGTCATGGAGCCTCAGGTCGTCCCGCAGCCAAACAACCGTCGTCGTCACGAGGCCGGACGTCCCGCCTGGCTGCTGTTTTCTGCAGTCCGGACAATGTTGTCGGCCATCGAGGCAAAGACCCTGCCGTGGAATGGGAGGACGGCGAGCCAGTACAAACGGCCGGCCAACCCTTGCGGGAAGAAGATTGCGCGTTGGGTATAGACGCTGGCACTGCCCTCGTCTACGTCGTCGACATTGAGTTCGAGCCATGCCCGTCCCGGCAGGC
>NZ_KI914653.1:14233-25100 GCF_000520495.1 Arthrobacter sp. H14
GAGCCATGCCCGTCCCGGCAGGCGCATTTCGGCGCGCAGCCGAAGACTCCTGCCGCGGACGACCTCCTCAACGCGCCAAAAATCGAGTGACTCCCCTGTGCGGAGCCGGTCGGCATCCCGCCGTCCGCGGCGCAGGCCGACGCCTCCGGCCAGCTTGTCCAACCATCCCCTGGCTGCCCATGCCACCGGCCACGAATACCATCCGTTGTGTCCGCCGATGCCTTCGACGACGTCCCACAATTTCCCGGCGTCGGCTTCGCAGTGTCGTTCCCTCCGGTCCATGAACACCGTGTGGCCGGCCCAGTCCGGGTCCGTGGGCAACGGGTCCGATGCTGCATGCTGGCTGGCGGCGGCCCACCGGGTCTCCACTTCCCCTGCACGCATTCTTTCCAAGGCCAGGGAAACGGCCTGCTGGTACGTCAACAGGCCGCCAACAGGAGGTTCGATGTACTGACCGATATCGCTTTCCTTCGTCACGGCGTCGTACTGCAATGACTCAACCAGAGGCATGGCCATTTTCCGCGGAATCGGTGTCACGAGGTTGATCCAGTGACCGGCCAGGTGAGGCGTCAGCACGGGCAGAGCCAGGATCTTCCGCGAAGGCAGACCCGCCGTTGTCGCGTACTGGTCCATCATTTGTGCGTAGGTCAACACGTCCTTGGAGCCGAGGTCGAAGGTCCGGTTCAGGTCTTCGGGCAGCTCCAGCGCTTTGACCAGGTAGTGGAGCACGTCCCGGACAGCAATCGGTTCAATCCTGTTCTTGACCCAACGCGGCGCAGGCATTATCGGCAATACGTCGCTGAGGTGCCGGATCATCTCGAAGGACGCGGATCCGGAGCCGATCACGACGCCGGCTTGAAAGACGATGGTCGAAACGGAACCGCGCATCAACTCATCGCCGACCGCCTTGCGTGAGGCGAGATGTTCGGACAGCTTTTCAGCTGCAGGATGCAGACCGCCCAAATAGATGATTCGACGTACCGCGGATCGTGCAGCAGCCCGGGCCACGATCCGTGCAACCTCGGCTTCACGCTGTTCGAATCCTTTTCCTGAACCCATCGCGTGAACGAGGTAGTACAGGGCGGCGACCGACTCGCAGGCTTTTGCCGTTTCGTCTTCGTCAGTCAGGTCGCCTTGGACGATGTCGACCTCATCGGCCCATGGCACATCGCGCAGTTTCTCCGGAGACCGAACCAGCACGCGGACTCGGTAACCGGCTTCCAGGAGTCTCGGCACCAGTCGGCCGCCGATGTACCCCGTGGAGCCGGTGACAAGGACGAGTTTGCCAGCCGCGGCCGCGTCGTCATCGTTCTGGGTTGCGCTCATATTTCATCCCGTTCCACTTTGCCTGTCCGAGGATTGTACTGCGCCTTCTGATGCGCAAATTCACCACCGCTCCGTCCACCGTGCGGCCGGCCATGGTCGGCGTACTCTTCCCGGAAGAATCCCAGCCGCCACTGACCCATCACCAGGCGTGAGCCGGTGCGCAGGGTCGTTGTCTCTGCCTGATTGTCCACGCTTCCGCCAACCGGTCCGTGACTGTGAAGGACGTATTCGTCGGTATCCGTATGGTGGATTTCGGCATGCACTGGCTCTAATCCGTCGAGGACAAGGTCAGCTGAAGCGGAACTGCCGATCGTCGTCGTACCCGGTTTAAGGTTAAATTCCTCCAGCATATTGCCATCCCAGTATTCACCGTCCTTGACCACGATGAGCCGCGGCCGCCCGCCACCCGCGCTGTAGTGCGTCGTGGTGATTTTGCGCGGTATGCGGCGGTACACCATGGGCACCAGCGGCCACGGCGTTCCGGGTGGCAGCAGAGACGGTTTTTGCGTCTCTCTCCTGCTGAAGCGTCCCGCCAGGGGGGCCAGGGCACGGAGGGAGCCGAGCCGGATGAAGAGAGACCCGGTAACCAGGCGCTGGGCAACTGAAGCCTTCACCGCTCCCAGGCTGACCAGTTCGCCCTGTGGCCCGCCGACGGAAACCGAAAGGCCTCGGGAGGCGAGAGTTTTCGCCATCTCCCTGACCGAAGCGAGCGCAGGCATCTTGTCTACTGGTAGAAGCGACGGATCATCAAGATACACCTGCACCTCGCGCCCGGCCGCCCGGATCGTCCCCTTGGCCATGCGGCCGGACCCGTTGCCGGGGTCTGCCACACTGAAGGTCATATCGATATCGAGGCGCATGGTGCCGCTCCTCAGCGTCGCGCAGGGTCGGCGCCCGAAGCCTCGTCGTCGCTCGTGGTCACCCGCAAGCTGCCGTTGATCTTCCAAACCGCCCGGGGAGCATCGGGGCCGATATCGCGCGGAACTTCGACGCTCATATCGACAAACTCGTAATTGACCGCGGCACCACGCCCGGTAAGGTACGACCACATTTGCTGGCCAAGGTCTGCCCAGTCGCCGATTTGCTGCCTTCCCTGGGGAAGATCAGGTGCTGTGGATGTCGTGTTATCTTCCATCGTTACCTCCAATAGTCCGTTCGGTTATATCAAGGTCTTTAGTTGCGGCAACTGCAAAACCGTCCACGGGCTGAAAGCCCATGGTGCGGAAGTAACTGCGCTGGCGAAATCATCAAGCTGGACCCACCGCCACTCGGCCACCTCATCCGGATCGGAGACCGGTTCCTCCGTCGTGACGGCGCTGAAGACAGGGCAAATTTCGTTCTCGACGATCCCGGAGGCATCCGTCGAACGGTACCGGAAGTCTGGCAACAGCAGGCGCACCTCCGACGCGTTAAGGCCCAACTCCTGCCGCGCCCTGCGGTGGACGGCATCCTCATTGCTTTCATCGGGAGCCGGATGGCCGCAGAATGAATTGGTCCACACTCCCGGCCACGTTTTCTTGCTCAGGGCCCGGCGTGTAACCAGCAGTTCGCCGCTTTCCCGGAAGACATAACAGGAAACGGCGAAATGCAGCGGCGTCCGGGCTGTGTGCAGAGTGGCCTTATCAGCCGTTCCCGCCGGGCGTCCGGAGTCGTCTGCCAGCACTACGGTTTGGCCTGACGGATACTGTGCTGCCGGAAACATAAACCTCATCATACATATATCTCGATGATGGAGGTATCTGTACACTTGAGCACATGACCTTGGATATGCCGGCCACCACGATTGCCGCGATGGACCAAGTGGAGATGGTGCTGGACGGGTTCTTTGAGACGTCCTGCACCCGCGCGGCCAGCATGGGCCGGCAGTATGGTCAACTCTGGGAGACGCTGAGAAAAAACACCCACGGCGGCAAACGGTTCCGTCCCCGACTGGTAATGACAGTCTTCGCTGGCCTGGACGGCGCAAATACCTACCAGGCCGCCCACGTCGCAGCCGGGTTCGAGATGCTCCATACAGCGCTGATCATCCATGACGATGTAATCGACCATGATACGCGGCGCCGCGGCGTTCCGAACCTGGCGGGAATCTATCAGCACCGTGCGAGCCAGTCCGGGCTGGAACCGGCCGAAGCAGCACACCGCGGAACATCGGCGGCCATCGTCGCCGGTGACCTCGCCCTGACCAGTGCCTTCCGCTTGATCACCGAGGCACAGCTGCCCGCCGAGATGCAGAACCAAATGCTGAACCTGTTGGACGAAGCAGTTTTCGCTTCCGCTGGTGGAGAGATTCTCGACGTCGATTTTTCCACGCCATCCGCCACTCCTGCGCTTTCGGATGTAATGGACATGTGTCGTCTGAAAACGGCCGTCTACTCCTTCGAAGCCCCGATGCAGGCCGGTGCCTTGCTCGCGGGGGCCAGCCAGGATACTGCCGGGCTGGTGGGAACCGTTGGCAGGCTGACCGGCACCGCCTACCAACTGATAGACGACCTTCTCGGAACCTTTGGGGATGAAGCCCTGACCGGCAAATCGACCGTTTCGGATCTTGTGGAAGGAAAATACACTCTTCTCATGTCCTACGCGTCGACAACCGGAAGCTGGACCGAAATCCGCCAGCTCCTGGACCGCCCGGTTATCAGCGGCGCCCAGGCAGACGCGGTGCGCGGCCTGCTTAAATTCTGCGGTGCCCGGAGCTACGTGAAGGACCAAGCCGGCCGGTGCACGCGTGATGCGCTCGAGTTGCTTCGGACATCAAACCTGCCCCGCGGTCTCACCGTTGAGCTGTCATCTTTGCTCGATCATGCTGTCTCCCGGAGTTGTTGATGAGCACTAAAGCGCAGCCAGATATGTACAACCGTGTGGCGCAGGAAGCCGCCGCCCTCGTGATCAGCCGCTACTCGACGTCGTTCTCCCTTGCCTGCCGCTTGTTGGAGCAGCCGGTGCGCCGGCATGTGCAGAACATTTACGCACTGGTCCGGATTGCCGATGAAATCGTCGATGGGTCCGCCTCCGGTTCCGGCGCCGGGCAGCAACGCGTCCGCGAGTGTTTGGACGGGTTCGAGCTGGAAACCGAGGAGGCGTTGCGTACCGGCTACAGCGCCAATCTCATCAGTCATAGCTTCGCGGTGACAGCACGCGAAGTCGGAATCACTACCGACCTCACGAGGCCCTTCTTTGCCTCGATGCGGTCGGATCTGAGCCCCGTCGTGCATACGCCCGAATCCCTGCAGCATTACATTTACGGTTCTGCCGAAGTCGTCGGACTAATGTGCGTACGCGCCTTCCTTACCGGCCGTGATGTATCGGCTGCTGAGGTGAGCGTGCTCGACGCCGGTGCCCGGCGCCTTGGCGCGGCCTTCCAAAAGGTGAACTTCCTGCGGGACATGGCACAGGACGCGAATACTCTGCACCGGTGCTACCTGCCCGACTTGAGCATCAATAACCTGAACGAAGCTGCGAAAAATGCCGTCCTGCGCGATATCTACACTGATTTGGACGCCGCGCTACCTGCCATAGCCAAGCTTCCACACAGCAGCAGGTATGCGGTAGCGGCGGCACAATCCCTCTTCAGGGAACTGGCGGACCGGATCGCGCGGACACCTGCGGCGACTCTGGCTGAAGAAAGGATCCGGGTGCCTAATCCAAGAAAGCTGCGCTTGGCGGTCCTTGCTTTACTCACGCAACAAACAACTGTGCGGCCCCGTTCGCGGAAAAGAACCGCATGAGCGCCCGCGGGTACGGCGCACATGCGGGCCGGGCCAACGACGGCTGGACCGGAACCGGTCAGGGCGGGACCGGAATCGGCAAGCGCGTCACGATCATTGGGGCAGGGGTTGCTGGGCTGGCCGGTGCCGCCCTGCTGTCGAAGGCCGGCTACAGCGTCACCGTGCTGGAAAAGCAGCCTGAACCGGGCGGCAGGGCGGGGAGTTGGGAGCACGATGGCTTCCGCTTTGATACCGGTCCGTCCTGGTATTTGATGCCGGATGTCTTCCACCATTTCTTCGCCCTGCTCGGCACCTCAACTTCTCAGCAACTGGATCTGCTCACGTTGGATCCCGCGTACCGCGTCTTTTTCCAGGATGAAAAGGCATCCGTCGATATGCATCACGGCAAGGAACGCAATGTAGCCACGTTCGAGGGATTGGAGCGCGGGGCAGGAGCGGCTCTAGAGCGCTACCTGGAGTCCGCTAAAAAGACCTATCACCTGGCGAAGAAATATTTTCTCTACACCAGCTTTGCCTCATTCCGCCCACTGCTGACGCCGGAAGTCCTGCGGAATCTACCGCAGTTGGCCCGCCTGCTGCTGCAGCCGCTGGACCGGTTTGCCGCCCGCTATGTGAAAGACGGCCGGTTGCAAAAGATACTGGGCTATCCCGCCGTCTTCCTCGGTTCTGCCCCCAACCTGGCTCCCAGCATGTACCACCTGATGAGCCACCTGGACCTGGCCGGAAGCGTGCTCTATCCACAAGGTGGATTCACCAGTCTGGTCGATTCGCTCCGGTCGCTGGCGCAACAACATGGTGCCCGCGTTATCTGCAATGCCAACGTTACGGAAATCCTCACAGCTCCCGGCAAGGGCAGCAGGAACGGCAAGGCACAGGTAAGCGGTGTGCGCTACGCCGACGCCGATGGAACCGCTCATACGTCGGCTGCGGACATCGTGGTGTCGGCCGCCGACCTGCACCACACCGAGACCCGCCTGCTGCCGGAGAAATTGCGCACTTATCCTGCCCGCTATTGGAAAAAGCGCGTGCCGGGGCCGGGCGCACTCCTGCTGCTGCTGGGTGTGGAGGGCAAGCTTCCCGAACTGGTGCACCACAATCTGCTCTTTACAACCGACTGGACGAAGAACTTCAAGAGCATCTTCGGACGGGAGCCTGCCATCCCGGACCCTGCGTCGCTGTATGTCTGCAAGCCCAGCGCGTCCGATCCCACGGTGGCGCCAGCCGGCGATGAGAACCTGTTCGTCCTGGTCCCGATCCCGGCGGACATCTCGCTCGGCTCCGGTGGCATAGCTGGCGGTGGTGACTCTCAACTGGAGCAACTGGCGGAGGTTGTCATCGCCCAGATCGCTGAATGGACCGGCGTTAAGGATTTACGACGGCGGATCACCGTCCGCAAGAGCATCGGCCCCGGAGATTTCGCGGCCGACTTCAACGCCTGGAATGGGACGGCACTTGGCCCTGCCCATACGTTGAGGCAAAGCGCGTTTCTCCGCGGCCGTAATATGAGTTCCAAAGTACAGGGACTGTATTACTGCGGTGGTTCGACGATTCCGGGAGTGGGCCTGCCTATGTGTTTGATCAGTGCGGAGATCCTGCTGAAGAGATTGACGGGGGACACCAGCACAACGGCCCTGCCCGAACCCACAGGAAGCAGCAGCGGCTCCGACGGAGAAAAAGTGGTCCGGCCATGATGGGCGGAACGTATCTGGCGGTGGTTCTATTTTCGCTGGCCGGGATGGTGATCCTGGATGCCCGGCTCAAATTGTTCTTTTGGCTGGCACCGGTCCGGGCAGCAGTGGTGACGGCCGCCGGCTTGGTTTTCTTCACTAGTTGGGATCTTGCCGGCATTTCACTTGGCATCTTCTTCCGCGGCGAAAGTGCCTTCATGACCGGCATCGAGGTGGCACCTGAGCTGCCCCTCGAGGAGCTATTCTTCCTGACGTTCCTCAGCTACCTGACCATGAACCTTTTCCAACTTGCGCACCGGAGGCTCTCAACCGGACGGTTACAGCCGGACATGCAGGCAGTCCGTCGATGACCTACTGGTTACTCAATCTTGGCTTCACGCTTGTTGCGGCCACCGTGGCGGCGTCGTACATCCTTTCGGTCCGGCGCCGGAACAGTGGATCCGGACGCAAGCAGTGGGGCATCGCCGTGGCTGTGACCCTCGTACTGTTGTGTGTACTGACGGCGGTATTCGATAATCTGATGATCGCAGCCGGTTTCTTCAGCTACAGCAGCGAGCAGATTTCCGGCTGGAGAATTGGAGCCGCGCCGGTGGAAGATTTCCTCTACGTGCTTGCCGCGGCCTTGCTGTTGCCGGCACTCTGGCAACTGATGGCAGCCAAGTCGCGGAGCCGCCGTCGTGAATAAATCCACAAACGCGCAGACCAAGAGCACCGGCGCCAGGCCGCTGCTGGCGGAATTACTCGTCACCTCGCGCCCGGTTTCCTGGGTCAACACCGCGTTCCCGTTTGCCGCCGCCTACATCCTGACAACCGGAACCGTCGACTGGCGTTTCATCCTTGGAACGTTGTACTTCCTGATTCCTTACAACTTCGCCATGTATGGCATCAACGACGTATTCGACTACGAATCGGACATCCTCAACCCCCGCAAGGGCGGCACGGAAGGGGCGGTGCTGGACCGCCGCCTGCATCGCACGACCTTGCTGGCAGTGCTGGCAACCAACGTTCCGTTCCTGGCGTACCTAGTCATCACCGGAACATGGAGTTCGACGGCGGTGCTTGCGTTGAGCGTCTTCGCCGTCATTGCCTACAGCGCTCCCGGTCTGCGGCTCAAGGAGCGGCCGTTCATCGATTCGGCCACCTCAAGTTTTCACTTTGTCAGCCCGGCTGTCTTCGGCCTCGCCTATTCGGGAGCAACCTACACGCCCGCCCTCATTGGCGTTCTCGGCGCCTTTTTCCTTTGGGGCATGGCCAGTCACGCGTTCGGCGCGGTGCAGGATATTGTCTCCGACCGTGCCGGAAACGTCGGTTCGGTGGGCACTGTGCTGGGAGCAAAAACCACCGTCTGGTTGTCCTTCGCCGCCTACGGTCTGGCCAGCGTCCTGATGCTTCCCGCCGGGTGGCCGGCCGCTTTGGCCGCCCTATTGGCGCTCCCCTACATGGCGAATGTTTGGCCGTACAGGACCGTCACCGATGATGCATCGGGGCGTGCGCATGCCGGCTGGCAGCGGTTTCTCTGGCTCAACTACCTCACCGGTTTTCTCGTCACCATGCTGCTCATTTGGTATGCAGCCGTCCGGTAGTTTTCCCCAGGCCCAGCCGCCGTGCCCAGCGGTTCCACGGAAGATTTTCGGTTCCATGGGCGCCAAGGGTATGGAAGGCCCGCTGTATTCGACGACGGCGGTTTCCGCGGCCCACCAGGGCACGTGGCGAAATTCCCACCTGCAGCGAACGCTGGAACCGGATCCGGAACCGCAGTCCGAGATGCATGCTCAGGCACATATCGTCGTGCATTCCAACGTCGTTTCGGTGCACCTCGGGCCGGACTGCTTCCCAGCAGCTGCGCCGGACCGCCATATTCGAACCGAACAACGGGACACCGGCCAGCGCCGAACCGACGGCGGCGAAGTATCCATAGACGTAGACCACGTTCCACAGCCAGGACCAGGGAGGCCTCAGCTCGTAAAACGTTCCCGGACCAGTCAACGCTCCCAGAGTTGGATCCTCGTGGAAGGTAGTCGCGATCTGCTGGACCCAGGAAACGGGCAGCAGCGAATCCGTATCACAACGGACAATGATGTCCCCGGCGGCGTGGTCATATCCGGCGGATGCAGCGGCGGCAATACCGGGAACTGGCTCGCTGATCAGGATCGCTCCGTGGCGGCGCGCGACGCTGGCGCTGCTGTCCGTACTCCCGTTATCGACAACGATGATTTCCATCGGCGAATGCGTCTGAGCACCCAGTGTTCGCAGGCACTTCTCAAGTGGCCCCGCATCGTTCAGGCAGGGAATCACGACGGATACCGAGGGAAGCATGTTTCCGAGCCTACAGAGGTAGGTTAAGTACATGCTGCAAGCCGTTATCCGCAGACCCACCTCCGTTGGAGAATTAGCGGCCGACGGCGTCAGGGCCGTGGGCGTATTGAGTCTGGTTGGCGCCGTGATTTGGCTGAGTCTGGTGGATGTCGCGGTGTTGCTGCTGGTGTTGCTGGGTCTGCTGATCGCACGTTCCCTTCGGCTCAGGCCCTCGGCGGACATCGCCACAGGCGTCATCCTGCTGACAGCCGCCTGGAGCAGCATTACCAACGTGTACGAGGCGATCGAATGGTGGGATTTCCTCATCCATGCCGCCACAACTGGTGTGCTCGCCGGGATCTCGCATCTGCTGGTTCTGCGTACCGCAGGTACTGCTTCAACCACGCCGGTTCAATTCATGGGGCAAGGTGCCGTCACAGGACGTGGTGCTGTCGTGTATCTCATCACCGCCCAAGGCGTCGCGCTCAGTGTGTTGTGGGAGTTCGGTGAATGGTGGGGCTACACCTATGTTGATGCGGCCATCAACGTGGGTTACCGGGACACTCTCGGCGATCTTGCGGCGGGAGCACTGGGTGCCGTTGTCTGCGGAGCGATATTCGCCTGGAGTGCAGCTTCCGGCCGGCGTGTTCATCCCGACCGGAATCGCACTGCAGCCTGAACCGGGGCATGGTCGGAGGGCCAAACGCCGTCGTAGGTTTTGATGTTGATGCCGGCGCGCTCGATGGCGATCGATGAACCAGTGAGAATCCAGTCAATACGCTTGGCATCATTGCGCGGTGGCCGGTAATTGGGAAAGGTTCCCCAGTGTGCTGTGAGCCGTTCCTTTGCGGTGCGCCAGGAATCAGAAAGGGCGCCGCTGGAGACCAACAAGCGGTGGAGGCGTGAATCGACATCCACGTTGAAATCCCCCATGAGAATGACCGGCAATTCAGCCGCCAGGACGACATCCAGGATTGCTGCGCCGGATCGTACTCTTGACTTGAGCGAGATATGGTCCAAATGCGTATTGAGCACGACGAATTCGTGGCCCGTTTCCAGGTCCCGGAAGGTGGCAGAAACCAGAATGCGGGGAATCCGGTTTCCCCAACTGGTGGAGCCCGGCACTTTCGGTGTGGCGGAGAGCGCCTGTTGATCCCAGCGCAACAGTTCCAAGCGGTTGGAGTCGAAGAAGATGGGACAGTGTTCGCCGCTGCCATCACTCTTCCTGCCACGGCCCACCGAATCAAAGCTGGAGGGAAGGACCGAAGCGAGGAATTGCATCTGGATGGGCATGGCTTCCTGGAGACCAAGCAAAGTCGGTTGTTCGGCTGTCATCAACCGCCGGACTGCCCCTTGCCTGTAGGCCCACGCGTCCGGGCTGCGCTTATTCAGATGCGGCATCGGGCGACGGATATTGAATGTCGTCAAGTGCAGCTCCGGTGCCATGCGCGGACCAAGCAACGCAGTATCCGTCATCTGCCCAGTTTAGGTGGGCGCGCATGTAATCGAGATCAAGCGGCGTTGTTTGCCCGCTGTGCCTCAGCCGCCGCCGCTTGAGCCGCCGCCTTCGCCGCTTGATCCGCCGGAGGCGCCGTCGTCAGGCGGAGGGACCGGCGCACCGGTTCCAGGTGCTGGAGGCGTCTCTTCGGGTGGGACGACGGGCTCCGTCTCTTCCGGCGGCAACTCGGGTTCGGGTTCGGGAGGTGGCGGTACGGATGACGGCGGCGCGACCACTCCGTCCTCAGGAGGCTCTGTGGAGGGCACTGGTTCCGGTTCTACCGGGACGGCCGGCGTCGTGCCGGGCCCCGGCACCGGAGCTGGAGCTGGAGCAGG
>NZ_KI914653.1:25200-26380 GCF_000520495.1 Arthrobacter sp. H14
GGGTGCCGGGGCCGGGGCGGGTGCCGGGGCCGGAGCCGGAGCCGGAGCGGGCGCAGGAACAGGCGCGCCACCCGGTGCAGGAGCAGGAACGGGCGCGACATCCGGTACCGAAGGCGCCGGGTGCTCCGACCTATTGTCGGAATCGTCGTGTGAGTCCCGGGAAGAATCGTCTTCCTGTCCTGCCGCGATTTTTGCCTCAAGATCGGCCCGCACCACAGTGATGGTGGCCTCGATGTCGTCGCTGCGTTCGGCGTCGAGCAAACCGTTCGCCGCGGCGAATTCAACCAGGTCGTCCAAACTCACGAGGGCCTTCAGTGCTTTGCCATACTCGCCATCGGCGGCGTGCTCGGTAACCGTCAGGACCTTGCTTTGCAGCTCCTGTGCGGTTTTCGCGTTGTAATCCTCCGGCACCGAACATCCGGTGAGCAGCCCGAGACCCAGCAGCGCTGCGGCTGCGCCGGACAGTAGTTTATTTGTCATTGTCATGGCGGTGCATTAGGGAGTTTTCTGGCGTGGGTCCGTTTGCGAGAGTTCAGCGGCCAATTGGTAATAGTGCTGCAGTGTTTCGGGGCCGGGATCATGGTCGACAATCCGGGAGTAGGCCTCGTCGCTGAGCACGGCCGGACCAGTAGTGAGGGCGGCGTTGCTCTCGCTGATGCCTTGTTCGTCGGCGTTGGAAACAGAGACAGCGGCGGAATACTTACCCGGTCGCCGTCGAAATGCGGCGCGGACTAATGAGGCAATCCCGGAAAGAGGCCGGGAGGCTTGGCTGGTCCGGACTGGAACTGGCGACCGTAGGTTGGTTTCCAAGAGATTTTCTCCATGCTGAAAGCGTGCTTCGGCCCCTGCTCAACCGCTGTCCACATTACGCAGGTCGACACCCCAAAACAAGCACCGCCGTCGTTATGAAGGATTGCGACCAGAACCGCCCGGAGAACCCAGTCTCCTACTGCGCGAGGCCGTACCGGTGTTCAGGTCGGCCGGTGTTGCCGTACCGGAGCTGGATGTCGACGGTGCCGTCGTCGACCAGCGCTGACAAGTACCGCTGGGCGGTGGCCCGGGAGACGCCGACCTGCTTGGCGACGGCCATAGTGGAATACTGCTCGCCCGGCTGCAGCGCTTCCAAAACGGCGGTTTCGGTGGCGGACCGGGCACGGCTCGGGCCGGCCGACACGGAGGG
>NZ_KI914653.1:26480-33533 GCF_000520495.1 Arthrobacter sp. H14
GGGCCGGCCGACACGGAGGGACTAAGTGACCGGATGGCGCGCTCGATCGTGTCCTGATCGACGGTCTGGTCCCCGGCCAGTATGCGCCGGTACCGGGCGTAGGCCCGCAGGCGCTGCGTCAACTGCTCGGCGGCGAAGGGTTTTATCAGGTAGCCGATGGCGCCACGCCGCAGTGCCTGCCGCACCGAGGCAGCCTCCGCCGCAGCGCTGAGGATGAGGACGTCGGTATCCAAGGTGCGCAGCAGGTCCAGGCCGAAGGCGTCCGGAAGGTAAACGTCCAGCAGCACCAGGTCGGGATGCTGGCTTTCGACGGCGCGCAGGGCCAGTTCCGCGGTCCCCGCCGGGCTCAGAGCCTTGAATCCGGGAACCGAATCCACATAGGCCGAATGGAGCTTCGCGACGTGGAAGTCGTCGTCGACGATCAGTACGTGCAGGTCCTCGCTCATTCCGTCCTCCCTGTGATTCGGTCCTCGGCCACTTTTGCTTCCGGTGCTTCATCCGGCGCCGCCACCCGCGGTTCCACCGTACCGGGCAGCCGCGCGCAGAATACCGCGCCGGGCCCGCCCGGGCTCCCGTTTTCGGCCAGCCAGACGTCTCCGCCTCGGTCCCGGGCGATCTGCCGGCATAATGGCAGGCCCAGCCCCTGCCCGTGCGCATCCAGCGGTGTTGCCGACGCCGTCGAGAAACCTTCCGTGAAGATCCGTGCACCGTCAGGCGTTCCGTCGCCGGAGTCCGCCACCACCACGTGCAGAATACCGTCGTCGCCGGTCAACTCATCCAACAGTTCGGCCTCCACCCAACGGTCGGTATTGGCGCCGTGCACCGCCGCATGCACGGCATTGTCGATGAGGTTTCCGATCACCGTCGTGACGTCGTGCGCATCCGAGATCCGCCCGCGCACGAGCGTCTCCGGCCCGATCCGCAGGTGCACTCCGCGTTCGGCGGCCTCCACGCTCTTCGCCCCGATGAACGCGCGCAGATACGGATCGTCAAGCAGTTCCGCCTGCTCCACCGGATACTTCAACGGCCCGGTGGCGAGCAATCCGCCCACGTATTCCTCCGCCTCGCGGTAGTCGCCGATGCCCAGCAGCCCGGAAACTGTGTGCAGCCGGTTGGCGAACTCGTGCCGCTGGGCGCGCAACGCCGTCGTCATCGCGCTGACCGCCTGCAACTGCCGCGTCAGGGACTGCAATTGGGTGCGGTCGCGCAGCATGATGACGGTGCCGAGGTCCGGGCCGTGACCTCTGCGCTGCACCGCCCGCGCATTCAGGATAAGCACCCGGGAGCTGATCACCTCTTCAATCGACGGCGACTCAGGCACCGCCTGCTCCACCAGCTTTGACAACGACGGCGGCAGTCCGGCTTCGTCGAGAAGGCACCCAACGACGTCGTCCCCGGGCCTTAATCCCAGCAGCCGGCGTGCTTCCGCGTTAACCACGGTGATGCGCCGGTCGGCGGAAATGCCGATCACGCCTTCGTCCACCCCACGCAGCACGGCTTCCTGGTCCTGCGCCAAGGCGGTGATTTCCTCCGGTTCGAGCCCGAGCGTGAGCCGGCGCAGTCGCCTGCCCAGCAGCCAGGAACCGATGACGCCGAGCGCCAAAGCGGAGACCGCGGTCAGTGCGATCGGGACTATGTCTTTACGCAGGTTGTTCAAAATGTCTGCAATGGCGAAACCGACGCTGACCTCCCCCACCACCACCGATTCGGAATCCGGCGCGTAGATCGGCACCTTCGCGCGGGCGGACAGGCCGAGCGTGCCCCGCTCAACGTTGGTCACTTCGCGGCCGCTGAGCGCCGCCGTCGGATCAGTACTGACGCGGTGGCCCAACCGCTCCGGATTGGGGTGCGTAAGACGGATGCCCTCGTCGTCCGTAACTACCACGAAAAGGGCGCCGGTTCGTGCCTGGATATCCTGCGCCAGCGGAACCAGCGGCCCATTTTTCAGCTGGCTTTGCGGCAGTTCCGCGGCGTCGGCGGCCGTCATCCGGTCAGCCCCGGAGCGTACCTTGTCGTAAGTGGCGACGGTACGGGCGACCGACAGCGCCCGAAGTTCGGCTTCCATGCCGAGGCGCTGGTACGTCAGCCACCCGTGCACAGAGGCGGTCACCAGCACGACAAGGACGACGACGGCGAGCTGCAGCAACAGGATCTGGCTGGCGAAATTCAGCCCCGGAAGGCGCATCCGCCAGAGGTTCCGGGGTGGCTGGACGAACCGCTCCGGCGGAGGCGCGGCGGCGGATCCGGTCCGGGTTGACCCGTCGGTGTTACCTGCATTCATGGCGCCTCCTCCCCTCGGCAAAGTCGCAGTGATCAAAATGAGCAGAACTCAAACAATAAGCATTATGCGACGAAAATTGAAATAAGCACGAGCAGTGATCCGGGCCACTATATCGTCGGTAGCGCAGGTCACAGCAATGGCCTCCCAGAACAACACTCCGCACCTTCATCGAAGAGGATGGTCAGCAATGAGAATTTCCAGGAACGTTTCCAGAAAGCGCCGGTTGGCACAGTGGGCTGCACCGCTCGCAGCAGGGCTGCTGGTGCTGACCGGCTGTGGCGGAAGCGGCGGCGGAGGCGGTGAAGGCGGCGGCGAAGCGGCTGCCGAATATCCCACCGAAGCTATCCAGGTCATGGCTCCGGCCGACCCCGGCGGCGGCTATGACATGACCGCCCGCTCCATCGCACGGTCACTGGACGAAGGTGGCGTGATCGAGACCGGCTCGGACGTCTACAATGTGCCCGGCGGCTCCGGCACCATTGGCCTGACCCAGTTCGTCGGCGAGAATGCCGGTGACCCGCACCAGCTGATGGTGATCGGCAAAATCCTGGTCGGCGCTATCGAGCAGACCGACTCGCAGGTCGACCTTGACGACACGACGCCGATCGCCCGGCTGACGGCCGAGTATGACGCCATCGCGGTTCCGGCCGATTCGAAGTACAAGAACCTCAAGCAGCTGATGGAAGACTTTAAGGCAGACCCGGGCAGCATTGCCTGGGGCGGCGGCTCCGTCGGTGGCGTGGACCAGATCCTGGTCGCCAAGCTGGCAGAGGCTGTCGGAATCGAACCGTCCAAGATCAACTACATCCCCTACTCCGGTGGCGGCGAGCTGACGCCGGCCGTCCTATCGGGCGATGTCGACGCGGCTGCATCCGGCCTGGCGGAGTTCGCTGACCAGATCGCCGCGGGCGAGATGCGCCTGCTGGCCGTCTCGAGCGAGGAGCCGATCGAAGGCGTGGACGCCCCGACCATTATCGAGGCCGGCTATGACGTTTCCATCGCCAACTGGCGCGGCGTCGTCGCACCTCCGGAGATCACCGACGAGCAGCGTGCCGCCGCAGTCTCCATGATCGAGGAAATGCATGACACCGAAGAGTGGCAACAGGTCCTTGAGGCGAACAACTGGGAGGACTACCTGATGACCGGTGAGAAATTCTCCGAGTACATTGACCAGGAAGATAAGGACATCACCAAGACCCTGAAGGACCTGGGGATTGTCGAGTGATCGATAGCAACATCGACTCCGCGCAGCTCTCACGGGGCAAGCTCGGAACCAGGATCGCCGCCGCCGTCATAATTCTTGGCGCGGCGGTGGTCCTGTTCGACGCGTTCCGCATTGCTTCCGAGGGCGGTTTCGGGCCACAGCAGCCCGGCTTCTTCCCGGTCATCGTCGGCATTGGCCTGATGGGGTTCGGGATTGCTTTCCTGGTCCGCACCACGCTGAAGCCGGATTACGATCTCCGGGAACAGGCCGCCGAGGAGCATGCCGACACGCACTGGCGGACACTGTGGACGGTGATCGTTGGACTGGTGATCTACGCCTACGTGCTCGAACCGATCGGCTACATTCCGGCCACCGCAATCTTCTTTCTGGCCATCGCCTGGGTGGGCGGGAGCCGTAAATGGATCCGCGACATCATTGTCGCTGTACTCTTCTCCGTCGCTGTCTACTTCTTCTTCACCGAGGTGCTCGGCGTGCGGTTGCCAGCCGGACTAATGGAAATGGTGCTGTAACAACGTATGGATGTTTTTTCCGATCTGGCGAACGGCTTCGCCAACGCATTTGAGCTGCAGTATCTGCTCTTCGCCGCCGTCGGCGTCACTATTGGGACGTTTGTCGGCGTCCTGCCCGGCATTGGGCCGGCGCTGGCGCTGGCGCTGCTGCTGCCGCTGACCTATGGTTTTGACCCGACCGGCGCACTGATCATCTTCGCCGGTATCTACTACGGCTCCCTGTACGGCGGCGCGATCACCTCCATCCTGCTCAACACCCCCGGTGAGGCTGGGTCTGTTGCGACGGCGATAGACGGGCATCCGATGGCGAAGGCCGGCCGTGCCGGTCCAGCATTGGCGACGGCGGTGATGGGCTCCTTCTTCGCCGGCATCATCTCGACACTTGGATTGACGTTCCTCGCGCCCCTTGTGGCGAATCTGGCCAAATCCTTCCAGGCCACCGACTACTTCGCCCTGATGGTGCTCGCCTTCGTCTCCGTCACCGCGTTGGTGGGAACCTCCATCATCCGCGGCATGATCAGCCTCTTCGCCGGCCTGTTCATCGGCCTGATCGGGCTCGACTTCCTCACCGGACAGCAACGCTTCACCTTCGGTGCACCGGAACTGCTCGGCGGCGTCGACATCGTCATTGTCGTGATCGGGCTCTTCGCCATCGGCGAGGCGCTTTACGGTCTGGCACGGCTGCAGTTCGCCAAGGAGGAGAAGGTCGAATTCTCCGGCAGGATCTGGTTGAACAAGGCCGAACGCAAGCGCGTCTGGAAACCCTGGATCCGCGGCGGTTTCCTCGGCTTCATCTTCGGCTCCATGCCCACCGGCGGATCCGAAGTTCCGACCTTCCTCTCCTACAACCTGGAGAAACGGCTCTCGAAGCACAAGGACGAGTTCGGCAAGGGCGCCATCGAAGGTATCGCCGGCCCCGAAGCGGCCAACAACGCATCCTTCTCGGGTGTGCTGGTGCCGCTGCTGACCCTCGGTATTCCGACGTCGGCCACGGCGGCCATCATCCTGTCCGCCTTCCAGATCTACAACATCCAGCCCGGTCCGCAACTGTTCGAGACCTCACCCGACCTGGTTTGGACGCTGATCGCATCGCTGTTCATCGGCAACGTCATGTTGCTGGTCATCAACCTGCCGTTGGTGAAACTGTGGATCAAGATCCTGGACATCCCGAAGGAACTGCTGTACACCGGCATCCTGGTGTTCGGCATCCTCGGCGTGTACTCGATTTCCGGCAGCCTGGTCGAGGTGCTGATTGTCTGCGCGATCGGGGTCGGGGGCTTCTTCATGCGGGTTTACGACTTCCCGGTGGCCCCGGCAATTTTGGGCGCGATCCTCGGCCCGATGATGGAAACCCAGCTGCGGCGCGCACTCTCGATCAGCCAGGGCGACTTCTCGGTCTTCTTCACCCGCCCGCTGACCGTTGGGCTGCTGCTGGTGGCGGTCGCCATCCTGGTGCTGCCGTCGCTGCTGCCGAAGATCCTTCCCAAGCGCCACGACGCCGACAAGGTCGGCGCCGAGTAAGAGTTCATCCCGGATGACAACCGTACCGGCCGGACTATATGGTGCAGCGTCGGTTAACGTCGGCAACAACGTCGTCCATCCGGGACAGCAGGTCATGGACCGGGATGTTTACCGCTCCCGTGATGTGGGAGGCTTCAGCGGTGGTGGGCCTTGAGGATTTTCAGGCCCCGGTTGCGGGTAGTTGAGCCAGGGCGGCGCGCAGCCGGGTGTCGGCGTCGTTGGCCACGTCCTGGACAGCGTCGGTCCCGCTGAGCTGGACCATGGTCTGTGGATCGATGGTCTGGACCACCGTGGTGCCATCCGATGGGCCGCGGCGTACGACGACATTGCACGGCAGCAGCGCCCCGAGATCCGGCTCGGCGGTGAGGCCGCGCTGGGCCAGGCTGGGGTTGCAGGCGCCCAGGATGATGTAGTCTCCCAGCTCGTCTCCGGCCTCGGTGCCGAGCTTGTTCTCGAAGGTGGAGCGGACGTCGATTTCGGAGAGGATGCCAAACCCCTGTTCAGACAGGGCCTCCTTGGTCCGTTCCACCGCGTCAGCGTATGAAAGGTTGACGGTAACTGTGTGGGTGTAGCTCATCTGCTGCTCCTTGCTGGTTGTTCCTGCTTGGGCGATTCTTCCCGCGGTCGGTGATGCCGTTCAGGCGAGGGAGAGGAAGAGTTTTTCCAGGTCCTTCTTATCGATACTGGGGTCCTCCTGGCTCATGCACTGCTCCAGGCCGCTGGCGATAATGGCGAACCCGGCCTTGTCCAGCGCCCGCGACACCGCGGCGAGCTGCGTCACCACATCCTTGCAGTCACTGCCTTCTTCGAGCATGCGGGTGACAGCGCCAAGCTGGCCCTGCGCGCGCTTAAGCCGATTCACGACCGGGCCCAGGTCTGTGGTGTCGAGTTGCATTGGTTCCTCCATAGTCTTGCTTTTCCCACCTCCGAGTGTATACCCCCAGGGGTGTCTTGCATACCCCCGGGGGTATCTGTAATACTGGTTTCGTTCCCATCGAGGACAACTATTTGGAGGAAGAAAAATGATCTTAAAGCAGTACTACCTCGGATGCCTGTCCCACGGCTCCTACCTGATTGGTGATGAAACGACCGGCCAGGCAATCGTCGTCGACCCGCGCCGCGACATCGCCGAATACCTCACCGACGCGGCCGCGAATAACCTGACCATCACCGGGGTGATCAACACCCACTTCCACGCCGACTTCGTCGCCGGCCACCTCGAGCTCGCCGCCGCCACCGGAGCGTGGATCGGATACGGCCGCCTGGCCGAAACCGAATACCAGATCCGCACCTACAGCCACGGCGAAAAGGTCTCACTCGGGGAGGTGGAGCTGGAGATCCTGGAGACCCCCGGACACACCTGGGAGTCCATCAGCATCCTGGTCCGCGAACACGCCGGCGACACCACACCTGAGGCCGTGTTGACCGGCGACGCGCTGTTCATTGGCGACGTCGGGCGCCCCGATTTGGCTGCCGCCGTCGGCGCCGACCCGGACGAACTGGCCCGGGCACTCTAC
>NZ_KI914653.1:33633-35081 GCF_000520495.1 Arthrobacter sp. H14
GCTGCCCGCCCACGGCGCCGGCTCCGCCTGCGGCAAGAACCTCTCGGATGAACTCGAATCCACGATCGGTGCGCAGCGGATGATGAACCTCTCCGTCCAGCCCATGTCCGAGGACGAATTCGTGGCGATGGTCCGCAGCGGGCAGCCTGCCATCCCCGAATACTTCGCGGCCGACGCGGTGTTGAACCGCAAAGACCGCGCCTTGGCCGGCACATACGGCGACCTTCACGCCCTGAACGTGCGCGAGCTGCAGGATGCCGCTGTCCGCGGGGCGCGTATCCTCGATACCCGCTCACCGGAGGACTTCGCCGAAGGCCACCTCGCCGGGTCCCTGAACGTCGGTCTTGATGGCCGTTTTGCCGAAACCGCCGGGATGGTCATCGGCTCCGATGACGAGATCGTGATCATCGCCGACCCGGGACGTGAAGAAGAGGCCGCCATGCGGCTGGGCCGGATCGGTTTCGACCGGGTCGCCGGCTACCTGCAGACTCCTGCCCGCGCGTTCGCCGAACTCGGCGGCATCGTTCAGCAGGGCCCGCGTGTTGACGTCGAAGCCTTCGACCAGGAACGCACCGGAGGCGACGTCACCGTACTTGACGTACGCAACCCCGGTGAAGTCGACGACGGGGCCGTGCCCGATTCCCTGCGACCCGGACGAACTGGCCCGGGCACTCTACGCTTCCATCCACGATGTGCTGATGAACCTTCCCGCCGAAGTCCGTGTCCTGCCGGCCCACGGCGCCGGCTCCGCCTGCGGCAAGAACCTCTCGGATGAACTCGAATCCACGATCGGTGCGCAGCGGATGATGAACCTCTCCGTCCAGCCCATGTCCGAGGACGAATTCGTGGCGATGGTCCGCAGCGGGCAGCCTGCCATCCCCGAATACTTCGCGGCCGACGCGGTGTTGAACCGCAAAGACCGCGCCTTGGCCGGCACATACGGCGACCTTCACGCCCTGAACGTGCGCGAGCTGCAGGATGCCGCTGTCCGCGGGGCGCGTATCCTCGATACCCGCTCACCGGAGGACTTCGCCGAAGGCCACCTCGCCGGGTCCCTGAACGTCGGTCTTGATGGCCGTTTTGCCGAAACCGCCGGGATGGTCATCGGCTCCGATGACGAGATCGTGATCATCGCCGACCCGGGACGTGAAGAAGAGGCCGCCATGCGGCTGGGCCGGATCGGTTTCGACCGGGTCGCCGGCTACCTGCAGACTCCTGCCCGCGCGTTCGCCGAACTCGGCGGCATCGTTCAGCAGGGCCCGCGTGTTGACGTCGAAGCCTTCGACCAGGAACGCACCGGAGGCGACGTCACCGTACTTGACGTACGCAACCCCGGTGAAGTCGACGACGGGGCCGTGCCCGATTCCCTGCGCATCCCGCTGGCTGAACTGGCCCGACGCCACGAAGAAGTCCCCTCAGACCGGCCGGTCCTCGTCCACTGCGCCGGC
>NZ_KI914653.1:35181-37042 GCF_000520495.1 Arthrobacter sp. H14
CGCCGGCGGCTGGCGCTCCAGCGTCGGCGCCAGCGTGTTGCGTGCCCTCGGCCACACCACCGTCAGCGACCTGGCCGGCGGCTACAGCGCCTGGGCCGATGTGAACGTTCCTGCCAACGCCTAAGGAACCCACCAAAACCATCGCAGAAAGGTAATACCGCCATGTCTGAAATCACCACCAAAGAGGCCAACGAACGGCGCAACTCCGCAACCATCGTGGACGTGCGTGAATCTGAGGAAGTCGCAGACGGCGTCATCCCCGGGGCGGTACACATTCCGCTGGGACAACTCGGAGGCCGCACCGGAGAGCTCGACGCCGGCCGGCCGGTCATCACCGTCTGCGCCGGCGGCGGCAGAAGCGCCCGCGCCGCAGCGGACCTGCTGGTCGCAGGCCTTTGCGCCGACACGATGGCCGGCGGCATGAGCGCCTGGACGGCCGAAGGCCGCCCCGTACACAAACCCTGAAACACCCCGCAACACCAAGCACGCCTCCGCCGCCGGCACCGGCCTGCAGCGGAGGCGTAACAACACGAAAGCGACCACATGAACCCTTCAACAACCACCGGACCCGACGTCACCACCGTGGACGCGGAAACCCTCCGCTCGTGGACCGACACACACAGTGAGCTGATCATCCTGGATGTGCGCAGCGGAGCCGAATTCGAATCCATGCATATCCGCGGCTCCTACAACGTGCCACTGCCGCTGCTCTCCGAACACGCCGATGAACTCACCGAACGGCTCGGTCAACGCGTCGTGTTGGTGTGCCAGTCCGGCGTCCGCGCCGAACAGGCCCGTCAACGTCTCGGCGGCGCCGGCATCGAAACCGCCCACGTCCTCACCGGCGGCGTCCCGGCATTCGCCGCTGCCGGAGGCGACGTCGTCCGCGGCGCCCAGCGCTGGGACCTGGAGCGCCAGGTCCGCCTGGTGGCAGGCTCCCTCGTCATCACCGGACTTGCCGGTGGTAAATTCCTCTCACCGAAATTCCGCATCCTCGCCGGAACCATCGGCACCGGACTGACCTTCTCCGCCGCGACCAACACCTGCGCCATGGGCAAAGCACTGGCCGCCATGCCCTGGAACCGGACCGCAGCAGAACCGACCCGCGAAGCAGCCATCCTGCAACTGCCGGTTCAAGAGGCCAGCGGCGAGAAGTCCCTGGCATCATGATCGCCGCCGCCCTGGCGCTGGGGTTGCTGGTCGGCGCCGTACTCGGCCTGGTCGGGGCCGGCGGTTCCATCATCGCCGTGCCCGCCCTGGTCTACGGAGTGGGACTGAGCACCCACGAAGCGATCCCCACCTCCCTGCTCGTCGTCGGAGCCTCCTCCATCGCCGCCGTGATCCCGCGCATCCGCACAGGTATCAGCTGGCGCATTGCACTACTGGTCGGGGCCGCCGGCATTCCAGCGGCATGGGCCGGAGCCGCGGCCGGCCGGCTCCTGAACGAAGACATGCTGCTGCTGGCCTTCGCCGTCATCATGGTCGCCGCCGGCATCCGCATGCTCTCCCGCACCAAAGAAACAGCCGGCGGCTGCGACACCGGCGGGAAATCTTTCACCCGCGGCTGCCTGACTAAATCCTTGGCGGTGGGCTTGGGGATCGGGTTCCTGACCGGGCTGCTCGGCGTCGGCGGAGGTTTTCTCATCGTCCCCGCACTGACGATCTTCCTGGGTTTGTCCATGGCCCAGGCCGTCGGAACATCACTGGTCATCATAGCGATCAACTCCGCAGCTGGCTTCAGCGCCCACGCCACAGGATTCACCATCGACTGGGCCACCACACTGGCTTTCGCCATACCCGCGATCGCCGGGTCACTCACCGCCGCGCGCGTGGCGCACAAACTCAACAACAAACACGTTCG
>NZ_KI914653.1:37142-52540 GCF_000520495.1 Arthrobacter sp. H14
CGTTCCCATCGAGGACAACTATTTGGAGGAAGAAAAATGATCTTAAAGCAGTACTACCTCGGATGCCTGTCCCACGGCTCCTACCTGATTGGTGATGAAACGACCGGCCAGGCCGTCCTCGTTGATCCGCGCCGCGACATCGCTGAATACCTCGCCGACGCGGCGGCGAACCACCTGGCCATCACCGGGGTGATCAACACCCACTTCCACGCCGACTTCGTCGCCGGCCACCTCGAGCTCGCCGCCGCAACCGGAGCGTGGATCGGATACGGCCGCCGGGCCGAGACCGAATACCAGATCCGCACCTACAGCCACGGCGAAAAGGTCTCTCTCGGGGAGGTGGAGCTGGAGATCCTGGAAACCCCCGGACACACCTGGGAGTCCATCAGCATCCTCGTACGCGAACACGCCGGCGACGCCACACCTGAGGCCGTGTTGACCGGCGACGCGCTGTTCATTGGCGACGTCGGCCGGCCCGACCTGGCTGCCGCCGTCGGCGCCGACCCGGACGAACTCGCCCGTGCCCTCTACGCCTCCATCCACAATGTGCTGATGAACCTGCCCGCCGAAGTCCGTGTCCTGCCCGCCCACGGCGCCGGCTCCGCCTGCGGCAAGAACCTCTCGGATGAACTCGAATCCACGATCGGGGCGCAGCGGATGATGAACCTCTCCGTCCAACCCATGAGCGAAGACAAATTCGTGACCATGGTCCGCAGCGGGCAACCGGCCATCCCCGAATACTTCGCGGCCGACGCGGTGTTGAACCGCAAGGACCGTGCCTTGGCCGGCGCGTCCGGTGACCTTCATGCCCTGAACGTGCGGGAGCTGCAGGATGCGGCCGTCCGCGGCGCCCGCATCCTCGACACCCGCTCACCGGAGGACTTCGCCGAAGGCCACCTCGCCGGGTCCCTGAACGTCGGCATCGACGGCCGTTTCGCCGAAACCGCCGGGATGATCATCGCCGCCGAGGATGAGATCGTGATCATCGCGGACCCGGCACGCGAGGAAGAGGCCGCCATGCGGCTGAGCCGGATCGGGTTCGACCGGGTCACCGGCTACCTCGATACACCGGCACGGGCTTTCGCCGAACTCGGCGGCATCGTCCAGCAGGGCCCCCGTGTCGACGTCGAAACCTTCGACCAGGCACGCACCGACAACAGCGCTACCGTCCTTGATGTGCGCAATCCCGGTGAAGTTGAAGACGGGGCCGTGCCCGGCTCCCTGCGCATCCCGCTGGCCGAACTCGCCCGGCGCCACGAGGAAGTCCCGCAGGACCGGCCCGTTATGGTCCACTGCGCCGGTGGATGGCGCTCCAGCGTCGGCGCGAGCACCCTGCGCGCCCTCGGCCACACCAATGTCAGCGACCTGGCCGGCGGCTACGGCGCCTGGGCAGCGGCCAATGAACCCACCAACACCTAAAAACACGGCATAACACCTGAAGAGGAGCGCCGAAAACCGGCCCATCGACGAGCCCTGAACAGGCACATTCCCATCCCTAATAACAGCCGCCGGCCCGACGGCGGCGGGGACAGTATGAGCATCAAAGGAAAATATGACTTCTTCAACACAATCCAAAATCGATTCCGTTGATCCGACAACGCTGCAGTCCTGGATCGACTCTCACGATGACCTGATCGTCCTGGACGTACGCAGTGGAGCGGAATTCGAAACCCTGCATATCCGCGGCTCTTACAACGTGCCGCTGCCACTGCTCGCCGAACACGCAGAGGAGCTGGCCGGGCGGCTCGGCAGGCAAACAGTCTTGGTCTGCCAATCCGGAACGCGTGCTGAACAGGCACGGCAACGCCTTAGCGGCGCCGGCGTGGAAACCGCTTACGTACTTACCGGAGGCGTTCCCGCCTACGCGGCCGCCGGCGGCGACGTCGTCCGCGGGGCACAACGCTGGGACCTGGAACGCCAAGTCCGTATGGTCGCAGGCTCCTTCGTCGTCGCCGGACTCGCGGGCGGTAAGTTCCTCTCGCCGAAGTTCCGCGCCCTCGCCGGAGCCATCGGCGCCGGCCTGACCTTCTCAGCAGCAACCAACACCTGCGCCATGGGCAAAGCACTGGCTGCAATGCCCTGGTACCGCACTGCGGATGAACCCACCCGCGAAGCAGCAATCCTGCAACTGCCCTCCCGCACACCGGAATCGGTACCGGTACCGGCCCAGGAGGAAACAGCCTCATGATTACCGCCGCCCTGGTCCTTGGACTGCTCGTCGGAGTGGTCCTGGGCCTGGTCGGAGCCGGCGGTTCCATCATCGCAGTGCCCGCCCTGGTCTACGGAGTGGGAATGAGCACCCACGACGCGATCCCCACCTCGCTACTCGTCGTCGGGCTCTCATCCATAGCCGCCGTCATCCCCCGTATCCGCAGGGGAATCAAATGGCCCATAGCGTTGCTCGTGGGAGCGGCCGGAATCCCGGCCGCCTGGGCTGGGACCGCCGTCGGCCGCCTGCTCAATGAGGACATCCTAATGCTGGCATTCGCCGTCATCATGGTCGCCGCCGGAGCACGGATGCTCGCCGAAACACCAGAGAAAGCCGGACGCTGCGGCACCGGTGAAGGATCCTTCCTGCGCCCCTGCCTGCCCAAGGCAATCGCCGTCGGGCTGGGGATCGGCTTCCTCACCGGACTGCTCGGCGTCGGCGGCGGCTTCCTCATAGTTCCGGCACTGACGCTGTTTCTCGGCCTATCCATGTCACAGGCGGTGGGTACATCCCTGGTGATCATTGCGATCAACTCAGCAGCAGGATTCAGCGCCCACGCCACCGGCTTCACCATCGACTGGGCCCCAACACTGGCCTTCACAATACCGGCCATCGCCGGCTCACTCGCCGCGTCCCGCCTCGCCCACAAACTCAACGGCAAACACATCCGCACCACATTCGCCGTTCTCGTGTTCGCCGTCGCCGCCGTAGTCGCAGCCACCACCCTCGCGGCTATCATCGGTTCATAGAGAGGTCCCATCAATGCCTGCCCCACCGCTCCGGGGTATCAAAACTCAAACCTCCGGTGGTGCACTACCATTTCCAGTCGGAGATGAAGTAACTGATCGGGTGCGCTCTGGTTGTTGCGCAGAATCCGTCCGGCTCCCTACTATGAAGCATGCTGACTAACGGACCCGCAAGTGAACGGTGAGGTAGCTGTAGTCGGTGCCGGAATCGTCGGATTATCGACGGCGTATGCCCTGAAGCAGCGCGGCGTCGACATCACTCTGTATGACGCCGCTCCTCCCGGCAGCGGCCAGTCCGTCGGGCAGTCGAGGATCTTCCGGCATGCCCACAACGATCCGCGGCTCGTGAACTTTGTCCGGAGCAGCCGCGCGCTGTGGCGGGAGTGGGAACAGGACTGGGGAATCGAATTGATATCCCCCGACGGCGCCGTGGCGATTGGCCAAACTGTGGGGAACAAGCTGGAGACGTTGGCACAGTTCGACGACATTTCAGCGCGCATCCTGGACCCGCTTGAACTCCATGACGTTCTGCCCATCCTTGCCGATTATTCGGACCCTGCCATGTTCGACGTCGACGGCGGTGCGATCCGCACGCTTTCGGCAATCGAGGCGTTATCCAGCCGTTTGCAGGAGAAGCTGGTTACCGATCACGTGCTCTCCGTCCGCCGGACGCCAGCAGGAACAATGGAACTGCGCACCGGCACCCGTTGTGACGAATTCGACCATGTTGTGTTGTGCGCCGGGCGCGGAACAGCGGCACTGGCCCGAGGCGCAGGACTGACCATCCCGGTGGACCGTGCGGCACATGTCCGCGCCACCTTCCAGCTGCGTGAAAACGTTCCTGCGGGACTGCCCACCTTCCAGGACAGCAGCGGGGCCTTCGGCGAAACCGGCGTCTACGCCGCCCCCAATCCTGATAACCGGTACTACTCGGTGGGCCTGAGCGAGACTGTCGATGTGCTCGACGACGGCAGCATGGCCGACCCCTCCGCCCTCGCCGAATTGGCTGACCGGACCGCCGCCTATGTTGAACGGGCTCTTCCCGGCCTCGACCCGGATCCCGTCGACTATGTGCACTGCTGGGTCACCCTGCTTCCTTCAGGCGAAGACGGCGTCGGGGTCTGGTCACAGGACGGTTTGACCGCCGTTGCCGGCCACAATTTGTTCAAGCAGGCGCCGGCCCTTGGAGAAGCACTCGCCGCAGCTGCCACCGGCGGCGGGCTCTCCGAAGATCTCAAACCGGAATCCCAACTTGGACGCTAATACGGAATATGATTCTCCGCTAATCCGTTCTTGAAGGGAAAGCCCGCGGAGCCTACAGCTTCCGCTTCCCTACCGGCGGCCCGGAATGGCCGCCAGAGCAGGAGAAACACTATGGCTAAGATCTTGATGGTCGTCTCGGCCGCTGATTCGCTCACCATGAAGGACGGCAGCGAGCATCCGACCGGCTACTGGGCCGAGGAACTCGTCGCATCCCACCGCGAACTACGCAATGCCGGCCACACCGTGGACATCGCCACTCCCGGCGGCGTGAAGCCGACCGTTGACCAGGTCAGTCTTGATCCCGGAGCAGCGGGCAGCGAGGAAAAGGCCAACGACTTCCGGGAGTACATCGCCGGAATCGACGACGAACTGTCTGCTCCCCTCAAACTGGCCGATGTCTCGGCAGCCGACTACGCCGCCGTCGTAATTCCCGGTGGACATGGCCCGATGGCGGATCTATTTGAGGACGCGGACCTGGGACGGATTCTGATTGAAACCGATCAGGCGGGGAAGTTTATTGCGCCGTTCTGCCACGGCCCGGCGGCCCTGCTCAGCGCCGTCGACGCCGATGGCAAGTTCCGGTTCGAAGGCCGCCAGGTCACGGTCTTCACCAATGAAGAAGAACTGGGCGGCGGCACCGGCGAAAACACGCCATGGCTGGTGGAAACCGCGCTGCGGGAGAAGGGCGCCGTCGTCGAAGTCGGTCCCAACTGGTCCAGCTACGTGGTCCGCGACGGAAACCTGATCAGCGGCCAGAACCCGCAGTCCAGTGAGGACGTCGCCAAAGAAGTTATCGGCGCACTCACCGAGTAAAACCGGCGCCAAAAAAAGAATTTCAATCCATACCAATCCGGTAACGGGGCCCGTCCCGAAGCACTAATGTCCTTCACCCCCAACAGGAAATTATGGAGGCAACATTATGCAGAACATCTTCACCAAGTCCTTGGCCGTCACCACCGTCAGCGGTCTCATGCTCGTCGGAGGCGCCGGCATGGCCAGCGCCGACACCACCGATACCAATATCGATGGAGCCACCACTGAGGTGTCCGACAACCGCGTCGATGACAGCGGGAACCTGTCGCTGGGCAACATCCTCAACGACACGGTCGACACCGGCGACATCGCGAGCAACAACAACGTGCTCAGCGGAATCGACGCCGACGTGTCCGACAACCTGAACGGCATCGCCAGCGGAAACGACGCCGATGTTGACGCCAATCCTGATGTGGACAGCAATGTTGACGCCGATTCTGACGCCGGCAGCAATGTCGACGCCGATGCTTCGGCCGAAAGCACCAATGTCAGTAGCACTGACAGCGGCTACGACAACGAGGGCCTGCTGGGCGGACTGCTCTAACCAAGCCCTCCAGGAACAAGTGTGGCACCCATCCCAGACCGGGACGGGTGCCACACCCATATCCGGGACAAAAATTCCATCTCCGTCACCGCGGTTCCATTGCGGCGCCGTGCCTTTACTGCTAGGCCTTAACTATGCGCCTCGTTCCAGGACGAGCACGCCTTCAGTACAGGCACAGGTGAGCGAAGGGACCCGCAACAATGACTCGCAATGAACCCACGGTGGAAGAAGTCGACGAGAACGAACTCGAGGTCGATAAGCCGAAAGATTGGGCCGCGGGTATTCCAGGCGTTTATTACTCGATGCAGCCTGCCGTAAAGCATATGGGCGCCGAGCGGACTGCGAAAACACTCCTCTCGCTGAACCAGAAAGACGGCTTCGACTGCATGAGCTGCGCGTGGCCGGACCCGGACCACCGCAAGACCTTCGAGTTCTGCGAAAATGGGGCGAAGGCGGTCACCTGGGAAGCGACGCCCGTCGTCATTTCTTCTGATTTCTGGGCGGAACATTCCATCACGGATCTGCTGAAGCATTCGGAGTATTGGATGGGTATGCAGGGCCGTCTTACAGAGCCGGTATACAAGCCGGCCGGCGAAGACCGCTACAAGCCGGTCAGCTGGGAAGATGCGTTCTCCATCATCACGAAGAAGCTGAACAGCCTGGCCTCCCCTGACGAAGCCGCCTTTTACACCAGCGGCCGCACCTCGAACGAGGCCGCCTTTGCCTACCAGCTGTTCGTCCGCGCTTACGGCACCAACAACCTGCCGGATTGTTCCAACATGTGTCACGAATCCTCCGGCTGGGCGATGGGCCAGACCATCGGCATCGGCAAGGCCACCGTCACGTATAAAGACTTCGAGATGGCCGACCTGACCATCATCATGGGCCAGAACCCGGGCACCAACCACCCGCGGATGCTCACCGCCCTCGAGGATGCGAAGCATAAAGGCGCCCAGATCGTCGCAGTCAATCCGATGCCGGAAGCCGGTCTGAAGCGGTATAAGAACCCGCAGCGCGTCAGTGGAGTTGTTGGAAACGGCACGGAGATGGCCGATCAGTTCCTGCAGATCCGGCTCAGTGGCGACATGGCGCTGCTGCAGGCCCTGTCCAAGCGCGTGCTCGACGCCGAAGCGAAGAACCCGGGATCGGTCCTTGATCATGCGTTCCTCGAGCGGCACTGCCAGGGTCTGGAGGAGCTGCGTGCCCACCTCGCCGATCTGGACGAGCAGGCCGTGTTGGAAGCGACGGGCCTGCGCACCGAGGAAATCGACGAGCTCGCCAACCGCTACATGAAGGCCGAGAAGGTCATCATCTGCTGGGCGATGGGCCTCACTCAGCAGACCAAGGGTGTCGCCACCATCAAGGAGATCATCAACCTCCTGCTGCTGCGCGGCAACATCGGCAAACCCGGCGCCGGCGCGTCCCCCATCCGCGGCCACAGCAACGTCCAGGGCGACCGCACCATGGGAATCTGGGAGCAAATGCCTCCGGCCTTCCTGGACTCGATCGAGAAAGAGTTCGGCTTCAACCCGCCGCGCGCTCACGGCACCGACGCGGTCCAAACCATTGAAAAACTGCGCGACGGCGACATCAAGTTCTTCATGGCAGTCGGCGGAAACCTGGTGGCCGCCGTCTCGGACACCAATGCCACCGAAATTGCCATGCAGAGCGCCGACATGACCGTGCAGGTCTCCACCAAACTGAACCGGTCCCACGCCGTAATCGGCAAGGAAGCGTTGATCCTGCCCACCATGGGACGCACGGAAATCGACATCCAGGCGACCGGAGAGCAGTTCGTTTCGGTGGAGGATACAGTCTGCGCCGTGCATCCATCCTGGGGCAAAGTGGAACCGGTCGCGCCGAACCTGCTCTCGGAAGTTTCCATCGTTACCCGCCTCGCGCGTGCCGTGCTGGGCGACAAGGTGAACGTGGACTGGACCGGCTTCGAACGGAACTATGACGTCATCCGCGAGCACATCTCCCACGTGGTCGGCGGCTGCGAAAGCTACAACGAGAAGATCCGACAGGAGGGTGGATTCGTCCTGCCAAACGGTCCCCGGGACTCACGGACGTTCAACACCCCCACCGGCAGGGCGATGCTGACGGTGAATGAACTGCAGCACGTCGAACGGCCCTCGGGAACCCTGATCCTGCAGACATTGCGCTCGCACGACCAGTTCAACACCACCATATACGGGCACAACGACCGCTACCGCGGCATCAGGAACGGCCGCCATGTCGTGTTCGTGAACCCAGAGGACCTCGCCGAACTCGGCATCGAGGACGGCCAGCTGGTAAATGTCCATGGAGAGTACAACGACGGCGCTGAACGGATCCTGCGAAAGTTCAGGATCGTCTCGTACCCGACCGCGCGTGGTTGCGCAGCGGCATACTATCCGGAAGCGAATGTTCTGGTTCCGCTGGGACATCTGGCCGAAGGCAGCAACACTCCCGTCTCCAAGGCCGTCATTGTGCGGCTTGAACCCACACAGCCGGACGACGACGACAGCATGACACCGCAGGACGCCGGGGCTGACGTTCCCGCCCCGGCCTAAGACCAGAAAGCGCGACCGTGGCTTCAAGAATCCGGAGCCGCAGCCGCGTTTTCTGCTGCCTGATCGGATTCCTTATTGAGCCGTGCCCGTCCAGCCTTCGCGGTCCGGCCCGCCCCCCGCTCCACCGTCGACCAAGTCCAGAACGACGTCGGCTGCGGATCGGGCGGCATCATCACCGGACTTCCTGCCGTTCCTGGCCGCAAGCCCGGCCGCATAGCCCACCGCGAAGGTGCTAATCGGACCTGCGGACTTACTCACGGACTGCGACGACTTCTCCGCCACCTCGAGGATCTTCTTCTGATCCATCTTCAAGTCGAGAAGTTGGAGAGCCTGGGTGATCCGCATGCTCCATTCGATCAACGTGCGCTCTTCGTCGTCGCTGTAGGTCATCACTTTTCCTTCACTACGGGGAACTGGGACGGGCTTCCTCTCAAGGGATAGCACCACCGGCCGCATTCCACAATGGATACCAGTTCCGCCGGCGGTGATTCGCCAGCTACGTGGTTTCCGGCCGCTACTCCGGCGCCTAAGTCTCCCGGCGGGTGAACGCAGCGGCCCGGACGACCGCGTCATCCTCCAGGCCAGCACCGAGAGCACCGCCAACCGTGGCCAAAGCCGTGGTGAGCAGCGCCAGTTTGACGTACTCCAGCATTCCAACGCGGCTATTGACGACGCCGGCGAACACTTCGGCGTCGACCAACAGAAGCGCTGCGAGCAGGGAAAGAATGAACAGAGCAGCATAGAAGGTTAACATGCCGAGTACGACGGTCGTGGTCGTGGCCAGGTTAAAGAGGATCACCTGCTGGCGTTCGGGCCGGCGTCGTGGACGCTCCCACAGCCCTGCGCCAACGACCAGTGTCATGCTCACCGTACCCACCGCCAGCAGACCAAGTGTCGTTAGCCGGAACGTTCCATACGCTGTCGCCAGCAGCCACAGATCCGAAGTCACCAGTGCGATCACGGCCGTGGCAGCCGCTGCCGTGAGCGCACGCGACAGAGTCACGGCCAGCATCCATGGACGGTTTGCCCTGATCAATCCCAACAGGAGATGCAAGTTTCCGCCGATCACCCTGGCGGTGAACTGCGCCGCGTTCTCCTCCATCCGGTCGGCTAAGTCTGCCGACCGTTGCTGTGCCGACCGGGTAAGGTCCACTTGGCTGTCCGGTTCATCCGGGTTGTAGCCCAGAAGGGCACCAATCACCTTCACAGTGGATCCGCGCACCTTTTCGCGGACCCGGACGGCACCCAGAGCCGGAACTGACACCACGCCTACTCCGTGAACCGGGCTCACCTGCGTGAGCACGGTTTTCTTGTGATGCTTCAGCAGGACATCTGTCAGTACAACAGCCAGATCCCAATCCTCATCGAGCATCCGGTCCCGTGCCGCCTCCAGGAGCTCGAGTTGGTCAACCGGTGGATCCACCAGCCGGTCCTCGACGATGATTACCTGCCAATCGACTCCAGGTATCCGGCTGTTAAGCAGGTCCGGGATACCGTCAACAATTTCCTGACGAACAGAAGGGGCCAGTTGTGGAGAGACCACGACGCCGAGAACGAGTTTCGGAGTGTCACCATCAAAGGCGCGGGCTGCGTTGGCGGCGGAACTATCATCAGACACCAGTCAAGCTTGAGCCAGAGTGCAGCGAAAAGCTACCTACACCAAACATATGCGATGTAGCGCCGCTACCCCTCGATCAAGCGGCGGCGGTGCTTGAGCTCCTTGATCCACGCCCGGCTCTGCTGGGCAGGAAACGGCGACGCACCCGACTCGAGATCATCAACCAGCGACCGCGTCGCGTTCAGTGCGGTATCCACGCAACGCTCGGCCGCACGCTGAGGCAGGCCGACGTCGTCAGTCCAGCTGAGGAAGTGTTTGCGTGAAATCCCGGACGTCTTGCCCTTGAGGGTAAGCGCCAGCGTCTTGTCGCCATACGCAACGGTCGAAGGAATGTCATACACCGGCGCAATCACGGTTTCCCCAAATCTGTCCTGCAGCACGGAAATGTTCTTGGCATGCAGGTCGCCATTGCCGGTCAGCCAGGCGAAGGCGGCTTGGATCGCCAGATTGCGCAGCGCCGGCAGCGGTGCATTGCAATGCTGAACCAAGGCTCTGCACGCAGCACTGTAGGAGATGTTGTATTTGTCCGCCGGGTAAAGTCCTAAGACCTGCGCCGCGTCTTCAACTGCCAGTCGGATCAACGAGCCGTCGTCGTCAGCGACCCGGTCGAACCGGTCCACGAGCAGCGCCGGCTGCCCTGCCACGTCGTGCACCAGCTTGACCCCACTGACGGGAATTCTCAGCTTGCGCGCGTATGAGTACATCAGGAACTCGTTCTCCACCACACGCGGATATTCCGGAGTATTCAACTTCAGGATGAAACGCCGCCCACTTTGCTCAACCGGCAGCGAAATCATCCCTGCCGAGAACTTATCCTGAACCCCTGCCAGTGACGTTGGATCGATGCCGGTGGATTGAAGCATCTCCGCAAAGGAAACCGGCGCCTTGGGATCAAGTACGACGGCGGCAGCAGCATCGGCGGGTGCCTCGCCTTGGGGAACAATTTGCACATCGCCCACGGGGTCCCCTCCGACGGCGAGAAGCAGCGAGAGCTCGTCGTCGGCCGACGTCTTTACGGCCTTTCGTAATGCGTTGAGTCTCCGGCCTTCCGGCAGGAGACCCGCGAAGAAGGCAGGTACGGCCCCGCTTGCGGAGTCAATCGGAGTCTCCGATACCGGAAGCGTTGCTGCCACGGCTGGTTTACCCGAAGCGCCATAGTCAGTCAGATAACTAAATCTGGTGCCACTTTCATGGCGTTCCATCCGGGCTGCAAGGATGCCCTGCTTGTACACATCGGCGGCGCGACTAACGTTCATCGCGTCTCATCGGTATGCTGAACGCCTGATTTGCGTTCGAGGCGCAGATCCAGCCCAAGCGTATCGAGTACTGCTAAAACTGAATCCAATTGAACGGTTGGTTTTCCATGCTCCAGAAAGCGAACAAAGCGTTCTGACACGCCAGCAAGATCGGCCACATCCGTCTGAGTCAGGCGCAATGATTCACGCCGTGAGCGCACCGCTTCAGCCAGTACCTGCACGAGCTCCGTAGACATCCGCACCTCCCCGTGTCCGGCACGAACGTACCGGTTTTCCCATTATGTGGGCAAAGTCGCACGAAGACAAGGATGTTTGCAGAAAAAGCGGTACGCTCGTACCGTTACTGCAATGCGAAGTCGATAAATGACCCGCCAAGCGGCGACTCAGTTGCGGATCGGCACGATCGTACCGATTTAAACATTGGTAACCGGACAGGCTCGCCCCTAATCGCGGGCTTGGGGCGAGAGAAATTCGAGTCGATTGCCATTGTTGTCCCACAAGTAGAACCGGCGCATTCCCGGAAAGTTGTCGTCCCAGTCAGGCCTATATCCATGAGCTTCTACCCGTCGGGCCAGTGCGTCGATGTCTTGGACCCGGATCCCAGGATGGGCCTTCTTCTGGGGCCGGAAATCTTCCTCAATTCCGAGGTGGATCTCCAAACCGTCGGCGCGGACCCAGAGTCCGCCACGGGCAGCTGGAACGGGCGGCTTTTGAACTTCTGCACGCAGATCCCTTAACCATGTGACAGCTTCGGTTCGTTTCCATCTACCTGTTGATATGCAAGCAGTTACTTGCCTATAGTGTATCCATGGTCGATGTCTTCAGAGCTCTCGACGACGAGACCAGGCGCATCGTTCTCGATGAACTGTCAGTGCGCGATGGCCAGACTCTGTTCGAGATCTGTTCGATGCTTGCGATCCGGCATGGGCTCAGCCTCACCCGTCAGGCCATATCGCAGCACCTCGGCGTGCTCGAGTCTGCCGGCCTCGTCGTGACCGAGCGGCGCGGACGTTCAAAGTTCCACTACTTCAATCCCGAACCACTTTCCGGGATCACCGGACGATGGCCCAGCAGAAAGAGGACCGAAAAATGAAAATTGCCCTGACGAGCCTGTTCGTCGATGACCAGCGAGCAGCCCTTGCCTTCTACACCGATGTGCTCGGCTTCCGGAAACACCATGACATTCCGCTCGGTGACGACTTCTGGCTCACCGTCGTGTCCCCCGAAGTCCCGGATGGTCCTGAGTTGTTGCTGGAGCCAGCTGGTCACCCTGCCGTCAAGCCCTATCGGGATGCCCTCGTCGAAGACGGCATCCCACTCGCTCAATTCGCCGTCGAAAACCTTGAGGCCGAGCACAAAAGGCTGACAAGCAAGGGCGTGGTGTTCACGCAGCCGCCGATCGACATCGGCGCTGCTGTCGTCGCCGTCTTTGATGACACGTGTGGAAATCTCATTCAACTCATAGAAGAGAAGCCGGAAACCAACGACGTCGGCGTCCATTGAGGAATCGACGAGTAGTTATCAGGCCACCGGCAGAACAGGACGCCCCACGTCTGGCTGAGATTCACATTGCGGCGTGGCGCGCCGCCTACCGCGGCGTGATGACAGATGAGTTTCTTGACGGGTTGGACGTTGAACATCGGAGCGAAATTTGGCTGAGCCGCATAATAGAGCCCCCAGTAGGGTTCGTGTGTCTGCTCGCCGAAGCAGGCGGTGAAGTCGCGGGGTTTGTCATTGTTGGTCCTCCGGACGGAGATGCTGAGCCAGGCACCGGGAAACTGTATGCGATAAACCTGCGTCCAGAATTTTGGGCACAAGGAATTGGAACCGAACTGATCAAAGCGGCGGAAGATCAATTGGTCCAGCTTGGCTACAGCCGGGCTTTCTTATGGGTTGAACATAACAACGATCGCGCCATCCGGTTCTACACGAGTCGTGGTTGGGAGCACGATGGCGTAATCCAAAAAGACATGACTTTCGATCCACCATTGATGGAAAATCGCCACAGTCGGACTTTCCGCTAATGAGATTGAGGAAGCTACTGCGTGGTTAGGGCTTGACCAGCGGCATTCCGGCCGCTGCGGCGTCGTCGTACTTTGCGTCGATATGGACCACCTCTTTGCCCGCGCGCTGGAGCAAGCTGGCGCCAATACCGGCCCGATAGCCCGAGGCGCAGTGCACCCACAGCCGGCCGGGCGGAACGTCGTCCATCCGGGTAAGCAGATCGTGCACGGGGATGTTGACGGCCCCTTGAATGTGTGACGCTTCGAACTCGTCGGTGCGCCGCACATCGAAAATGATTTCGTCGCCGGTGCTGCCGCGCGGGACCTCGCCCCATCCGACTTGCAGGTAGTCGGTAGTTGGCGCTTTCGCCGCCCATTCGCCGGGCCCGATACCGGTGGCGGTGTCGGGTGAGTCAATGCCGATCCGGGACAGATCGCGGATGGCGTTGGCCACGTCCTCATGCGAACCGAGCAGCGTCAGCTTGTCATTCCACGGCAATACCCAGCCCAGATAGCCGGTGAAGCTGGCACCTTCTCCGTACTCGAAGCTGACCGAACCGTCCAGGTGGTTGCTGGCGAAAGCCACCCGGTTGCGCAGGTCGACGATCCATTCCCCCTCCTCGAGGCGGCGGATGAGTTCACCGGCGTCGACCGATTCGGGCATCGTCAGATCCGCGGGGCCGGGGCCATCGCTGTTCAACGGACTCATGTGGGCGTAGTAAGCGGGATAGTCCGTTAGGTTCGCGATCAGTTCAGATACGAAATGGTCCTCATCCGGGTCCGTCAGCGCGTGGTTGCTCCGGGCCTGCTCGCCAATAGTTGACGTACCCGCGCCGGAGGCCGGTCCGCTGGAGCAGAAAGAACCGAAACCGTGCGTCGGATACAACGGGGCGTCGTCCGAGGCCTCCGCAACAAGCCGGCGTGCCGACGCGTATTGGTCCCGGGTCAACGTCTCGGTATCGTCCGGGCCGAGCAGATCCGTCCGGCCCACCGATCCGTACAGCAGGCTCCCGCCGGAGAAAACTGCCTGCTTGTCGCCGTCGCTGACAACGTAGGACAGATGTGTGTGGGTGTGCCCGGGCGTCGCCACAGCCTTCACCGACAGCGCCCCCACCTGGAACATCTCGCCGTCGACGACGGGCGTCCGTTCATAACCAACCTGATCGGCAGCGTTGACCAGGTAGGCCGCGCCATGCGCCTGCGCCAGCATCAGCCCGCCGGTGAGGTAGTCATTGTGAATGTGGGTTTCGGCCACATGGGTAATCTTCACGCCCGCGTCCCGCACGGCGGCTTCGAGCCGGTCGGTATCGCGTTGCGGATCAATCACCAGCGCACACGTGCCGTCATGCACCAGGTAACTGTGGTCCCCCAACTGCGGGGTATCGATGGTAATGACTTCCATGCCGCCTCCGGTTTCAGCATCTACCGGATTGTCCGCTTGTTCAAGCCCTTCGGTCGCAGTGAAGTCAATCGATAGGTCTGACCACGCCGCTCGCCGTCTCGTTGCGCGGCTCGACTCCCACTTGGGCGTCGGCACCGTCCTCAGTCACGACGATCATATTGGCGGTTCCGAAGATGCCGGCGCCGACGACGACGTTGTGGCCGCGGTCGCGCAGACTGTTGACTGCGCTGTTCGAAAAGCCGGATTCGACTTGCAGTGTATTGTCCACAGCGTACGGATAGTTGGATGCCGGGAACGCTGTACTGACGAACCGTGCCTGGGCCACCGCCTCCTGCGCTGACATGCCAAACTCCACCACGTTGATAAACTGCTGCAACTGCCCCTGCGGCTGGGTATCGATGCCGGTATTGCCGCCCATCAAGTACGGGACCCCGTCCCGGAGGACCATATAAGGGTTTGAGGTGTGCCGTACGGTGGCACCTGGGGCGACCACGTTGACGTTGTCTTCGTCCAGGGACATATAGTTCATGCGCTCATTGATATGGATTCCGGTATCCCCCACCACCAAAAATTGACCGCCCAAGCTCGTGGTCACCGCGGCCGCGTCTCCGGAACCGTCAGTGATGTGGAAAGTGGTGGTGTCGGCGGCCTGTCGGTCCAATCCGCTTTCTATGGGCCAACTGGCGGCACTATCCGGGTCAATGCGTTCGCGCTGACCCGCCGCGTAGTCGTCTGAGAGTAGCTCAGAAGTCGGCACATCGGCCCGTTCCGGATCCCCGACGAATTCGTAGCGGTCGGCGTAGGCCAGTGGTTGGGTCCCCGGGTAGGAGCCCGGTGACTATGTGAGTTTCGCATCCGATAATGGATGCAGGAGGAAATTCACAACAATGGCACGTAGACATACCCCGGATCAGGTCATCGCGAAAGTTCGCCAGGGCCAGAAAATGCTCAACGACGGCAAACCGATGATCGAGGTCATCAAGGAACTG
>NZ_KI914654.1:0-8617 GCF_000520495.1 Arthrobacter sp. H14
GCACATCTACGGGTCCGACGGCGTCCGCTTCTACACCCGCGGAAAAGTCATCACCCAACGCTGGCCCGAACCGGCCCACGCATCCGACGCCTCCTTCTCCTTCCCCTCCAACTCCTGATTGCCGCTGATTGCCAGCGCCGGACAGCCGCCATCAACATAAAATAGAAAGGTTCAATTAATGAATTTCAGTACTCGTCCCGAACTGGCCGGTACCTTCGGAATGGTTTCATCGACTCACTGGCTGCCTTCACAAGTCGGGATGGGGGTACTGGAACGTGGTGGTAACGCATTCGATGCCGCTGTAGCGGCAGGATTCACGTTGCAGGTAGTTGAACCACACCAGAATGGACCTGGTGGAGATCTTCCGCTGATCTTCGCCCGCGGCGACGACAAGAAACCGACTGTGCTTTGTGCTCAGGGCCCCGCACCTGCCGGGGCAACCCGAGAGGCATTTGCGGCCCTCGACATTGACATGGTGCCGGGGACCGGTCCGCTTGCAACGGCCATCCCCGGAGCCACTTTGGGATGGATGACTTTCCTCCGTGATCACGGGACTATCAGTTTGCAGGACGCCCTGAGTCCTGCGGCGTCCTATGCCGAGGATGGCTTTCCGGCCGCGGCCAAGGTCGTTGAGTACATCGGGCGGATGGAACCAATGTTCCGGGAGCACTGGCAGCCTTCGGCTGATTTGTACTTGCCGGATGGAAAAGTCCCCGAGGCGGGACAGATGTTGGTCAATAAGGCGCTGGCCCGGACATACCGGCGTCTGATGGAGGCAGAAACAAGTGCCCTCGACGACGGCGGTACGAGGGAGGACGGCATCGACGCCGCCATTGCGGAGTGGACCGAAGGCTTTGTCGCCGAATCAATAACCGAGTTCGTCAAAACGCCATGGCGGGATTCAACCGGAAAGAACCATGCGGGCTTCCTGAACCGTGAGGACATGGCATCCTGGCGTCCTCATTATGAAGAACCGCAGACCTTTGAGTTCGAAGGCCATACCGTCTGCAAGGCCGGTTTCTGGAGCCAGGGTCCTGTCTTCCTGCAGCAGTTGGCATTGCTGGACGGAATGGATGTAAAGCCCGGTACTGCGGACGGCATCCACAAGATACTTGAGGCGACGAAGCTGGCATTCGCCGACCGTGACGCCTGGTACGGGGACTCCGATGACGTTCCGGGCCAGACCCTTCTTTCCGCCGACTATGCGGATGAACGCCGTCGTCTGATTGCTGATGAGGCGTCGCTGGAAATCCGTCCAGGCAGCCCTGATGGGCGGAATCCGATCCTTCCAAATCTGGAGGTAAAGGGTGATTTTGACGCCATCGGCCTGAACGGAGTCGGTGAGCCGAACGCCGTCGCCGCTTTGCTCGATTCAGGACCCAAGGCGAACGGTGAAGCTCGCTCGGATACCGTCCATGTCGACGTCGTCGACCGCTGGGGAAATATGGTTTCGGCTATGCCCAGCGGTGGCTGGCTGCACTCATCACCGGTTATTCCCGAGCTTGGGTTTCCGCTGGGAACCCGGTTGCAGATGGCATGGCTGGAGGAAGGACTGCCAAATACGCTCAGCCCAGGCAAACGTCCGCGCACCACGCTTTCGCCGACCCTTGTCTGCAAGGATGGCGAACCGGTTCTGGCTTTCGGCTCGCCAGGAGGGGACCAGCAGGATCAGTGGCAACTGCATTTCCTGCTGAATCACCTGTTGGGTGGGATGAACCTGCAGGAAGCCATCGACGCGCCGTCGTTTCACAGCACCCATTTTCCCAGTTCATTCTTCCCCCACGAGCACCAGCTCGGCGTCGTCCTGATTGAACAACGCGTGGGCGATGAAGTCCTGACGGAACTGAAGGCGCGCGGACACCGGGTGGCGCGCGCGGGTGACTGGGAGATCGGCCGGCTATGTGCCGTGTCGAGGGATCCTGAAACGGGCATGCTTCATGCGGGGGCGAACCCGCGCGGCATGCAAGGCTACGCAGTAGGACGGTAACAGTGGGGGTATCGGCGGTCGAGATGGACCAAAACACTGTAAAACGAAAACAGCCGCGCAAATTCCGCATGGCGACTCCCCGGTTGCATATGTGGCTGATGCTTGTGCTGACCTTTTCAACCGGGGTCATAGACGCAGTCGGGTTCCTTGGACTGGACCGGGTCTTTACCGGAAACATGACGGGAAACGTCGTGATTCTGGGTATGGCTCTGACCGGTACCACGAATCTGCCGGTCCTCGGCCCGGCGCTGGCCTTGGTGGCGTTCTTCCTGGGCGCCATGCTGTGCGGGCGAATGCTGCGCGGGCGGCCGGACGGCTGGGTAGGGGCGACGTCGGTCGCCCTGATTATCGTGGCAGCAGTCTTGGTTGCCATCTCGGTTCTGCTGTTTGTGGCCGGGCGGCATGCCTTCCCGTACATGACGGAGGGCATTACGTCCGGATTGGGACTGGTGATGGGAATCCAGGCGGCCGCGGCCCGGCACGTCAAGGTCCCCGACGTAACCACCGTCGTCGTGACGTCGACAATTACCGGCCTGGCGGCTGACTCCCGTCTCGGCGCCGACAAAAAGCAGGACTGGTTGAAGCGGTTTCTCGCAGTGCTGCTCATTCTTGCCGGAGCGGTTGCCGGAGCGAGCCTGATGACCATCACGTTGTGGTTACCGATCTCCATTTCGGCGTTCCTGACCCTCGTTGTGCTCGTCGTAGGACACATCCGTAAGCGGGCAGAAAAGCGTAGAGGAAACGACGGCGACCAGCGCGCTTAAGCCATCAAAGAGCGGCGGCTTCGGTCAGGGACTGGTAACAAATTCCAAATGCAACCTTGATCGGAGGCGCCATAGCCTGTTAAGTTCGAAGCAAGTTCCAGGTGAAGAAGGCCGCCTGGCCTCGGCTACTCTTAAAGGACATGGAAACTATGCCGTCGCCATCGCAAACCGCCAACGCTGACTCCGTTCGCCCTCCCAAGGCCAATAAGCTTGTACAGAGTTATACGGAATTGATGAAATCGGTACGCGACGCTGGTCTGCTCCAGCGCCGGCGGCGGTTCTACATCACCCTCTTCATAGTTCTCATGCTGCTGCTCGCCGCGACATGGACCGGCTTCGCCCTGCTGGGGGATTCATGGTTCCAGCTGTTGATAGCGGCAGCCTTGGGCGTGATTTTCACTCAGCTGGCCTTCATGGCGCACGAGGCCGCGCACCGGCAGATATTCGCTTCAGGCCCGGTCAATGACCGTGCCGCAAGGGTGCTCGCGAATCTGGTGGTTGGGATCAGCTACTCGTGGTGGATGAACAAGCACAACCGGCATCACGCGAACCCCAACATTATGGGCAAAGATCCGGATGTCGACATGAAGGTGCTCTCCTTCGACGAGGAAAGTGCCAGCGGTAAACGCGGTCTTGCGGCGCTGTGGACACGCAACCAAGGTTATATGTTCTTCCCCCTGCTGCTGCTTGAAGGCGTCAACCTCCATGTGACGTCCTGGAAGACAGTTTTGGGCCGTGGCCGGGTGGAGAAGCGCTGGGTCGAAATTGCCATGCTGGGGCTGCGCATGGGCGCGTACCTCGCCGTAGTCTTTATGTTCCTGCCGGTTGGTTTGGCGTTCGCCTTCATCGGCATTCACATGGCGGTGTTCGGCGTCTACATGGGCGCTTCCTTTGCACCCAACCACAAAGGGATGCCGGTGCTTCCCCGGGGCAGCAAGGTGGACTTCCTCTCCAAACAGGTCCTGACCTCCCGCAATATCCGCGGCGGAACGTTCATGAGCCACTTCATGGGAGGACTCAACTACCAAATTGAGCACCACCTGTTCCCGAACATGCCACGCCCGCACCTGCGCAAGGCGCGGCAGCTGGTCCGGGCGCACTGCCAGGAACACGGCATCAAGTACACAGAGACCTCGCTGTTGAAGTCCTACTCGATCGTGGTGCAGTATCTCAACCGCGTCGGACTGTCCGCCCGGGATCCGTTCGACTGCCCGCTTATAGACCGGTACCGCCCGCGCTAAAGCCGTCCGCTCCGGCGCTGACTAACGGCCTGCGCTCCTGAACCTTGAGGATGCGCGGCAGATCCCGCTTTACCGCCGCGGCGCGGGTTAACGCCGGGTCTCGGTCTCGTTGCCCCGGTTCGGGTCAGTGTCCATGTGCCGGGATTCTTTGCCCCGGTTCTGGTCGGTGTCCACATTCGGGTCGAGCTGGTCGGCCTCCCTGGTCCGGTTCTCCGTCTCGTCCCGCATTCCATGCGCATCTGCTTTGCGCTGCTCAGCTTCGTGGCGGAGACGCTCGGCCTCGACTTCGGCCTTTTCGGCTTCCGCAGATGCCTGATTGGCGTCGGCTTCACGCTCCCGGGTGTTCAGCTCATTCTCGCGGGCCTTCTGGCGCATTTCCTCGGCGTGGTGATGGTCTTCCACGCGTTGCCGTTCGGCGTGTTGTTCCTTTTTCTTGCGTCCAAAGTAGATCGCTGCGCCAATGATGGCCAGCACAACGATGATCCCGACGATGATCCAGATGATTGTTGGGTCCACTGCTCATTCACCTTCTCTGTCGATGCTTCCGGTTTGCGGACGCTGCCGGACACAGTCTCCAGCCGGTTTTGCCGAAGCCTGTTGAAGCTACTCTCGTCTTGTGCAGCGGACCCGTCAAGGGTTTAGCCTCAAGCAGAACTTGAAGCTCACTTCCAGCAACGGATCCACGTACAAAAACACTGCCATGACAGGTCCCGGCGTGGTTCAATTTAGGCAGAACGATCATCACCGTTTGATTGGCCATCGGGAGGATCCATGCAAGCGGAACAAAGAATCGTCGTCGGCTTCGATGGCTCGGATGAAGCCAGACTGGCCGTGCGATGGGCAGCCAACCTGGCCGTTGCGGAAGGGCGGGGATTGCACCTCGTTCATTGCTGGCTGTGGCCACTGTTCACCCACGATCTTGGTCCGGTGGAGGGCGTCGCCGGCAGCGGACTGAGGCATTCGGCCGAGGCCATCATCGAAGACGGGGTGGCCGAGGCGCGGACGGTGGCGCCGGCGCTCGATATCAAAACCAGCCTCGTCACAGGTTCAGCTTCCTACGTTCTGGAAGAGATATCCCGACAGCAGCGCATGCTGGTCGTCGGCAGCCGTGGCATCGGTGGATTCCTGGGTCTGCTGGTCGGTTCCGTCAGCCTCCAGCTCGCGGTTACGGCAAAGTGCCCCGTCGCGGTTCTGCGCTCTGCGGGCAACACAAACGGCCCGGTGGTTGTGGGCGTGGACGGCTCTGCCGAGAGCAATATGGCGCTGGACGATGCCTGCGGCCTGGCCGGCCTATGGGATGCGCCGTTGAAGATTCTGCACGTGCAGAAGAGCATGGGCAGGTTCGGCAGGGGAAAGCTGACCGCGGATGCGGAAACCGAGGCAAAGGCTATTCTCGACGACGCCGTCAGCCGGGCACGTGCGCACGCGGCGGATGTGCCGGTCCAGGAGGAATTGGTTTTGAAAACCTCACCACCGGGAGCGCTGGTGGAAGCCTCGCAGAACGCGCGGATCCTCGTCGTTGGTGCCAAAGGCAAGGGAGAGTTCGCGGGCAACGTCGGGTCAACGGCACACGCGGTGTTGCACCACGCGGCCGGCCCGGTGCTCGTCAGCCGGAGGGGCACTGTTGGTGAGGCAGGGGAGGGAGGATCCGGTGGCCTTCCACGCAGCTAACCAACCGTCGGGACAGCGGCACGTATCCCGGCATGCGTTTGCGGTTGTCCTCGGCTGGATCGGGCTCATCCTGCACATACTGGTCGGATTCCTCTACCTCGCCGCGGGACTTGTCGCACCGCTGTACGGCATTCTGTTCTTCTGGGCGGCCTGGATAGCACTGACGGTTCTCGCGGTGCATTTGCTCCAGCGCCGGCCGGTGTGGACGCTGGTCGTTCCCGTGGCCGCGGCGCTGATCCTGTTCGGGGGCATTGCCATCGGAGGCGAACTGCTGGGCTGGCGCGCGTAGCTGCTTCGGCCCACGACGACGGCCTGTCCGGGTTTGCATGCCTCCGCTCTGGCCGGGCAGCACCGTAGGGACTATCGTATGAGTACCTTTGAGCACTTCCCCGCGGGCTTGGAACGCGGGAAGGGCCGTCGGGAGACACGTCGTCGGGTGAACGGTGGTAGCCATGGGGACCGAACAGGTGACAGCAGCAGATCCGGCTGTCCGTGTCCGGGAGCGGATGCAGGGACTGCTCGCCGCCGTCGTCACCATCGCCGGGGATTTGAGCCTCGAGGCAGTCCTGGACCATGTGGTGCACTCCGCCTGCCAACTGGTCGATGCCCAATATGCCGCCCTCGGGGTCCTGCAAGATGACCAGCAGGGGCTCATGCATTTCATCACGGCCGGAATCGACGACGATACAGCCCGGAAAATCGGGACCAATCCCGTTGGCCTCGGCGTACTCGGACTACTGAACCGGGATCCCAATCCGCTGCGGCTGCACGACCTCCGCCGGCACCCCGATGCATACGGCTTCCCTGAGAATCATCCGCCGATGGCCTCCTTCCTCGGCGTACCGATCCGGGTCCGGAACATCGTTTTCGGCAATCTGTATCTGACCGAAAAGGAGGGCGGAGGAGACTTCACCGATGAGGACGAGGAGCTGGCCGTTGCCCTTGCAGCCGCGGCCGGCGTCGCCATCGAAAACGCGCGACTGTTCGAGGAGGCACGACGACGGCAACAGTGGCGGCAGGCGTCCATGGACGTCACCGGGAACATGATGATGACCGTCCTGGATGCTCCCGTGGACGGTCTGCACCTGGTGGCCGAGCGGGCGCTTTCCGAGTCCGGCGCTGCCTTGGCGATTCTCGGTTTTCCCGCCGGCGACGGTGACGCCGTGTATTGTGCTGCCGCCGCCGGAAACCAGGCCGGCGACGTTGCGGGCCGGACCCTGTCTCTAGCGTCGCCGCTGATAACCGAAGTACTCCGGGTCGGGAAGTCGAAGGTGATTCCCGACGCCGGCGGAACGCTCGCCGCACAGGGAGTGATCGGTATGGGACCGGTTCTCGCCGCTGCACTCGGCCCACCCGGAAAGGACCAGGGGCTGCTGCTGCTCGCGCGGGAGGCGGGTGGGGAAGGATTCGTGCAGATTGACGTCGAAATGACAGCCGTCTTCGGATCGCATGTTGCGCTGGCCCTGGAGCTTTCGCGGGCGAACGGACTGCGCGAGCAGCTGGCAGTCTTCAAGGACCGGGACCGCATCGCCCGGGACTTGCACGATGTCGTCATTCAGCGGCTGTTTGCGGCCGGTCTCAGCATGCAGAGCCTGCGCCGGTTCACCCCTGAACCCGCCGCCCTTGAGCGCATCACTGCGGTTACCGGCGAACTCGATGGAACTATCCGCGAACTGCGCAACACCATCTATTCATTGCGGGACGCCGCCGAGCGGGAGGTGTTGAGCAGCCGGATTCTTCGTGTCGTGCGGGAAGGGGCGAAGTCGGTTGCCTTCACCCCGAGGCTGAAACTCTCCGGAGCCATCGACCTGAACATACCGCAGTCAGTGGGGGAGCACCTGCTGGCCGTGGTGACTGAGGGGCTGAGCAATGCCATCCGGCACTCCGGAGCAGACAGTATTGATATGTCCGTGACCGTGGATACCAACGGTCTGGAACTTGTTATCGCCGACAATGGGTGTGGTTTCGACGGTGGTGGTTCCCGGAGTGGCCTGGCGAACCTGGAGCACCGGGCCCGGTTGCTGGACGGAACCTTTGACGTCGACAGTGCTGCCGGAAAAGGGACGCAGCTGCGGTGGTCGGTGCCGGTCGGAGCGGCCGTATAGCTCTACTGCTTCTCCCGGGTCACGTAGACCGCGGCCTGGGTGCGGCGTTCGAAGCCGAGTTTGGACAGCAGGGAGGAGACGTAATTCTTGACGGTCTTTTCCGCCAGGAACATTTCCTCGCCGATCTGCCGGTTGGTCAAGCCTTGGCCGATCAACGTCAGGACGCGCCGCTCCTGCGGGCTGAGCGCCGCGATACGCGAATCCAACGCTTCGGGATGGGTCAGACCACCGATGATCCTGGCTTCAACGCCGGGGTCGAAGAGGGATTCGCCGTTGGCCGCCCGGCGCAGTTGCGTCACCAGTTCCATGGCGCCGATTTCCTTGAGCACATAACCGGACGCTCCGGCCAGGACCGCACCGCGCAACGCCTCGTCGTCGTCATAACTGGTGAGGATCAGGCAATGCAGCGACGGATCCACCGACCGGACGTTCCGGCAGACCTCAATGCCTGAGCCATCCGGCAGGCGGGCATCGATGACGGAGACATCAGGGCGCAGGGCCGGAATGCGGCGCGTGGCCTCCTCCGCGGAGCCGGTTTCCCCCACAATTTCGAATCCTTCGCTCTCCAGCAGTTCCTGGAGTCCGCGCCGGACCAGCTCGTGGTCGTCGAGGATGAACACCCGGACGGCATCCTCCGCTGGAGTGTCGTCGGGTTGCGGGATCGGTGCATTCACAGTGCAATTCTGCCCGACCGGCGTGCGGTGCGATAGGGCCCAAAGTCCATTGGTGGATGACCCCTTGAAACGGCAATTCTGGTAGGGACTTTAGACCCTATTGATGAGCGGGCTTCTGGGGGACTCTTGAAGCGGGGATTCGCGGCCCGCCGGTGAAGGGGGAACCATCGGCGGG
>NZ_KI914654.1:8717-11201 GCF_000520495.1 Arthrobacter sp. H14
ATGTCGGGACTAAGGAATCTTCAGATGGACCAGAACCCAACAGGAGCAAAAATCGTCGTCGGCGTCGACGGCTCCGAACCGTCGATAGAGGCGCTGCGATACGCCGCCAGCCTCGCGCCGGCTTTGGGCGCGAAGATCCATGCGGTCGCCTGCTGGCACTTTCCATACTTGTATGCTGGCATTGTCGAAGCCGCCGACGTCCAGGAGTATGAGAATTCCGCGCGGCAGTCCCTCGAAGAGGCGATTAAAAGGGCGTTCGACGGCCGGGAACAGCCCGACATCCATACGTCGGTACTCAATGGTCCAGCGGCGTCGACCCTGATAGATGCCAGCGAAGGCGCCAACATGCTGATCCTCGGACGGCGTGGGCACGGCGGCTTTAGCGGACTGCGGCTTGGCTCTGTCAGTACCGCGTGCGTCTCGCATGCAACATGTCCGGTGCTGGTGGTTCACGGCGGCGGCAAGCGGCATTCGCACTGACGGACTGGCGCCTAAGCGTTACGGGCGGTGCGGAAACCTGAGAAGATCTGGCGGCGGATGGGAAAGTCCCAGTTCCGGAAGGTGCCGCGGCAAGCCGTGGGGTCCGCCGCCCACGAACCGCCGCGCAGGACCTTGTAGCCACTACCAAAAAACATCGCGCTGTATTCCTCGTACGGAAAAACGGTGAAGCCCGGATACGGCCTGAAGCCGCTGGACACCCACTCCCAAACGTCACCCATGAGTTGCTGAATCCCCAGCGGCGAAGCACCCTTCGGATAGGAGCCAGCCGGGGAGGGGCGCAGCGCCGCTCCACCCAGATTCGCGTGCTCCGGCCCTGGATCGGCGTCGCCCCAGGGATACCGCAGCGAACGGCCTGACTGCGGATCCCAGCGGGCGGCCTTCTCCCACTCCGTTTCGGTTGGCAATCGCCGTCCGGCCCAGCGGGCAAAGGCGTCTGCCTCATACCAGCAGACATGTTGAACGGGTTCATCGGCAGGGACGGGTTCGACGACGCCGAACCTGCGCCGCAGGCAGCGGTTTCCGTCGCGCGCCCAGTACTTGGGCGCCTCGAGGCCCGCAGCGTTGCTGTGGTTCCAGCCCTCGGTGGTCCACCAGCGGGAGTCCCGGTAGCCGCCGTCGTCGATAAATTCCTGGAAGCCGGCGTTGGTGACGGGAAAAGCGTCGATCCAAAAGGCGGGAAGATCTACTTGGTGAGCCGGGCGTTCGTTATCCATGGCCCACGGTTCCAGCGAGGTGCCCATCGTGAAGCTGCCCGCGGGAACCAAGACCTCCGGAGCAAGCCTCGCCGCGGTGGGCGACTCATTTACGGATGCACCCTGGGCCCCATTCCCGGTGGTGGATCCGGGCGCCGGCAACGTGCCGGATGTGGCCCCCGTGCCGTGAAGCAGCGGTTCACCCGTCCGCAGTTGGTGGGTGACGAGCATCGTCTCGGCGTGCTGCTGCTCGTGCTGGATCATCATGCCGAACAGGAAACCACGGTCCTCCAGAGGCGGCCCCTCCAGCCGGCTGTGTTCGAGGATGTTCAGAGCCTTGGCACGGACCTCGGCGATATACTGCCGCGATTCGTTCGGCCTCAGGAGCGGCAGGGACGGCCGGACGCTGCGGGGGAACTCGAAAGCGTCGTAATAGCGGCGGATGTCGCAGCGCAGCGGCTCCATCCTGCCGACGTCGTGCAATAGCCACTGCTCCTCCTGGCTTCCCACGTGCGCCAGATCCCAGACCAGCGGCGACATCAGCGGCGAATGCTGTTTGAGCAACTCCTCATCATCGAAGTCCGACAACGAGAGGACCCGGTTGCGGGCGCGTTCGAAGCCGTTGGCGATCAGCGACCTGAGGGTTTCGGCGCCGGCGGCATCCGGTCCGGGAACGTAGGCGATAGTCACGACAGCAGTCCACCTTCGGGCGGATCGAAGTAGCTGCCCGTGCGGCGCCACAGCTCCACCCAGTCATCCGCCGGGCAGCGTCCCCGGGCGGTGTACCGCTCGACGAACCCCTCTGTGCGGGTCATCGTTTCGCCGTCGGCCCCCAGCCGGTCGAGAGCCCCGAGTGCAGCTTCGGCACAGGACAGAGCGGCCGCCGCGATCACCGGATCGGCCAACCCATCCCTGGCTGCCGCGGACACCGGGTTCGGCAGGCTGGCCAACGGTGCGCAGGCGTCGGCGGCAAGATCCGCAACCCGTTCGTCGTCGACGAGCGTCGCCGTCATCGCCGCTACAGCTTCCCAATCACTGCCCGCCTGTGCGTCGATGACCCGCAGCTCCAGGAATCCGCGCGGCCGGACATGTGGAAACAAAGTGGTGAGGTGGTAGTCGACATCCCTCAGCGTCGCTGCCCTGGGGTCCTCGCCGCGCAACCAGTCCCGCATCGTTAATCCGCGCGGAGCCTGCCAGGAACCGTCGGATGATGGAATGCAAAGCACATAAGCGTCGAGGGCGTAGCGGGCCCAGGCGGCGGGCGGATCGTCCGACGGCGGGCGGAGCCGCC
>NZ_KI914654.1:11301-12326 GCF_000520495.1 Arthrobacter sp. H14
AACGATCGGTGGCGAGCCACACACCCTGCCGGGCGCTGCGCCAGCCGCTCGGAACACCAAAACGGAACGGCGAATTGGCGAAGGTTGCAATGAGTACTGGTGCCAGGTCATGCAGGCGGCGCCACCGCTGAACTGCGCTCCCGGTACCTGTTCCATCACCGCCGGCGTCGAGGCACACCTGAAGTGACGCCGTCGAACACATCATGGTGAGTCCTGCTGGGCCGGAGCGTTCGTAATACTCCTCCATGGCCTCGTAACGTGGCAGCTCCAGGGTGCGTACCGGCGGCCGGAGTCCGTCCAGGGCGACGGGGCTGAAGGCAAGGCCGGCATCCAAGACCCGTGCGTCGATGGCTGCCAGATCGGTGCGGACGTCCTTGACCAGGGCGGCAAAGCCGGGCGCGCAAGCCGTGCTGACCTCCAGCTGGCCACCCGGTTCGAAGGTGATAGTCCCACCACGGGGAAGTTTTTGACCGGCGTCTCCGGCCACTGTGCGGATCTCCGCGACGGGAACAGGACGTTTAGGATCAGCAGCATCATGGATGATCCGCTCAATCTCCAGGCCAATAGCCCCATAAGGTCCGGTCCTGAAACAAGCCGCAGCGATGTAAAACTCCGCCTCCGACTCCAATACCGGGTGGAAATCCGGCTCCAATTTTGGCCTGGATGTCAAAGCACACCGTCCCTTCGGTGCATGCTCATAGACGGCCAGTAAACAGTCACACGGCACTTCTGTCAATGGTTCCTCCGCCCTACAGAAAACTTTTCAGATTATGGGTCAAGATGCTGATTTTGCTGTTGAGGGAGCCTGATCAGGACTGCTGTGACCGGTGGTTTTGTGACCAATGAGATTTCCCAAGGAATTCACAGGTTCCAAAACGCAAGCTTGGTTCCGGGACAGCCCTCCGCACAGGGCTCCCATCACTCACAGAATGTGCGCAACTAAGGGGAACCACAATGAACTCCGATCCAACCAACCAACACCGGCAGGTCAAGAGCCGCCGATTGCAACGACGGCGGGCGGTGGG
>NZ_KI914654.1:12426-39887 GCF_000520495.1 Arthrobacter sp. H14
TTGCAACGACGGCGGGCGGTGGGAATTGCTGCAGCAGGAGCTGTACTGTTCCCGCTCTTCGGCGCAATACCAGCAGCAACATCGGCAACACCGGCTACCGGTGGCGCACTCGCACCTGCCGCACTCGCGGGCATGCTGCCTGCCGCACTGCCTGCAGCACCAACCGGAGTAGGTCCCGTCGATCCCGACAATGGGTACCCGTACTGGTATGGCGATGCCGGACTTCCCGCGACAACGACTACACCGGCCCTGGCGCCCGTACGTCTGGAACTTTGCCTTGTCACCGCTGAATGTGCCGCTGCCGTTCCGGAGGGTTACGACGAGAGCCAACCGCTGACCATTCCGGGAAACTTCCCGGAGGAAGCGTTCTGGTGGTCCGGTGAGGCTTCGATGACGCTGAATGGCGGAGCAGAGGCCAGGCTGGTCATGGCACAGGAGGCCGCTTTCGGTGGTGATGGATCGGTTGCGGCGGGACAGCAGAACGCGTTCTCGCGCATCCGTGTCCGCATCGATGACGCCGTTCCCGGCGGGGTCTACACTGTCACCCATCCCTACGGCAAACTTGAATTGACCGCTGACGATCGTGGCCGCGTCCGCTATACGGAAGACATCGGTTGCCTCCAGCAGCCATGCACCTGGGACGAGCCGACCGAGGGGAAGGTTGGGCCGTTCCTTCGCTGGTCCAACAATGAGGCACCGGAGGGGACCGTCGGTGATCCTAATACGCCGCACGCCGTCGTCGGCAGCCCGAACAATACGAACTACTTCCGGATTAAGGGCCCCAACTCAACCGGAGCCGAAGTCATCAACCGGACTAGGATGTTCAACGTCCAAGGCCAAATCGCCACGTTGAAGGCTGACGTCGACAAGCCGGGTGGGCTCTACAACCAAAGCCAGGTAGTGAAAATCCAAGCGACGTTCCCTGAAGCCAAGATTGTTTGGACCACGGGCGACACCGATCCAACTGTCGATCAGGACGGAAATATCACCAACGGTGAACTCTACAATCCAGCCGAAGGCGTGACTCTGGCATCACCGGGAACGCAGACGCTGAAGTTCATCGCCGTCGACAACGCAACAGGTGACGCCACAGAGGTTTACACCGAGGAATACGAACTGGACCCGAACAGCCCCTGGGTTGAGGCAACTCCTGCCGCAACGGCTCCTTTGGCTGGACCACAGACCGTGACGCTGACCGGCACAACGGCGAACGTCTACTACACGACGGACGGATCCGTCCCTCAGTACACCGCGGAGGGAGAGCCGACCGGTTCCACCCAGGAGTACACGGAGCCTCTGTTTATCGGCGCATCGACCATACTGCGGACCGTAGCAGTGGACGACGCAGGTAATGCCGGCGAGATTCGGACGCTTCCGTACAAGATCCACAACCTTCAGTCCATTGGCGCATTGGGCGAGCACGGCTTCCCCGCTACGTTGACGGATAACGGGTTTGGGGATCAGGCGCCGACGACCCTGGATCTGTGCCTGGACGACGTGCTGTGCCCGAATGTGGATGCACGGCCGAATCCGAACCAGCCGACGTCATGGCCGAACAACTGGCCGGCTGAAGCGTTCTGGTGGGCTGCCGATGCGGAAATGAACATCGGCGGCGAAGATGTCCGGCTGGTGCTGGCGTCCGAAGCGGCGTTCGCCGTCGACGAGGTCAAAGACGGCGACCAAATCGCTTTCGGCCGGATCCGGGTCCGCGGCGACGCGGTCTTCGAGCCGGGCGCTACCTTCCTGGTAACGCATCCATACGGAACAGTCCGACTCACGGCAGACGAAGCCGGCGACCTCAACTACACCGAGGACCTGGGCGCCATGAACGCCAACGGCAACTTCGATGCGCTGCTTGAAGCCAAGATCGGGCCCTTCCTCCGGTGGGATGCAGGCGCACCGGCCGGCTACCTGGGTGACGGCGCCACGCCGCACACCGTCGTCGGCAGTCCGTATGACACGAACGTCTTCAAGATCGAGCAGGTGACTGATGGCACCGGAGCTGCAATAACTCCGGTGGAACTCGGACAGACGGATCAGTTTGTCGTCCAGGGACGTGAAGAATTCTTCTCGGATGCCCGGGGTGCCATGTGGGAAGAGCAGATCCGTTGGGCTGTTGACAACGGCATCACCACAGGTTTCGCTGATGGAACGTTCCGTCCGCAAGCCAACACGAATAGGGATGCGATGGCTGCGTTCCTGTATCGTCTGGCCGGTGTGACCGGCTACACGCCACCGGAGGTGTCACCGTTTGTGGATTACGGCACGACGGAGAAGTTCTACACGGAGGTCGCTTGGCTGTACGAGCAGGGCATCACCACCGGTTATACAGACAACGCGTCGGACACGACGGTCGAGTACCGCCCGTTGGCGGAGATTACCCGCGAGGCGATGGCTGCTTTCCTCTACCGGTTCGCCAGCATGGAAGATGACACCATCGTAGGTCCGCCGGCTGATTATGCACCACCAACGGTCTCCCCGTTCGTGGATTACGGTCCGGACAACGCGTTCTACAAGGAAGTGGCCTGGCTGGCAGAGCAGGGGATCACAACTGGTTACAAAGATAATGCGGCGGACACCACCGCGGAGTTCCGGGCGTTTACGCCGATCAACCGCGACGCCTCCATGGTGTTCTTGTGGAGGCTGTCCGGCCAAGGCTAAAAGCCGGTTGACCCCTCCGCCATCAACGGCGGCAGAGCGGCCAACGCCAAGTAAGTCAAGAAGGTGTGGCCCGTGCGAACCAAATCGCACGGGCCACACCTTCTTGCTGTGTCCGCAGACCGGCAGCAATTCGCTGGGGCTACGAGTCGGTCTTCCGTCCCTGCCGCCGATCGAGTAGCCACCGTCGGGCGCGGACTAAAACCTTCAGAACGGTTTTGGCGGCCGGAGAGGCAAGCATCGACCGTGCATCGGCAATGGCTGCATTCCATACGCCGTCGTTATACGTGGGGTAAGGGTGCGTGACGCCCGCCAGTTCCCGGGTGGAAAGACCCTTTTCGACGGCGATTGTCAGCTCGGCCAGCGACTCGCCGGCCCGCGGCCCGACAATGGTGCCGCCCACGATCCGCCCGCCTTTGCCGATAATGAGCCGGGTCAGACCATCGGGAGTGCCTTCGGTAATCGCCCGGTCCAGCTCCCGGTGCTGGATGGTTGAGACACGGTACCGGCCTTGCCCGGCGCTGGTAATCCCGACGGCGGCAATTTCCGGAGCCGTATAGGTCACCCGGGGAACTACGGTGCTGACGCTGCGGCCGAGTCCGAGGATGGCGTTGAAGGCAGCAGCGCTGGCGGACACTCCGGCCAAGTGCGTGAACTGTGGATTGGCCGTCACGTCTCCGGCCGCCCAGATGGCCGGGTTGGAGCTGCGCATCTTCACATCCGCGATAACGTGGCCGGTATCGTCGCAGTCCACGCCAACGGTTTCCAGCCCAAGCCCTTCTGTTCTGGGCCTCCGCCCGGCGGCGATCAGGACGACGTCGCCATCGTGCTGTGAGCCGTCGGCCAATCCGGCACGGCTGACGCCATCGGTGGCCGAGAACCGCTCGACGGGGGAGTTCTCGAAGAACTGCACGCCGTCCGCCTCCATGCTTTGCCGGACGACGGCGGCGGCATCCCGGTCCTCCTTCGGCAGCATCTGGGAGCGGGCAAGAACCGTGACCTTCGATCCGAAGCGTGCAAAGGCCTGCGCCAGCTCGCAGGCAACAGGACCACCGCCGACCACGAGAAGGCGGGCCGGAGCTTCCTCAAGTTCCCAGATCGTTTCTGACGTGACGGTGGTTGCTTCAGCCAGACCGGGAATGGGCGGCGACGCGGGCTCCGCCCCGGAGGCTATCAACGCCTGCCGGAAAGCGATCGTTTCGCCGTCGATTTCCGCCACTCCGGGTGCGATGAATTTTGCGGATCCCTTGCGGACATTGACACCAGCCTTCTCCAACGCAGCCGGGGAATCGACCGGTTCAATGATGCTGATCGCGCTGCGGACGTGTTCGCGGGCGGCGGCGAAACCGGACTGGTGGTTCCGGTTCCGGGTCAGACCGGGCATATCGCCGGTCATCTCCTGCTCAGGAATACCGCCAATCAGTTCCTGCGCCAGTTTCGCTCGTTTGGCAGCGGCGAGGATGGCCTTGGAAGGAATACATCCGGTCCAGAGGCAATCGCCGCCGGTGCGGTCCCGCTCCACCAGAACAGTGCTCGCCCCAAGTGCCGCCGCCGTCGTAGCCCCGACAATGCCTGCCGTCCCACCGCCAATGACGAGCAGATCCACAATGCCCTTGTCCGATTTCATGCGGTGCTCCCTGTGCTAGATTCGACTTCCAATGCTTGAAAAGTACAGCACCTTCGCTCCCTTTTACGACCTGCTGTCCGGTGAGTACCCCGTCTACCGGGCGGGAAGAGTCGTCGGTATTGAAGCGCTGGGCCTGAGCGCGGGGGATCAAGTGCTCGACGTCGGCTGCGGCACCGGATTGAACTTTCCGCACCTCGAACAGCGCGTTGGAGCCGCGGGAACCATCGTCGGAATCGACAAGAGCGCGGATATGCTCCGCCAGGCGCGGCGCCGGGCCGACAAGCATGGCTGGACCAACGTCATTCTTCTCCAGGCCGACGCGGCCACGCCTGCTCCGGAAGAGATTGCCGCCCGGATCGAGGCGCAGGAAGGACGGCTCCGTTCGGACGCTGCCATCGCCACCTACGCATTGTCGCTGATACCGGACTGGCCTCAAGCGTGGAAGAACATGCAGACGCTGTGCCGGGACCGGGCGGCGCAGACCGTCGTCGATATGCAGGAGCCGGTCGGAACTGCCGCTGTCTTTACACCACTGGCCAGATTCGCCTGCTGGCTTGGCGGCGCCGACATTTCAGCGCACCCCTGGAGCGGTGTCGAGCAGGATTGTGCAGAAGTCACCGCGGCGTCTGCCCGTGGCGGCCACCTGCAAATCCGGACCGGCCGAACAAAGGCTGGGACACCGCCGTCGTAAAGGCGGCCGATTCCGGTCATCCCTGCACTCGCAAGCTGCGTACCGATTAGAAGGGGTTGAGCAACCGGGAAATTCCGGCCGACGTAACGCGGCGTCACAGTCGGGGTAGTTGTGCAGCACGGCGGAATGAGTGGGACGGCAAAGGCCTGCCAAGTATTGTGGAGAACATCCGATATCTGCGCCGAACGGCCGACCCCAGGGAGAAACATGTCAGTGGCAACAGCGGACCTCTACGATGAGCGTGGCGAGGATCTTCAGTCCGTGGCGATGCAATTCCAGTCTTTCGGAGGTGCCGCCGGTTTCAGCGGAAAAATCCGGACAGTCCACTGTTTCGAGGACAACGTCGTGCTCAAGTCAGTGCTGTCATCACCGGGTGAAGGCGCCGTACTGGTGATCGACGGCGGCGGCTCGCTGGACCGTGCCCTGATGGGCGACATGATCGCCGAACTGGCCGTAGAAAACGGTTGGGCCGGCGTCATCATCAACGGCGCAGTCCGGGACCGCAAAGCCCTCGCGCAGTTGCCGCTTGGCATCAAGGCGCTGGGCAGCAACCCACGCAAGAGCACGAAGGGCGGCGAAGGGGAGACCGATATCCCGGTGACGATCGACGGCGTCGCTTTCCGGCCCGGGGCAATGGTTTACGCCGACGAGGACGGCATCCTGGTCGAACGGTAGGGTGCAACGGCCTTGATGACGGCGGAATCGTCTGCCGCACCGAGACCGGCCGCCTGGCCCAACAGGTATAGCTGCTCGGCGGCGGAGGCAACCGGCGTCGGCAGGGCATAATCCCGGGCGGCTTTGCTGACGATGCCCATGTCTTTCACGAAGATGTCGAGCCGGCTGAGCACCTCGGCGCGGTCGTCGTCGTACGCCTGCAACATCCGCGGACCGCGGTTGGCGAGCATGAAAGAACCCGCGGCGCCGGCCTGCAGTGCCTCCAGTGTCCGCTCCTGATCGAGGCCCAGCGCCTCTGCCAATGCCAACGCTTCCGCTGCCGCCGCGATATGTACACCGCAGAGCAGCTGGTTCACGGTCTTCAGCGCCTGGCCATCGCCGGCTTTGTCGCCCACCACGCTCAGGGTGGAGGCGAGCAGATCCAGCACCGGCTGGGCTTTCCCGCGGGCGGTTTCGGTGGCGCCGACAACAATCAGCAGGTCGCCTTCGCCGGCGCGGAGCGGACCGCCCGAAAGTGGCGCATCCACAAGTTCCACCTGCTGCTCGCGGAGCCGCTCGGCGACCTCGGTGACGGCCGGCACGCCGACTGTGCTGGTGAGGATGACGACGGCGCCCGGCTTCAGCGCCGCTGCAATGCCGGCGTCACCGAAAAGGACGTCGTTGAGCTGCTCGCCATTGCGCACGGCCAGCACGACGGCGTCGGCCCCCTCGGCAGCTGCGGCACCGGAGGTGAATGTCTTGATTCCGGCGTCGGCGNTCCGGCGTCGGCGGCGAGCTCGAGCCGCGGCTGGGCGATGTCGAAACCGTGCACCGTCAACTGCGTGGCCAGGCGGGTGGCCATCGGCAGGCCCATTGCGCCCAGTCCGAGAACGGCGGCGGTGTAGGTGGAATTTTCAGACATGGCGGTCCTTAGCTGTTTTGGGACAGTGTTGCGGTGACGGCGACCAGGGAGCGGTCATCGCCCACATTCCCGGCGAAGACGATGTAGGGAATGCCCTTGGCCGGACCCTCGACCGGCTCCCAGAGCGAGACAATGCCGGGCAGCATCGGACCGCGGACCATGGCCCGGCGGATTTCCAGTCCCTTGGAAGCGACATCGGAGGACGTAATACCGCCCTTCGCGATGACAAAGCGCGGCGGGTTGGCGGCAAGCACGCCGCGGACGACGTCGACGACGGCGGCTGAGACCCGGCGGGCAATGTCCAGACTTTCGTCCCCATCTGCGGCGGTGACAAGCCGGCGGCTGGTGTGGATGACGACGTCGCCGCGCTCCAGCCCATCGGCAACCGCGGCGACAATGCTGTCCAGATGCGTGCCGCGTGAGTCTTCATCGATGACGGACGCGACATCGATCTCAGCGGTGTGCGCAACCGGGCGGGACTTTTGGAGTTCATCCAACTGCCGCGTGGTCAGGCCGACATGGGAACCGACCACGATCAGCCCACCGGCCCGTCCGCGGGCGGCGTCGTTTCTCCCGTAGACATCGTCCGCGGTGAGAGGCGGGTGCGGCTCCTGCCCAATGGCCGCACGGACAAAGGGCGGTCCGACCCGGTAGAGGAAGCTCTGCCCCGCGGCTTCAGCCTGCTGCAGGCCCAGTGCAAGCAGCCGCAGGTCGTCTTCGGTGACAGCATCGACGACGACGGGTGTTGCGTCCGCAGCCTTGGCCAGCTCTTCGGCGATCCGCCCCGCGCCGGCGCGGATGATGTCCAGGGTGACGGCGACGACGTCGGCGGCCTTGGTGCGCCCGCCCGACTTCTCCTCCACATAGTCCCGCAAATTGGAGTTGCGGTAGCCAAACGTCGCATCCTTGGCGAATTCCGTTTCGGCAACTGGCTGCAGGGCACCGCCGTCGCGCATGTAGTGGACGGAACCAATGGTGATCCGGCCGGCATCAGGGAAGGCAGGGACAATGACGACGCCGTCGGGAACCGGCCTCCCCGCCGCGGTCAGACTTTCGGTGAGTACATCCGTCTCCAGCGGATAGTATCCGCGAAGGGTGGAGTCACTGCGCGAGACGAAGGACAGCCGGATACCAAGTTGCTCCGCCGCAGCCAGTGCCCCTGCCACGACCTCGCGATTGCGGACTGCGGCGTCTTCCGGACTCAAGCTACGGGTGTTTGTCAGCACGTAAATTGCCGGACTGCCGGTGCCGAGCGCCCAGGTAAAGTCCGATTCTTCCCATGCAGTCAGGACTGGCAGATCGGCCACCGATTGCGTTCCGGTCGGATCATCATCGAGGACGATAAACACTCCACCGGCGGACGCCCCGGCCGCAACCTGCGAGGCGGGCGTAGCCACATCACCCGGATAGCCGGCCATCAAGATCTCAAAGTTTTCCATGGAACTCCTTCAGTCGCTGCACCGCAATCGAGCCTACTCTCGATCCGGCAATGTGACTCTCAAGATCCGGCTCGTCCACACACTTATGACTCAAGATCCGGCTCGGCCGCAAACTCTGAGGCTCAAGATCCGGCTAATCCACTCATCTGCTCTGTTTTTGTCGGTGGCGGATTCTAGGGTTGTTTTAGAAGGTTTTCGAAGGCCGCGGGTTGAAGGGAGTGTTGGCGTGGGCGTTCTTGTGAACAGCAGCAATGCCGGTGATCTTTTTGCCGCGCCGAGGCCCGCCCCGGGTACGGCCAGGGACAAGTATGGTGCACCCGAACTGCCCGACAGGCCAGGCGAATGGTCCGGCAACTTGTCCGGCGACAGGCCCGAAGACCGGTCCGCTGACAGACCCGGCCGTGGGCCCTGTACGAATGCGCCGCCAACGGTGACTGCTGCCGCGGCCGGAAGGATCCATGAGGGTATCTCGGAGCTTATGTGCGCAGACGCGACCGCGGTGTCGGCAGCCGACGCGTTGACGCTGGTTGAGGAACTTGGCCGGGAGAGGCGCCGGCTGGATGCGGCTTACCTCCGTGCGGTGGCCATCGCCGATCAGACCGACGCCGTAACCGCCCTCCGGGGAGGACCAGCGACGCTGCAGGGCTTTTTGAAGTCGACGGTCGGCGTCTCCCCGGGCCGGGCGAAGGCCGATCTTGCCGCGGCCCGGGCCGTGCACGGCGAACGGTCAAGGGAACTGACCCCCAACGCCCGCCTGGAAACGGGGGCGTTGAGGTCGATGGGGGATCTGCTGGCCGAAGGGCAGACGAGCCTGGCTCACCTGGATGTGGGCGTCAAAACGCTGGAGAACATTCCGGCCCGGCTGATCTCAGCGGAGAACGTGAACCGGATCGGCGGCTTCCTTGCCGAACAGTCCACCTCCACCACCCCGCATCAGATCCGCGGCCTGTCAGATCGGCTGATTCGGTCTCTGGAACCGGACCGGGATGATCACTACGACCCGGAATCGTTCAACCGGCGCTCCTTCACCATGGCCACCGATATCACCGGCATGGTGCACGGCTCCTACCAGCTGGACCCGGAAGCTGGTGCGGAACTGCGGGCGATCATGGACCCGCTGGCCGCACCGAAACCGGGCCAGAAGAACGAAGACGGCGACGTCGTCGCCCGGGACACCCGGACACCGGCCCAGCGCCGGGCTGACGCGTTCAGCGAACTCGTACGCGCCGGCAGCACCTACCTCGGACCGGCCACCCGCGCCATACCCGCCGAAGACGGGACCTCCCCGGGCAAATTCCGGCCCGTCCGCCGGCAGAACCGCATCACCATCCTGACCACCATGGATCAGATCAAAGCCATGCGTAATGACACGGGCCGCGGCGGCGGTGAATTCACGGCCGTCGACCCCACCGATTCGCACTGCGACCAAACCGGACCGGTCACGGCCGGGGCGTTGGCACGAATGTCCTGCGACGCCCTGTTCGAACGCGTCGTCCTCGACGCTAAAGGCGCCATCCTCGACCTGGGCCTGCCCGTCCGCTTGGCCTCTCCGGCCCAACGCCGGGCGCTAGCGGCCAGGGACCGCGGCTGCATCGCACCGGGCTGTGACAGACCCCCGTCATGGACAGAGGCCCACCACGTGCAGTGGTACTCCAGAGGCGGACCAACAGACGTGGCCAACATGTGCCTGGCCTGCCCCGCCGACCACTCCCGGATCCACTCCGGCCAACTCGAAGTCAAAATGATCGACGGGATCCCCTACGCCCGCCCGGCACCCGGCAAAGGCACCGGCGCCAGCATCCCCATCGGCAGCATCAGACACCCGGAACACACCGACTGGGTCCGCAACGGCTACTTCGACAAACTCAAAACCGCCGAAAACGCAGCCCGCGCCATCGTCATCAACACAAACCAGCTCGCAGCATAAACCATCCGCTAAGCCCTTCACCGGCTGGCGGGGTGAAACGACCCGTCAGCCGGAGAAGGTGAGCACATGAATGCCCCAACACTTGCCGGTCAGCCGCGTGAGGCGCCGGCCAACTCCTCCTGCGCCAACTCTTTCTTGCCTTGGTGGCCAAGTTCCGCCGTCGGTGTCCGGAAAGTCTCCTTGGCAGTCAAAGCAGCAACGGCGGCGATTACGCAGATGGCACCGTTGAACATGCTGATGATTACCCAGCCGCCTTCAGCAATACCGCCCATGGCTGCCACGATCGAAGGAGCGAAGCCCGCCATCAGGAAGCCCAGTTGGGTGCCGATTGCCAAACCGGAGAACCGGACGCGTGCGCTGAACATTTCGCCATAGAAGGAAGGCCAAACAGCATTGGCGGCAGCATAACCACAGGAGAAAACGACGACCGAAAGCAGGAACTGCAGGAGCGTGTTTCCGGACTCCAGGGACAGCAGGTACATCGGCATGAAAAGTGCGCTGGAGAGAGCACCATAGATGAAGACGGGTTTGCGGCCGAACCGGTCGGACAGCTTTCCGAACTGCGGCTGCGTGAACAGTGCGACGAAGTTCGCGGCAACCACCAGCCACAACGTGATGCTGGCGTCGACGTCACCCACGGCGACACCATATTTGATCGCCAATGTGCCAAACACGGTGCTGACAGCGGCGATGAAGGCACAGCAGACGACCCTCAGGACGTCGCGCCAATTGTGCTTGAACAGATCGCGAACGGGCAGTTTCGAAATCTCGTTGTTGGCTTTGGCCTTTTCAAAGGTGGGTGTTTCATGCAGCGACCGGCGGATGAAGAATGTCACGAGGACAACGAGCGCACTCAACCAGAATGGGATGCGCCAGCCGATCCCATACTTGATGTCGTCCGGCAGGGCCATCACCGGGATGAAGATCAGAGCGGCCAGGATCTGCCCACCCTGCGTGCCGGTCAGCGTCCAGGAAGTGAAGAAGGAGCGACGATCGTCAGGGGAGTGTTCAAGCGTCATCGAACTGGCACCGGCTTGTTCACCTGCGGCGGAGAGGCCCTGCATCAGCCGGCACAGCACCAGCAACGCCGGAGCCCACCATCCGATGACATCGAAGCTGGGCAGACAACCGATAAGGAAGGTCGAGGCTCCCATCATGATCAAGGTGAACATCAGTATCTTCTGACGTCCGATCCGGTCTCCGAAGTGGCCGAGTATCACCGCGCCGATTGGCCGCGCAATGTAGGCAAAGCCGAAAGTTGCGAGCGACATGACGCTTGCCTCAGCTCCGGCATTGGGAAAGAAGACGTGCGGAAAGATCAGCGCAGCAGCGGACCCGAATATGAAGAAGTCGTAATATTCGACGGCGCTGCCCATAAAGCTGGCCAGGGCGGCCTTCTTCGGTGTCTTCTGGTGCTCCGCGCCTGGTTGCGCGGCTGTCGATGCGGTCATGGCATCTCCTTTGGAAATTCCGGACGCCCGAAAGGCGTCCGTTACTAGCTGAAAGCGATAGGAGCGGGCAGATGGAACATTTTCCGGGTACCCGTGGTTCCTGTGCGATATACGTACAAGTGTGCATAAAATGAACAGTTCGAGTAATGTAGCTCATATCACAGGGGCATCGCAACATGACGATTACGCCACTGCGAAATAACGGGAAGATGGACGGCAATGTCCTTCAAGCACCGGCAGAGAGGAAGCAGAACGTGAGCGTGACCTCGGAATCCTACCTAGTAGGACTCATTGGGGAAGGAATCACCCAATCCCTGACTCCGCCCATGCACGAGCGTGAAGCGGACCAGCACGGTCTGCGGTACCTCTACCGTCCGATTGATCTCACCTCGACGGGCCGTCCGGCACATGACGTGGGCGAACTGCTGCGGCAAGGCCGGGACCTCGGATTTAACGCATTCAATATTACCCACCCCTGCAAGCAGCTGGCACTGGAACACCTGGATGACATTTCAGCTGACGCCCGCCGGCTCGGAGCGGTCAACACGGTCCTGATCCGGGACGGGAAAATGATCGGGCACAACACCGATTTCTCCGGCTTTGGAACGGCTCTGGCCGGCGGTCTTCCCGGCGCGGGCCAGGATTCAGTGGTGCAGCTGGGCACGGGCGGAGCGGGCGCCGCCGTCGCCTACGCCCTCCTCAAAGCCGGCACCCGCACCCTGACGTTGATGGATCTGGACGCCGACCGTGCCACGGAACGGGCCGAAACCCTCAGCCAATTCTTCCCGGAGCAGCAGGTACGCACGGTTGGAATGGCCGACCTGGCCGGTGTCCTCGACGGCGCGGATGGTCTTGTCAATGCCACGCCGGTGGGGATGCACTCGCATCCTGGCCTGCCGCTCGACGTCGAACTCCTGAAGCCGCGGCACTGGGTCGCCGACGTCGTCTACCGCCCGGTGGAAACCGAAATGATCGCTGCTGCGGCGGCCAAGGGATGCCGGGTGCTCGACGGCGGCCACATGGCTGTGGGCCAGGCCGCTGATGCGTTTGGATTGATCACCGGACTCACTCCGGACGCTTCCCGGATGCGCGCACACTTCCTCGAACTGCTGGCCCAGGGCCGCTAGCGAAGGGCAATCGAAAGGCCGATATGAGAACTTCAATTGCAACGGTGTGCCTCAGCGGCACGCTCGAAGAGAAGATGCACGCCTGCGCCCGCGCCGGGTTTGACGGCATCGAGATCTTTGAGCAGGACCTCGTGGTCTGCCCGAAGAGCCCGGCCGAGATCCGCGGTCTGGCATCCGAGCTTGGGCTGAGCCTGGACCTGTATCAACCCTTCCGCGATTTCGAAGGCGTGACCGACGAGGAACTCGACGCCAACCTTTACCGTGCCGAGGCCAAGTTCCAGTTGATGGACAGCCTTGGAATCGACACCATCCTCGTCTGCAGCAATGTCGGCACGGCAACAATTGACGACGACGACGTCGCCGCCTCCCAGCTGCGCAGGCTCGGCATTCTCGCGGCGAAATACGGCATAAAAATCGCATATGAGGCGCTGGCCTGGGGGAAGTACGTCAACGATTTCGAACATGCCGCCCGGATTGCCGCCCTGGCCGACTTAGCCAATGTGGGCACCTGCCTGGACAGCTTCCACATCCTCTCCCGCAATTGGGATCCGTCGGGCATCGAGGACATTCCGGCGGAGAAAATCTTCTTCGTCCAGCTCGCCGATGCGCCGACGTTGAGCATGGACGTGCTTTCCTGGAGCCGGCATCACCGCTTGTTTCCGGGTGAAGGGGACTTCGAGCTGGACAAGTTCATGGGGCACCTGGTCCGGTCTGGTTATGACGGACCGGTTTCCCTCGAGATCTTCAATGATGTCTTTCGGCAGAGCGATGAGGTCCGGACCGCCGTGGACGCGATGCGCTCGCTGATTCAGTTGGAGGAGCGCACCCATCTGCACCTGCAGGAAACCGGTGAGAGGGCGACCAGCTACCCCATGCAGTTGGCGACCCTCCCACAGGTTGACCAGCCTACGGGGTTCAACTTCACCGAGGTGAAGGCGGAAAACACCGATCATGTGCAGGAGTTGCTGCACCAGCTCGGTTTCACCTACACCGGCCGGCACCGCACCAAAGACGTTCAGCTATGGATGCAGGGCCAGGCCCGGCTGATCGTGAACGAGCAGCAGGCGAGGAATCAGGAGCCGACAATCGCGGCACTTGGGTTCGACGTCGCGGATCCGCAGGCAGCGGCGTCGCGCGCCGTCCAGCTGTTGGCCCGTCCGGTACCCCGGCGGACGCAGGCCAATGAAGAGGTCCTGCAGGCAGTGTCGGCACCGGACTCCACCGAAATATTCCTCTGCCAGGCAACTCCGGACGGCACTGCAGCTTGGACCGATGAGTTCAGCCGCACCACCGAAAACCCCGGGGCTCCGGCCGTATCCGCCGAACCGTCCGCGGAGCCGGAATTGATAACGCATGTCGACCACGTCAACCTGGCCCAGCCGTGGCAGCACTTTGACGAAGCTGTGTTGTTCTACGAAAGCACCTTGTCGTTGCACCGCCAACCGTCGATGGAAGTCCCCAGCCCGGTAGGCCTGGTCCGCAGCCAGGTCATGAGAACCACCGACGGCCGGATCCGGCTGGCACTGAACATTGCCCCGTTGGGGCTGGAACAAGCCGGCCCGGCGGCGGTTTCGGCCTACCCGCAGCACATTGCTTTCGGCTGTACGGATCTGATCGCCGTGGCACGCCGGGCTCTGTCGCGGGGCCTCAAATTCCTGCCGGTCCCTGCGAACTACTACGATGATCTGCAGGCCCGCTTCCGTCTGGATCCCAAGCTGCTGAAGGTTCTGCAGGACTACAACCTGCTGTATGACCGTGACGAGCATGGAGATTTCCTGCACTTCTACACCGCGACCGTAGGCAACGTCTTTTTCGAAGTTGTTGAACGCCGGAATGGGTACGAGGGGTACGGAGCTCCGAACACGCCAGTGCGGTTGGCCGCCCAATACCAGCGAACGGGAAAGTAGAGAGCAATTGGACCGGGAACAGCCTGCCCACTATGTAAAGTCAGCGGAGAAAACCTTGGCGGTGCTGCTGGCCTTCACGACCGAAGAGCCGCGGCAATCGGTCTCGCGCGTTGCCGCGGGTACGGACATGAGCCGGGCTGCAGCCAGACGCTTCCTGCTGACCCTGACTGATCTGGGCTACCTGCGCACCGACGGATCGTTTTTTGAACTGGCGCCACGCTGCCTGGACATTGGCGCTTCCTTCCTGGCGAACCTGACCCTTCCGCAAATTGCCGAACCCCATCTGAAGCAGCTGGCGACCGAGCTGAATGAGACGACGTCGTTATGCATTCTGGACGGCACGGACATTGTCTACGTCGCCCGCGTGGCCTCGCCGCGGCTGCTCAGCGTTTCCATCAATGTCGGCACCAGGTTTCCGGCCTGGGCCACGTCCATGGGACGCGTCCTCATTGCCGGCTTGTCGCAGGCCGGGCACGACGCCTACTTCGAGTCCGTCCAGCTTCAGCAGTTCACGCAGCGTTCCATCAGCAGTATCGATGATCTGCGTGCTGAGATTGACCGGACCGCTGCCCGGGGCTGGGCCATGGTGACGCAGGAACTCGAAGAAGGACTCCGCGGGATCGCAGTACCCGTACGGCGGGGGAGCGGTGTGATCGCCGCCGTCAATGTGTCCCTGCAGACCCACCGCGCGCCGGAAGAGGTCATCGAGCAGACAATCGTGCCTTTGCTCAAGGACGCTGCGCGGCAGATCGGCGAGGACTTCGGCGGCCGCCGCAACCAGCCGTTCTGAGGATCGGCCCATTTGCGTAGAACCCTGCGATCAAGCACTCTTCAACCATGACTGAAACTGTGTTGATCACCGGTGCGACCGCCGGACTGGGGGCTGAGTTCGCCCGCCAAATCGCGGTGAAGGGCTCCAATTTGGTCCTGGTAGCGCGAAATTCCGAGCGACTGAAGGAGAAAGCTGCGCAGCTGCGCGGGAAATATTCGGTCCAGGTGGAGACCCTGGCTGCGGACCTGCTGACCGACGACGGCGTTTCCCGCGTCGTTGCGCGGCTGAAACAGAGTGCGATGCCGGTAACCACGCTGATCAATAACGCCGGGTACGGCTTGACGAAGTCCTTTGCCGACAATGCAATCGAGACAGAACTGGATCACTTGAAAATCCATGTCGAGGTTCCACTCACGTTGTCGCACGCCGCGCTGCAGGGTATGCGGGAGCGAAGGAGCGGGCACATCATCAATGTCGCCAGCGTGGCCGGGTTCACACCGCGGGGCACTTATGGCGCGGCGAAGGCCGCAATTATCAGCTTCAGCCGCTGGGCAAACATTTGCTACGGGCGCGAAGGCGTCAATGTCATGGCGCTTTGCCCGGGCTTCGTGCATACGGAGTTCCATCAGTGGATGAATGTCGACAAGAAACTGGTGCCTTCCTGGATGTGGCTTCACGCCGATGACGTCGTCGCCGAAGCCCTCCGCGATGCCGCGCGCGGCAAGGCAGTATCAATACCGAGTGTGAAGTACAAAGTGTTGGTTGGATTGAGCCGGCTGCTGCCGCCCGCCTTGGTGGCCACCCTGGCCACCCTGGCCAAGCGCGGCAGGTAGCTCGGAAACTGGCGCAGCATGTCCTGACCCGTCACCCGTCCAGGGAGCCAGCGCCCAAATATCGCCCTTCCAAAAGTGATGCTTGACACATCGCTACTGAACCGGTTAAGTAGTACCAGCTGAACCGGTTCAGTAACGAAAGGGGTTGTGAGTATGGCGGTGACTATTTCCGACGTCGCGAGGGCAGCGGGTGTCAGCAAGGGCGCCGTATCGTATGCCCTCAACGGCAGGCCGGGCGTCAGTGATGAGACCCGGCTTCGGATTCTGGACGCTGCCAAGCAAATTGGTTGGAAGCCCAGTTATCGGGCAAAATCCCTCTCGTCGTCGCGTGCTTATGCTTTGGGATTAGTGGTGGCCAGGAACCCGAAACTCATTAGTACCGACCCCTTCTTCCCCTCCTTCATCGCCGGCATCGAAACGACGTTGGCGGAGCACGAATATACGCTTGTTCTCACCGTTGCGACCCAGCCAGGTGCGGAGGAGCGGGGCTACCGGAAACTCGTCGACGGCGGGCGGGTAGATGGCGTTATTCTCACCGACGTGCGGCATGACGATTCCCGCATTCCACTGATTCAGGAACTGAAGATTCCGGCGGTGACCTTAAACCGGCCGGACACCGGTTCGCCATTCCCCGCCGTCTGCATGGACGATACGGAGGGAATTAGCTCCTCCGTGGAGCATCTTGTTGGGCTCGGGCACAGCCGTATTGCTCACGTGGGCGGTTCACAGCACATGATCCACGGCAGGAGCCGCCGGCGGGCGTGGGAGGCTGCACTGAATGAAGCGGGCCTGAAGGCTGATCTCTTTATTGAGGCCGACTTCACCGCCGCTGGAGGTATAGCGGCCACCGAGAAATTGTTGCGTGCCGGCGACAAGCCGACCGCCATCGTTTATGCCAACGACATTATGGCGACAGCGGGACAGGCTTTTGCCCAGTCCTCCGGCTTTCGCATTCCAGAGGACTTGTCTATCAGCGGGTATGACGACGCTGATTTCACCCAGTACTTGAACCCTGCGCTCACCACAGTCAGCACCGACCCCATGACATGGGGACGGATCGCAGCCCAGGTGCTGATCAACGAACTTGAAGGCACGCATGACGGTATGGACGTCATGCTGTCTTCCCCCAACCTTGTGGTCCGTGGATCCACAGGCCCATGTAAGGCCGTCGGCACAGCGCCGCTGGCAACATCCAAGTAATAAACCGAGGAGACGCAATGAAGCGTGCATTTGCATCGCGAACTCTATCCATCGCTGCTATTGCAGCAATGGGACTTTCACTGGCCGCATGCGGCGGCTCGGATTCCGGCGGGACTGGGGCCAGCGAAGAAGCGAGTAGCGGGCCGATTGATATCTGGTACTCGAATAATGAGGATGAAGTGGCGTGGGGCAAGCAGATGGTCTCGTCATGGAACGAGCAACATCCTGATCAAAAGATCAGTGCACAGCAGATTCCCGCCGGTAAGAGCTCCGAAGAGGTCATTGCAGCTTCGATTACAGCCGGAACGGCGCCTTGCCTCATATTCAATACCGCTCCTGTTGCCGTACCGCAGTTTCAGCGGATGGGTGGGCTCGTAGCGCTGGACTCCTTTGAAGGAGGTGCGGACTACATTAAGAAACGCAGTGGAGAATTAGCCAGCCAGTACCAGTCACAGGATGGCAGCTTCTACCAAATCCCGTGGAAGTCCAACCCCGTTGTTCTGTTCTACAACAAGGCCATCTTCAAGGAAGCCGGTCTGGATCCAGAGAATCCGCCGCTGGGAACCCAGGAGGAATTCCTCGAAACGGCCCGCACGCTTGTGGAGTCCGGTGCAGTGGACAACGCGGTCTGGCCATCCCCGGCCAGCGATTTCTTCCAATCCTGGTTTGACTTCTACCCGTTCTATGCTGCGGCGTCGGGCGGGGAGCAGCTACTCGAAGATGGGGAGGCGACCTTCAACTCGGACGAGGGTAAAGCTGTTGCGGAGATGTGGAAGAAGATCTATCAGGAAGGCTTGTCCTCTAAGGAGGTCTACACCGGTGACTCCTTCGTAGATGGTAAGGCGGCAATTGCCATCTCAGGTCCTTGGGCCATTGCCGCATACGGGGACCAAGTCAACTGGGGCACTGCACCCATCCCTGTGACAGAAGAAGGGGCTGAGAGCCACACCTTCGCCGATGCGAAGAATATTGCGCTCTACTCTGCATGTGAAAACAAAGGCACGGCGTGGGAGGTCTTGAAGTATGCGACCAGCGAAGAGCAGGACCGCAACCTTCTGGAAATGACGGGCCAAATGCCGATGCGCGCCGATCTGACCACCGTCTATGCAGACTACTTCGACGAGAATCCGGCCTACAAGCAGTTCGCCGAGCAGGCGAATAACGCGGTTGGCGTTCCTCAGGCCCCGAACTCAGTCGAGATCTGGCAGAACTTCCGTAACGCCTGGGTCGGCTCGGTGATTCATCCGAACGACAGCATCGATGAGGCATTCGAGAAGGCGGCCACTGAAATCAATAAGCTGGCCTCACAGCAGTAAGGCGATGAGCTGGATGACTTTGCCTCGCAGCAAACGCGTGCAGCCGGATGGAAGTGACCCGGCAGGGTCAGCTGCGGCTGACTCTGCCGGGCGGCATGGAGGTTCCAGCGACGGTAACGCCGGAGGCCCGGCGCCCCGGAAACCGCGTTGGCGGCCGTTAGGCGCACAGCCAGTCGGAGTTCTCTTCAGCGCTCCATACCTTCTGTTTGTCCTTGCCGTGCTGGCATATCCGCTGGGATATGCCGTCTACATTTCATTTCACGACTTCTTTTTCACTGCCCCTGGCGTCAGCGTTCCCAAGCCATTCGTCGGGTTCGATAACTACATTGCGGTTCTCACGGATCCAGCGGTTATTCGTTCTTTCGGAAACATTCTGATCTTTCTAGTGATCAATGTGCCGCTGACTGTTGCACTCTCGCTGGTACTGGCCAATGCGCTGAACCGTGTGACGCGGTTGCGCACCTTCTTCCGGGTTAGCTATTACGTTCCGTACGTAACGGCAAGCGTGGCGGTCATCGGCGTGTGGCTGTTCCTGTTTCAGCAGAACGGACTAATCAATTCACTCCTCGGTTCGTTGGCGCCAGAGCCGTCATGGCTCGTCAATTCCTGGTTGGCGATGCCCACCGTTGCGTTGTATGTGACATGGAAGCAGCTGGGATTCTTCATTCTGCTGTATTTAGCAGCCCTGCAGAACATTCCAGAGGAACTGTATGAATCCGCGGCCGTGGATGGAGCCAACAAGTGGAATCAGTTCTGGAACATCACAGTTCCTGGCGTGCGGCCAGCCAGTGTGTTGGTTACGCTTCTCGCCACCATCACCGGCGCGAACCTCTTTACAGAGCCCTACCTCCTTACCGCAGGCGGTGGACCGGACGGAGCTTCGACGTCGCCAGTGTTCCTGATGTATAGAACGGGAATCCTGCAGGGCAATCCGGACATTGCCGCTGCTCTCGGCGTCATTTTGGTTATTGGCGTGCTGCTGATCGCTCTCATTCAACGCCGGTTGGTCGGCGGAAAGGAGGAATAACGTGGCCCAAACACTTAGTAACGATGACGAAGCTACGGAGGCTCCGGCTACTGACCGCCGTCGCAAATCCGATGTTGTACAGGAACGGCACAAGCTTCGGCCTGGCAGCCTGATCCTGCTCGCCGTCGGCGCTTTCGTTTTTCTTTTTCCCTTTTACTACATGTTCATTGGCTCGTTGCAGGCCAATCCAGACACCTCTGTGGCCGGTGCCTTTCCCCAGCCGGGAAACATCACGCTGCAGAATTACACCAACATCAACAGCTCCATCAATCTCCTCAAGGGGCTCATAAATTCCGGAATCTTCACCGGCGGTGTCATCCTCTGCACGGTGGTATTTGGGCTGTTGGTCGGCTACGCGCTGGCCCAGCTATCGTTCCGAGGGCGCGGGGTCGTTTTCGGGATGATGCTGCTGGTGCAGATGATCCCGTTCCAGCTCCTGCTTATCCCGTTGTACGTTCTGATTGTGCGGGACTACGGCTTGGGGGACACCTACCTCGGCATGATCGTGCCCTTCGCAATTAACTCGACGGCGGTGTTCGTGTTCCGGCAGTACTTCCTGCAGTTGCCCGCTTCACTTTTTGAAGCGGCCCGCATAGACGGGGCCAGCGAGCTAAGGATCTTGTGGCAGATTGCGGTTCCACTGGTGCGCCCCGCGATTGTTACTGCAGTTCTTTTGACCTTCATCGGCCCCTGGAACGAATTTCTGTGGCCGTTCCTCGTCACCAAGGAACAAAGCATGCAGCCACTCGCGGTATCACTGGCGAACTACATCTCAAATATTGCCGCCACGGCTTCAAACCCATATGGAGCCATTCTGGCTGGCGCATGTGTGCTGGCTGCGCCTGCAGTCATCCTATTCATCATCTTCCAACGACAATTCATTTCCACCAATCTCGGATCCAGCGCGAAAGGCTGACATTTTCTATGACTTCTCTACCTACGGTTCCATTCACGCTCACCCGCGCGGGCGTGGTCATGACTCCAGAACCCGGCAACGACCTTGAAGCCGAAGGAGTTCTTAACCCTGCCAGCGGACGAGGCGCCGATGGAGAACTGTACCTGTTGCCCCGTCTCGTCTCTGCTGGGAATGTCTCCCGGGTAGGCCTCGCCAAAGTTAAGATCGACGACGGCGTTCCGGTTGGCGTGGAGCGCGAAGGCGTTGTCCTGGCCCCTGATGAGGGTTGGGAACGAGGCAAGAATAATGCTGGAACGGAGGACCCACGGACTACGTGGGTTCCGTCATTGGAGCGGCACCTGATGACCTATGTCGCCTACGGTCCGATGGGCCCACGGTTGGCAATGGCGCACTCCAAGGACCTGCGCAACTGGGAGCGGCTTGGTCCATGCTTCTTTGAGTACGAGTCCGGGCTCTCGATGGATCTGAATCTGTTTCCAAACAAGGATGCTGTGTTCTTCCCGGAACCGGTTAACGATCCTGATGGTGTCCCCTCCTATGCCATGCTTCACCGTCCGATGTGGGATCTCGGTTGGATCCGGGAGGGTGAGGGTGAACATTTGCCGGCAGGAGTCACTGACAACCGCCCTGGTATTTGGATCTCGTATGTGCCGGTGGAAGATGTGAAGCGGGACATTCGCAATCTCGTGCATATGGGGAAGCACAAGCTGGTGGCCCTCAGCATTTTCGATTTCGAAGAGCTGAAGATTGGCGGTGGACCCGCTCCGATCCGCGTCGACGAGGGTTGGTTGATCATTCATCACGGCGTGGCAGGGGCACTGGAGAAATCAGCTTTCGACCACCAGCAGAAGGTCAACTACTCTGCTGCCGCGATGATTCTTGATCCTCTTGACCCGTCCAAAGTAATTGCACGGAGCGATAAGCCCTTGCTGGCGCCTGAGACCGAGGATGAAAAGTCCGGCATTGTCCCGAACGTGGTGTTCCCGACCGCCATTGAAGAAATTGAGGGGCAATTATTCGTCTTCTACGGGATGGCCGACTCGAAAATTGGCGTCGCACGTCTCGACCGGATCTGAGAAGGGTATGTGGCCCATCGACAGGAGAAATAGGATGACTGTTCACCATGCACGTTCCCGCGGGAAACTGCCGCTTATCCGCTTGGCGGCTGCTCTTGGATTAACTGTCGCCTTAGCCGGCGCCGGTCTTGTTCCGGCCGCTGCGGGCCCCGGAACATCCGGTTCTGCGTTCAATGTGACTACCAATGGATTTGCGGAACGAGAAGTACCCGGCGTGGAGACACTGACCAACCTGTCTCATCTTGATTTCCTGCTGGACGAAGTCCCTTTAGAACCGGTCAAGGGACATAGCACGTACGGGATCAAGCAGGATCCAACCGCACTGGCGCCGTGGACCTATGCGGATAGGAACGACGACGGGAGTTATCGCCGGGTGGGCGGAGGAAGCCTTGATCCGGAAACCGGTCACTGGAGCCAGGGCGCCTTCAACGCCGACGATATTTCGCGCAGCGCCGTGGTGTATCTGCGTCATTGGCAACAGGCCAATGATGTCTCCAGTCGTGCGAAAGCCCGCGAACTTCTTCGCTCACTGACTTACCTTCAAACCACCGACGGAGAAAACGCGGGCAACGTCGTGCTCTGGCAGCAGCCGGATGGCACCTTGAATGAGAGCGCCGAACCGGTGGAATTGCCGGATCCAAGCGATGCGGGAGATTCATACTGGCTCGCGCGCACGGTCTGGGCATTGGGCGAAGGATATGCCGCCTTCCAGAACGAGGACCCGAAGTTTGCGCAGTTCCTCCAGAAGCGGTTGCACCTGGCTTTGGAAGCCCTCAATCGGCAATCGTTGGCGCAGTATGGCGATTACGACATCGCTGATGGTGAGCGCGTACCGTCCTGGTTGATTGCAGACGGTGCGGATGCGTCAGCCGAAGCAGTACTCGGACTAAGCGCCTATCTGGAGGCCGCGCCCGATGATGAGGTGGCACGGAGGGCTCTCCGGCAACTCAGCGAAGGCGTTGCAAAAATGTCGGCTGGCTCAGTGGGGCAGTGGCCGTACGGTGCGATCCTGCCTTGGACCAAATCGCAGAGTCTGTGGCACGCGTGGGGCGGAATGGCCCCGGCGGCATTGGCTGAGGCCTCCACTGTTTTGGAGAGATCTGACTGGATGCAAGCGGCAGTTAGGGATACTGCCCAGTTCACGGCGCAACTGCTCGCGGCAGGAGGACCCGACAACGGATGGACACCAACACCGGCCGATAAGGTCCAGATTGCCTATGGTGTGGATTCCAGACTGCAGGGACTCGTGAGCACGTCGGATGCCACAGGCGCAGACGGCCTTCTCGAACTGGCGGCCGTCACAGGTGCCTGGTACTTCGGAGCCAACCGCAGCGGCGAACCGATTTATGATCCTGACACGGGCGTTACCTTCGACGGCGTTGATGGCAGTGGGGTAATCAATCGTAACTCCGGCGCCGAGTCAACGATCCACGGTCAACTTTCCATGCTGGCCCTCGATGCACACCCGATACTGAAGTCAAAAGCGCTGGGAATCGACGAAACAGTCTCGACGACCGGCCTCAATGTCGTCGAGGCGGAGTCGGGGACCATGAGTGGAGGCGAGGTCGTCCAGCCAGCTTCGGCTTGGACTGGGGAGGCGAACTTCTCTGGTGGTGCTTACGTGTTGCTCGATAAAGGCGGGCAACTCACCGTCGGGGTACCTGATTCGGACCAGCTTCGCCGCGTCTACCCAATCGTCAATCAGGACGTCGAGCCCGAGGGGAGCACACTATGGCGGGCGGAAGGGATGAAACTGGGATCTACCGAAAACGGTGGAGTTGGGGAACCTGGCATAACAGCAGTGCCTGGCAAGTTGTCCCCGCTGTTCCTCGAGAAATTTTTGGATCCTGGGCGTGCTCAAATAACGGGAGTGTCGGATTCCAAAGTAGCAATCGATGCTCTCATGCTGCAGCCTCTGATTTCCTCCATCGTCGTTGACGGGCCTGCAGGTAAGTCAACCGTCTATGTAAGCGCCGGTGATAAGAAGCTCAAAAAAAAGATTGAAGTGCCTCCTGGTTACGAGTTGAATCAGCGTGCTTTCGATTCGACAGGTCAGCTGGTCGAAATCAATGGTGAGGAGATGAGCCATTCGGGGCAGATCGTGATCTTGCCTGGTGGGTTTACCGTCGCACACCTGGAAGAAGGATAGCCGAGGTGGTGCTGGATGTTGAAGACCAACGGTTCGCAATGCAGAGGCGAAGAGCACTTCCCGAGCGGTCCGCTCCCCGGTATGTTGGTAAGCGGGCTTACCAATGTTTGGGAGCTGCACCATTCCGTTTGAATCAAATATAACGAAGGAGTGCACCATGCTTGTCAAGAAGCTTTCCGATGCCGGAGTTACCAGCGAACATGCCTACACCGCGGCGTTTATCTCCATTGGTTTATCATTCCTCTCGTGGGTGACGAGCAGGAAGAAGGAGAAGGCCGGCGTCGCCCGGGCCGACCGTTGGGGCATCTTCGTCGGCCAGTGGGCGCCTACCTTCTTCGGACTCGGGCTCGCGCTGCGCAGCTACGAGAAGAAGTAGCGGCGAACCGGCACGCTGTCCAGCCGTACAGAGCTGTCCAGCCATACAGAAGGTGTGGGACTCCGGCACAGCGCCGGAGTCCCACACCTTTTGCGTCCTGAGCATCCAGGCAATACTCCGCTCAAGGCTTAGGACGGTGGCGTGCCTACCCGGCTCCGACGATGAGCATTGTTCCAGCAAATACGATCCCGCTGAGGATCAGCGTGATGAGGGTATAGCCCAAGATTTCCCGTACTTTCAGCCCCGCGACAGCCAGCAGCGGGATGGCCCAGAATGGCTGGATCATATTGGTCCATTGGTCTCCATAGGAGATCGCCATGATGACAACTGATTGATCTACCCCGAGGGCATTGGCTGCTTCGGCGAAGAGCGGTGCCATGACGGCGAACTGTCCACCGCCAGAGGGGATGAACATATTGAGCAGACCGGCGGACAGGAACGTCCAGAGTCCAAGTGTCGCTGGCGAGGAAATGTCGATGAAGAAGCCGCTGATAATGCCCACCAGGCCACTGACGCTCATCATGCCGATAATCCCGGCGTACAACGGATATTGCAGGAGCACTTCCCCAACCGTGCGTCCACCACGGGCGATCAACCCGGCAAGTTCACGGGCGTTACCCACCAGGAGCATGATCAGGCAGAGGAAGGACCAGTTGACAATGTCCAACGTCAGCTCGAACCCTCTGGTGCTGAAGTAGAAGGTGAGGTAAAGGCCGAGGAGGACTCCCAGGGCTAGGGTGAAAACGCGAAGGTTCTCGATTCTGTCAGCGGGGGTGGGCTTCGTGTTCGATGGAGTCGCCGTGGTGGCGGTGGTAGCTCCAGGCCCGGTTTTGGAGTTGGTCCTGCTTACTTTGGTGGCTGCGTCGGCGCCGGCGGCTTTGGTGTTACCTTCGGAATCCGCGCTGACAGATGAACCGCCGTCGTCGTCTGCAAATACGCTGTCAGGGGCCGGAACTATCTCGTCATGTTTCTTGGGAGCCAGGAGCATCATCGCGCCTGCAACAACCACCAGCGTGACAATAGTTGCGATGATGTTCCAGGTCGAGAAGGTGGTACGACTGATGTCCACGAGGCCGCCGGGAAGGTCCGAATAGGCGCCGCCTTCAGTCGCGGCATTCAACGGTCCGGAACCCGAATAGCCCATGTGCCAGACGACGAAGCCGCTGTACGCCGATGCCACGAGCAAAGGGTAATGCAGCTTTGTTCCCCGTGCCTTTGCCGCACGTGCCACTTCGACGGCCATTACGCCACCAACGATCAATCCCAGACCAAAGCTGATCAGGGAGGCAATGCCGGCGACGATGGTGACGAACCCGTACGCCTGCCGTGGTGTTCGTGGTAAAGACGCCACACGGACCAGGAGACGGTGGACCGGCCGGGTGTTAGCCAGCGTGTAGCCGAGCAACAGGACCAGCGATACCTGGGTCATGAACGCGAGCAGACCGGTCAGGCCGTCTCCCCATCCCAAGACTAGGTCAACGGGAGAAATGTCGGTCATGGTCAGTGCCATCACCCCGACGATCATGGTCAGTATGACGGCGAGGATCAGAGGGCCCGGAAGCCACCGCTCCACGAAACGGCTCAGTGGCCGGGATAGTGTCTGCAACATCGTTGTTGTCCTCGATTCATCAGGGCTGCGCGCATAATGCTCAGCAGGATGGGTTGGTTGGGAGGGGGATCAGGATTGGTAGTTGCGGAATAGGGCCGCCAACGCCTGCCCTCCGCCGATGCACATGGTGACGATGCCGTATTCCAGACCTCGCCGCCGCAGGTCCTTCGCCACGCGCAGCGACAGGATGGCGCCTGTAGCTCCAACAGGATGACCCAAGGCGATGGCACCGCCGTAGGGGTTCGTTTTTTCTGGATCAAGCTTTGCGTCCCGGATCACGGCAACCGCCTGCGCGGCGAAAGCTTCGTTGAGTTCAACGACATCGACGTCGGCCGGGGTGAGACCTGTTTCCTGAAAGAGCTTCTCGACGGCGATGGTCGGCGCGTAGCCCATCAGGGACGGTTCGATTCCAGCAGTGGTTACGTGCTCCAGGGTTGCCAGGCCACCCAGACCGCGATCCCTTGCCGTGCTTTCCTTCATCAGGACCACTGTGGCTGCGCCGTCGTTGATGCCGGACGAGTTGCCTGCGGTGACGGAGCCGTCCCGGAGGAAGGCGGGACGGAGGCTCTGCAATTCTTCGAGGGTGGTTTCCGGGCGGGGATGTTCGTCCTTGATGACTGTGACTGGCTTCCGTCCGGAAACAGTGACCTCGGTAATCTCCTCGGCAAAGGCTTCTTGAGCGTCGGTTGTGCCGGACCGTCGTTGGCTTTCGACGGCGAACTCGTCTTGCTCCTGTCGGGACACCTGGTACTTCGTGGCAACGTTTTCGGCTGTGACGCCCATATGTTCTTCGATGAATGGATCGGTCAGCATGGCAATGGTGCCGTCGACCAACGTCCGATCACCGAGGCGCTTGTTGCCGCGGGCGCTGAAGTCCAGGAACGGCATGCGGGACATGGATTCGTCGCCGCCGGCCAGGATGGTGTCGACGCCGCCCCAGACCAACTGCTGGGCGCCGGACCAGATCGCCTGAAGGCCTGAGCCGCAGAGTCGGTTGACGGTGAAGGCCGGCGTTCGTGGCTCGAGCCCGGCGGCGAGGGCGACGCGACGTGCGTTGTAGGCGTCCGGGCCGACCTGCCCGATGCACCCCATGATCACTTCGTCAATCGAACTGGCGTCGACACCGCTGCGCTCAAGGGCGGCACGGGCCGCGGTGGCTCCGAGCTCGTGGGCGGGCACGTCTTTGAGCGCGCCGAGAAATTTCCCGGTGGGCGTACGGGCGCCATCGACGAGGACAATTCGGTCCTTGGACATGGGGAACTCGCTTTTCTGCTGATGGTCAGCTGTTGGCTGGTGGCTTAAGAGGTAAGGGTTTACTTCGCGGCGGCGGCAATGCCGGCGAACCGGCCGGCGGATTCAAGCAGCCGAGGCACGCCGGCTTTCAGAGATGGGCCAAAAACCTTGTCGTGTGGCCGTTCGCCCTTGAGCCAGCGCGTGTAGATAGCTTCGGAGAAAATGGCGGCCTTCCACAAGGCCAGTGTTTGATACCAGGGCAGAGCGGTGACGTCGAGCCCGGTCTGGTCGCGGTACCGCTCGATCAATTCGTTCCGGTCCAGGTAGCCTGGCTGGCGGGTGACAGAGGTGAGTTCCATGGTGGTGGAGAGGCTTCCGGGTTCCGCGTAGGTTGCTGTGAGGTAGCCGAGATCCGCGAGCGGATCGCCGAGGGTGGCCATTTCCCAGTCGAGGACGGCCGTCACATGCGGCGGTGCGGTTGCCGCAAACATGAGGTTCCCGGTGCGGTAGTCGCCATGGACGACGGCGGCCCGCTGGCTCTGCGGGAGGTT
>NZ_KI914654.1:39987-41747 GCF_000520495.1 Arthrobacter sp. H14
TGCGGGAGGTTGGCCCGCAGCCAGCCGCCGAGCTTTTCGACGTCGGGCAGTTTCCTGGTGGTGTTGACGTCCCACAGGGCGGCAAAACGTTCCACCTGGCGGCTGAGGTAACCGTCCGGGCGTCCGAATGAGGCGACTTCGGGGACGGTCACGTCCACTTGGTGCAGTTTCACCAGGGTGTCGACGACGGCGGCGCTGGTGGATTTGCGGAGCTTCGGTGAGTCCAGATAATCCGGGGTGGTGTCGGTGAGGACCGATCCTTCCAGGAAGGACATGATGTAGAACGGCACGCCGAGGATGGAGGGATCGTCACAGATGGCCAGGATCTGCGGGACGGGTACACCCTGATTGCCGACCGCTTGCTGTATCCGTGCCTCGCGCACCATGTCGTGCGTCGATTTGGGAAGCGGCGGCCGGGGTCCGCGGCGCAGCACGAACGCCTCGCCGCCGCGTTCTATCCGGTAGGTGATATTCGACTGGCCATCGCCAATCCGCTCCCAGGAAATCCGACCCGATCCGAGTCTGCGGGCATCGAGGAACTCCGTGACGGCATCCACTATCAGCAGCGGCGGCAATGCCAGGTTGGCAGCGTCGGCCTTCGTAGCGACGACTTCAACGCCATCGGGATAGTTCTGCATTAGAGCTCTCCTTCGGTGACATCGGCCAGATAGGGGGCGCCGGCGTCGACCTCTTCCTTGCGGCGTTTGGAAGCGCGGCGGGAGATCGCCCATTTGTGCGTCTCATTCGGCCCGTCGTAGACCCGGAATGGCCGCACTTCGTTGAGGAAAGAAGCCAGCGGCAGGGCATTGGACATGCCGTCGCCGCCGCACAGCTGCATCGCCCGGTCGATGACGCGGAAGATCGCCTCCGAGCAGTGCACCTTCGCGATTGAGGACATGGCGGAACCGGCTTTCGGGTCCGATCCCAGCAGATCGCCGGTCTTGGTGATGATCGCGTCGGAGGTCTCGATGTCGATGACAGACTGCGAAATGAGCTCCTGTGCGAGACCAAGATCCTTCATCTTGGAGCCGAACATTTCACGTCGTTCGCAGCGGTCCAGGGCGATGTCCAGTGACCGGCGCGCGAGTCCGAGCCAACGCATGCAATGGGTCAGACGGGCCGGGCCCAGCCGCACCTGGGCGTAACGGAAGCCGAGTCCAACGCCACCCAGGACGGCGTCCTCGGGAACGAAGCAATCGTCGAACCGGACGTGTGGGTGTCCGCCGCCGATCGCCCGGTCAATGGTGTGAATGTGATTGCCGAGGATGAAACCGGGATTGGACGTGTCGACGAGGAACATCGTTGCTCCGGCCGGCGCATCACCCTCAGCATCCGTGCGGGCCATGACAATGCTGAAGCCGGCGCCGTCAGCGCCGCTGATAAAACGCTTGTCGCCATTGATCTTCCACCCGCCATCGACCTTGTGTGCCGCCGTCGTCAGCATGGAAGGGTCCGAACCGGTCCCGGGATGCGGCTCCGTCATGGCGAAGCAGGACCGGATATCGCCGGCCGCCAGCGGTGCCAGATACTGCTGTTTCTGTTCGGTGGTGCCGATGAGGTTGATCATGTGCATGTTGCCCTCGTCTGGAGCCATGCAGTTCAGCACCGCCGCTCCGATGGGGGAGTAGCCGGCCTCCTGGAAGACAGGGGACCAATCCTCGACCGCAAGGCCTTGTCCGCCGAACTCCTTTGGCACATGCGGAGCAAAGACGCCGGCCTCTTTGGCTTGCTGCTGCAAGCGGCGCCGGGTGTCGTCGTCG
>NZ_KI914654.1:41847-58986 GCF_000520495.1 Arthrobacter sp. H14
GTCGAGCCGTTCGCCGGGGGCGGGCTCGGCCGGAAGGACGACAGTGCGGATGAATTCACGGGTCTGCAGCCGCAGTTCTTCGATGTCGGTGGGCAGCGAGGACGCAGCCGGCAAGGTGGAGGTCACAGTAGGGTCCTTACAGTCTTGGAAGATTGGATAGGGAGAAACGCGCCAGCGGCTAAGCGGTGCCGCCGGCGGCGTCGAGCCCGCCGTCGAGATTGAGGATTTGGGCGGTAATCCAGGACGCATCGGGTGACGCCAGGAATGCGACTGCAGCGGCAACATCGTCGGGCATGCCGAGGCGCTGGAGCGGGTACTTCGCCGCGACTTCATCTTCCTTACCTTCATAGAGCGCCTTGGCAAACTGCGTCTTGACGACGGCGGGGGCCACGGCATTGACGCGCACCTTCGGGCCCATTTCGACGCCGAGAGTCCGGGTCAGGTGGGCGATGGCCGCTTTGCTGATGCCATAGAACCCGATACCCGGTGATGGAGTCTGTCCGGAAACCGAGGAAATGTTCACCACAGCCCCGCCCCGCTCGGCGAAGCCGAGGCTCTCATGCCGGTACAGGTCCTGCGTCCACGCCAGAGTCGCGAGCACATTGAATTGACGCGCACCTTCGGGCCCATTTCGACGCCGAGAGTCCGGGTCAGGTGGGCGATGGCCGCTTTGCTGATGCCATAGAACCCGATACCCGGTGATGGAGTCTGTCCGGAAACCGAGGAAATGTTCACCACAGCCCCGCCCCGCTCGGCGAAGCCGAGGCTCTCATGCCGGTACAGGTCCTGCGTCCACGCCAGAGTCGCGAGCACATTGACGTCGGAGATCTTTCTGGCCGCATCGAGGTCGAGTTCCATCATGGTGCCGTAGACAGGATTGATACCGGCGTTGTTGACGAGGATGTCGACTTGGCCGAACCGTTCGGCCATGGTGTCGAAAACCTCCCGCCGGTGCCCGGCGTCGTCGGCCTTACCAGCAATTGCGATGGCGGTCCCCTCCGGGAATTCTTCCAGGGCTTCCTGCAGCGGATCCGGTTTCCGCGCCGTGATGCAGACTTTGGCACCCTCGGCCACGAGCCGGTGGGCGATGGCCAGGCCGATTCCGCGGCTTGCACCGGTGACGATGGCGGTCTGCCCCTCAAGTCGCTGGGCTTTCACCTGGGTGGTGCTCATACAGTGTCCTTCCGAACGGTGGCGGTGGCGGTTGCCGCCGCACTGGCGGCAGCGGGTGCTGCCGGCTCGAGGCCACGAAGTTCGCGGCGCCGGATTTTGCCGGTCATGGTCTTGGGCAGCTCATCCACGATGTGCACGGAGCGCGGATACTTGTAGGCGGCCAGCCGGTCACGGGTGAACTCGATCAGTTCCTGCTCCGTGGTCGCTGCTCCGGTTTTGATTGAAACGAACGCGACGACGGATTCGCCCCGGTAATCGTCTGGCCTCCCCACAACGGCTGCTTCATACACGGCCGGGTGTTCGTACAAGGCATCTTCGACCTCACGGGGCCACACTTTGAAGCCGGAAACATTGATCTGGTCCTTGAGCCGGTCCACGAGGTAAACCCAGCCGTCCTCGTCCAAAAAGGCGACGTCGCCGGTGCGGAGCCGGCCATCCGGCATCGTCTGCGCGCTGGCTTCGGAGTTTTGCCAATAGCCGGGAACAACCTGCGGGCCGGACAATTCCAGTTCCCCGTGTTGGCCGGCAGTTTGCGGGTTGCCTTCCGGATCGATAATGCGCACGTTCATATTGGGCAGCGGAACGCCGATCGAGAGCGCCCCGCTGGCAGGGTCCACCGGTGCGCTGGCGCCAGGTGGGACCGCGATAACCCCCGAGGCGGTTTCCGTCATGCCATAGGCGTTGTGGATGTACTGACCAAACCGGCTGCTGAACCGCTCGATAGTGGCTGGTGCAATAGGTGCTCCACCGGAATACAACGTCTTCACGGAGGCGAAGTGGGCGGCTGTGGCCTGTTCAAGTTCAAAGAGGGCGTTGAACACCGTGATAGAGCCGATGGTGTACGTCACGGCATGTTCGGCGAAGGCTTCCAGCACGACCTCAGGATGGAACCGGCCGGTGAACACCAGCGTCGTATCCGAAATAAGGGAGATGACACCGTTGATCACTGCGCCGGTGATATGGAACAGCGGAGCCACCGCAAGTACGACGTCGCCCGGTGCCATGGCGGCCCACTGACCAAAGGTGGTGGCAACGTTGAGTACATTGCCATGCGTGTTCATCGCACCCTTGGGCGGGCCAGTCGTACCGGAGGTGTAGACGAGGAGCGCGACATCGTCCTGGTTGAGCTCTATCTCCGGTTCACTTTTGCCGTCGAACTCCGCTATCAGCCGGGCGAGGTCGCCATCAACTGAAACTGCAGGACGCTCAGTGGATGGGAAAACGCGGGGATCGGAGCGGGTTTGAAAGTCCTGTTCCGACGAACTTATAATCCATTCGACGGTGCTTCCTTCAAGGGTGTCACGCGTTTCGTCGACGGCGGTGTCGGTGCAAACAATCCCAATGGCGCCCGAATCGTCAATGAGTTTCCGCAGTTCGGCCCGGCGGTACATTGGGTTCAGCAGAACCCCAATGGCTCCTAACTTCCACAGGGCGAGCAATGCCAGTGCATACTGCGGAATATTCTGCAGGTAAATGCCGACGCGGTCGCCTTTCGCGGTGCCACGGTCAGCAAGGGCGGCAGCCAGGGCGCTGCTGGCATGATCCACCTCGGCGGCGCTGAGCGAGCCGTCGAAGTACTGCAGGGCCGGGCGGTCTGGACCTGCCGAGACCCGGTTCTTCCAAGCGTCGACGATGGAAGTTGCACTCACGTCCACGCTGCTGCTGAGACCAGGTGGGTAAGACCGCAGCCATGGTTTGTCTTCAGGTTCCTGCATTGCGATGTCTCCTGCGGGGATACGATCTGGAAGTAACGTTGTTTCTCCTACCGAGCGATCGCTCGGTATACTCAGTGTGAGCCACGCCTCGCAGTGTGTCAAGGCTCACGATGACCGCAGGCAGCGGCGGATAATGGTGCAATGAGGATAAGGAGTTTGGGTGACTATGGGAAACGGTCCGTTGTATAAGGAGGCTTGCCCATGACTAAAGCGCTCTCGGCGCCTGTGGACGATCCGGTTCACAAACTTACCGACGGGCAGTGGCGTGATTTCAGCAGGCCGTCATTGCCGCCGATGCTGCAGGCGGCGCTCGACTGCTTTGTCGAGCACGGGTATCACGGGACCACCATCCGCGTCGTCGCTGCACGTGCAGGTCTTTCGGTTCCCGGACTCTACCACCACTATCCCTCGAAGCAGGCGCTGCTGGTCGGTATCGTCGAGCTCGCCATGAAGGATCTGCTCAGCCGCAGTGAAGCGGCCGTGGCCGATGCGGGGTCATCAGTGGAGGAGCGGTTCCGACTGGTGGTTGAATGCCTGCTGTTGTTCCACGCTTACCGGAGTGAGCTTGCGTTCATTGCGGCCAGCGAGATCCGAAGTTTGGAAGGCGGATCCCGCCCTCGGCATATTGCGCAGCGCGACAGGCAACAGCGGATGGTGGACGAAATTGTCGTGGCAGGGGTGGCCGAGGGTGTCTTCTCAACGCCTCACGCAATTGATGCCAGCCGGGCCGTCGTCACAATGTGTACTGGTGTTGCCCAGTGGTACAGGCACGGCGGTCCGCTCACTCCCGAGGAAGTGGCCGTGCGTTACGGACTTGTCGCGAGGATGGCGGTTGGTCAACCACGCCTCTGAAACGCCCGGGCTATTTCTTCTCCAGCGCAGATCCTTTATGCATAGCGATGTGTCCGGTCTTATCGCTTTCGATCTCGTACTGCGGCTCGTCCTTGCTGCAGTGGCGCGTCCGACCCTTGAATTCAGTGTCTTGAGTGTGGACCTTCAGAATTTTCCCTTCGACGTGGCCGGCTTCTGAATTCCAGCGCACATGGTCACCGACTTTAAAGTTTCCGCTCACCTTTTGCTCCTACCCTTGTGGTTCGTCGTGCGGGTCAGCTGCCCGCCGTCGTCGTAATACTTCCATTCGCCGGTCTTCATGCCGTTGAAGTACTCGCCAACATCCATCAGCTCCCCGGTTGAGTGGTAACGCTTCCAGAGTCCCGTCTGTACCCCATTCTCGAAGTCGCCGGCCTGCAACAGCCTGCCACTTTCGCGGTACCAGATCCAGGCGCCATTCAACTCGCCGTCCATGTAGCGGCCGGACGCCTTGACATCTCCGGAACGGAAATAGAACGCCCATTCTCCGTGCCGCTTTCCATCGGAGAACACACCCGAACCGGAAAGCTTGCCGTCTTTGAAACGCTCCTCCCAAGGTCCGGACTTGTTGCCGCCGTCGTCCATCTGGTTCTGCATCATTAGGACCGTCCTTAGTGGTAGAGGGCGCTATAGGCGTTGATTGCCGGCTGGCCGCCGAGGTGGGCGAACAGCACGTTTGAGTCGTTGCTGATTTCGCCGCCGGACACCAGATCGATGAGTCCTGCCATCGACTTGCCTTCATAGACCGGGTCGATGATCATTCCCTCCAGACTGCCGGTCAATCGCATCGCCGCATTCGTGGAATCGACGGGGATGCCGTAGTAGTCACCGGCCCAGCCCTCCTGGATGAAGATTTCGTCGTCGCGGAGTTCCCGGCCCAGATCGATCAGTTGCGCCGTGTTGCGCGCGATCCGTGCCACCTGATCCCGGGTTTCCGAGATTTTGGCGGATGCGTCGATGCCGATAATCCGGCGCATCCGCTCCTGCCCGGCAAAGCCCGCGATCATGCCCGCCTGGGTGGACCCTGTTACGGCACATACGACGATGGTGTCGAAGAAGATCCCGAGCTCCTTCTCCTGCTGTTCAACCTCGTACGCCCAATTGGCGAAGCCGAGCCCGCCCAGCTTGTGGTCTGACGCCCCGGCGGGGATCGCATACGGTTTGCCGCCGGACGCTTCGACGTCGGCAATGGCCTCCTCCCAGCTGGATTTGAAGCCGATGCCAAAGCCTTCGTTGGACAATCGCACATCGGCTCCCATCAGCCTGGACAGGAGGATGTTGCCGACACGGTCATTCAGCGGATCCGGCCAGTCGACCCAGGACTCCTGAACGAGTACCGCCTTGAAGCCGAGCTTCGCCGCGACGGCGGCTACTTGGCGGGTGTGGTTGGACTGGAGGCCCCCGATGGAGACCAGCGTGTCTGCCCCCGAAGCCAGGGCGTCAGGAATGAGGTACTCAAGTTTGCGGGTCTTGTTCCCGCCGAAGGCCAGTCCGCTGTTCACATCCTCGCGCTTGGCCCAAATCCGGGCGCCGCCAAGGTGTCTGCTCAGCCGGGGGAGTTCATGGACGGGGCTGGGACCGAAGGTCAGGGGATACCGGTCGAAATCCGAGAGGGCCATGAATCTCCTTTGATCGTACTGACTGGGCTTGTCCCCATGATCATACGTACGGTGGCAATGCTGGTCGCGGGTTCCGGACGGAAACGCTGCCGATGACGGCCGAACCGTTACCCGTCCTCGACGACGCCGCTGCACTCAGTTTTGAGTACGACGACGTCCGCCTCGCCTGTTACGCGTGGTGGGCAGCACTCGTCGCCGTTGAGCCTTCATCGGACTCTCAGTCCACTCATTTGTGCAGTGCTGATCAGCCTGGCCTTTTGTGCTTCGGGCTTCCGGCTTAGGGTGGGAGTAGCGGCCGCCGGAGGGCAAGCAGGCGGTTCGACGATCTCCAAGGAGGCGCGATCCATGTCCAGCAAGAACAATGACTCAGATGACAGCATCGAACAAGCAGCGGAACGGATATTCCGGAATCTGTCCGATAGCCGGGGCGGCGGCGGTACGCCGGATGGCCGGGTGCCATCCGATCCGAACCAGGACGATGAAGAAGTCCCCGCTCACTCCAGCATCAGCGAGGGCATGAACTCAACCAGTGCGGACCCCGTAACGGATGAGGATGACACAGCTGATGAGAAAAAAGACACTAACAGATAACAAACGGATGCCCGGAACCTTCTGGGAGGTTCCGGGCATCCGCGTGAAGTTCAGGCTGTATCAGCCCTTTGTCGTCTTGGTTCGCGTGTCCATGATCAGCGAGAGCCCGATGCCGAGCATCCATACATCCTTGGCGACGGAGGTCCCTTCCTGAGTGGGACGCACGCCGTCCTCCTGAGTCATTCCAGGGGTCTTGAAATATATTGCCAATAGTCCCGCGGAGAAAGCGGTGAGGCCGATTCCAGCCAGGCGGCTGGGGACGAATGGTGCCAGAAGCGCTGCACCCAGCGCGGTCTCCGCGTAGCTGAGATATTTACCGAATTGTTCGGAGTCCAGCTTTCCAACCTGTGGAATGGCACCTGCGGCCATCTGCTGCATACCGGCGGCACTCTCCCGGTCCAGCTTCATCTTGCCCATGCCTGAGTTGAGGATGAACGCACCAGTGGCGGCGCGTAGCGGGATGTGGCTTAGCTTGTAGCCCATGAAAACCTCCGTTGTGTTGTCCAACTCTTCTGATCGTACGGACGCCGCATGAAGATTGCCAGGCGATGCTTAACATCCTGTGCCGCTGCTCCAGAGGAAGAGCGCGCCAGCGGCAGGCAGGCCGCCCCCGGCAATCGAGGCCGGTTCCTTACAACGATGGTGATCCCTGATCCGCGCTGCTGAGTGCAACTTTTTCATCGTCCTGGTCGTCGTCTTCGCCTGAAGCCAAGGCGATAGTGGCGATCTCAGCACGGGAAAGATTTGCGGCAGCCGATACCTGGTCGACCGGAAAGCCTGCGGCAATCGCTTCCACGATGGCGGTGTTTCGATCCTCCGAAGCCTGATCCAATTCGACTTCGAGGTCCTCCACCCTGGCGGAGGCAACCCATAATTTCTTCAGATGCGATGTCATGACGCTTCCCCGAATTTTCCTCGTTAGGGCAGCCCCGTGCTTCTACAGGGTTCAAACGCCGCTCTCTGTATTCCAGATGGCGGCGCTTCGAACGCAACACTACTTCAGGACCGGCTGCTTCGCCAGCAACCGGATGGGCGCTTTCGGCGTGGCGCCGCATTGCGGAACTTACGCAAATTCAAGGACGAAATCCATCTATGTGACGTAGAGCACAGCATAGGATAGATTCTGACAGTGCATGTGATTAGTGTTGTAGGGTCGAGCGGCTGGATGAAATCCGTGCTCGACTGACGGGGTGGACGAGGAGAAGGAGGAAAATTGTGTGGGAGTTTCTGGTGGACAGAATCGACCAAATCCTCTTCTCGAGCTATCAGCATTTCTCGCTGGTGGTGCAGAGTCTGATTCTGGCGACGGTCATCGCCGTCGGCATCGCGGCCCTTGTCTATCGCAGTAAATCACTGACAGGTCTGGCCAATGGGTTTTCTGCTGTTGGACTCACGATTCCTTCGTTTGCCTTGATTGGTATTCTCATCGCGCCGTTCGGCTTCGGGGTGGCACCGGCAGTCATGGTGGTCACCTTTTTTGCCGCGCTGCCCATCCTGCGCAATGCCGTCGTCGGGCTGACCGGCATCGACCGCTCGCTGGTTGAATCCGCCCGCGGCATCGGCATGGGCCGGTTCAGCACACTACTGCGGGTGGAATTGCCGTTGGCGTGGCCGGTCATCCTTACGGGTATCCGGGTGTCCGCCCAAATGGTGATGGGCGTGGCTGCCATTACCGCTTACTCGTTGGGTCCAGGTCTCGGCGGTTTCATCTTCTCCGGGTTGTCCCGGCTCGGCGGCGCCAACTCGCTGAATTCCGTGGTGGTCGGCGTAGTCGCCGTCGTTATTCTCGCCATCATTCTTGACCTGTTGCTCCTCGGCCTTGGCCGACTAACCACCCCGCGAGGTATCCGTGTCTGAAACCATGCAAAAGGACCCCAACACTACGCCGGAGAACAACGGCATCAGCGGGGCAAGCATTCTGCTGGATAAGGTCACCAAGCGTTATTCCGGGCTGTCAGAACCGGCGGTGAACGGTCTGACGCTGGAGATTCCCGCAGGCAAGATAGTTATGTTGGTCGGTCCGTCCGGCTGTGGCAAGACCACCACGTTGAAAATGATCAACCGCCTGATCGAGCCGACCGAGGGACGGATCGTGCTCGGCGGGGACGATGTTACCGACATCGACGGCGATAAATTGCGACGGCGGATCGGTTACGTCATCCAGGCCGGCGGACTTTTCCCGCATATGACGGTCGAAAACAATATCGCCATGGTTCCCAAGATGCTGGGTTGGAACAAGGACCGTAATTCCGAACGGGTGGACGAGCTGCTGGAACTGGTCTCCCTGGAACCCGGACAGTATCGCAGCCGGTATCCGAAGGAACTGTCCGGCGGCCAGCAGCAACGTATCGGCGTCGCGCGTGCCCTGGCGGCAGATCCACCGGTCCTGTTGATGGACGAGCCGTTCGGCGCGGTGGACCCGATCACCCGGCAACGGCTTCAGGACGAATTGCTGCACATCCAGGAGGAAGTGCAGAAGACGATCGTCTGCGTCACCCACGACTTCGACGAGGCGGTGAAGCTCGGTGACTGGATCGCAATCTTCTCGCAGGGCGCGCAGCTGGTGCAATACGATACTCCCGAACGGATCCTCGCCGATCCAGCGAATGAATTCGTCGAGAACTTCATCGGTTCCGGCGCCGGTTTGAAGCAGCTCACGCTGACACGTGCTGGGGACGTTGCGCTCGCAGACGCCGTCGTCGCCCATCCCGGTGATGAGGCGGCTGCCGTGCTCGCCCGGCTGGATGAAGCCGATGACAATCACGCGGTGATCGTCGATGAACGGCAGCGGCCTATTCAATGGCTGAGCCGGCGCCAGTTGGGACGTTTGAACACCGTCGATTCAAGCACGGACGAACACCTGCCGGTGGTTGGCGACCGGGCAACGCTGAATGATGCGCTGGACACCATGCTCGTATCCAGCGCCGGTGCGGCATTGGTGACGGGGCGCAGGGACACATTCATGGGTGTGATCGATGTGAAAGCGATCATGGATGCCATCACCAGGGCGCACGAGGTCACCTCAAAGAAACACATGGAAGGTGCACCGGTGGGAATTAATACCGGCACAACACCACAGGTGGAAGCTGCCGGCCCGGGTGACGTTGACACGGCGGCGGGTACTGCGGACAAGGACGGGACCGGAGAAGGCGGCTCCCACCGTGCTGATGCTGACGGCGGCCGGCCATGACCACTGCAACAACTGCCAAGGTCCGCGGAAACGAACGCTGGCGTGACTGGCGGCCGCTGATCATCCAGCCGGTGGCGATTCTTGTTGTTCTCGCTGCAGTGCTCATCTATCTCCGCACGGCCGATCTCAGCAATGCGGAAAGAACCACTTTGGCCCCCGAAGCGCTGTGGGAATTCACGCTTCAGCACCTCGCATTGACCTTCCTCTCTGCGGCGATCGTCCTCGTCATAGCGGTTCCGCTGGGAATCCTGCTCACGCGCGGACCGCTCCGCTTCCTCACGGGTCCCTTTCTGGCCCTTGCCAATATCGGGCAGGCAGCACCGGCCATTGGGCTGATCGTGCTGCTCGCATTCTGGCTTGGATTCGGCTTCACTGCAGCGGTTGTCTCCCTCGTCCTGTACGCGTCCCTTCCGGTGCTGCGGAACACCATGGTTGGGATTGAACAGGTCGACTCCAGGCTGGTGGAAGCTGGACGCGGAATGGGTATGAGTTCGACGGCGGTGCTGTTCCGCATCGAACTGCCGCTCGCTGTGCCGATCATGTTGGCGGGTATCCGCACGGCTCTCGTGTTGCTGGTTGGTACGGCTGCTCTGGCAACCTTCATCAACGGTGGCGGGCTCGGCATTCTGATTACTACCGGCGTCAACTTGAACCTGACCACGGTTCTCGTCGCAGGTTCAATACTGGTCGCCCTGCTGGCCTTATTAATCGACTGGGTGGGCCGTGTCGTCGAGCAACTCGCGCGCCCGAAGGGACTGTAACGGTAATGAAAGCGGCAAAGGCTGTGCAAGCGGCCAAAGCAACGAAAGCAACCAGGAACCGTCGGGCTCGCGGCCCCATGGTGACTGGATTGCTGGTGGGCCTTGCCCTGATTCTCAGTGGTTGTGGACTGCAACCGGCGACGTCGTTTGTGCCCGCGGCGGGTCCCGGTTCCATAGAGGAGATTCCCGGGGCGGAAGAGCAAACAGTTGTTGTCACATCGAAGAACTTCACCGAGCAGCTGATCCTTGGAAAGATCGCTGTACTCGCCATGCAGGCCGCTGGTTTCGATGTCACCGACCTGACCAATGTGCCCGGCAGCCAGCCCGTTCGCGAGCTCATGCTGTCAGGACAGGCGGATATCACTATTGAATACACCGGCACGGCATGGTTGACCTACCTCGGCAAGAAGAAAGGCATTCCGAACCAGCAGAAGCAATGGGAAGCAGTGAAGAAGGCCGATAAGAAGAATGGCTTGACGTGGCTTCCGCCGGCGCCGCTGAACAACACCTACGCGATGGCTGTTCGTTCAGAGGCCGTGGAAAAGTTGGGAGGCATCTCCAAGCTTTCCGAGCTGAAGGAGCTGCCCGTGAAAGAGCGTACTTTCTGCATCGAATCCGAATTCAATTCGAGGTCGGATGGTATGACACCCATGCTGAAGCACTATGGTCTGGAGCGGGGATCGCCGGAGGGGGTGCCGAACGACAATATCGGCATTTACGATACCGGCGCCGTCTACTCCGCCACGGACAATGGAGCCTGCAATTTCGGTGAAGTCTTCACCACGGACGGGCGTATCGACGCCCTCGATCTAACAGTCCTCGAAGATGACAAGAACTTCTTCCCGGCCTACAACGCGGCGCCGGTCGTCCGGACCGAGTTGCTTAAGGAGTTCCCTCAGATCGCCGATGTGTTCGCGCAGATCATGCCTGAATTGACCAGCGACGTCATGCGCAAACTCAACGGTCAGGTCGATGTGCAGGGTGGGACACCGGCAGACGTGGCCTTTGACTGGATGGTCAAGGAAGGTTTCATCAGTGAGGTCGAAAATCCGCTGGCACCGGAATAATCCGCACCGGGATAAGTCCTCAAAGCAGTACAACCCAGGGCCGTCGTTCCGCTGTTATTGAATCGGCTCCCGGTCTGTCGCCGTGCCGTTACCGGAAATTTACCTTTCGAGGGGATAATGGAAGCTGAAGTCGAAGACAGCCTCTAAGCCTAAATCGAAGGTGCCCATGGATTTCATCCCGGCCGAATACCCCAGGCCGCGACATTTCATTCTTCACATGACTGACACCCACCTGCTGGGTAATCCTGGACCGTTGCATGGGGCGGTGGACAGTGAGCGCCGGCTGCAGCAACTCTTCGGACAACTTGAAGCATCCGGGGCAAGGCCGGAGGCGATCGTGCTGACCGGGGACCTGGCAGACAAGGGCGAGCTCGACGCGTATGCGAGGCTGCGTTCAATCGTTGAGCCGGCGGCCGAAAAACTTGGCGCAAAAACCATCTGGGCGATGGGAAATCACGACGACCGGGCGAATTTCCGCAGCGGGCTGCTGGGGGAGGAAAACCCCTCCACCAGGCCACTCGACGCATCTTTCGAAGTAAATGGCCTGCGCATCATCACCCTCGACACCTCCGTGCCCGGCCACCACTACGGGCAACTTACCCATGACCAACTTGACTGGCTGGCCGGCGAACTGGCGCACCCAGCGCCTGACGGAACCATTCTGGCCATGCACCATCCACCGGTTCCGAGCGTGCTCGACCTTGCTGTTCTGGTTGAGCTGAGGGAGCAGCAGGACCTGGCGGACGTCCTGCGTGGATCCGACGTTCGCACAATTCTGGCCGGCCACCTGCACTATTCGACGACGGCGACTTTCGCCGGCATACCGGTTTCGGTAGCTTCAGCCACCTGTTACACGCAGGATTTGAGCGTGACTGTCGGCGGGACCAGGGGCCGGGACGGGGCCCAGGCGTTCAACCTGGTGCATATCTATGACGAAACGATCGTGCACTCGGTGGTGCCAATTGGCGAGCATCCCACCGTAGGTGAACACGTCAGCCCGGAGGAGACCCGCCGCCGGATCGCCGCCGCCGGACTGCGGATTGCCGAGGCACCGTCCAACCTCGCTGCCCGCAAGGCAGCCAAGAAGGTTCACCTCACCCGCGTCTGAAGCCGGTCCGGCCGACGCACTTCTTACCCGGCCCCGATCCAACTGACGCCGCACGAACGGGCGGGGGCCGTCGTCGTACTACTTTTCCCAGGGCGCCTTGATGGGAAAGTACTTCTCCAGGAAGCTGACGACGAGGTTCGCCCGTTCGTCCGCGTCGATCTCCGGAAAGCTCCCGTCATTGAGGCAGAACAGGTCTGTGGCCCGCCGGCTGAGCAGGCGGTCCAAGGAGTTCAGCCCTGACCGGGTAGTGGTATCGATGTACTGCACCCGTGCGGAATGTTGAGTGACGGCGCGGCCGGTCAGCAGCGCGTAGTAGTGGTAGAGCGAATTCGTGACGGAGATATTGTCGCTGGCCCGGAATGTACTCGCCGCGGTAGCCGCGAACTCCGTCGCGAATTCACGCTCCATCTCGAGCAGCACGCTTTTGCGCAGTGGCGCGGCGGTGTGTTCCAGGTGCCGGGTGATGGTCCGGCCGAACCGCTCCTGCAGCAGCTTGCGATTCACCCGCGCGGAGTTTTCGAAGCCGCTGCGCACCAGGTTGTTCCCGCCGAGACCGATCCGGGTGGAAGCCTCGATGAATTTGGTGACGCCACCGGGGGAGAAGAACATGTCCGGACCGACCGGGCGGCCGAAGAACATGTCGTCATTGGAATACAGGAAGTGTTCGGAGAGCCCTGGGATGTGCTGCAACTGGCTCTCCACGGCTTGCGAGTTGTGCGTCGGAAGCACCGACGGGTCGGCGAAGAACTCCTCGCTCCGCATCAACGTGACTTTCGGGTGCTCATCGAGCCAGGCGGGCCGGTCCGAGTCAGTGGCGATGAAGATGTGCCGGATCCAGGGTGCGAATGTGTAGACGGAGCGGAGGGCGTACTTCAGTTCGTCGACCTGGCGGAAACGGGCTTCGGAATCGTCGCCTTCGCCGACGACGGCATTCTTCATCCGTTCGGCGCGTGCCCGCTGGAATTCGGGGGAGTTGCCATCTACCCAGGAGAATACGATATCGATCTCGAAGTGAATGTCACTGGCATGGTCGGCGAACATGTTCTCGATGGTCGGCCAGGTCATCCCAAAACGTTCCACCGAACCGCGCACTGCCTCCTCCGCCGGCAGCGTCTGCCTCGTCAGGGAGTTCTCGATCGGCAGGACAATGACGTCTTCTTCGATCGCCCACAGCTCAATCTGAACGCCGGCGGAGGCGCCGTAAAGCAGACCGCTCTCCGGGACGATGCGCGGACGGTACAGGCGGAAAATCCGTGCGTTCCTGTTGGCTGATAGAGCTCCGTCGGCGACCAGGACCGTGTCGCTTGTCTTCGCATCCACCGTCTCCGAGTAGAACGGTTCGCCGGCGCAGGCCGCGACGAGCGCTTTGCGCAGTTCCCGGCGGTACTTCCAATTGACGGCGATGACGGGCCGCTCGTCGTTGCCGCGCACCAGCAGGTATTCGATGCCGGCTTTATCCAGTGCTGCCCGGATAAAGAGCAGGTCCTCGATCATTGCGTCCAGTGGTGTGCGGTCCGTGTTGAGGAAAGTGAAGCGGCCCTTGGTTTTAATCAGATCGCCGCGGTCCCGCAACTGGGCCGCGGATCCGGCCGAAGCGGATTCAACGACGCCCCGCTCAACATCCTGTTCCGGCGCGACGTAGTAGACATCTTGCTCGTTCGACATAGTGCCACCGGCCTTTCGGGTCATGAGGTGAGGTTCTCCCCTCCAATAGTAAGAGGGCGAAGGACCTATTCTGGTCCACGCCTGTCGGTTTGACTTCTGGGGGCAGCCGCGGGCAGAACCGGCGCCGGCGATCAACGTAGGCTGGAGCGGTGACTTTACCGCTGTTTATCCTGGCTCTCGCTGCGATCATTGTGTCGGCGATGGCACAGCGGATTGCCGGCCTCGGGTTCGCCATGCTGCTCGCGCCGTTCCTAGTGCTCCTGTTCGGTCCGCACAGCGGAATTCTTCTAGTGAACCTCTTGGGCGGAATCTCGGCCGGCATCATGTTCATCAGGGTCAGGACCTATGTGGACTGGTCAATGTACTGGCGGCTGGCCATTCCGGCAGTGGCGGCGTCCATCCCGTTTTCGATTCTCGCGCTGGCGTTGCCGGCCGCCCCGCTGGAGGCCGGCGTCGGCTTCCTGTTGCTGCTCGCGTTGCTGCTCTCACTTGCCCTGCACCGGGGCGGGAGAACCATCGACGGACCGGGAGTCCGCACAGTTGCCGGACTCAGTTCGGGCATCACCAACGCCCTGGCGGGGGTGGGCGGACCTACGGTTAGCGTCTATGCCGTCATCAGCCGATGGGACCAGCGCCCCTTCGCGGCCACCATCCAGCCGTATTTCATGACAATCGGTTTCGCAGCGATGGCCACCAAAGCCGTCGTAGACCCGGGGGAGTGGCCGCCGCTGGAGCCATGGATGTGGGTGGCGATGATGGCCATGATCGGCGTCGGAATGTACTTCGGCGAGCGGGTCGCCAAGTTCGTCCACGATCGCACCGCCCGCCGCGCCGTCGTCGTCATCGCTTTCCTTGGCGCCGCAATAACCATGGTGAAGGGCTTAATCACCCTCCTGTAGCGTTGGAGTACTACCGGGTTGCCCGGATCCACGGCAACATTGTGTTGGTCTCTGAGACCGCCACCTCGTGATGAAGGAGTGAGCATGGACGATAAAATCCGCGGGATCCTTCCTATCCCCGAGAGGACCCGATCTGTTCCGACGGCGATGGACCGTAAGGACCAGACGGGAAAATTCACACCGGTCGCGGATTTGCGGCCTCCGGAGAATGCGCCCAATGTGGTGCTGGTCCTCGTCGACGACATGGGCTTTGGTGCCTCCAGTGCCTACGGCGGTCCGTGCGAGATGCCGACGGCGGAACGCTTGTCCGGGGACGGGTTGCTATACAACCGGTTTCACGTCAACGCTCTATGCTCTCCCACCCGCCAGTCGCTGATGACCGGGCGCAACCATCATTCCGTCGGCATGGGCGTCACCAGCGAGATGGCCACCTCGGCTCCCGGCTACACAGGTTTCCGCCCGGCAAGCGCCGCGACCATCGCGCAAACCTTGAGTGGCAACGGTTACTGCACGGCGGCGTTCGGGAAATGGCACCAGACGCCGCCGCGCGAGGTCAGTGCCTCGGGGCCCTTCGACCGCTGGCCAACAGGCGAAGGTTTCGATAAGTTCTACGGGTTCATGGGCGCGGAGATGAATCACTGGTATCCGCAGCTCTATGACGGAACGACGCCGGTGGAGCCAGAGCGCAGGCCCGAAGACGGCTACCACCTCTCGGAGGATCTCGTCGACCGGACTATCGAATGGGTGCAGACCCAGAAGACGTTGACGCCGGACAAGCCGTTCTTCAGCTATGTGGCCTTCGGCGCCACGCATGGGCCCTTCCACGTCCGTCCCGAATGGAAGGACAAGTACCGGGGGCGCTTCGATTCCGGCTGGGATGCGCAACGCGAAGCGACGCTCGCCCGGCAGAAGAAGATGGGTGTGGTTCCGGAGTCAGCCGACCTCGCGCCATGGGCCGAGAGCGTTCCGCATTGGGACGAGCTCGATGACACTGAGCGCCGGGTGGCCGCCGGCTTCATGGAAACCTATGCCGCCTACGCCGAGCACACCGATTCCCAGGTCGGCCGGCTTGTGGACGCGCTTGAGGAGATCGGCGAGCTCGACAACACGCTGTTCATCTACATTATGGGTGACAACGGGGCCTCCGGTGAAGGCGGTATCGAAGGCACCACGCGGGAGCATCTCGTTGGCCACGGCTTCACCGACAGCACGGCAGCAATGGCAGAAGAGCTGGACCGGCTCGGCGACGCAAGTACCTACGCGATCTACCCGGTCGGATGGGCGCTCGCCATGAACACGCCCTACCAGTGGACCAAACAGGTCGCATCGCACTACGGCGGCACCCGCAATGGCATGATCATGCACTGGGGGAACGGGATCGACGCCGGTGGCGGGGTCCGCGACCAGTGGCACCACGTCATCGACATCGCCCCAACGATTTTCGAAGCGGCGGGCGTGCCGCAGCCGGTATCAGTTAACGGAGTTGCCCAGCAGCCGATCGAGGGCACGAGCATGCTCTACACCTTCAACCAGCCGGACGCCGCAGACCGCCGCCGCACGCAGTACTTCGAGATGTGCGGGAACCGCAGCATTTACCATGAGGGCTGGACGGCCGTGACCAGGCATGGCACGCCGTGGCAGATGGTGCCGCAAGGTCTGCCTTCCTTCGCCGACGATGTGTGGGAGCTCTACGACACGACCACGGACTGGTCCCAGGCGCATGACCTCGCCGCGGAGTATCCGGACAAGCTCAGGGAACTGCAGCAGCTGTTCCTGATCGAGGCCAGCAAGTACAACGTGTTCCCCCTGGATGACCGTGTCACAGAGCGGGAGAACCCTAAGCTTGCCGGGCGCCTCGATCTGTTCGGGGAGCGGAAATCGGTAACGTACCGAGCCGGGATGGGTCGTTTCACCGAGGAAACGGCACCGAATGTGAAGAACCGGTCGCACACAATCACCGCCAAAATCGATGTTCCGGACGGCGGCGTTGACGGGGTGATCATCGCCCAGGGCGGGCGCTTCGGCGGCTGGTCGCTCTACGTCGCCGACGGGTACCTGAGCTATGCCTACAACTGCTACGGCCGCGACCATTACACAGTGAAGGCGACTCAACAATTGGAACCGGGCAGCCACGAACTGCGGCTTGAATTCGCCTACGACGGCGGCGGTATCGGCAATGGCGGGAAGGTTCAACTCCTCGTCGACGGGCAAAGCGTCGGCGAAGGACGGGTGGAGCGGACTACGTCCTATTACTTCTCCTTCGACGAGACGCTGAACATCGGCGTCGACCGGGGAACGCCGGTCACAGAGGAGTATGCCGCCGTCGATAACGGTTTCACGGGCACCATCCATACCGTCCGCGTGGACCTGGAGGGTGGGGATCCGCAGGAACTGGAGAGCGAGGCCGACCGTCAGCGCAGGCTCCTCGCACACCAATAACCAGCACTGGCTACGATGGAGAAGTGACCCAACCAGAAGCGC
>NZ_KI914654.1:59086-67111 GCF_000520495.1 Arthrobacter sp. H14
CCCGCCTGCTCGTGGCGGCTTCTCGGCGTGGGTACTGCGCGGTGGCGAGGAACCCGATCCGCGGTTTACGCTCGCGAATGAGCGGACGTTCCTCGCCTGGATCCGAACCGCCTTGGCACTGCTCGCCGGTGGAATTGCGGTGGAAGCCTTTACCGCCGAGGTGTTCAGTCCGGCAATCCGCACGACCGTGTCGGTGTTGTTGCTGCTGCTGGCGATGTTCATTGCCGGCGGTGCATGCGTCCGTTGGTTGAATGTGGAGCGGGCTATGCGGCATAAGGCGCCGTTGCCGCTGCCGCTGATCATCCCCGTCCTGGCAGGCGGCGGCGCGGTGGTCAGCGCCGTATTCGTGGTTTTCGTGCTGCTGCGGGCAGGGTAGGTCGTGGATCCCGGACTGCAGCCGGAGCGGACATCGCTGGCCTGGGGCCGAACGATGCTGGCGATGGTGGTGGCGAGCATGCTGTTTTTGCGCTGGATCCCCGACTATGGCTGGTTCCCCATCATTCTGATCGGCCTGGCACTGGTCACAGCCGCCGGTGTCTACCTCGGCCAGCGCCGGCGCTACACGCGCAGGGGAGCGGAGAATGCCGCGGCCGAAGGAGAGGAAAGCCGATACGGACGGGCGCACGACGACGCCGTTGCGGTGATGGTGACGGCCGCAGCAGTGGTGGTTCTCGGCATCCTGGGGATCTATACGATCCTGGCCCTGCCGCTGCTTTAGTCCGGATATGGAACACTATTTGCATGACTAACGACCGCTCGGATGGCGACGTGAAAATCTGCTGTTCACCGGTACGGGACGCGTCCAGCCAAGTGGCCGCCGCGTCCGGCTCCGGGGTAGCTACCGCTGCCTCTGCCGACGTCCCCGCCACCACGGTCGGGGTCCCCGTTTCCACCGTCGGTGCCACCCCTCCCGCAGCCCGGCATGACGATGTCCTGGTTCCGGCGGGATCATTTTCCATGGGTGACGGCTTCGCCGAAGGCAACCCGGCCGACGGCGAGACCCCCGTCCATGAGGTGCGGCTGGACGAGTTCCGGATCGACTCCACAGCCGTAACCAACGGGCAGTTCGCCGCATTCGCCGCTGACACCAGCTACCGCACGGAAGCCGAACAATACGGGACGTCCGCGGTCTTCCATCTGGTGGCCCAGGCGCCCGAAGCGGACATCATCGGCGAGGCAGCCGGCGCGCCGTGGTGGTTGAACGTCCGCGGCGCCGACTGGGTACATCCCTTGGGACAAAACTCGAACTGGCGCGACGCCGTCGATCATCCCGCGGTGCACATCTCCCACAATGACGCGCTCGCTTATTGCGAGTGGGCCGGCCGCCGTCTGCCAACCGAAGCGGAGTGGGAGTATGCAGCCCGCGGTGGACTCGACGGCCACCGGTATCCGTGGGGAAACGAACTGCTGGACGACGGCGGCAACCACCGGTGCAATATCTGGCAGGGAACCTTCCCGACTTCCAACACCACCGACGACGGCTACCTTGGCGCGGCACCCGTGAAGTCCTTCCCGCCGAACGGCTACGGACTGTATGAGGTCAGCGGCAATGTGTGGGAGTGGTGCTCGGATTGGTTCCTGCCCAAGTACTACCGCAATTCACCGGCAGACAACCCCCAGGGTCCGACGATCGGTTCCGGCAGGGTCATGCGCGGCGGCTCCTACCTGTGTCACGACTCGTACTGCAACCGTTACCGGGTTGCCGCCCGCAGCTCAAACACCGCCGAATCGTCCACTAGCAACTGCGGCTTCCGTACAGTCGCTCTGAGTGACTGACGCGCCTTACCGGTTCTTCTCGAGGTACACCCTTACTTCCCAAGGGCGAAGCGTGGAGGTGCCGGCTTCGCCGTCGTAATTGCCCAGCAGAACCGGACCGGCCGGAAGTTGCAGCGGTACTTCAAGCGGGTCACTGGACACATTGGCGGTAATCAACAACCTTTCGCCGTCGAGAGTGCGTTCGAACGCGTACAACGCCGGATGTTCCGGTTCCAGCATGTTGAACGTCCCGAGGGCGACGACGTCGAGCTTGTGCCGGAGCCAGATGAGCTGCTGGTAGAACCGGAAGACTGATTTGTGGCCCTGACGGTCACTGACGGTATTGATATCCGGATAGTTGGGGTTGACGGCGATCCACGGTTCCGCATCGGTGAATCCGGCGTGGCGGGATGCATCCCATTGGACCGGAGTGCGCGCGTTGTCCCGTCCCATCGTGCCCAAAGCCTGCAGCACGTCGTCGGGATCCGCACCTCGGGCCGTGACGACGTCGGCATAATGGTTGATCGCCTCAATGTCCCGGAAATCTTCAATATCCGCGAAGGGCATATTCGTCATGCCGATCTCTTCGCCCTGGTAGATATAAGGCGTTCCCCGGTGCAGATGCAGGACGGCGGCCCAAAGAGTTGCCGACTCGTAGCGGTACAGCCCGGTGTTCTCGGGATCCCGTGGCGCCTGTCCGTCATGGCCGAAGCGCGAAACCAATCTCGGCTGGTCGTGATTGTTGAGATACAAACTGTTCCAGCCCGACGACGCCAACTCCACCTGCCACCGGTTCAGGCTCGCCTTCAGCACCGGCAGATCCAGCGTTTGGGGATCCCACTTGCCGCCCGGACCGTGGTCCAGCCCGACGTGTTCAAACTGGAACACCATGTCCAGTTCCTTACGCTCCGGAGCCGTAAAAAGGCGTGCATCCTCGACCGTGACGCCCGGCATTTCCCCGACTGTGAGTAATTCAGCGTCGCGTCCTTCGAAGACCTCGCGCACCATTTCCTGCATGAACTCGTGAATCCGGGGACCGCTCATGAACAGGGCGGAACCATCGCCGAGGTTCGTTCCTTCGATCGGCGGGCCGTCACGGAGTCCGGACTTGGAGATGTAGTTAATGACGTCCATCCGGAAGCCATCAACACCGCGGTCCAGCCACCAGTTCATCATCTCGTAGACCGCGGCCCTTACTTCCGGGTTCTCCCAATTGAGGTCCGGTTGCTGGCGTGCGAACAGGTGCAGGTAGTACTCGCCGGTGGCCTCGTCGAGATGCCATGCCGGGCCGCTGAATGCGGACTGCCAGTTCGTCGGCTCCGCCCCGGGCTGGCCGGCGTCGAACCCGTCGCGGGGAGGACGCCACCAATACCAGTCCCGCTTGGGGCTGTCCTTCGAGGAGCGGGATTCCAGGAACCAGGGATGTTCGTCCGAGGTGTGGTTGACCACCAGGTCCATGATGATCTTTATGCCGCGTTCATGGGCACCGGCGAGCAACTGATCGAACTGCTCCAGGTCTCCAAAGAGTGGATCGATATTCTGGTAATCGCTGATGTCGTAACCGTTGTCGTGCTGTGGCGAGGGGTAAACCGGTGACAACCAGATCACGTCGACGCCGAGATCCGCTAGGTAGTCGACTTTGGAGATGATGCCACCAAGGTCGCCGAAACCGTCGCTGTTCGAATCGGCAAAGCTGCGCGGGTAGATTTGATACACAACGGCACGGGTCCACCATGGCGCGTCGGTGGAGTTTGTCCAGGTCATTCAGCGTTTCCTCTCATTGCCATTTTCATCCATGCTATGCCGCGGCGTTGCCTTCAAGGCTCTTGCAGTACCGCGTGGCACCATAGGAAGCAATGAAACTGAACCAGGAGCGCAGGCTGCCCATGCCGCTGTGGCTGCAGGGTGCATTTGAGTTTGCCCAGGTCGCGCTCATCTCCGCTATCCTCATTTTGCTGCCGCTGGTGGCCGTATGGTTGACCGACGGTTTTGCCGACCGCAGCTTCGACTCACTGGCGCGGCTCGGTGGACATGCTTGGTTGCTCATTCACGGCGTCCCGCTGGACCTTCAGTTGGCGGCTGGAACGACGTCGCGTGACATGATTACCGGCGTCATTTCCCTGACGCCCCTCGGCCTGACGCTCATCCCGTTCCTTCTCGCCTGGCGGGCAGGAAGGCGCCTGGCGAGGGCCTCTTACACTGATCAGCTCTGGCAGGCGGGCCTGGGCGCCTTGATCGTCTATGCCGCGGTGGGAGCCGGTACGGGTTTCATCACCGAAACGGTCCAGGTTTCCACCTCCCTCGCGCAGGCTGCATTGGTCCCGCTCATTCCGGCCGGTGCCGGCCTCATCATTGGTGCACGACGGGAAGCCGGCTCCTGGGCCCGCCTGATCGGCGTCGACGCTGCAGAATGGATTGCGACGACGAGCCAGCACTCGCGCTGGGCAGGCTCCTACGTTTGGTCCGCGGTGCGGGCAGGCTATATGGCGCTGATGACCGGTGTAGCGCTCGCTGCACTGCTGCTAACAGTCTCCATCGGGCTGCACTGGCCCGACATCGTCACCGTCTATGAAGGCCTCGCACCGGGCATTGCCGGGGGTGCTGTGCTGACCGTGGTGGAGCTGGGCCTGCTGACAAACTTTGTGTTCTGGACGCTGTCCTGGGCTTCCGGTGCAGGATTTGCCCTCGGCGAAGGTTCAATTATCAGCCCGCTCGGAACAGAGGTGGGACCGCTGCCCGCCTATCCAGTCTTCGCGGCATTGCCCACCGGCGACCTGGCGTTCGGCCTGGCAGCGCTGCTGATTCCTGTGGTCGGCGGACTATTGGCCGGCTGGTGGTTCCTGCGTGAAGGCGAGAACCACTTCGACGAATGGCTCGAAATCAAGATCCATGCACGTTGGTTCACCGCGGCCGTTTCCACCCTCGTCCTCGGAATCGCCATCGGTGTTATTGCGGGACTGATGGCAGCGGCAACAACATGGATCTCCCGCGGATCCATCGCCATCGGACGGTTTACCGATATGGGGCCGGACCCATGGACAACGGCCCTCTGGGTGGGTGCGGAAGTCGCGGTTGGAGTCGTCATTGGCTACGCACTGGCGCCACTGTTCGAGAGGGACCCGAAGACTGCAGAGGAATTAACGACGGCGGACCGCTAACGGGCTGTTTGGATGCTAACCCGCCCGTCCGGGTTCTGTCAGGTCACTGCGTTAGTGGTTCGCTCAGCTCCTTGAGCGCGTCCTGGTAGTTCTGTTCACAAGTATTTTCGGCACGGACTGTCAGCGCCTGTGACATGCAAGTCTCGTATTCAGCAGTGACCGGCCACAAGGCGACGAGCGTGGCCGTGGAGATTGTGAGCACCAGCGCGGCACCCAAACCCAGCGCCATGCCGATCCGCAGCAGTCGCGGAAATCCGCATCGTACGGCCTTGACCAGTCCGATAATGCCAAACACTATTGAGGCAATTCCGAAGGCAGGGGCGACCGCTTTCCATGGTAATTCGAGATAGCTGGTCATCAGGGTAAGAATGACGGCGAAGACGAACAGCCGAATGAACATACGGGCCGAATTCAACTCTTCGTCGGTGGGTTTGTGCCGGTGCGACTTGCGTGGTTGCTCTGGTTGCTGCGGTGGCTGTGCCTGCCGCGTTGACTCCTGCTGGTTTGAATGCCCGTCTTCCATAGATTCCAGCCTAGGCCAGCTTGGCCCTTAAAGTGTTCCTATGCGCATTGTTGTCCTCGTCTCCGGAACCGGTTCCAATCTCCAGGCCGTCATCGACGCAGGGGAATCAGGGGAGCTCGACGTCGAAATCGCAGCCGTGGGCGCCGACCGTGAGGGCACTTACGGTGTCGAACGTTCAGCCGCTGCGGGTATAGACACTTTCGTCGTGAACTTCCGGAGCTACGCCGAGCGCCGGGATTGGGATGATGCCCTGCGCGGAAAGGTTGCCTCCTACGAGCCGGACCTGGTCCTCTCGTCCGGGTTCATGCGTATCGTGGACGAGCGCTTCATCAAGCTATTCGAAGGACGCTACGTCAATACTCACCCGGCCCTGCTGCCTTCATTCCCGGGAGCGCATGGAGTTCGGGACGCGTTGGCTTACGGGGTGAAAGTAACAGGAGCGACGGTGATGATCGCGGACGCCGGAGTGGACACCGGCCCCATCCTTGCGCAAGCTCCCGTTGCAATATTGGACGACGACACTGAAGCCACATTGCATGAGCGCATCAAGGTGGAAGAACGCCGTCTGCTCGTCGAAACCCTTGCCAAACTGGCCGCCGGCGGCTGAGCCCCGACACCTGTCGCGACGGTAACTCCCACCTTTTTCGATGTTCCACGAGCCTTAACGTTCGCTATGCCTGTGGATAACCGGATGCACGATTCTATGATCTGCGCTACCTTGTTTGGAGCCGCCTACCAGGTGGACTGCCTAACAAACGGGGAACTTGGTGACTTTACAGAAGAAGGCGACGACGAGGGCCAGGTTCTCGAGCGTCGCCGTAGGCCTTGCATCGATCGCGCTGATCCTGACCGGGTGCGGCGACAGCAACGAGACGCCGCCGTCCAGCAGCCAATCCGCAGCGGAGTCCAAGGCACCCTCGCCGACTCCAACGCCAACGCCAACACCAACTCCCGCACCGACGCCTGCATCCGCAGATGGACCTGCCCGCAACATTCCTGTTCCCGAAATGCCGGAAGCCGCCACCAAGGAGACGAAGGCCGGATTACTGGCATTTGTAGAATACTGGTATGAAGCGGTTTCCTATTCTTATGTATCAGGCGACACTCAGCGTCTACGTACCCTTGCAGGTGGCAATTGCTCTAGTTGTGAGAACTTGGTGAAATTGGTTCGCGATTCCCATGCAGCCGATAAGTGGATGGTGGGCGGAAAACTGACCGTACTCCGCTCGGAAACAGACTTTGTTCCCAACTCAACTGGACGTTATCAGGTCCTAGTCGAATTCGAGCAGGAAAAGCTTCGCGTATATAATCACAACGGTGTCAAGGCCGAAACTGAAGTTTCCAAAGAGCCGTTCTATCACCTATTCGTCGCGACTTATACGGGTGATGGATGGTCGCTGGTAGACACGGGTCCTCCAACTGGGGCGGGATAATGCCATCTCCTCACCATCCTCAGCAGACCTACATTAGTAACCTTGCTGCAATTACCGGGATATTCATTTGCAGTATAGTGCTGGTCCTTATAACGCCAGCCGACTCGGCTCGCGCGGATGCTCTTCTTGATTACAATGACACATTCGACGCAGTCGATATTTCGGGAACCCAGTCGTCGGATGGGTCCTCGCCTCCGGCACGAGGGGGACCGGAAGGAGGTGTCGAATCCGCATCGTATAAGGAACAGGGCGGCCCGCCACCGCGATTCGAGCGAGCATGTGTCGTGGATCAGAACAACGTCAGCATTGCGTGCGAGGTCAATAGACGGCAATGCGATGCACGAGAGGGAGGAGTGCTGGGGCAGTGGTACTACTTTGACTCGTCCCAGAATCCTGGTGAATGGATCCCCCAGGGCGGCTTAATCTGCCGATATCCACCAGAACCAGGCGAAGACGTTCAGTCGCTGCCCACTTTCACGCTGAACGACTTCCAACAACTACCAATTGCCGCAGGCACGAGTATCGTTCAGCCTCAACCTCACACATTGGTCGGCGCCCATACCAATGTTTCAGCCGAAGCTGAACCGCAAAACTTCAGTGTAGAAGTCGCTGGGTACCAAATTGAAGTGAACGCGAAACCTGTGGCATATCAATGGAACTATGGGGACGGGCATGTTTTTGGTCCCACTCAATCGGCAGGTTTGCGCTTACCGCAAAACCGTTGGGGAGAGCAAACGGCTACGAGCCATATGTACGAGCAGACTGGCGACTACAATGTCACGCTCACCACTTTGTATAACGGTGAGTTTTCCGTAGACGGTGGTCCTTGGATTCCCATTCCAGGTCAAGCTGAAGTTGAGAGCGCTCCTGTCACGATCAGCGTTTGGCGGTCGGAGACGAATAACTACGCGGACAATTGTTTCGAGAATCCTCAAGGTGCAGGATGCCAGGGTGCTGGCGGCTGAGAATGCTTACTCAGTGCCGTTTAGGTAGCAGCCGAGGCTAGCTGGAGATCGAGAGCTCGGACTGTCCATTTGCGGCGCCTAGTACATCCGGTGATCCTCACCACAAATTCGTTGCTTCTGTGAACCGGTACACATTCTTCCCGTTAGCGATTTAGCGTCGCTGACGCGCCGTGGTGGTAGAAAGTCTGTTT
>NZ_KI914655.1:0-3806 GCF_000520495.1 Arthrobacter sp. H14
TGGCGCTGGGCCATCGTTAGCTCCATAGAAACGGGCATAACCTGCAACAGCTGCCTACACCGTGAACCACGCCGCTACGCGGAGGTTTTCAATTGAGGCAACGTATGCAGTTACGCGGAGGTTTTCTATGAGTCAACGCGGACCCTTGTGGACTGAGCGCGCGTCAATAGACTGGACCCAGACCCCGGGGGAGAACGAGCATTCAGCGCCGGATGACCGCAAGGAGCATAACTCATGGCCCAGCACGTGGCAGAACAAATCGTTGAACAACTGCAGAGGGCCGGGGTCAAACGCATCTACGGCATCGTCGGCGACAGCTTAAACCCCATTGTCGACGCCGTGAGGCAGTCCGGCGGCTCGGCCAAGGGCGGCATCGATTGGGTCCATGTCAGGCATGAGGAAGCCGCTGCCTTCGCCGCCGCTGCGGAAGCGCAACTGACCGGAGAGCTGGCAGTCTGCGCCGGTTCCTGCGGTCCCGGCAACCTGCACTTGATCAACGGTCTTTATGATGCCAACCGGACCGGGGCTCCGGTATTGGCGATTGCGTCGCACATTCCGAGCCAGCAGATTGGCACCGGATTCTTCCAGGAGACTCATCCGGACCGGCTCTTCAACGAGTGTTCGGTGTATTCGGAACTGATCAGTACCGCCGAACAATCGCCACGGGTGGTCCATAGCGCCATCCAGCACGCCATCGCACGGCGTGGAGTCGGCGTTATCACGCTGCCGGGAGATATCGCGGACTTGGAAGTCGCTGCTGCAGCCCCCTTGCGCAGCGCTTTCCTGCCGGCCACATGCGTTCCGGCTGAAGAATCTGTTCGGCAGCTGGCCGACGCCATCAACTCTGCGGACAAGGTTGCCATTTTTGCCGGCGTCGGCGTCGAGGGCGCCCACAACGAAGTCGTTGCGCTGGCGGAGAAGATTGGTGCACCGGTCGGGCACTCGCTCCGGGGCAAGGATTTTATCCAGTACGACAATCCTTACGATATCGGCATGACCGGGCTGCTCGGCTACGGTGCGGCGGCCGAGGGAATTGAGGACGCGGATCTGCTGATCCTGCTCGGAACCGACTTTCCCTATAACCAGTTCCTGCCGGATACACCGACAGCGCAGGTCGATCGTGCCGCCGAGCACCTGGGGCGACGGACCGACGTCGACATTGCCGTTCATGGCGACGTGCTCCCGACGCTGACGGCACTGGAACCGTTGGTCAAGCGGAAGAAGAACCGCAAGTTCCTGGACCGCATGCTGAAGAAGCATGACCGGTTGATGAATAAGGCCGTCGGGGCGTATACCCGCAAGGCGGACAAGATCGTTCCGATCCATCCCGAATATGCCGCATCGCTGCTCGATCAGGTGGCGGCGAAGGACGCAATCTTCACGGCGGACACCGGCATGTGCAACGTGTGGACGGCGCGCTATATTAATCCGCTGGGAACACGCCGGATTATTGCCTCCTATCTGCACGGGTCCATGGCTAACGCCCTCCCCCATGCGGTCGGCGCCCAACTGGCATATCCGGACCGGCAGGTGATTTCCGTCTCCGGTGATGGCGGGCTGGCCATGCTGCTCGGTGAATTGCTGACGGTGAAGACCTATGACCTGCCAGTCAACGTGGTGGTATTCAATAACTCCAGTCTGGGCATGGTGAAACTCGAAATGCTGGTGGACGGATTGCCCGATCACGGCGTCGACGTACCGCAGACCAATTATGCGGAGATCGCCAAGGCGATGGGCTTCCATGCGGTACGGGTGACGGACCCGAAGAAGATTGAGTCCGCCTACCGGGAGGCGTTTAAACACCACGGTCCGTCCCTGGTGGAGGTGATTACTGATCCCAACGCTTTGTCGATCCCACCGAAGATCACCGGCGAACAGGTATTTGGATTCGCCACGGCAATTTCCAAGGTTGTCCTCAACAAGGGTGCGGGTGAAGCGGTCAGCATGGCGCGCAGCAATCTGCGGAATGTCCCACGGGGCTGATCGGAGCTATTGGATAAGCTGGGGAGGCAGGCGCAACCGGAGCACAGCAGCGGAAGGACATCGGGTTGGAATACGACGACGAGGATGTCCGCGGCGACGGACCGGCAGCGTCCGGGCAGACCACCGAGTGGCCCCAATCGGAAATGGCAACCGGCGACGGCAATGTCGATAACATCCTGGCACGCCTGCAGGATCTGCCACAGCTGCCGTCATCGGAGCACACGGAGGCGTATACGGAGGTCCACGACCAGTTGATGGCCGAACTCGACGCCGGCGACGGCTCCGATTGAACAACTGATGCCCCGACTCGACCTGGAACTTCTTCGGCGTGGGCTGGCCAGATCCAGAACGCACGCTGCCGCGCTTATCGCGGAAGGGCGTGTCGCACTTTCCGGTTCCACCATTACCAAGGCGTCCACTCAAGTCCAGGGAACCGACCAGCTGACGGTCAGTTCTGCGGGCCCCGAATATGTCAGCCGGGCAGGGCACAAACTGGCCGGGGCCCTGGAAGCGTTCGACGGCGTCGTCGTTGAGGGGAAACGGTGCCTCGATGCGGGAGCGTCGACGGGTGGTTTTACCGATGTGCTGCTGCGGGCCGGCGCGGCCACCGTTGTCGCTGTGGATGTGGGACATGGCCAGCTGGTTCCAGAACTGCGGCAGCACGACCGGGTGGACGTCCATGAGGGGCTCAATGTCAGATACCTTCGTGCGGAGGACATCGGGGGGCCGGTGCAATTAACAGTCTGCGATCTGTCCTTTATCTCGCTGACACTCGTGATGGCCGCTCTCGCGGAGGTGACGGAGCCGGGTGGGGATATGGTCGTGATGGTGAAACCCCAGTTCGAGGTCGGCCGCAGCAACCTGAGCCACACTGGAGTGGTCACCTCCGGGCGGGAGAGACTGAATGCCGTAGGTAAAGTATTGCGATGCGTACTTGATTCCGGACTCCAAATCGAGAATGTGGTGCCCAGTACGCTGCCCGGTCAGGATGGAAATCTCGAATACTTTCTGTGGATAAAGGTGCCGAAAGTCGATTCACTACCTAGGATCGGTACAGAGCCCGAATCGGCTCCCACCGATCCGGCAGACATTGAGTCGGCAAAGTACGAAGCGGTAGTGGCCTCTTGGCTGGCCACGTTGAAAGAGCAGACGACGGAAGGCAGGTGAGGATGAGCCGGAGGATTCTGGTCCTGGCGCACACCGGTCGCGAGGATGCGATGAGCGCGGCCCAGCAGGCATGCACTCAACTGCACGACTCCGGACTCGTCCCGGTAATGACGCGTCCCGAACTGATGGACATCCAGGCGACGTATGGAACGGGGACGGCTCCCACTGAAATCCTGGATGAAGAAGTGAAACTGGCCGACGTCGACCTGGTCATGGTGCTCGGCGGAGATGGGACGATCCTGCGCGCCTCTGAATTGGTCCGCGGCTCCGATGTGCCGTTGCTGGGCGTCAATCTCGGCCATGTCGGTTTCCTCGCTGAGAGCGAGCGGGCGGATCTGGCGCAAACGGTGCAATGGGTTGTCGAACGCGCCTACACCGTGGAAGAGCGGATGGCCATTGACGTTTCGGTGTGGGTCGGCCAGGACAAGCTGGCACACACCTGGGCGTTGAATGAAGCCGCGGTGGAAAAAGCCAGCCGTGAGCGCATGCTCGAGGTGGTGATCGAGGTCGACGAGCGTCCGCTGAGCTCCTTCGGCTGCGACGGCGTCGTCATGGCGACGCCGACGGGTTCCACTGCCTACGCATTTTCGGCGGGCGGCCCGGTGGTCTGGCCGGAGGTCGAAGCGCTGCTGATGGTGCCGATCAGTGCGCACGCC
>NZ_KI914655.1:3906-9691 GCF_000520495.1 Arthrobacter sp. H14
CCGGGCGCCGTTCTCTGAGCGGCTGGTCCGCAAGTTCGAACTTCCAACCACCGGATGGCGAGGCCCAACGGTCCACGAGCTGTCTGCTGATGCTGCAGACGCGCCGACAATTGAACCTGTCGTGACCGTTGACCCGCACCACAATCTGAGCGGGACCGTCAGAAATGATTGAACAAATACACATCCGCGACCTCGGCGTCATCAGTGAAGCCACGCTGACGCTTGGGCCCGGCCTCAGCGTCGTCACGGGTGAAACCGGCGCGGGTAAGACAATGGTCGTCACGGCCCTCGGGCTGCTGCTGGGCGCACGGTCCGACGCCGGAGCGGTGCGCACCGGGGCAAAGTCGGCACTGGCTGAAGCCGTGGTGCGGGTTTCTCCGCAGAGCTCTGCTGCGCTGGCTGCCATAGAGGCGGGTGGTGAAGTTGAGGAATACGACGACGGCGCTGAGCTATTGCTGGCCCGTACCGTTGGTGCCGACGGCCGCAGCCGGGCCCACGTGGGCGGCCGTTCCGCTCCGGTCGGTGTGCTGGGCAGAATCGGCGCAGACCTGGTTGCGGTGCACGGGCAGTCGGATCAGCTCCGGCTGCGGAGTTCAGCGGCGCAGCGTGAGGCGCTCGACAAGTTTGCCGGTGAGGAACTGGTGCAGCTGCAGGAAGAGTACGGGGCCGCATACAGCCGCTGGCGGACAGCCGCCACGGAGACGGAAGAGCTTCGCTCAGCGTCCCGGGAACGGATTCGTGAGGCCGGGTCGCTTCAGTCCGCACTGGAGGAGATCGACGGTATCGATCCCCAGCCCGGCGAGGACCGAGCGCTCAAGGCCGAGTCCATCAAACTAACCAATATGGAAGAACTGCGGACGGCCGCCAATGTCGCCGGCCAGTCACTGACGGCCGACGTCGACATCGATACGCCCGATGCGGCCACCTTGGTGGATGCGGCAAAGCGCACCCTCGAACAGGTTGCCGAACACGACGAGTCGCTGCGGAGCGCTGCCGAAAGGCTGGCGGAGGTCGGCTACATTATCACCGACGTGGCCGGTGAGCTCTCCAGCTACGCCGCCTCGCTGGACGGGGAAGGTCCCGACCGGTTGGCGGAGGTCGAGGAGCGGCGGGCAAATCTGGGAAACCTGATCCGCAAGTATGCTCCCACCATCGACGAGGTCCTCGAATGGGCGGAAACCAGCCGTGCACGTCTGGACGACCTGACCGATGATTCCAGCAGGATCGAAGCTTTGGACGCCGAAGTGGTGGAACTTGAGCAGAGGCTGGTGAAGATGGCTGCGCAGCTGACTGCGCTGCGCATGGAGGCCGGCAAAAAACTGTCGGAACGCGTCAGCGCCGAACTCTCCGCATTGGCCATGCCGGACGCCGCGCTTGAGGTCAGGATCGAGGACTCCGGCCAGCTGGGACCGCACGGAGCCGACGTCGTCGAACTTCTGCTCCAGCCGCATGCCGGGGCACCCGCCCGCCCCCTCGGCAAAGGCGCTTCGGGCGGTGAGCTCTCCCGTGTCATGCTCGCTATCGAAGTTGTGCTGGCCGAAGTCGACCCGGTGCCAACGTTCGTCTTCGATGAGGTGGACGCCGGCGTCGGGGGCCGGGCCGCCGTCGAAATTGGCCGGCGCCTGGCCATGCTCGCCAAACATGTACAGGTACTTGTGGTGACACATCTGCCGCAGGTCGCGGCCTTCGCCGATCAGCACATCACGGTGATCAAGACCTCGGACACCAGCGGACCCGGGGGAGTCACGGCCAGTGATGTCCGCCTCCTCGATGACGCGGAGCGGGTTAAGGAGCTGGCGCGGATGCTGGCGGGCCAGGAGGACTCGAGTTCCGCGCAGGCCCACGCCCAGGAGCTGCTTCAGGACGCCAGAATGGGCTGAGGTCCTGCTTACTTAATCCAAGCGATCAATTGTAAAGGTGATAGGCTCAAACTCCGTGGTGCAGCAAACAAATTCCCGGTTCCTTAAGTCGTCAAGTACGACCAAACACATCTTCGTCACCGGTGGCGTGGCGTCTTCTCTCGGGAAGGGGCTGACGGCTTCCAGCCTGGGTCATCTGCTCAAGGCGCGCGGCCTGGCAGTGACTATGCAGAAGCTGGACCCGTACCTGAACGTGGACCCCGGCACGATGAATCCCTTCCAACATGGTGAGGTCTTCGTCACCAATGACGGCACGGAAACCGATCTGGACATCGGCCACTATGAGCGGTTCCTGGATGAAAATCTGGATGGCTCCGCCAATGTGACGACCGGCCAGGTCTACTCGACGGTGATCGCCAAGGAGCGCCGCGGCGAATACCTCGGCGATACCGTCCAGGTCATTCCGCACATTACGGATGAAATCAAGAACCGTATGCGCCTGCCGGCCCAGGGCGACAACCCGCCGGACGTCATTATCACCGAAATCGGCGGCACTGTCGGCGATATCGAATCACAGCCATTCCTCGAATCTGCCCGCCAGGTGCGCCAGGATATTGGCCGCGGAAACGTATTCTTCCTGCACGTGTCGCTGGTGCCTTACATCGGTCCCTCGGCCGAGCTGAAGACCAAACCAACGCAGCATTCGGTGGCGACACTGCGTTCAATCGGTATCCAGCCCGACGCGATTGTGGTCCGCTCCGACCGCCCGGTGCCGGACGCCATGCGGGAGAAGATCGGCCGGATGTGCGACGTCGACTCGGATGCCGTGGTCAACGCCGAAGACGCGCCGAGCATCTACGACATTCCCAAGAAGCTGCACAGCCAGATGCTGGACGCCTACATCATCCGTGCCCTCGACCTGCCGTTCCAGGACGTGAACTGGACCAAGTGGGACAAGCTGCTCGAAGCCGTCCATCACCCGGCCCACCAGGTCGAGATCGCGCTGGTGGGGAAGTACATTGACCTGCCGGACGCCTACCTTTCGGTGACCGAAGCACTGCGTGCCGGCGGTTTCGATAAGAACGCCAAGGTCAACATCCGCTGGGTGCCCTCCGATGAATGCGCAACACAGGTAGGCGCGGCCAAAGCGCTCGACGGCGTGGACGCGGTCTGTGTTCCGGGTGGTTTCGGAATCAGGGGTCTTGAAGGCAAGCTCGGCGCGCTGAAATTCGCCCGCGAAAATGAATTGCCGGTGCTCGGCCTCTGCCTTGGCCTGCAGTGCATGGTGATCGAGTATGCGCGCAACGTTGCCGGTATGGCAGGCGCCTCCTCGAGCGAATTCGACCCGGAGACCGAGTTCCCGGTGATTGCAACGATGGCGGAACAACTCGACATTGTCGCCGGTGAAGGTGACATGGGCGGAACCATGCGGCTTGGCCTCTACGAAGCAAAGCTGACAGAGGGCTCCGTCATCGCCGAAACCTACGGCACCACGACGGTCACCGAACGCCACCGGCATCGCTACGAAGTCAGCAACGAGTACCGCGAACAACTCGAAGCGGCCGGTCTTGTATTCTCCGGAACGTCCCCGGATGGAACACTGGTCGAGTTCGTCGAGCTGCCGCGCGAAGTTCATCCCTACTACGTTTCCACCCAGGCACATCCGGAACTCAGTTCCAGGCCGACCCGGGCGCATCCGTTGTTCTCCGGCCTGGTTGAGGCCGCGCTCCAACGCCAGCGTTCCGGGCGACTGGTGGAGGTCTAGCCGGTGGCGGACCAGACGGCGGGGGAGCCGCAGGAGCACCTTTCGGACCGTTACAACCCCCGGGGAAAGCTCGATTCCGAGGTTGTCTACCAGGGCCGGATCTGGAACGTTGTCCAGGACCGGTTCCAGCTCACCGATGACGGCGACCCGCTGGTCCGCGACTACATTGACCACCCGGGTGCGGTGGCAGTGCTCGTCATGAACGACGACGGCGAGGTGCTGTTGATCAATCAGTACCGTCAGCCGACGGGCATGAACCTGTGGGAGATCCCGGCCGGACTGCTCGACGTCGAGGGCGAGGACTTCCAGCTGGCCGCAGCGCGGGAACTGGCCGAAGAGGCAGACCTCACGGCGGAAACCTGGCACGTGTTGACCGATTTCTTTAATTCGCCGGGGTCGTCCAGCGAGGCTATCCGGATCTATCTGGCCCGCGGAATTGGCGAAGTCCCCCAACACCAGCTGCATGAGCGGACCGACGAGGAAGCCGAAATCGAACTGGCCTGGCTGCCCTTGGATGAAGCCGTGGACGCCGTGCTGGAAGGGCGGCTCCACAATCCTTCTGCCGTGACCGGTATCCTCGCCGCTGCGGCCGCCCGGACAAGGAACTACGAAAATCTCCGGCCTGCCGATGCGCCGTGGGCTGCCCATCCGACACAGCGCCACCTCTGGTCCAACAGCGGCGACGAAGGTTCGGCTGCAGTCCCTCCGGTGGATCAGGACTGAACCATGTCCACGGCGACCGGCCAACCTTCATCGGCTGCGGATGAGCTGCGTTCATCCGGCATAGGACGCGCCGTGGGGGAGTACCTGCAGCACATGGCGGTCGAACGGGGTCTGGCCGAAAATACTCTCTCCGCATACCGCAGGGACCTGCTGCGGTATGTACGGTATCTGGGGTCACTCTCCATTGAGACAGTGGAAGCCATCTCCCGCAAGGATGTAAGCGGCTACGCCCAGGCGATTGTGGAGGGAAGCGACGGCGGCGCGGCGCTCAGCATCCGATCTGCCGCACGTAACATCGTCGCAGTACGCGGACTTCACAAATTCTGGGCGCTGGAAGGCCATACCGCGACCGATCCGGCCAGCGACGTCCATCCACCCATGGCGGGTAAGCGACTGCCGAAAGCCATTTCCGTCGCCGAGGTCACCAGGATCCTTGAGGCCGCAGGGACAGACACCCCGACAGGATTGCGTGACCGGGCGCTGCTCGAGTTCCTCTATGCCACCGGCGCCCGCATCAGCGAAGCCGTGGGACTCGATGTGGACGACGTCTCCGTCGAGCCGGACATGGAAGGGCCCGCCGTCGTACGTCTCTTTGGCAAGGGATCCAAGGAGCGGCTGGTGCCGTTGGGTTCCTATGCAGCAAAAGCGATCGAAGCCTATCTGGTCCGCGGCCGTCCGATGCTCGCGGCCAAGGGTAAGGGAACGCCGTCCCTGTTCCTGAACGCGCGCGGCGGGCAGATCAGCAGGCAAAGCGCCTGGACGATCCTCAAGACCGCAGCGGAGAAAGCCAACATCGGCAAGGACGTTTCCCCGCATACATTGCGGCATTCGTTCGCCACCCACCTGCTCGAAGGCGGTGCGGACGTGCGGGTGGTGCAGGAACTGCTCGGCCATGCCTCCGTCACCACGACCCAGATTTACACTCTCGTCACCGCCGACACCCTCCGCGAGGTCTACGCCGCCGCGCACCCCAGGGCCCTGTAGCAGCAGCGCCCGCGACGGAGTCCCCCGGCGTGGGCCTGGAAACGATTATGCTCAGGGTATGAAATCCGTGCCGATCGCCTTGTGTTTCCTGCTGCGCACCGGTTCCGGAGGCCAGCCCCAGGTGCTGATGGGCCGCAAGAAAACCGGATTCGGGACGGGCAGGATGGTAGGCCTTGGCGGGCATGTGGAGGCCGGCGAGTCGGTACAGGATGCTGCCTGCCGCGAGGTCGCCGAAGAGTCCTCGGTGCTTGTCCGGCCGGGGGACCTTAACGACGTCGGCAGCGTGGAGTTTGTCTTCCCGGCCCGCCCGGAGTGGAACATGAGTACGCGGATCTTTACCGCGGACGAGTTCGAAGGCGAGCCGGTGGAAACCGGCGAAATAGCGCCGGGCTGGTTCGACCTTGATGCGCTGCCGGTGTCCGATATGTGGCAGGACGCGGAACACTGGCTGCCG
>NZ_KI914655.1:9791-14113 GCF_000520495.1 Arthrobacter sp. H14
CCCGATGCTTACCGGCCGCCGTCTCGCCGTCCGAATCACCTTGAATCCGGACAACGAAACGGTGGCGGACGCCTACCTGGAGGAGCTGGCAGCGCTCGCAGAGGATTAGGCGACTGGCATGCCCAACCGGTGGACACGCGAGAGCCGGCGGCAGTCCTTGACCACCGCCGGCTGCTAAACGCTACTTGCCGACGTGGCGCTCGTCCGGGCCGCTGTAGGCGCTGAGCGGCCGGATCAGGGCGTTATCTTCGGCCTGTTCCATGATGTGGGCGGTCCAGCCGGTGATCCGGCTGGCCACGAACAGGGGAGTGAAGGTCGGAGTGTCGAAACCCATCAGGTGGAAGGCCGGACCGGTCGGGTAATCCAGGTTCGGCTGGATATCCTTGGCCTCCTGCATGGCGGCCTGGAGTCCGTCGTACAGACCGAGGATCTCATCCCGTTCGTAGTGCTTGACCATGGCATCGAGGGCGGCCTTCATCGTAGGAACCCGCGAATCGCCGTGCTTGTAGACCCGGTGGCCGAATCCCATGACCTTCTTCTTCTGCGCCAGGGCGTCTTCCATCCACGACTTGGCCCGGGCAGCAGCATCTTCCTTGGACTCTTCTTTCCGGATGCCGATTTCCTCGAATGTATCCATCACAGCTTCGTTCGCGCCACCGTGCAGCGGTCCCTTCAAAGCCCCGATTGCTCCGGTAACGGCCGAGTGCAGATCCGCCAGGGTCGAAGTAATAACGCGGCCGGTGAACGTGGAGGCATTGAAGGAATGCTCCGCGTAGAGCACCATCGAGACCTTGAACGCATCGACGACCGCCGGCGGCTGCTCCTCGCCGAAAGTCATGTAGAGGAAGTTCGCGGAATAGTCCAAATCCTCTCTCGGCTCAACGACGTCCTGGCCGCGCCGCCGTCGTTGGTCATAAGCCACGACTGCGGGGAAGGCTGCGAAGAGACTGATGGATTTGGCCAGGTTGGCCTCCCGTGAGGAGTCTTCCGCCTTCGGGTGGCTTGCGCCCATAGCCGATGCCGCCGTCCGGCACACATCCATCGGATGCGACGACGTCGGCAACAGATCGATCAGCTTCTTCACGTTCGGTTCCAGCGCACGCTGGGAACGTTCCGCCTTGCAGAACTCCTCGTTCTGCTCGTCGGTGGGCAGCTCGCCGTGCCAGAGCAGGTAAGCGACCTCCTCGAAGCTGCACTTTTCCGCCAGCTCCTGCACCGGATAGCCGCGGTAGAGCAAGGAGTTTGTCTCCGGGTTCACCTTGGACACCTTGGTGGTATCGACGACGACACCATTGAGGCCCTTGCGGATCTCTGGTTCTTCCGTGTTCATTTACGACTCCTTGCGTTAGTTCCTGCCCGGGACCTGGAAGTTGAAGACTCCCGCGTCGAACTGGTTGTAGGACTCATAGTCGACCAGCTCGTACAGACGGGACCTTGTCTGCATGGTATCGACAATGCCTTCCTGGGTGCCTTCCGCGGTGATCTGCTCGAGTCCAGCTTCCACCGCTCCCATGGCAATGCGCAACAGGGTGACCGGATATATCACCATGTTGATGCCGATGCCTTCAAGTTCCGACTGGGTGAACAGCTTACTCTTGCCAAATTCGGTCATGTTGGCCAGTATCGGAACGTCGACGGCGTTGCGGACCGCTTCGAATTCACTCAGGTCGCGCAGGGCCTCCGGGAAGATGGCGTCCGCCCCGGCATCGACCAGGGCCTTGATCCGGTCGATCGTGGTGTCCAGGTCCTCAACAGCGCGCACATCGGTACGGGCCATAATCAGGAAATTCGGATCGCGCCGGGCATCCGCGGCCGCCCGGATCCGCTTGACCGCGGTTTCCAGGTCGACGACGGCTTTCCCGTCCAGGTGTCCGCAGCGCTTGGGATTGACCTGGTCTTCGATGTGGCAGCCGGCCAGGCCGGCATCCTCGAACTCCTGGATGGTCCGGGCCAGGTTCAGCGGTTCGCCAAAGCCGGTGTCGGCGTCGACGATAGCGGGGAGGTCAGTCATCCGGGCAATCTGCTTCGCCCGGGTGGCAACCTCGGTGAGCGTGGTGAGCCCGATGTCCGGCAGGCCCAGATCAGCTGCAAGCACTGCACCGGAGATATAGACGCCGTCGAACCCCTTGTCCTGGATCAGGCTCGCCGACAGTGGGTTGAAGGCTCCGGGGAATTTCAACAGTTTGCCGGAGGCGAGCGCCTGGCGGAAGTAGGTCCGCTTCTGCTCGGGAGTGGTCTTCGAATACAGCATGGCAGTAAATCCTTTCGTTAAAACAGGCCCTTGGGGGCGCCCGCGGCGTCGATGACGCCGTCAGCGGCCATAATGTTCAGTCCATCGAGTTCGCCGGCGGCCAGTTCAGACAGCCGCTGGACGGTGTCGAGAAACCGATCGATTTCGGCCGGGTCAATCACGCCGTCGGCCAGGGAGCGGAACTTGTTGATGTACTGCTCCCGGGCGAACGGGCGGGCACCCTGCGGGTGGGCGTCGGCGACGGCGATCTCATCCGTAATGGTGGTGCCGTCCGCCATTGTGATTTCCACCCGTCCGCCGAAGGCCTTCTCCTGCGGGTCGAGGGAGTGGTACCGGCGGGTCCATTCGGCATCTTCGGCCGTCGTGACCTTGTTCCACAGCGCCACGGTGTCTTCGCGTCCGGCGCGTTCGCGGGCGTAGGAATCGACGTGGTGCCAGCGGCCGTCCTGCAACGCCACGGTGAAAATGTAGGGAATGGAGTGGTCCAGGGTCTCCCGGGAGGCTTTCGGATCGTACTTCTGCGGGTCGTTGGCGCCGGAGCCGATCACGTAGTGGGTGTGGTGGGAGGTGTGCAGTACCACCGAGGCCACGTTCGCCGGATCGGAAAGTTCCGGATGTTCGGTGTGCAGCTTCCGCGCCAGGTCAATCCACGCCTGGGCCTGGTATTCGGCCGAGTGCTCCTTGGTGTAGGTATCCAGAATGGCGCGCTTGGCCTCACCGGCCTCCGGCAGCGGAACCTGATAAGAGGCGTCCGGCCCGTCCAGCATCCAGGCGATCACGCCGTCTTCGCCTTCGTAGATCGGCACCGGCGAGGTCTGTCCGCGCATTGCCCGGTCGACCGCCTCGACGGCCATCTTGCCGGCAAAGGCCGGAGCGTGTGCCTTCCAAGTGGAAATCTCGCCCTTGCGGGACTGGCGGGTCGCCGTCGTCGTATGCAACGCCTGGCCCACCGCCTGGAAGATGGTTTCGACGTCGAGACCCAGCATGGTGCCGATGCCGGCAGCCGCGGACGGGCCGAGGTGGGCGACGTGGTCGATCTTGTGTTTGTGCAGGCTGATGGCCTTGACCAGATCAACCTGGATCTCGTAGCCGGTCGCGATCCCGCGGATGAGTTCGGCCCCGGAGCAACCGAGGTGCTGGCCGACGGCTAGCACCGGCGGGATGTTGTCTCCCGGGTGCGAGTACTCGGCGGAGAGGAAGGTGTCGTGGTAGTCCAGCTCGCGCACGGCCACGCCATTGGCCCAGGCGGCCCACTCCGGGGAGGTCCGGTCCGCGACGCCGTAAATTGTTCCGCCGCGGCCGTTGGCTGAGACCTGGTGTGCCGTGGCCTGCGAGCGCGCGGCGATGATCGGTCCGCGTGTCAGCGAGGCGACGGCTACTGCCGCGTTGTCGATGATCCGGTTGATCACCATGTCGGTGACGTCGTCGGCCACCTCCACCGGGTCGGCTGCGACCTGGGCGATCTTGTACGCCAGCTGGTCCTCGCGGGCGAGGTTTTCCTCACTGCGGTAGACCCGCACGGAGTGTTCCTTAACCATGAATTGGTTCCTCTCTGATGGTGCCTGGTTCGTCGGCGGAAAGTACATGTTCAAGACTGCTGTTCAAATGGACCCGGGTGGCGGCTATAGCCAGCGGCGCATCCCGGGACTCGATGGCCTTGGCGATCAACGCGTGCTCCGATGCGGCGGCCAGCAGCCGTTCGGGATTGTCGCTCGCCAGCCGCCGGACCCGGACTAAATGGGTGCGCAGGTTCCGCTGGGCCTGCAGCAGGTACTGGTTCGCAGCGGCCTCGTCAATGGCGGCGTCCATCCGTGATACCAAGTCAAAATAACGACGGCGGGACGGGTCGCCGCCGTCGAGCAGGGCGTCCGCTCCGGCAAGCTCGACCCGTAATTCTTCGAATACGCCGTCCTTACGCCGCTCAGCCGCGAGCGCCGCCGCCTGGCAGTCGAGCGCCTCGCGGACCTCGAACAGTTCGTGGATATGGTCGAGCGAAATGTCCGTGACCACGACGCCGCGGCGGCCCTGGGGAGCAGTCAGGCCCTCGGCCGTCAGCCGGGCCAGTGCTTCA
>NZ_KI914655.1:14213-16115 GCF_000520495.1 Arthrobacter sp. H14
ACGGCGGGATTGCTCGACCTCCGCCAGCATGGATCCCGGTGGCAACCGCCACTCGATGATGTCCGCCCGCAGGGCCTGGTACGCCCTTTCGCCGGCGCGCGCCGGTGTCGGGGTCTGTGCATCACTCACCGCACCAGTGTATACACAGATAGTGCAATGTGGTAGCAGAAGGCGGCTAATTCTTTCAAAATAGGGTTTTACGTATACATACCCCTTGTGTGTCCATGTCGAATGTGACTAGGATAACGGTCATCACCTGCCCCCTGCGATAGAGAGCGGCAAATGAGCCAGTCGACTTACCAAGAACGCTACGACCAAAGTCTGCGCGACCCCGGTGCCTTCTGGCTGGACGCTGCCGCAGCCGTCGACTGGGAGGTTCCTCCGCAGCAAGGCGTTGATACCACCGCCCCGCCAATGGCCCGATGGTTTCCGGACGGAGTGTTGAACACCTGCCATAACGCGTTGGACCGGCACGTGGCTGCCGGCCGCGGGGAAGCCACGGCGCTGATCTACGACTCCGCGATGCTGGATACCAAGCGGAGCTACAGCTACCGGGGCCTGCTCTCCGAAGTGGAGCAGTTTGCCGGTGCGCTCCGGAATGCCGGGGTAGGCAAAGGAGACCGGGTGGTCATCTACATGCCGATGATCCCCGAGGCCCTGATCGCCATGCTCGCCACTGCCCGGCTCGGCGCCATCCATTCGGTGGTCTTCGGCGGTTTTGCAGCTACCGAACTGGCAGTGCGGATCACCGATGCCAAGCCGGCGGCGGTGGTGACCGCCTCGGGTGGGTTGGAAGTGAACAGGCGGGTGGAATATCTGCCCGCAGTTGCCCAGGCGCTGGATTTGAGCGAGCACGACGTCGGCACCGTCATTGTGAAGACCCGGGACGGCTTCGACACTTCGGTGCAGAAGGGCCAGTGCTTCACGCAGGGGAGTGCGGGATACGCCGAGACGGCGGGATTGCTCGACCTCCGCCAGCATGGATCCCGGTGGCAACCGCCACTCGATGATGTCCGCCCGCAGGGCCTGGTACGCCCTTTCGCCGGCGCGCGCCGGTGTCGGGGTCTGTGCATCACTCACCGCACCAGTGTATACACAGATAGTGCAATGTGGTAGCAGAAGGCGGCTAATTCTTTCAAAATAGGGTTTTACGTATACATACCCCTTGTGTGTCCATGTCGAATGTGACTAGGATAACGGTCATCACCTGCCCCCTGCGATAGAGAGCGGCAAATGAGCCAGTCGACTTACCAAGAACGCTACGACCAAAGTCTGCGCGACCCCGGTGCCTTCTGGCTGGACGCTGCCGCAGCCGTCGACTGGGAGGTTCCTCCGCAGCAAGGCGTTGATACCACCGCCCCGCCAATGGCCCGATGGTTTCCGGACGGAGTGTTGAACACCTGCCATAACGCGTTGGACCGGCACGTGGCTGCCGGCCGCGGGGAAGCCACGGCGCTGATCTACGACTCCGCGATGCTGGATACCAAGCGGAGCTACAGCTACCGGGGCCTGCTCTCCGAAGTGGAGCAGTTTGCCGGTGCGCTCCGGAATGCCGGGGTAGGCAAAGGAGACCGGGTGGTCATCTACATGCCGATGATCCCCGAGGCCCTGATCGCCATGCTCGCCACTGCCCGGCTCGGCGCCATCCATTCGGTGGTCTTCGGCGGTTTTGCAGCTACCGAACTGGCAGTGCGGATCACCGATGCCAAGCCGGCGGCGGTGGTGACCGCCTCGGGTGGGTTGGAAGTGAACAGGCGGGTGGAATATCTGCCCGCAGTTGCCCAGGCGCTGGATTTGAGCGAGCACGACGTCGGCACCGTCATTGTGAAGACCCGGGACGGCTTCGACACTTCGGTGCAGAATTGCCGGTCGGATGACTCCACCGGCCGGTCCTGGCTGGAG
>NZ_KI914655.1:16215-30165 GCF_000520495.1 Arthrobacter sp. H14
GTGGGACGAAGCCGCTGCGGCTGCTGAACCAGCCGCAGTCGTGCCCGTGGCAGCAACGGATCCGTTGTACATTTTGTACACCTCCGGTACTACGGGAACTCCGAAAGGCGTGGTGCGTGACAACGGCGGCCATGCTGTGGCGCTGGCGTGGTCGATGGCGAATATCTACGGGGTAAAGGCCGGCGACGTGATGTGGACCGCCTCCGACGTCGGCTGGGTAGTCGGGCATTCCTATATCGTCTACGGGCCGCTGCTGGTCGGTGCCACTACGGTGCTCTACGAGGGTAAACCGGTGGGCACGCCGGACGCCGGAGCCTTCTGGCGGGTGGTGGCAGAGCACAAAGTGGACGTGTTGTTCACGGCTCCGACGGCGCTCCGTGCCATCCGCAAGGCCGATCCCGAGGCAAGCGAACTGGCTAAATACGACGTGTCGGGTCTCAAAGCACTCTTTGCCGCCGGAGAGCGGCTTGATCCGGAGACGTTTGACTGGATCTCAGGCAAACTTCCGGTTCCGGTCGTCGATCATTGGTGGCAGACCGAGACCGGGTGGGCTGTGTGCGCAAATCCCTTGGGCCTGGAACAACTGCCCATCAAATCGGGTTCGCCGACCGTTCCGATGCCGGGATTCGCCGTCGAAATTCTGGACGCGGATGGACGCCCGGCGGACACCGGCGTCGAAGGCAATATTGTCCTGGGGTATCCATTGCCACCCGGTACCCTGCAGACACTCTGGCGTGACGACGAACGTTATATCTCCTCGTATTGGTCCGCGTTCGAAGACTGCTACGCCACCGGTGATTCGGGCTATCGGGACGACGATGGATACATCTTCGTCATGGGCCGGACCGACGACATCATTAATGTGGCCGGTCACAGGCTCTCCACGGGAGCCATTGAGCAGGTCATCGGACGCCATCCGGCTGTTGCCGAATGCGCCGTTATCGGGCTGGCCGATCAGCTCAAGGGACAGCGTCCGGTTGCATATGTCGTGCTCAAGACGGGAGCCGAACTTGACGAGGAGCAGCTCCGGACGGAATTGGTGGCTCTTGTCCGGCAGCAGATTGGCCCGGTGGCGGATTTCAAGACCGCGGCAGTGGTCGACGGGTTGCCCAAGACCCGGTCAGGAAAAATTCTGCGCAAAACCATGCGGCAAATGGCCGACGGCGAGGAGTACGTGGTGCCCTCCACCATCGAGGACCCGGCAGTGTTGGAAGCGCTCAAGCCAGCCCTGCAGCCGGTCCGGAAGGATGCGCCTTAGACTTATTGAATGAGGCATGAACGGCTGGCGCGGAGTCCGCGGTACGGCTCTCCCGACGTGGGTTCCGGGGCGTCCACGGACACCACTGTCCCGGATGGCAGAGCATCCGCCGCCGGACTGCTGCCTGCCATTCTGCTTGCCGGCTCCGCAGTGGTGCTCTTCGTCTTCGAACTGAATCTGCCCGGCTATGCCTTACTGCTGCTGGCCGTGGTGCTGGCGTTCTTCATCGACCGGTTCCTGTTCCGGGATCTGCTGCTCATCGCCGCGGGACTGTCCATAATCAGCGCCGTGCCGATCACAACGGACATCAGCCTGGCGCATATGTTCGTGATGGGAACGGCAATGGTCCTGGCGGTCGGCATTCCGTACGGGGTATCGCGTTTCGGCTACCGCGACCATGCGGTACGTTTCCCGGTCCGGACCGGCCAGCCCTGGACCGCCGTCGAGAAGTGGTATCTCGTCGCGGTGGTAGTCATTGGATATCTGCTGTTGCCGGTCTACATGATGAGTACTGGCGTGTATCAGAACTGGCCGGCCGTTTCGGATGTGGATGGCATCCTGCGGCTGTTCCTGGGCACGAACGTGCTCGGTATCTGGGATGAGCTGTTCTTCATCTGCACCTGTTTCGCGCTGCTCCGCAGGCACTTTCCGGACTGGCAGGCCAACCTGCTGCAGGCCGTTCTGTTCACCTCGTTCCTGTTCGAGCTGGGTTTCCACAGTTGGGGGCCGGCGATGATATTCCTGTTCGCATTGGTGCAGGGATGGATCTTCAAGCTCACCAAGTCCCTGTCCTACATCGTCTGCGTCCACCTGCTGTTCGACTTCGTCCTGTTCCTCGTGCTGGTGCATGCGCACAACCGCGCGTGGCTGGACATCTTCCTCTACTAGTTGGGGTTCCGCCCGGCGTAGTGGGGTTCCCGCCGGGCGGAACCGTCGCCGCTTAGGGCCACACATCCGGGGCTTCGGCGAGGATGCCATCGATCTGTCCCATCGCACCGATCATGCCTTCCTCCATGCCCATGGCAAGCATCTGCTCCAGTTGTTCGACTGATTCGAAACTCGACACCGTGGTCATCCGGGTCCGGCCGTCGTCGACATTCTCGAATGTCACGACGGCGTGGGTCGTGCCCATATCGGTTACGGGAGCCCAGTTCTCATCGGCAAAGCCGTCGTCGAACTCCAAACGTTCCGGGGCTTGAATGGAGGTGAATTTCCACCAACCGCGGGCCTTCTCGCCGTCGGGGCCGGTCATGTAGTAACGGGCTGCACCACCGGGCACGAAGTCGTGTTCCTCAAACGTCGCCGGCCAGGTCGGTGGCCCCCACCAACGCTCCAGCTGGCGCGGGTCTTCCCAAATCTGCCAGACCCGTTCGACGCTTGCCTCGAACTCGGCGACGATGGTGAAGCTCAATGCTTCGGGGTCCCGGTGTGAATTGATGACGGTCATGGTGATGCCTTCTTATCTTCAGCAAGGATGTCTGAAATCCGGTCGACGCGTTGCCGCCAGATCGTTTCGTACTCATCGAGCAGTTGCTGCGCCCTGCGTACCGCCTCAAAATTGACGCTCACGATCTGCTCTCTTCCGCGTTTCTCCTTCAGCACGAGGGAGGCACGCTCCAACACCGCCACATGCTTCTGCACTGCAGCGAAACTCATGTCGTAGTGCGCAGCCAACTCCGATACGGAATATTCACCGGTGATAACCCGGACGACGATATCGCGGCGGGTCGCATCGGCGAACGCATGAAATATACGGTCCATCCCGGATGCACTGAGCTGATCTACAACCATATGGTTGTAGATTAGTTCGGGGCGGTGAAGATGTCAATGGCCGGCGGGTGCACAATATCTGCTCCCACCGGCCATCGCATCAGGTAAATGAAGATGTCTGCTAACGCATCAGCCACACCGTGGTTTCGGCCGGCAGCACATCACCGTCAATCGATCCGCTCGCGATGAGCAGGTCGCCCTCCGGCAGCGCAATTGGCTTGGTTCCGAAGTTTGCCACTGCCTCCCAGCCGTTCGGCCGGCGGAAATGCAGCACATCCGCGTCGCTGTCGACCCACTCGAGGTCCTCCTCAGTCTGCAGGCGGCTGCGAAACGCGAGCGCTTCGCGGTACAACGAAAGGGTGGAAGCCGGATCCGCCTGCTGCGCCTCTACCGAGCTTCCGCCGAACCATTCCGGTTGGGGCAAGTGCGCGTTGCCGGCGCCGAAGCCGAAGGACGATCCTTCGCGGGTCCAGGGCAGTGGAACCCGGCACCCGTCCCGCCCAATGTCCTTGCCGGGGTTGCGGAAGAATGCGGGGTCCTGGCGCTCGTTGGCGGGGATTTCAGCGACCTCGTTCAGGCCCAGTTCTTCGCCTTGGTAGAGATACGCCGAGCCGGGCAGACCGAGCATCAGCAGTGTCGCTGCGCGGGCACGGCGAAGACCCCCCTCCACATCGAGCCGTGGCCGGGTGCCGCCGAGCAGCAGCCAGTCGGCGCCATGTTTTGTTGTCGATTCGCCGCGGGGTGGCAACCCATAGCGCGTCGCGTGACGGACGACGTCGTGGTTTGAGAACACCCATGTCGTCGACGATCCGGTTTCCTTCGACTGCTTAAGGTTCGAGGTGATGATGCTGCGGAACTGGTTCGCGTCGAAGTCGGCCTCGAGCAGGTCGAAGTTGAAGGCCTGCCCAAGCCCTTCGGCACTGGCGTAGCGGTGGCGGCGCTGCGGCGTCGGGACCCATGCCTCGGCGACGGCGGTCCGCGGCGGATCATACTCGTTGAAGACTCCACGCCACTCGGCGTAAATCTCATGGACCTCGTCACGGTCCCAGAGGGGATGAAGGCCGGTGTCCTGGTCCATTGTGTCGAGCTCGGACTGTGAAGGCAGCACCTCCGGCAGATCCTTTGCGCAGCCGTGTGCCACGTCGACGCGGAACCCGTCCACGCCCCGATCGGACCAGAACCGCAGGGTGGTCAGGAAGTCAGCCCGGACCTCCGGGTCTTGCCAGTTCAGGTCGGGCTGCTCCTTCGCAAAGAAGTGCAAATACCATTGTCCGTCGCCGACCGGCTCCCAGGCGGGGCCGCCGAAGACGGATTCCCAGTCCGCGGGCGGAAGCCCGCCATTTTCGCCGAGTCCGTCGCGGAAGATATACCGGGCGCGCTCGGGCGATCCTTTGGGGGCGGCCAGCGCCGCACGGAACCATTCGTGCCGGTCGGAGGTGTGGTTGGGGACGATGTCGACAATGAGTTTGATGCCGGCCGCATGCAGGGCCGCGATCATCGCGTCGGCATCCTCGAGGCTGCCCAGGCGCGGATCGACGTCGCGGTAGTCGTCGACGTCGTACCCGCCGTCGGCGAGTGCCGAGGGATAGAACGGGCTCAGCCACACCGCGTCGATCCCGAGCTCCTTCAGGTAGGGAACGCGGGCAGTGATGCCGGGAAGGTCGCCGATGCCGTCGCCGTTCGAGTCGGCGAAGCTGCGCGGGTAGATCTGGTACACGGCCGCCTGCCGCCACCAGGTGGCACCAGCATGGGCCGACTCTTCGCTGGTCCCGGTTACGGGGCGGGTGTCGAGTGCGTTGGTCATCTTGTAGGGAACCGTCCTTTGGTGTGGGTTTGTCTGGAAAGGGTTTACTTGATCGCGCCCTGGGTTACCCCGGACATCACCCAGCGCTGAGTGAACAGATAGACGATGATCGCGGGGGCCATGGCCATCAGATAGGACGCGAAGGCGACGTTGTAGTTGTTGCTGAACTGGGTTTGGAACATGCTCTGCAGCACCGGAAGCGTCTGCATTGCCGGGTCCGAGGTGATAAGCGACGGCATCATGAAATCGTTCCAGGAGATGAGGAAGGCGAAGATTCCCACGGTGGCGCTCATTGGAGCCAGCAGCGGGAAAATCAGCTTCCAGAACGTCTGCCACGTGCTGGCTCCATCCAGTTTTGCGCTTTCTTCGAGTTCGGCAGGAATCGAGCGGAGGAACGCCGTGTAGAGCAGGATGCTGAAGGACAGCTGGAACATGATGTGCAGCAGAGCGACGCCCATCGGGTTGTCCAAGCCCACGATGCCGGTGAGTTTGATCTGCGGCAGCGCCACCACCGGGAACGGGAGGAACATGGTGGCCAACAGATAGAAGAACGACCACCGGAACAATTTACGGTCCCAGTTACGCACAATCGCGTAGGACGCAAGGGACGCCAGCAAAATGGTTCCGGCCACCGTGACCACTGTCACCAGCGCCGAGATGACGAACGCCCGGGGGAAATCCGTCAGTGCCCAGGCTTCCGCGAAGCTGGAGAAGGTGAGCGGAGACGGGAGGCTGAACGCGCTGCCGCTGACGGCCTGTTGCGTTGTTTTCAACGCCATCGACACGGTGACGTACAACGGCACCAGCACGGTCAGCGACGCGAGCACCAGCACGATGGTGATGGGCCAGTTGGCCCGGTCCCGGCCATACTTGCCGCGGCGTTTGCGGGTGGAGCGGTCCCGCGGCGTGGCAGGGAGTTTGGTTGTCGTATCGCTCATCAGAGGGCTGCCTTTCCGCGGGTGACGCGCAGTTGCAGCAGTGCAAGCGCCACGGCGATGATAAAGAAGATGGTTGCATTGGCCATTTGGTAGGCGTAGTCGCCGCCTTCAAAGCCGGAGAAAATCGTCATCGCGATGCTTCGGGTGGCGGTGCCTGGGCCGCCGTCGGTGAGACCGACAATGATGTCGTAGGCGTTGAGGAAGTTCTTGAAGGTGATGATCGTGTTGATCACCACGTATCCGGCAACCAGCGGCAGGGTAATGGTCCACAGCTGCTTCCAGCCCGATGCGCCGTCGATGGAGCTGGCCTCGTAGACCTCCGCGGGAACGGCGAGCAGACCCGCGATGTAGATCAGCATGGACATGGGCATGGCCTGCCATGCGGTGACAAACACGATCGACAGCCACGCCAGTTCGGGATTGGCCAGGATGCTGGTCGCCAGCGGTTCGAAGCCGATGGCCTGGCCAAACGCGGGCAGCGAATTGGAGAAGAGGTACTGGAAGACGTACGCGATGATGATTCCGGACACCACCATCGGAATGACGAAGACCGCCCGCAGTGCCACCTTCATCCGGATCTTCGATGTCAGTCCTACCGCGAGCAGGAAGGAAATGACGTTGACCACGATGACCGTGACCAGCGAAAACCCGAGCGTGAAACCATAGGAGGCCAAAATCGCAGGGTCGGAGAAGGCGGCAATGTAATTGGTGAACCCGATGAAATCGAACTCGCCAAAACCGATGGAATCGGTGAAGCTGTAGAAAAAGCCCATCACGGCGGGCAGCGTTATCGCCAAGGTGAAAATCACCAGGGTGGGGATCAGGAAGAGATAGTAGACCGGGTCTATTCGATACCGCCGCCCGGCGGCGTTGCGCCCACCCTTGCGCCGGCTGGTCCCCGGCCCTCCCGTGGTGGAATCGAGTTTGCTGCCGGTGGCGGAATCGCCTGCCCCGGACTTGATATTGGTTGTCGTCGATGACATGTGCTGTTCCTTCTTTTCTGCCGGGCTTACTGGCGGAACGCGAGCCGCGCCCAGTCCTGATCGAGCCTGCGCAGCGTGCCTTCAATGCTGGCGCCGTTGGCAATGGCCTGAATGTAGTTTTCTGCCGGGATGGTGCGCGGGATGAACTGTGAGGCGCCCATGTAGAAGCGCCCGTCGTCGTAGTAGTCCTGCATCTGCGCGATCCTTGGATCGGTGACGGGCGGCGCATCCTTTGTAGTGCCGAATGCGAGGAATTCCTTGTTGTAGGCATTTTGGGTTTTCGGCTGCATCAGGAAGGACAGGAACTTCCGTGCCTCGCTCTTGACCGTTGACATCTCGGGAATCCAGAGCGACAGGTCAATGTTGACCCGGACTTTGCGGTCGGCCGGATCGTCGGTCATCGGCAGGGGGAAGGTTCCAAGGTCGACGTCGGTCTCCGCCTTGGCAATCTCGCCGAAGGCCCAGGGCCCCTGCATGTACATGGCGGCCTTGCTTTGTGCCATGGCGGTGTTCCCATCGCCGTATCCGCGCGCAGGGGCATCCTCGTTTGAATATCCAGCCAACGTCATCATTCGGGTGACTGGCTCAAGGAAAGTCTTTTGGAATGAGACCTCCGAATGAGGCCCGACCTCGGTGCCCAGTTCGTGCATACGGTTATAGAAGGCCTCGACGTCCACCATGCCGCCGACGGTGTAGTCGAATAGACCCTGGGCAACGGTCCATGGATCGCGGAAGGTGCTGTAGATCGGTGTTACGCCGGCGGCCGTGAGCTTTTCGCACACCTCGATCATTTCCCTCCAGGTGGCCGGAACCTGGAGGTTGTGATCGGCAAAGATCTGCTTGTTGTAAATGACGGAGGACGCAGCCATGGAGTACGGCAGCACGCTGGTGCGTCCCGGGTAGGTCGCATACTGGTTGACGAGTTGCTGCACGTCGGGACGTATGCGGGCCGCCGCGGGCATGTCGCTGAGGTCCGACAATGCTCCGCGTTCCATGAAGCGTGCCATTTCGAGGTTGTAGTTGAGGCATCCGAGGTCTGGCGGATTGCTCCGGACAAAGCTGGCCGAGAGGTTCGACGATGAGTCATGGATGACGCGGATGTGTTCCTGTGAAGAGGTGAAATCTTTGGCCAGACCGGTGAAGTAGGGGATGGCTTCGGGTTTCGTCTCGTAGAACCTCACCTCGGCGCGGGCGGAGCCGGCAGAGCCGCCACAGCCGGAGAGCGCCGCCATGGCGCCGGCTGCGCTGATCCCTGCGAGGAAACGGCGTCGGGACAGCGAACTGCTCACAGTCGGATGCGAAGTGGTCACAATGGGGCCTCCCGGATGCTGTGCCGGCCGCATGGCTGGCGGTAATTGATTGTTTGACTAAATATAGTTGCAAAATAAACTCGCTGACAGACATACTGGATCGTGGAGAGCGAGGTGTCAAGACCCATGGTGATTCAGCCGGTGGCGGTATCGTTCTCGCAGCGTCGCTTCAATGCCGCCGCGATTCTTCGTTTGGCATGGGATGTTCCCGCTCTTACAGCCTCGGATGCGATGAGTGAAACGGGCCTCACCCGGTCCACCGTCATCGCGCTGTGTGACGACCTTGTGGACAGTGGATGGCTTGCTGAGCTGGCCGACGCGAGGACAGCGGGGGAGGCCTACCGAAAGGGGCGTCCGGCCAAGCGGTACGCACTTCGCGGGGACGCAGGCGTTGTCGTTGGAGTCGATGCGGGCCCGCACCGGATAACGGCAACCGTGGCCGACCTGTTTGGCAGGGAGTTGGGGCATGCGGTCGAACATGTGCCCACGGACGCAATAGAAACGGCCAACCGTGTGTCGCTGACCGACGGCGTCGTGGATGCCGCGCTGGCTGCCGCAGGTGTCTCAGCCGCGCGGGTGCTGTGCATCAGCCTTGGCGTCCCTGCCCCTACCGACCAGAACGGCGCCTCTCCCGAAGGCGAAAACTCGTTCTGGCGCCTCATGAATCCCGGATTCGCCCAGCACTTCGCTGCCCGCGGCTGGGCCACAGTCGTGGAGAATGATGCAAACCTTGCCGCGGTGGCCGAGGGCAGCATCGGGGCAGGAGCCGGGGCCCCGTCCTACATCACCTTGCTCTCGGGTGAACGGTTTGGCGCCGGATACGTAGTCAACGGACAGCTGATCCGCGGTACGAGGGGCGGTGCCGGGGAAATGCGGCTCCTGAACCTGGTCGAGAACGTGGGGTCGGCCGACGGAATCGGATTACTGCTTCGTGATTGGGTCCGAAGCGCGAAGGACTCCGGCGCATTGCCGGCGGGCAGTGCGTTGAACAATGTTTCGCTCAATAACCTGGACGCGCCCGCCGTCTTTCAGTCTGCCGATGCTGGAGACCCGTTTGCCGTCCAGCTGATCGTGCGCATGGCAGACCGGCTCGCGCGGATCTGTGCGGTTCTCGCCGGGCTGCTCGATGTGGACAGGATTGTCATTGCGGGCGCCGTGGCCGAAGCCGCTGACCTGCTGTTGGAGCGTACCCGCGCACGGCTCGCCGAAGTAACCCACACGCCGGCACCGGAGATCGTCGCTTCGCCGCTCGGAAGCGGTGTGGTGAGCGCCGGTGCCGTACGGAGGGCGCTTAGCTACACGCGCGATCACGCCCTGGACCTGGTTCTGGACGACACCATGGAATGATGAGCCCTGCCTCTCCGCCCTATGACGGCGGGTTCTGCCACAGCCCCATCAGGTTTCCTTCGCTGTCGCGGAAGTAGGCGTAGAAACCCATATCCGGAATTTCCTGCTTTGGCGTTACCGTCGTCCCGCCAAGGGTGCCGATCTTCTCTAATGTCGCATCGATATCGTCGACGTCGACCGTAATGACAGGGCTCGTCAATTCTTCGTACCGGCCGAACAACCCGCCGTTAATCGCTCCCGGTTCCGACGGCATGCCTTGCGCGTCGGTGCTGGTGGTCACCACTGTGGTGTAGTCCATCTCCGGCATCGGATTGAGCTTCCAGCCGAAGGCCGTACTATAAAAATTCCTCGCCCGGTCCTGATCGTCGGCCGGAACTTCGAAATGCACAACGCGCCCTGACATTGCATTCACCTGAATTCATGATTATGGAATGACGGGTGATCCACGCCACATTCATTGATTCTAGGCCGCCCGCGGCCGGCGCACCAGAAGCGTGCGTGCCGTCGAAAAGGGCGGGATCGAGCGACGCTCAGGAGGGCTGTATCCGTTCCTCCATAAGGAGGCGAACCGTCTTTTCGATCAGCTCGTACCCACCAGGGACTTGCCGTCCAGCACGATCGCTGGAATCTGATAGCCGGTAGCGAACTGTTGTGCCATGACTACCCCGCAAGGATTTGGCGGCGGACCCGTCGCCAAGCCCGCCGCCGTCGCCGTAATTTGTCCCGTTAGGGGATGTAGTTGAAGGTATCAGGATCCGCGCCGGTGCGCTCGCCGCGGTCCAGACCGGATATTGCCTGCATGTCCTGGCCGGTCAGCTCGAAATCGAACAGGTTGAAATTCTCCTCGACACGCGAACGCGTCACGGACTTCGGGAAGACGATATCGCCGCGCTGGATATGCCACGACAGAGTCACCTGGGCGGTCGTCTTGCCGAGCCGTTCGGCGATGTCCTTCAATACCGAATCGCCGAGTACCTTGCCTTGCGCGATGGGCGACCAGGCCTCGGTGGCGATTCCCTGGCTTGAGTTGAAGCCGCGTACCTCGTCCTGGACGAGATACGGGTGGACCTCGATCTGGTTGACCGACGGAACGGTTTCGGTCTCAGCCAGCACCCGCTGCAGATGGTGCGGCTGGAAGTTGGACACGCCGATGGACCGTACGCGGCCGGAGCGGTGAATTTCCTCCATCGCCTTCCAGGTTTCGACGTAGTCGCCTACATCGGGCAGCGGCCAGTGGATCAGGAACAGGTCGAGGTAGTCGAAGCCAAGGTCCTCCATACTCTGGTCGAACCCGCGGAGGGCATCGTCGTGGGCGTGGAAGCCGTTGTTGAGCTTGCTGGTGACGAAAATTTCGCCGCGGTCGATGCCGGATTCCCGGACCGCCTCGCCGACCTGCTTCTCGTTGCCATACATCTCGGCAGTGTCAATGTGCCGGTAGCCGATTTCGAGGGCGGCCAGCGTGGCGGCCTTCGTTTCTTCCGGCTCGATCTGGAAGACGCCGAAACCCAGCTGGGGGATAGTGACGCCGTCGTTCAGCTTGATCTCTGGTACTGCGGTCATGGTCGGGTCCTTTCCGGTTTCACCGCGGCCGCAACCGGCAGTGAGGTTGAAGATGGGTCATCAAGGGTAATCAGCAGCAGGCTTAGGATATTCCTGACGTTGGTATCATGAAGGCTGTCCACCTGCCGGAAACGCTGGCGCCTATGAAAGAGATGCCATGCCTCAAGCTCCTCAGCTGACTCTGTCCGCCGTCGTTCTTGGCGCCCCTGACGCGCAGGAACTGGCCGGTTTCTACCGGCGGCTGCTCGGCTGGAAAGAGAAATACAGCGAACCGGGATGGGTCATGCTGCAGGCCCCCGACGGCGGCGCCGGTTTGTCGTTCCAGACAGAATCCGATTATGTCCGCCCGGTCTGGCCGGAAGCACCAGGGCGGCAGCAGATGATGATGCACCTGGATATCCATGTCGATGATCTCGACGCCTCAGGGGAGCATGCGCTCGCGGCCGGAGCAACACTGGCGGAGTTCCAGCCGCAAGAGGGCGTTCGCGTCTATTTCGACCCGGCCGGCCACCCGTTCTGCCTGTTCCTGGACTGACACTCTGTTCCTGAACCGGTGCCGCAACCGCAGTTGGTTCGCGTGGAACGGCCACCTGCGACCAGCCATACTGGAGATATGAGAGCCCTGCTTGCCATTCTTGCCGTCTTGGCCGCCATCCTGCTGGTTTTCGGGATCATTATCGAAACCCTTGAATTCCTGTTCTCGGTTGGCCTGGCGCTGTTGGTCCTCGCAGTGGTGGTACTGGTGCTGCGTCACGTCACCGCCAAACGCTGAGAACGACGTCGAACGTGGGTAATGTGCAAAGCGTCGCCTCGCAATGGCTCGAGCGGTTCCTGGACGGCTTCAGCCAGGCAGCGCCGCTCGTTCCGTCGCCGGTGACTCTCGGACTGATCATCGCCGGCGCCGTCGTCCTCGCCGTCCCGGCCGCGACGTGGCGGTATTTCGGACTGTTCGTCACGGTGGTGCACGAGTTGGGGCATGCCTTCGCCGCCTTGTTCACCGGCCAGCGGCTGACCGGAATCAAGATCAACAGCGACCAATCCGGCTCCACCCACAGCCTCGGCCGCGGCGGCTGGCGGGTGGTGTGGTCCGGATTTTGGGGTTATCCGACGCCGGCACTTGTCGGCGGGGTGCTGATCTGGTGCGCACTCAATGGCTGGCACCCGGCAGCGCTGTCGATCAGCGCCGTCGTCATCCTCCTGACGCTGCTGTTCGTGCGCAACTGGTACGGCGTGGCGGTGATCGTTGGCTGTGTGCTGGTCTCGGGAGCGCTGCTGTTGTACGCGGATAGGACGATGCTGGGTTACATCACGCTCGTGCTTGGCATAGCGTTGGTGGTTGGAGCCGTCCGGGATTGGCTGAACGTGGCCTCCGTACACGTAAGACGCCGGCGCGAACTGGCCTCATCGGATGCCTACATCCTGTACCGGCGGACCAGGATTCCTGCCGGCGTCTGGTTGGCTCTGTTCGGTTCGGTGATCGCAGCGGCCGCCGTCTTCAGCATGCTCTCGCTGCGTCCGGTCCTGGCCGGAACGGTTCAGCAGCTGTTCTGAGCTTGGAGGGACCGGCGAATATACGCCCGAAATACGGCGCGGCGGCGAATGGGAATGGCGTTACCGTTACATCACGGTAACCTAGGGCGAGAGCCTCCATAGACAAGAAAGTGTGGATTGATACGTGAGTAGCGAACAGAGTTCGACGACTCTGGCGGGTAATTCCCAAGACAGTGACCCGGTCATGGGCCCCACAGGCCGTCCGCAGACCGAGTTTCCTGAACTTCGCGCGCTCGATTCCCACGGGCCTGCGCGCATTATCGCCATGGTCAATCAAAAGGGAGGCGTCGGGAAAACGACGTCGACCATCAACCTGGGTGCCGCGCTCGCCGAAGCCGGACGCAAGGTCCTGCTCGTGGACTTCGATCCGCAGGGCGCTTTGTCAGCCGGGCTGGGTACAAACCCGCATGAGCTGGACCTGACCGTCTACAACGTGCTGATGGACCGAAAAGTCCAGATCCGGGACGCAATTCAATCGACGTCGGTTGAGAATATCGACCTGCTGCCGGCGAACATTGACCTGTCGGCGGCCGAGGTGCAGCTGGTCAACGAGGTGGCCCGCGAGCAGGTACTGGACCGGGCGCTGCGCAAGGTGGCCGACGATTACGACGTGATCCTGGTCGACTGCCAGCCGTCACTGGGACTGCTGACCATTAACGCCCTGACCGCCTCGCACGGTGTCATCATTCCGCTGATCTGTGAGTTCTTTGCGCTGCGCGCTGTGGCCCTGCTGGTGGAAACGATCGAGAAGGTCCAGGACCGGCTGAACCCGGCGCTGGTGGTCGACGGCGTGCTGGCGACCATGTATGACGCCCGTACCTTGCACGGCAGGGAAGTGATCGCCAGGCTCGTCGAAGCCTTCGGCGACAAAGTTTTCGAAACAGTGATCAAGCGCGCCATCAAGTTCGCCGATGCCACCGTTGCGGCCGAACCCATCACCGCGTACGCCGGCAGCCACACGGGCGCCGAGGCCTACCGTAATCTGGCCAGGGAACTCGTCGCCCGCGGCGGCGCCCCGTAATGACTGTCCTCAAACCGGAGACCGAGTTCCAGTCTTCCGGTTTTGAGGTCCGGCTGGATAACTTCACCGGCCCGTTCGACCTGCTGCTCGGTCTGATTTCCAAGCATGAAATGGACATCACGGAGGTGGCCCTGGCCCGGGTGACCGACGAGTTCATCTCCTACATCCGCCGGCTGCAGGACAGCGGACAGGAATGGGCGCTGGACGAGGCGAGCGAATTCCTGGTCGTTGCCGCCACCCTGCTGGATTTGAAGGCGGCACGGCTGCTGCCGTCCGGTGAAGTGGAGGACGCGGAGGATGTTGCACTGCTTGAAGCGCGGGACCTGCTTTTCGCCCGACTGCTGCAGTACAAGGCGTTCAAACAGGTCGCTGCGATCATCGGCGACCGGCTCCAGGACGAAAGCAGCC
>NZ_KI914655.1:30265-33777 GCF_000520495.1 Arthrobacter sp. H14
GCAGCCGCTACCCGAGGCTCGTCCGCCTGGAACCACAGTTTGCCGCCCTGCTGCCGGAACTGATCTGGCGCAGCACCCCGACGGATTTAGCCGCTCTTGCCGCCAAGGCACTGCAGCCAAAGGATCCGTTGCCGACCGAAGTCGGACTGGCACACCTGCATGCCCCTGCGGTCAGCGTGAAGGAGCAGGCGGGCATTCTCGGCGAAAAACTCAAGGCCGGTCAGGCATTATCCTTTCGCACTCTCATCCAGGATGCGGATAATACGATGGTGGTCGTTGCCCGCTTCCTGGCCTTGCTCGAAATGTTCCGTGACGCCGTCATTGCCTTTGAACAGATCTCGCCTCTATCCGAGCTCAAGGTGCACTGGACGGCGGCGCCGGATGAATCCTGGAGCAGCGCCGCGATCAGCACTGACTTTGATGAGCAAGGGGCGGCGCCCGAAGAGGTGGAACAAACTCATGAGTGAACCGAACGACGACGGCGGCAACGTTCGTCCGGACAAACAGCCGCCGGTTGAGCAGAGCCGCGACGACGGGAACCGGGACGAACAGCAGCCGGACGAGGCGCTGGATCTGGACGTTCTGCCCGGAGGAGCGAAGGCCGCTCTCGAAGCCGTCCTTATGGTCATCGACGAACCCGCCACGGAATTCGAGTTGGCGACGGCCTTGTTGCTTCCGGTGGACCGGGTCCGGAGTTTGCTCGCTGAACTTCGTGCCGAGTATGACGGATATACTGGGGAGGATCCTGCGCCGGATTCAGCTTCAGCAGCAACCACTCCACGTGGATTTGAGCTGCGCAATGTAGCCGGCGGCTGGCGGATTTTCTCCCGGAGCACTTTCGCACCTGTTGTGTCGCGGTTTGTTCTTGAGGGTCAGACAGCGAAGCTGACGCAGGCTTCATTGGAGACGCTGGCGGTGATTGCCTACCGTCAACCTGTTCCGCGGGCCAGGGTATCGGCTATCCGCGGCGTCAATGTCGATTCAGTCATCCGGACACTGACCCAGCGCGGCCTCATCGAGGAAGCCGGCACAGATCCGGAGTTCGGCGCCGTGCTGTACCAGACGACGGCGTACTTCCTGGAACGGATGGGCATTGGCAGCGTCGCGGAACTTCCGAAGTTGGCGCCGCACCTGCCGGGGCTGGACAATTTAGAAGAGTTTGAAGACCTGACGTATTGATTTGTATGAACGCTGACTTGAAGGAAACCCAATGACACAGCCTCCCCGCTCCGGATCCCACGGCCGCCCCGGTCCGGAAGGACGCCGCGGAGGGCACGGCAAGGGTCAGCAAGCCGGACCCGGCAAGGGCCGCACCGGTGGCCTGCCGGGCAAGGGACGTTCCGGCGGACAGCAAGGCGGTTTCGGCCCCAGCGGGTCCAAGCCCGATGATGCCAAGCCGTCGCGTTCCAAGCCGGCCCCGGGTGCCAAGCCACCGCGGCCTGCCGCAGCCAAAGGCGCCAAAGGACCTAAAGGGCCGAGGGCGTTTGGCAACGAACGCTTCGGCAGGAACCTCGGACCGGTCCAGCAGCGGAAGAGTCACGGCAAGCGCCGTCCTACCGCCCCGCCGGCGGATCAGTCCGATGCCCATGATCCGGAAGGCGTGCGACTGCAGAAGGTCCTCGCCGGTGCCGGAGTTGCCTCCCGCCGGGTCTGCGAGGAGATGATCCGCGACGGCCGTGTCGAGGTCGACGGCAATATCGTTACTGAGTTGGGCGTGCGGGTCGACCCCCGCAGCGCGGTAATCCACGTCGACGGCATCAGGGTCCAGCTGGACGAAACGCTGGTCTACTACGTCTTCAACAAGCCCAAGGGCGTCGTCTCCTCCATGGATGACCCCGAGGGACGCCCCTGCATTACCGACTACCTGAAGAAGCGGCCGGAACGGCTCTTCCACGTGGGCCGGCTGGATATCGCCACCGAGGGGCTGCTGCTGTTGACCAACGACGGCGAACTGGCCAACCGCCTGACGCACCCCTCTTACGAGGTACCCAAAACCTACCTGGTGCAGGTGCGTGGGCCGATGGCCCACGGCGTCGGCGCTCAAATGCGGGCTGGAGTAGAGCTCGACGACGGCACCGCCTCGGTCGACTCCTTCAAGCTGGTTGACTCGACACCTGGACACCTGCTCGTCGAAGTGGTGATCCACTCCGGCCGCAACCGCGTCGTCCGCCGCCTGTTCGACGCCGTCGGACATCCCGTGGAGCGGCTGGTGCGGGTCCAGGTCGGCCCGATCCGCCTCAACGACCAGCGTCAGGGCAGCATCCGCGCGCTCGGTAACCAGGAAGTCGGTCATCTGCTCGCGACTGTGGGGATGTAGCGGTGACAGGAGTGGACAAAGGGCATACACACCTGCGCGGGCCGGTGTTGATCATCGGAACCGGGCTGCTGGGCGCCAGTATCGGGCTTGGCCTTCGCCGGTGGGGGATCGACGTCGTCCTGTCCGACACGTCGCCCTCGGCCGAGGCAGTCGCGCAGGACATTGGAGCGGGGCGATTGCTCCAGGACGCTGAACCGGACTTCGCGCCGGAACTGGTGGTCTGTGCACCGCCGCCTGATGTGACCGCCGCCGTCGTCGTTGACGCGTTGAAGCGGTACCCAAGCGCCGTCGTCGTCGACATTGCCAGTATTAAGGCGTCCGTGGCTGCAGAGCTGAAGGCAGCCGGCGCGGATCTGAGCCGCTACGTGGGCACACACCCGATGGCCGGCCGGGAGAAGTCCGGGCCGGTGGCTGCCCGCGCCGAACTGTTCACCTCCATGCCATGGGTCCTCTGCCCTCCGGCGGACGCCACGGGACAGGCGGTCAAGACGGCGCAGGCGCTCGCCCTGGACCTCGGCGCGATCGTGGCGAAAATGTCGGTTGAGGAGCACGATGAGACGGTTGCGCTGATTTCGCATCTGCCGCAGGTCCTCTCCTCGCTGGTTGCCAGCAGGCTGCAGGACACGCCGCCGCAGGCGCTGTCGCTGGCCGGGCAGGGGCTGCGCGATGTGACCAGGATTGCCGCCAGCGACCCGTCGCTGTGGGTGCAGATTTTGGGCGCCAACGCTTCCCGGCTGGTGGACATCCTCTATGATGTCCGCGAGGATCTGAACCGGCTGATCAATACACTGGAACAGCCGGAGGCGCCGGGATCGCGGCTGGACCTGGCGCAGCTGATGAGTGAAGGCAATGCCGGGCAGGCGCGGATTCCCGGCAAGCACGGCGCACCGCCGCGTGCTTTCGCTGAACTGACCGTGCTGGTCGACGATGTACCCGGGCAGATCGCGAAACTGCTGACCGAGATTGGCGCAGTCGGAGTGAACCTGGAAGATCTGCGGCTGGAGCATTCGCCAGGGCAGCAGGTTGGCATGGTCGAAGTGTCGGTTGTCCCGGGCAAGCGGACGGAATTGATAGAAGCGCTTACAGAGCGTGGATGGAAAGTGGTTTCATGAGGGAGTCAAGAACGGTCCGCCTCGGCAAGTCCCTGGTGGTCGCCATCGACGGACCATCCGGCTCGGGCAAGTCCAGCGTCAGC
>NZ_KI914655.1:33877-37519 GCF_000520495.1 Arthrobacter sp. H14
TCCAGCGTCAGCAAGGAAGCCGCCCGCCGGCTCGGTCTGACGTACCTGGACACCGGAGCGATGTACCGGGCGGTCACCTGGCACTGCGTTGACCTCGGCCTCGACCTGGATGACGCCGTCGCCGTCGAACGCGCCACCCGCACCATTGACCTGGACATCAGCACCGATCCCGACGCCGAACTCGTCAAGGTGGGCGACGTCGACGTCACTGCCGCCATCCGCGAGCCGGAAGTTTCGACGGCGGTCAGCGCGGTGGCCACCAAACTGGGCGCCCGGGCAGAACTGATCAGGCTGCAAAAGCAAATGATCGCCGACGCCGGACGCCGGATAGTCGTCGAAGGCCGGGACATCACCACGGTGGTCGCGCCCGAAGCCGAGGTCCGGCTGCTGCTGACAGCGAGCGAAGAGGCACGGATGGCGCGGCGCGGGCTGCAGCTCGGCGGCACCCAGGACGCCGGCCAGTTGACTACCCAGGTCCTGGAGCGGGACCAGAAGGATTCCACGGTGGTGAACTTCCACCAAGCCGCCGACGGCGTCATCACAGTGGATTCGTCGGACCTCGACTTCGAAGAAACTGTGCAGGCCGTGCTCGACGCCGTTCACGCTGTGGCGGACTGAGGTCGGAGCAGGGTATCCGAACGTGTTTCAATGGATTCAGCGGCAAAACACTTTTCTCTGCTGCGCCAGCCACATAAGAACCGCCATCGATCCTGTGCTGCACAAGCTGCCGGACGATGAAGCATGCCAACAAACGTAACTCCCAAGAAGGACAGTGATCATGAGCGATAGACCGTCTCAGGACGAGAGCGCGAACGACGGGTTCTCCGATGAGGAGTACGTGCCCGCCGAAGCGGACCAGGTCAACGAGCGCTACGCGTCAATCGACGACGCCGAGGCGGACCAGCGTGCCGAATCGCTTCGAGCCGGTCTGGCGGACTACGAACTTGATGAAGAAGACGCCGCCCTGCTGGCCGGGGCAGGGGGAGACGTCGACGACGCCGCCGCCCACCGGATGGAGCCGGTGCTCGCCATTGTGGGACGGCCGAATGTCGGCAAATCCACCCTGGTGAACCGAATCCTCGGCCGCCGGGAAGCCGTCGTCGAAGATACCCCCGGTGTAACCCGGGACCGTGTCTCGTATCCGGCGCACTGGAACGGGCGCAACTTCACCCTGATCGATACCGGCGGCTGGGAGCACGACGCCAAGGGCCTTCAGATCCAGGTCGCCGAACAGGCGGAAGTGGCGGTCGAAATGGCCGACGCCGTCCTGCTGGTCGTTGACGCCACTGTCGGTGCTACGGCCATGGACGAGGCGATTGTCCGGATGCTGCGACGGATCAAGAAGCCTGTCATTCTGGCAGCCAATAAGGTCGACGACATCCAGGTGGAGTCCGACGCATCGGCGCTGTGGGCGCTGGGGCTCGGCGAACCGTATCCCGTCTCCGCGCTGCACGGCCGTGGATCCGCGGACATGCTCGACGCCGTTCTTGAGGTGTTGCCCGAATTTTCCGCTGTTGAGGGGATCCAGCGCACCGGAGGCCCGCGCCGGGTGGCCCTGATTGGGCGGCCGAATGTGGGCAAGTCCTCGCTGCTGAACAAGCTCGCCGGCACCGAACGCGTGGTGGTTGACCCCACCGCCGGCACCACCCGTGACCCGGTCGACGAGATGATCGAACTCGGAGGCAGGACCTGGCGGTTCGTTGACACCGCTGGTATCCGCCGCCGGGTGCATATGGCGCACGGGGCGGATTTCTACGCCTCACTGCGTACCCAGACGGCGCTGGAGAAGGCGGAAGTCGCCGTCGTGCTCCTGGCCGTCGACGAGGTATTGAGCGAGCAGGACGTACGGATCCTGCAGCTGGCCATTGGCTCCGGCCGTGCCCTCGTGCTGGCGTTCAACAAGTGGGATCTGCTCGAAGACGAACGGCGCAAGTACCTGGAGCGGGAGATCGAGCAGGATCTCGCGCACGTCGACTGGGCCCCGCGGGTCAACATCTCGGCGAAGACAGGCTGGCACAAGGACCGGCTTGTGCCCGCACTCGAGCGTTCGCTCGAATCGTGGGACAGCCGCATCCCGACCGGTCGGCTGAACGCGTTCCTGGGCGAGCTCGTCGCGGCGCACCCGCACCCCGTCCGCGGCGGCAAGCAGCCCCGCATCCTGTTCGGCACCCAGGCCTCGAGCCGGCCGCCGAAGTTCGTGCTGTTCACCACCGGATTCCTCGACCCTGGCTACCGCCGCTTCATCACTCGACGGCTTCGCGAGACCTTCGACTTTGAGGGCACGCCGATTGAGGTCAGCATGCGCGTCCGGGAAAAGCGCTCGCGGAAGCGCTGATTGACCAAGGCGCTCCGCGTCGCGTGGAGATCCAACCCGGTGGTCTAGCCTGCCGAGACCCTGCCGAGACCCAGTTCGTTCCCATCGCGTGGATGCGATAAGATCTTTGAGGTGGTTCGGCCGGTACGGAAGCCACCGATCGGGTTGTGGCGCAGCTTGGTAGCGCACCTCACTGGGGGTGAGGGGGTCGCAGGTTCAAATCCTGTCAACCCGACAGATTATGGGCCTGGTGAGAGGGAAACTTTCATCAGGCCTTCTTTTGTTTCCTGACACGGAACCGCCGGAGGAATTATGCGCAGCAGCATCGCCGATGAACAGATTGTCGGCCTGAGTGAGATCACCGAAGCCGCCCAACGCATCGATGATCTGGTACTGCGCACTCCGGTCATCGAGCTGCCGCACCCGGTCCGATCCGATGAAGTGCTGCACTGCAAGGCTGAGTCGCTTCAGCCGACCGCTGCTTTCAAGCTGCGCGGGGCGTACAACGCAATTTCCCAGGCCCTGCCGCAAGCGCGCGAGCATGGCGTTCTCGCACAGTCCTCCGGCAACCACGCCCGCGCTGTCGCCTTCGTCGCGCATCGGCTCGGCCTGCATGCGGTGATTGTGATGCCGGAGAACACACCGCCGACGAAGGTAGCGGCGGTGCGTGCTCTCGGTGCGCAGGTCGAACTGGTGCCGGTAGCCGAGAGGGACAGTCGTGCACTGCAGTTGGCGGGCGAAGCAGAATATGTGCACGTGCCGCCTTACGACGATGTCCGTGTCATCGCGGGGCAGGGAACCGTCGGCCTGGAGCTGATTGAGCAGCTTCCGAATGTCGACGTCGTGCTCGTCCCGGTCTCCGGCGGCGGGTTGATCTCCGGCGTAGCGGCTGCTGTGAAGGCACTAAGCCCGCACACCCGCGTCATTGGCGTGGAGCCGGAACTGGCGGCTGACGCTACCGACAGCTGGCGCGCAGGCCGGCGAATCAGCTGGACGCCGGAACAAACCTCCCGCACCATCGCGGACGGACTGCGGGTCACGGAGATCGGAGCGCATCCGTGGGAGCACATCCAACGCTATGTCGACGATTTCGTCACGGTCTCTGAGCTGCAAATTTATGCGGCGATGCGGCACCTCGCCGTCGCGGGGCGGTTGGTTGCCGAACCCTCAGGCGCGGTCGCGGTGGCGGCGTGGATGCATGACCTGGTTCCGGCGGAGGGAACGGTTGCGGCGGTTGTCTCCGGCGGATCGGTCGAGCCGGCCTTGCTGGCCTCGGTGCTTAACTCCTAGCTGGCCCCGGGACGTAGGGGACGAGTGGCTTCGGCTGG
>NZ_KI914655.1:37619-38399 GCF_000520495.1 Arthrobacter sp. H14
GCTTAACTCCTAGCTGGCCCCGGGACGTAGGGGACGAGTGGCTTCGGCTGGTAGACGTTCCCGCTGGTAACCTGTCTATAGAAGATCCTCAGGCGACGGCGGCAGTAAGTCCGCAGGACACCGAATTCCGGCCTTTGGACGAATCCTTCAAATGACGGCGCAGTCATTATCTCCGCGCTCTGTGGGCGCTCATGCGGACCTATGTATTTTGCCCCGCAAACGTCGCACTCGAAGCAGCGGGAGAACCAATACCTGCAGCGACCGGAGCTGCGGCACAGACAAGAGATGGCAGGTCACAATAATGAGTACGGCATTGGCGTTGGTACGGCATGGACAAACGGCATGGAATGAAGCAGGCCGTTTGCAGGGAAGTACCGATATTCCGCTCGACGCAACAGGTCGTGAGCAAGCCGCGGCAGGTGGTGCGGAACTTGCCGGAAGGCAATGGGATGTGCTCGTGTCCTCGCCGCTTGGCCGTGCGGTGGAAACCGCGCAGATTATTGGCCATCGGATCGGTCTTGAACCCGCGAAGCCCATTGCCGGATTGCGGGAGAGGGACTATGGGTCGTTGGAGGGTCAGTACCTGGACGGATTGTCAGAGCCTGAATACAATCGCCTGCACACTGGGGCTGAGCCTGAAAACGAAGTAGCCGAGCGTGGGCTGAAGGCGTTGTGCGGATTGTTCGAGGAGTACCCCGAGCAGCGGATCATCGTCGTAGCGCACGGAACTTTGATCCGGCTGACGATGTCGGCGTTGCTTGGCCAGCCCCACCCGCGGCT
>NZ_KI914655.1:38499-39189 GCF_000520495.1 Arthrobacter sp. H14
ACCGGAGATGCTGCTCAACCTGCAAGCAGTCTAGCCGCGTCAGGAATGGTTCCCGCCGTCGTCGTCCGTCACGGCGGCCCCAGGGTCGGCGTCCGGCGCGTGACCCTTGCTTTGCGCAGGTGAGCCATATGCGTCGAACAGCCGCAGCAGCTCCATGGGAATCGGGAAGACCACGGTCGAGTTTTGCTCCGCGCCCAGCTCCAGCATTGAGGACAGGGTCCGTAACTGCATCGCCGCCGGATGGCGCTCCAGGACCTCGGCCGCCTTCCCGAGGTTCTCTGCAGCTTCCTGGTTGCTTGGCCAGCCCCACCCGCGGCTCGCCAATTGCGAAGTAGTCGACGTCGAACCGGAGATGCTGCTCAACCTGCAAGCAGTCTAGCCGCGTCAGGAATGGTTCCCGCCGTCGTCGTCCGTCACGGCGGCCCCAGGGTCGGCGTCCGGCGCGTGACCCTTGCTTTGCGCAGGTGAGCCATATGCGTCGAACAGCCGCAGCAGCTCCATGGGAATCGGGAAGACCACGGTCGAGTTTTGCTCCGCGCCCAGCTCCAGCATTGAGGACAGGGTCCGTAACTGCATCGCCGCCGGATGGCGCTCCAGGACCTCGGCCGCCTTCCCGAGGTTCTCTGCAGCTTCCTGCTCCCCAAGTGCATGGATGACCTTGGCCCGCCGGTCACGCTCGGACTCGGCTTT
>NZ_KI914655.1:39289-61194 GCF_000520495.1 Arthrobacter sp. H14
CGGCTTTCCGGGCCATTGCCCGCCGCATGCCCTCCGGCAGCAGGACGTCCTTGACCTCCACGATGGTGACCTTGACGCCCCATGGGTCGGTGACCTCGTCGATGACTTGCTGCAGCTGCTGGTTGATCTCATCACGCTTGGTCAGTAGATCGTCCAGGCTGGTCTGGCCGATGATGCTGCGCAATGTTGTCTGGGCGACCTGCTGGGTGCCGACACGGTAGTCCTCAATGGAGAGCACGGCACGCACCGGGTCGACGACGTTGTAGTACGCCACTGCGTTGACTTGGACCGTGACGTTGTCCCGGGTAATCACATCCTGAGCGGGCACATCATAGGTGTGCGTGCGCAGGTCCACGCGCCGCATGCGGTCGATGAACGGAGCGATTACGAACACCCCAGGGCCTTTGGGAGCCTGGATGCGGCCCAGCCGGAAGATGACGCCTCGTTCGTACTCCGGGACGATCTTGACGGCCCGGGTGACAATGTAGACGACCACCAGAGCCGCGACGATCAGACCGATCAGCGTACCGTCAATCATGTGTCCTCCTCAGTCGGCACTTCTCCGGTCAGCGGCTCGACGACCAGGAAGAGGCCCTCGACTGCCCGGACCCGCACCCGGTCTCCGGCCTGCAGCGGCCCGCCGGTGCTGTGCAGCGACCACCAGCTACCCGCCACGAAAGCCTGCCCGTGTGTACCTTCAGCCAATTTTACCGTGATGATCTGCCCCGTGAAATGGTCCATCCCGCTGCTGCTGGACGTGATGCGGGAGCGGCGCCACAGCCAAACGGTCAGGAACAACCCGCCGAGGGCAAGGATCAGGGTGGGCACGATCAGACCCAGGAACAGCTCCCAACCCAGGCCGAGGCCCTCGATGAAGGAGGAAAGAGCAGAACCGAACTCGTCGAGCAGGTCGACGTCAGATCCGGTCACGGCAATCGCTCCGGTGTGCGCTCCGCTCGCGGTCATGCTCGGTCCTCGACTGGGTCATGCGATTCTCATGTCGCTGTACATGAGCGTATCCGTCGTACAGCGGGAGATAAAGGCATTTCGACTTAGTGCCAGCCAAGCCCCGCCGGGCACACACAGCGGATTTCGGAATAGGATGAAGCGGTGGAGGCATTGCTGGAATTCGCTGGTGATTATTGGTGGCTCGTTTTTCCGCTCAGCGGGGTATTCGCCGCGTGGGGAAGCTCCTGGTCCAAGGCCAACGAGCGCCGGCACCAACGAAAGGTTGAACTGCATAAGCTCCGGCATCAGGGTCAGCAGCTCGAGCAAACACAAACCGGTGAAGTGAAAGCGCTCATGGAGGCCCATGACGCGGTAAACTATCGGTGGCTCGATTACGAACTTGACGTGGGAAAGCTCATTGACTTTCCCACGATGACCGATGTCAGGGAGCCCCTTACCGTAGCCTTCCTGCGGGCAAAACGCGAGGCTGACGCGCTCCGCCCGGCGACACCGGAATCCCGGAGTGCTGCGCGTTGCACCGAGTACCGGGCCGCTGTGAACAACTATGACGTTGCATTCAGCGTGGCTGAATCCGAAGCGCGGCGCATCAAGGCGGGAAATTTCTCGGTAAAGGAACGCCAGCGTCTGGCAACCGCCAGGACATTGATCACTATCGCCGTCGATAATGCCGCGAGTCCAGCCGAACGGCAAACGGCATACCGGCGTGCACTCCGCGAGGTAGAGGGTCTCATCGCCCTCCCGGATGGAGCCGTGAACTTGTTGAAGGAGCAAGTAGCGCGTGCGCTGGAGAGCGGCCGCGGTCAGGCTCCCGCCTGAGGGAAGGCTGCAATGGCCGTAAGTCTCCGAAACCGGTAGAACTGATGAATGACTGAATCTCTTGTCCTCGGTCCAATGATGCGCTTCGTCGATGAAACGGCGGCCAGCATCTGGGTGGAAACCCGCGACGCCGGCCGGGTAACGGTGCGAACGGCAGGGAGCTCCTGGCAGGCACCGACCTTCGCCGTGCACGGCCATCACTATGCGCTTGTTGAGGTGAACGGGCTGGCGCCGGGAAGCATCAACCCCTATACCGTCGAGATTAACGACGACGAGGTGTGGCCGCCGGGCGATTCGGAATACCCGCCGTCGTGCATCTCCACATTGACGCCTGGTAAACCTATCAAGATGGCGTTTGGATCCTGCCGCACCAGCGTGCCGCACGACGCCGACGGCAACGGCACTCACGGCGTCGACTCCATGCGTGCCTATGCCCTGCGGATGGCATCCAGTGCTGACGAAGACTGGCCCGATCTTGTCGCCTTCCTGGGGGATCAGGTCTATGCGGATGTGACGAGCGACCAGATGCAGGAGTTCATCCGTGCGCGTCGAAGCATGGAGGAACCGCCCGGGAAGGAGCTGAAGGACTACGAGGAGTATGCGCACCTATACAACCTCGCGTGGTCCGATGAAGCCAACCGCTGGTTGCTGTCGAACCTGCCGAGCGCAATGATCTTTGACGATCACGATATCGATGACGACTGGAACTCGTCCTATACATGGAAGCAGGAGCGCGAAGCCGCAGGCTGGTGGCACGACAGGATCGTTTCGGGGTTGGGCTCGTACTGGGTCTACCAGCATCTTGGCAACCTATCGCCGGAGCAACGTGCCCAAGACGAAATTTGGGCACAGATTGCTGCCTACGACGGCGATGGCGAGCAGGACTTGACCGGGACCATAGACGCCTTCGCTGACCGGGCGGACCAACACCCGGCAAGCTATCGCTGGAGTTATTGCCGGGATATCGGGGACGTGCGTATCATCACGATCGATTCCCGGGCAGCCCGCGTTCTGGAATCCGATCGTCGATCCTTACTCGACGACGAAGAACTCGCTTGGCTTGACGACAAGATGCAGGGCGGCTTCCGGCATCTGCTGGTCGCCTCGTCGTTGCCATTCCTGCTTCCGGCGGGACTGCATCACATCGAATCCTGGAATGAGGCTCTCTCTGAAGGGGCGTGGGGAGAACGTGGTGCGAAGATCGGAGAGAAAATCCGTCAAGGCGTTGACATGGAGCATTGGGCGGCTTTCCAGAAGTCCTTCCGCGCCGTCGCGACCATGGTGACTGAAGTGGCAGACGGCAAGAGGGGTATGGCCCCGGAAACCATCTGTTTCCTCTCCGGCGATGTTCACTTCTCCTATGTCTCGGAAGTTAAACGTTCCTCCGGCAGTCGCATTGTCCAGGCGGTCTGCTCGCCAATCCGCAATCCTTTGCCGAGGGCCATGCGGTTTGCCACGGCTGCATTGTCGTACGGCGTGGCCGGGCCAGTGGGCGCGTTGGTTGCCCGATCTGCGAAAGTGCCCAGCCCGCCATTCACCTGGAGTGGCATCAAGGGGCCCTGGTTCGATAACAATCTGGCAGGGCTCGAGGACTCTCCTGAGGGCCTGAAACTCTGGTGGGACACCGGCGATGTAGAGGACAACGACCATTTTCATCCACGGTTGCAGCAGGTAGCGTCCGTCACGCTGCGATCCCGGTAACTGGTGAAGCCGTTGCTCCCACCTCCAAACAAACGTCACTGGTGGCGAGTCGTCTCCGGAACCGTATAGAGTTCTTAGACACCCGGCTTATCAATATTATTTGGACCGAAAGGCACCGCTCATGAGCAATATTCCTGCCGATCTTTATTACACCGCCGAGCATGAATGGATCACCGCCCCGGATGCAGACGGTGTTGTCCGCGTCGGGATCACTGATTTCGCCCAGGATGCACTGGGAGACGTTGTGTATGCCCAGATGCCTGAAGCAGGGACATCGGTGTCCGCGTCCGACGTCGTCGGTGAAGTCGAATCCACCAAGAGCGTCAGCGACATTTTTGCTCCGTTGACCGGCGAGGTCGTCAACAGCAATACGGGCCTGGACGATGATCCTGCACTAATCAATTCAGACCCGTACGGTCAAGGATGGCTAATGGAGATCCGCGTCGCAGATGCTGAGTCTGTTAAGGGTCTGCTCAGTGCTGACGACTACCAACAGCAGGTAGGCTAGAAACAGGAATGAGCAGGCGGTTTTTGCAGTCAAGAGCACCGCTTTCCCGAAGCGGACGAAAAGACGGAGGAGGGGCAACCATGGCTGGCGATGAAGGTAAGTACGTAGACGGTCGGCGCGCCGGAGACTTGGATGATTCAGAGTCGACTGCCCCTGAAACGACGACGATCAGCGTCCCGAATCTGGATGCGCCATTAGCTGCTCCGAAACTCACGGATCAGGAAATGGCAGCCGTCGAAGCGCTGCCGTCTGGTTCAGCGCTGCTGATAGCGCATTCGGGGCCAAATAGTGGCGCCCGCTTCCTGCTCGACTCGGACGTAAGCACCGCTGGCCGCCATCCCAATGCCGACGTCTTCCTCGACGACGTTACGGTCTCGCGGCGGCACGCCGAATTCCGGCGCACCCGGCGCGGCTTCGAACTGGTGGATACGGGCAGCCTGAACGGCACCTATGTCAACCAGGACCGTGTGGATCATGTCCTGCTCCGCCAGCACAATGAGGTCCAGATCGGCAAGTTCCGGTTGACCTTCTACCTTGGTCCGGCCCACACGGGTGAAGTCCCGGTTCAGGGCTAGCCAGTGTCGCCGGCCCAGCCCGCGCGGCGCCAGTTCGGCCACGGTCGCGCGGACAAATCCGGGGCACCGACCGGTGTTCTCAACATCGGCCAGGTTCTGGCGGAACTCAGCGTTGACTTCTCGAATATCACCGCGTCCAAAATCCGTTTCCTGGAGGAAAAGGGGCTGATCAGTCCCCAGCGGACTCCGGCCGGATACCGTAAGTACACTGCGGAGGATGTTGAACGCCTCCGGTTCGTGTTGGGGCTGCAGCGGGACCAGTATCTGCCGCTGAAAGTCATCCGGGACTACCTTGACGCCATCGACCGCGGCGAGAAGCCGGAGAACCTCCCGGAGGGAGTCAGCATCTCTCCGCGCATGGTCTCCGACGAGTTGCTGACCCAGCTGAACGGCCAGGCACGGCAGTTGACGCTGGAACAGTTGAAGAAGCAGACCAATGCGGGCTCGCAGTTGATTCAGGAGCTGGTCAGTCACGGGCTGATCAGCGCAGTCGATGACCGGTACGACGATTATGCTCTCAAGATCACCAAGGCCTGCGTACAGTTGCAGGAGCACGGTATAGAACCGCGTCACCTGCGGCCTTTCCGCGCAGCCGCGGACCGCGAGTTCTCGTTGGTGGAAACGGCAATAGCGCCGGTGGCGTCGCGCAAGGATGTAGCCTCCAGGGCGCGGGCCGCGGACGCCGCACGTGAAATCAGCGATATATGTCTGTCCCTGCACAGTGCACTCGTTAACGGGCAGATCGCCCGCATGGACAGGTAGGGAGGAACCTCAGTGATTGAAGTGGAAATCGTCGGAGTCCGGCTCGAGCTGCCTTCGAATCAACCGCTTGTCCTCCTCAAAGAGTCCCATGGCGAGCGGCACGTACCCATTTGGATCGGCACTCCCGAAGCAAGCGCTATCGCCCTGGCCCAGCAGGGGATAGTTCCAGCCAGGCCAATGACGCACGACCTGTTGTGCGACGTCGTCGAAGCCTTGGGCCGGAGCATCAAGAAAGTGCATCTGACCACCGTGGAGGATTCGGTGTTCTTCGCGGAACTGGTCTTCGACGACGATTCCGTCGTCTCCGCGCGTGCCTCGGACGCCATCGCAATTGCCCTGCGGATTCCCTGCCCCGTCCTCTGTGCCGAAGCGGTACTGGACGAGGCCGGCGTCGAAATTGCCGAAACGGATGACGACGACGAGGACAAAGTCAGCGGGGAGAACGCCGAGAAGGAACTGCGCAAATTCCGCGAATTCCTGGACGATGTCGAGCCTGAGGACTTCGAAAAGTAGGGCTTTCAGGACTGCATGGCGGCGACACGCCAGCAGACAAAGGGCCAGCATCTTTGACCATTGACCACCGTCACTCTAACGTCGAAGTACAAGGTTCCCATTGCAACGGCAGTTGTCTACGGCTTTAATGAAGTTAGCTCGTAGACAAGGGTTGGAGCACACTTCCCCCAGGGAGCTACGACAAGGAGGATCCACGTGAGTCCGAAAGGTGATGGTGGCGAACTCTCGCACGCCGCTTCCCACGGCCGGTCGATTCCGGAAAGCGCCCAAGGGCTGCTGTTCACCGAGGACCTTCCAGTTCTTGATGAGGACGCCGGTTACCGTGGCGCCACCGTCTGCAAAGCAGCAGGTATCACGTACCGCCAGCTCGACTACTGGGCCCGAACAGGATTGGTTCTTCCCGGCGTGCGCAATGCCGCAGGGTCAGGTTCACAGCGCCTCTACGGATTCCGGGACATTCTGGTTCTCAAAGTCGTCAAGCGCCTGCTCGACACCGGCGTATCCCTCCAGCAGATCCGTTCGGCCGTTGAGCACCTGCGCGAACGGGGCGTTGAAGACCTCGCCCAGATCACCCTGATGAGTGATGGAGCAAGCGTCTACGAATGCACTTCCGCCGATGAGGTTATCGATCTCGTCCAGGGTGGACAAGGAGTCTTCGGCATCGCGGTAGGCCGGGTATGGCGCGAGGTCGAAGGAAGCCTGGCCCAGCTGCCCAGCGAACATGCCGCCGGCGAGGAATTCCCGGAGGACGAGCTGAGCAAGCGCCGCACTGCCCGCAAGATCGGTTAGAGAACACCAAAAACAGTTGGCGTCCACCCCTCGGGATGGACGCCAATTTTAGTTGTTATCGGTGCACCCGGTCGCGTACCCGCCCGGTGGAGACCAGATTCATGAGTAACTGGTCGAACAGGCCGGCCGCATGCTTGGCCGATTCTCCCGGCCAGTTGTGAATCGCGTGTGCGGCTCCCTGGATCTGCTGCCAGTTGGCCTGTTCGCCGACGGTGGGGGAGAGGAGCAATTCGCCGAACATGGCATGCATTTCCGCAAGCCGGTAGCTGTGTTCGCTTGAACCAGACCGTACACGGTTCGCCACGATCCCAGCTGGCATCAGGTTGGGGGCAAATTCATGGCTGAATACTTCAATGGCGCGCAGGGTCCGCTCAGTTCCCGCCACCGAGAAGAGGCCGGGCTCGGCGACCAGCAGCACCCGGTTGCTCGCAGTCCAGGCCATCCGGGTCAGTCCATTGAGCGAGGGCGGGCAGTCAATGAGCACCAGTTCGTACTGGTCCACCTTGCCCAGCAAACTGCTGAGCCGGCGCAGGTCGCGCTTGCCCAGATCCGGCCGGTCGTAGATGCCGGTATAGGCTGATCCCATGGCGACGTCGAGCACTGGCCGGGGACCGCCGTCGTCGTGCGCCGCAACCCAGCCGCTGGGAACCACATTGGCCGCGAGGCCCGCCCGCCGGGCACTTTTGAGAAGCCTGCCGATGTCGGTTTCTTCATGGGCACGTGCTCCAAGTCCCGTGGTCGCGTCCGCGTGCGGATCCAAATCGACGACCAGGGTGGGAATGCCTGCTGCCAGTGCGGCCGATGCCAGTCCCAGGGTTACCGACGTCTTGCCAACGCCGCCTTTGAGGCTGCTGATGCTCACTACTTGCACTTGAAGAACCAATACCTAACATTTCTAGTCATCACGAGCGTTTCGCCATTTAGAATGGCTGTGGACTGACCGTTATTTGGAGCATAACTTGAAACAAGAACAAGCTAGCAGCAATACGGCAACACCGTTCAGCCACCGACACATCGGTGTCACAACGACGCCCCACCTTCATCATATGTTGACCAAGCTGGGATTCAGTTCCTTGGACGAGCTCTGCCGGGCTGCGCTGCCGGAAACGATCCAGTCCAGCAAACGGCTCAACCTGCCCGAGGCGGCCTCCGAAGAAGCCATGCTGGCGGAGCTTCGGTCCTGGGCATCCCGCAACACGGTCCGGAAGTCCCTTCTGGGGCAGGGCTACTACGGCACCTTCACGCCCAGCGTGATCCAGCGGAATGTGCTCGAGAACCCGGGCTGGTACACCGCCTACACCCCGTACCAGCCGGAAATTTCGCAGGGCCGGCTGGAGGCGCTGCTGAATTTCCAGACCATGGTGGCAGATCTAACAGGTCTGGACATCGCCAACGCGTCGATGCTGGATGAAGGAACCGCGGCCGCTGAAGCAATGACGCTGATGCGCCGGTCCAACCGCACGGCGGCACAGGATGCAGCCTTCCTCGTCGACGCGGACGTCTTCCCGCAGACCCTGGCTGTCATCAATACCCGTGCCGAGGCATTGAAGATCCCGGTCGTGGTGCACAGCTTCGACGAACCGCTGCCCGATGCGGATATCTTTGCCGCCCTCATCCAGTATCCGGGCGACTCCGGCAAGGTCCGCGACCTGGCTCCCATCATCGAAGCGCTGAAGGAGCATAAGGCGATGACCGCCGTCGCCGCCGACCTGCTGGCGCTGACGCTGCTGGAGGCGCCGGGAACCGCCGGGGCCGACGTCGCCGTGGGAACCTCCCAGCGCTTCGGCGTGCCCATGGGGTACGGCGGGCCGCACGCGGGCTATATGGCCGTGCGGAACAAGCTGGAGCGCTCACTTCCAGGGCGCCTGGTGGGTGTATCCAAGGACGTGGATGGACAACACGCGTACCGGCTGGCCCTGCAGACCCGTGAGCAGCACATCCGCCGGGAACGGGCGACGTCGAACATCTGCACCGCCCAGGTGCTGCTGGCGGTGATGGCCGGGATGTATGCCGTCTACCACGGGCCGGAGGGACTGCGGCAGATCGCGGACCGCGTTGCCGGATATGCCGCCGCCGTTGCCGAAGCGGCCCGCGCAGCCGGACACACCGTGGTGCATGACCGGTTCTTCGATACCGTGCGGATCCATGTCGACGGCACCAGCGGCAACAATGCGATGCGGATTGTCGCGGCCGCCCATGAAGCGGGCTATCTGCTGCGCCAGGTCGCCAAAGACACCGTGCAGATCGCCGTCGACGAGACCACCGGCGATTCGGATCTGGCGGCGGTAACGGAACTGCTCGGCCATCGGATGGACGGCTGGAGCCCGGCGCCGGAAGCAGCACCGGCGCGCAGCACCGATTACCTGACCCATGACGTCTTCCACAGCCACCGCTCGGAGACGCAGATGATGCGTTACCTGCGCCGTCTGGCCGACGCCGACTATGCGCTCGACCGCGGGATGATTCCGCTCGGCTCCTGCACCATGAAGCTGAACGCGGCGGCGGAAATGGCAGCGGTCACCTGGCCGGAGTTCGCCAACCTGCATCCCTACGCGCCCGCCGAGGACACCGTGGGCATGGTGGGCATGGCGACCCAGCTTGAAGAATGGCTGGCGGAAATCACCGGCTACGACGCGGTCTCCATCCAGCCCAATGCCGGCTCGCAGGGTGAGTTCGCCGGTCTGCTGGCCATCCGCGCGTACCACCGGGACCACGGCCAGCCGGAGCGGAACATCTGCCTGATTCCCCAGAGTGCCCACGGCACCAATGCGGCGTCAGCGGTGATGGCAGGGCTGAAAGTTGTGGCGGTGGCCACGGACGACTTTGGCAATATCGACGTCGATGATCTGCGGCGGCAGGTGACCGAACACGCGTCCGACCTGGCCGCGATGATGATCACCTACCCGTCCACGCACGGTGTTTTCGAAACCGAGATCACCACGGTCTGCGGATTAGTGCACGACGCCGGCGGGCAGGTTTACGTCGACGGCGCCAACCTCAACGCCCTGGTCGGGCTGGCGAAGCCGGGTAAATTCGGTGCCGACGTATCGCACTTGAATCTGCATAAGACGTTCTGCATTCCGCATGGCGGCGGCGGTCCCGGCGTTGGACCGGTGGGCGTGCGCGCGCATCTGTCCCGCTACCTGCCCGCCCGGGAACTGGGTGAGGATTCCGACGTCGGACTGGTGTCCGCGGCACCGTACGGGTCTGCCTCGATCCTGCCGATTTCCTGGGCCTATATCCGGATGATGGGGCCCGACGGAATGCGTGCGGCAACCCAGACGGCAATCCTCTCCGCGAACTACATCGCCCGCAGTCTGGCCGATCACTATCCCGTGCTGTACACCGGCGCCCAGGACCTGGTGGCACATGAGTGCATTCTGGACCTTCGGAAGCTCACCGCTCAGAGCGGCATCACGGTTGAGGATGTTGCCAAACGGCTGGTTGACTACGGTTTCCACGCTCCCACGATGTCCTTCCCGGTGGCCGGAACGCTGATGGTCGAACCGACCGAATCGGAGGATCTCGTCGAGATGGACCGCTTTATTGACGCGATGATCGCCATTCGGAAGGAAATCGCGGCGGTGCAGGACGGCCTGTGGCCGGCACACGACAATCCGCTGGTCAATGCGCCGCATACCGCCAAGAGCCTCACCGGGAGTTGGGACCACAGCTACAGCCGGGCGGACGCCGTCTACCCTGCCGGTGTCGAGCCCCGCGGCAAGTACTGGCCACCCGTCAGCCGGGTCGACCAGGCCTACGGCGACCGGCACCTGATCTGTTCCTGTCCTCCACTGGAGGAGCTGGCGGAAGTGCCGGGGTAGGCGCGGCCGGACACTTTTTGTAACGAAAGTCCGCTCCGGCGGAACAGCGATGTAACCAAAAGCACGCTTCCACCGGCGTGTCATGTAAGTTACGCAGTACCGATTGAGCAGTTTACGCAGATAGGCAGGGCATGTTCTCGAAGATTCTGGTAGCCAACCGCGGCGAAATCGCCATCCGCGCCTTCCGCGCCGGTTATGAACTCGGTGCGAAGACCGTCGCGGTCTTTCCTTACGAGGACCGCAACTCCATTCACCGTCAGAAGGCGGGCGAGGCGTATCTGATCGGGGAGGAAGGCCACCCGGTCCGTGCCTACCTCGACGTCGTCGAGATCATCCGCGTGGCCACCGAGGCCGGCTGTGATGCGATCTACCCCGGCTACGGATTCCTCTCTGAGAACCCCGGGCTGGCCACGGCCGCGAAGAAGGCCGGCATTACCTTCATCGGGCCCCCTGCAGAGGTGCTGGAAGTCGCCGGCCACAAGGTGCACGCCCTGGAAGCGGCGCGGAAGGCCGGCATCCCGGTACTGGAATCCAGTGCACCGAGCGCCGACCTCGATGAACTGATGGCGGCAGCGGAGAAGGTCGGCTTTCCCATCTTCGCCAAAGCCGTAGCCGGAGGTGGCGGGCGCGGCATGCGCCGGGTCGAAAAGCCCGAAGACCTGCGGGCCGCTCTGGAGGCGGCCATGCGCGAAGCGGAGACCGCGTTTGGCGATCCGACGATGTTCCTGGAACGCGCCGTCCTGCGGCCCCGGCACATCGAGGTTCAGGTGCTGGCCGACGGCGAGGGCAATGTCGTCCACCTGTTCGAGCGCGACTGCTCGCTGCAGCGCCGGCACCAAAAGGTCGTGGAGATCGCGCCGGCCCCTAACCTGGACGAGAATATCCGTCAGGCGCTCTACCGGGACGCGGTGGCCTTCGCGAAGGAACTGAACTATGTCAATGCCGGAACGGTGGAGTTCCTCGTCGACACCGTCGGGGAACGCGCCGGCGAGCATGTCTTTATCGAGATGAACCCGCGGATCCAGGTCGAGCACACTGTCACGGAAGAAGTGACCGACGTCGACCTGGTCCAGGCGCAAATGCGCATTGCCGCGGGGGAGACGCTGGCGGATCTGGAGCTGACACAGGATCAGATCTCCCTGAAGGGCGCCGCCCTGCAGTGCCGCATCACCACCGAGGACCCGGCCAACGGTTTCCGGCCCGACGTCGGCAAGATCTCCGCCTACCGCTCCGCCGGTGGCGCCGGTGTGAGGCTCGACGGCGGCACGGTGTATGCAGGTGCCGAAATCAGCCCGCACTTCGACTCGATGCTGGTCAAGCTCACCTGTCGTGGCAGGAGCTACGGCGCCGCTGTTGCCCGTGCCCGCCGCGCCCTGGCGGAGTTCCGGATCCGCGGAGTATCGACCAATATCCCCTTCCTGCAGGCCGTCCTCGACGATCCTGCCTTTCTGGCCGGCGACGTTGCCACCTCCTTTATCGATGAGCGGCCGGAGCTGCAGCAGGCACGCGGTTCGGCCGACCGCGGCACCAAACTGCTGACCTGGCTCGCCGAGGTAACCGTCAATAAGCCGCACGGCGAATCACATGTTCAGCTCGACCCGGCGCAAAAACTGCCGGTCCTGGATGACGTTCCCAACACCAGTTCCGACAGCGCTCAACGTCCGGTCGAATCAGGGTCCCGGCAGCGGCTCCAGGAGCTCGGGCCGGAAGGCTTCGCCGCCGAACTGCGCAGCCGGAAGGCGCTCGCCGTCACCGATACGACGTTCCGCGACGCCCACCAGTCTCTGCTCGCAACCCGTGTACGCACCCGCGATCTGGTTGCTGCTGGACCGGCCGTGTCCCAACTGACACCGCAGCTGCTCTCGGTGGAGGCCTGGGGCGGTGCAACCTACGACGTCGCGCTCCGCTTCCTCGGCGAAGATCCATGGGAGCGCCTCGCCGCCTTGCGCAAGGCCATACCGAACATCTGCCTGCAGATGCTGCTGCGCGGACGCAACACGGTCGGCTACACGCCATACCCGGTCGAAGTAACCGACGCCTTCGTTGAAGAAGCCGCGGCCACCGGCGTCGACATTTTCCGGATCTTTGACGCCCTCAATGATGTGTCGCAGATGGAGCCGGCTATCAAGGCTGTCCGCAAGACCGGGACTGCCGTGGCGGAAGTGGCCTTGTGCTACACCGCGGACATGCTGGACCCGGAGGAAAAGCTTTACACCCTCGACTACTACCTGAACCTTGCGCAGCAGATGGTCGACGCCGGTGCGCATATCCTGGCGATTAAGGACATGGCGGGTCTGCTGCGCCCGGCCGCCGCGTCGGCGCTGGTCACCGCCCTGCGCGAAAAGTTCGACCTTCCGGTGCACCTGCACACGCACGACACCGCCGGTGGCCAGCTTGCCACGCTGCTGGCCGCTGCCGATGCCGGAGTGGACGCCGTCGACACCGCAAGCGCGACGTTGGCCGGCACCACCAGCCAGCCCCCGGCATCGGCCCTTGTTGCGGCATTGGCCCACACCGAACGGGACACCGGCATGAGCCTGGAGGCAGTCAGCGCGCTTGAGCCGTACTGGGAAGCGGTCCGCCGGATGTATTCGCCCTTCGAGTCCGGGCTGGCCGGGCCGACCGGCCGCGTCTACCGGCATGAAATTCCCGGCGGTCAGTTGTCCAATCTCCGGCAGCAGGCGATAGCACTGGGCCTCGGCGAACGCTTCGAGGCGATCGAGGACATGTACATGAGCGCGGACCGGATGCTCGGCCGCCTCGTCAAGGTCACGCCGTCGTCGAAGGTTGTTGGCGACCTGGCGCTGCAGCTGGTTGGAGCCAATGTGGATCCGGCCGAATTTGAGCAGAACCCGCAAAGCTACGACATCCCGGACTCCGTGATTTCGTTCCTCAGCGGAGAGCTGGGTGACCCCCCGGGAGGGTGGCCCCAGCCGTTCCGGACCAAGGCGCTGCAGGGCCGCTCGATCAAGGTGCGCGATGTTGAGCTCAGCGATGATGACAGTGCCGCGCTGCAGTCGGATTCGAAAACACGCCGGCAGACCCTGAACCGGCTGCTGTTCGAAGGCCCCACGAAGGAATTCCTGCGCAACCGCGAACTGTATGGCGATGTCTCGGTCCTCGATACCCGCGACTACCTGTTCGGCATGCAGCCCGGCGAGGAGCACACGATTGCCCTGGAGCAGGGCGTGCGGCTGATCGCGACACTGGAGGCGATCTCCGAGGCGGACGCCAAGGGCATGCGCACGGTGATGTGCACCCTCAACGGGCAGATGCGGCCGGTGCTGGTGCGCGACCAGAGCGTCGAAAGCCACGCCAAGGTCGCGGAGAAGGCCGACCCGGCTGAAAGTGGACATGTGGCCGCCCCGTTCGCGGGTGCCGTCACGGTGACCGTTGCCGAAGGCGACCAGGTGGAAGCCGGCGACACGGTGGCGACGATTGAAGCCATGAAGATGGAAGCCTCGATTACGACGCCGGTAGCCGGCACCGTGGACCGGCTCGCCATCTCCAAGGTGGAACAGGTACAGGGCGGAGACCTGCTGGTGGCGATCAAAGACTAGTTGCTCCGGCGGCGTGCAGGTTTGCCGTCGTCCGGTAAAGGACGCCGCTGGTGCGCTATGGTGAGTGCAGATTCGAGGCACCGCTGCAGCAGCCGGTGGCGCCCGCCGGACCGACCACGGAAAGACTTATGACGCCAGAGCAGAAGAAGCCGGGCCAAACCGAGGCTGGACTACAGGACGACGCGCCTGACGATGACGGGCAGGACCCGGTTATCGTCCCGGGAGAGGAACCAGCGGACGTTCCCGGCGGGAAAGCGGCGGGTGTATCCGATGCGGATGGTCCTGCTGCCGTCCTGGAGGACCCGGACGGGGCCGGCGTGGTGGCAGACGGGCCGTGGGCCGGACAGTGGGTGGCTGGTACGCCGGTGACCGTTCCAACAGACGCCGGTCGACAAGGCACCGCGGATGCGGACAACCCATCATCTTTGCAGACGTCGTCCTGGTCCGTGCAGCCGGGGCTGCCCCCGGAACAGACTCCGCCGATGCCGGTTGGACCGCCGGCCGACGGTGATGAAGATGAGGTGGCAACGGACCGCTCCAGCACCCGCCGGGCGCACGACGCCGGTCCGGAACCGGCGGCTGCACTGACCGCCGACCGTCTCCTCACCAAGACCAACCGTCCACCCGTGGGCGGCTGGCGAAAGTGGCTCTACGCCGCCACCTTCGGTTACTTGAATCTGGGCGATTCCGAAAAGGTCCGCATTCAACGAGCCTTGGAACACCGGATCGGCGTCCGGCTGGGTGAGCGGACACGCTACATTCCCATCCTGTCCCGCAAGGGTGGCGTGGGAAAGACGACCGTCACGACGCTGCTGGGCATGACGCTTGCGGAAATCCGGGAAGACCGCGTCATTGCCGTCGACGCCAATCCGGACCGAGGCACTCTGTCCGACCGTTCTCCGGGCAGCGCCGACCACACCGCCCGGCAACTGGTCCACGACCGCTTCGCGGTGGATTCATTCGCGCAGTTGTCGAATTACGTGGCCCGCGACGGCTCGCGCCTGGATGTGCTGGCCTCGGACACCGATCCGACGGTGGCCCAGGCGTTCGACGAGGTGGACTACCGCGCGGTGACGGAAATCCTGGACCGCTACTACTCCGTTGTGCTCACAGACTCGGGGACCGGGATGGTCCATTCGGTGATGAAGGGGACCTTGGAGAAGGCGGACACGGTGGTCCTGGTCTCCGGCGGCAGCGTTGACGAGGCACGCCTGGCGTCTGAGACATTGTCCTGGCTTGAAGCCCACGACCGACATGACCTCGTGGCCAAAGCCATCGTCGTCATCAACATGTCCTCCGGTGGCGGTTCGCTGGTTGATGTGTCGCAGATCGAAGAGCACTTCCAGTCGCGGGTACGCACTGTGGTGAAGATTCCGTACGACCGCCATCTGGCCGAGGGGTCCCGGATTGAGCTGGCCAAGCTGCGCCCGGCAGCCCGGACCGCAGCCACCGAACTCGCGGCACTGGTCGTCGACGAACTGCAGTCATAGAAAGTGGGATCTGCGCAGGTGGAACACTATGACCTGATCATCATTGGATCGGGCTCGGGCAATTCGCTCATCACGGACGACTGGAACGACAAGAAGGTCGCCATAATCGATGGCGGAACCTTCGGCGGCACCTGCCTCAACGTGGGCTGCATCCCGACGAAGATGTACGTCTACCCGGCGGAACTGGCGCACTCCACGGTCAAGGCCGCGAAACTCGGTATTGATGCGACAGTCAACGCGGTCCATTGGCCGAAGATCCGCGACCGGATATTCAGCCGCATCGACACCATTTCCGAATCAGGTAAGCACTACCGTGACGTTGAACTGGAGAACGTCACGCTGTACCAGGAGCATGCCCGGTTCACGGGTCCGAAGACGCTGCTGACTGACTCCGGCACCGTGTTGACGGCGGAGCAGGTTGTGGTCGCCGCGGGTTCCCGCCCGATCGTTCCGGAAACCGCCGGACAGGACCTGCCGAAGGTCCATACCTCCGACACGGTGATGCGGATCGACGAGCTGCCGGGCCGCATCCTGATTGTCGGGGGAGGATTTGTCGCCGCCGAGTTCGCCCACATCTTCGACAGCCTCGGTTCCGAAGTCATCCAGATAAACCGCTCCAATCAACTGCTCAGGCAGGAGGACCGGGACATCTCGTTGCGCTACACCAGCCAGGCCGAGCGCCAATGGGACGTCCGGCTCGGTTGCACGGTGGGGACCATTACCGAACTGCCCGATGGCCGCGTCGAAGCTGCCATTGTTCCTACCGGCGGCGGCGAAGCACGGACTGAGGAAGCCGACATCGTGTTGATGGCGACCGGTCGCCGTCCCAATACCGACACGCTCGACCTCGAAGCGGCCGGGTTCGACATCACGCCGGACGGCCGGATCGCCGTCGACGACTGGCAGCGGGTGCTGGCCGGGGGTGCGCCGGTCGACGGCGTCTGGGCACTTGGAGATGTCAGCAGCGACTACCAACTCAAACACGTCGCGAATCACGAGGCCAAGATTGTGACCCACAATCTGGTCCATCCCGATGAACTGCGGGCCAGCGACCACCGCTTTGTCCCGTCCGCCGTTTTCACCCGGCCGCAGATTGCCAGTGTCGGACTGACCGAGGAGCAGGCACGCCGGCACGCGGCCGAACATGGCAGCACGATCGCCATGCATCTCCAGGCCTATGGCTCAACTGCCTACGGCTGGGCCATGGAGGACGACGACGGTTTCGTCAAAGTCATTGCCGAGAAAGGCACCGGAAAGCTGCTCGGCGCACACATCATGGGCCACGAAGCGTCCATGATCATCCAGCCGCTGATCCAGGCCATGTCGTTCGGCTTGGACGCCCGGACCATGGCCACCGGCCAGTACTGGATCCACCCCGCACTGACCGAGGTCGTAGAGAACGCCTTGCTCGGACTGGAACTTTAACCGCCTTCAAGAGCCGACCCCGAGGGGCACCGTCCCAGTCAGGGACGCGGTGCCAGGTAAATGTCGTTAACCAGATTGTCGTAGTCTTTCAGGACCTGCACACGTTTGATCTTCAACGAGGGGGTCAAATGTCCCGACTCCTCGGTGAAGTCCACCGCAACAATCCGGAACGACTTGATCTGCTCGGCCTGCGACACCGTGGAGTTGGCATTATCAATCAGCTTCTGGATCTCGGCCTGGACCTGCTCGTTTTCCGCCGCCTGTGCCACGGTGGTCGACGACGGCAATCCGTGCCGCTCCAACCAGCCGGGCAGGGACTCTTCATCGAGTGTGACCAGCGCTGAGATGAAGGGCCTGTGGTCGCCGAGCACCACACACTGGGAAACCAGCGGATCGGACCGGATCTGGTCCTCCAGCAGTGCAGGGATGACGTTCTTTCCGCCGGCCGTGACAATGATTTCCTTTTTCCGTCCGGTGATCGTCAAATAGCCGTGGTCATCGAGCTCACCGATGTCTCCGGTCGCGAACCATCCGTCCACGAACGCGTCCGCTGTCAGATCGTCCCGCTTGTAGTACCCGCGCATGACGCAGACGCCCTTGGTCAGGATCTCGCCGTCGTCGGCAATTTTTACCGCGTTGCCCGGCAGTGGAACTCCGACCGTTCCGATCTTGATCAGGGCCGGGGTCGTGACCGAGATGGGTGCGGTTGTTTCGGTCAGGCCGTACCCTTCGAGGACCGTCAGACCGATACCGTGGAAGAAGTGGCCGAGGCGTTCACCCAGCGGAGCCCCGCCGGATACGGCGTGTTTGACCCGGCCGCCCATGGCATCGCGGAGCTTGCCATAGACGAGCTTGTCGAAGAGCGCGTGCCGGAGTTTCAAACCGAGGCCGACTGATCCGTTCTGCTCGGCCTTGGAGTAGGCGATGGCCGTTTCGGTTGCCTTGGCGAAGATCTTGCCCTTGCCGCCGTCCTCTGCCTTGAGCGAGGCCGAGTTGTAGACCTTTTCGAACACCCTGGGCACCGCCAGGATGAACGTCGGTTTGTAGCTCTGAAGATCCGGCAGCAGGTGCTTAATGTCCGGGGTATGGGCAACCGTGCTGCCGGCGGCTACGCACATCACCGAGATGAACCGGGCGAAAACATGGGCCAGTGGCAGGAACATGATGGTCTGGGCGCCTTCATAGGCCACCTCGGAAATTGCTGCCACGGCATTCTCCGACAGTTCCACGAAGTTCCCGTGCGTCAGCTCGCAGCCCTTGGGGCGCCCGGTCGTTCCAGAGGTGTAGATGATGGTGGCGACATCTGCCAGGTGCGACGTCTTACGCCGCTCTTCGAGCTCTTCATCGCTGATTCCGACGCCGGCAGCACGCAGGGCATCCAGCCCGTCACCTTCGAGCTGCCATACATTCGCGATCGCTGACAAGCCCTCTGCCTCTGCCGCCTGACGGACGATATTTTCATGCTTGCCGGACTCGACGAAGACTGCAACTGACTCCGAGTCGCCAAGGTTCCAGGCGACCTGGCTGGGGGAGGAGGTTTCATAAATCGGCACGGAGACCGCCCCCGCGAACCAGATGGCGAAATCAACCAAGGACCATTCGTACCGGGTGCGCGCCATGATTCCGACCCGGTCGCCGGCTCCGATGCCGGAGGCGATAAGTCCCTTGGCGAGCAGCGAAACATCCGCCAGAAATTCGGTTGCCTGGATATTTTGCCAGTCGCCCTGATCGTCTTTGCGGGAGAAGAGCGCCGGGTTGGATGGCTTCTTCGCCTGCCGGATGACAAGATCGGTAATGTTGCTGTCCTGGGGTGATTCAACCATCACCGGAACGCTGTATTCTCGCACGATAGCTCCTTCGGTACCTGCCAATGCCCTCAACGGGTTGTCAATAGCCTACCGGGGTGGAGCCGGTTCAACCGCTGCGTGACTGGCGTCACTTGGTAACTTTCAGATGACAAACAACGACCTTCCGTAGAATGGCCCCCTATGAGTAGACAAAGCAGCAGGCCCCGTCCCGCTTCCGGCGGCCCCCTGTGGCCAAGGACGGGACCAGCCACGGGACGTCCCCGGGTGCTGCCTGCTGTGCCTGCCAGGTTGGGACGCCGCGGGCTGGCGATCGGTATTGATATCGGCGGGACCAAGGTTGCGGCAGGCGTGATCGATGTCCACGGCCAGGTATTGGCCGAACTCGTCCGTCCCACTCCCGCCACGGACCCCCGCCAGGTCGAGGACGTCATCGTTGATCTGGTACACGAGTTTGCCGCCAGTTACCGGATCTGGTCCGTGGGCATCGGTGCCGCCGGCTGGATGGACCAGAGCGGCAGTACGGTACTGTTCAGCCCGCATCTTGCCTGGCGGAACGAACCGCTCCGGGAGAATCTTGAATACAAACTTCGACGGCGCGTGATGGTGGTCAACGACGCCGACGCAGCCGGATGGGCCGAATGGCGTTTTGGCGCCGGCCGCGGGCAGAGCCGCCTGGTCTGCATCACTTTGGGAACGGGAATCGGCGGCGCTCTGATTGCCGATGGCCGGCTGGAGCGGGGCAGGCATGGCGTGGCAGGGGAGTTCGGCCACCAAATTGTCGTTCCGCAGGGCCACCGCTGCGAATGCGGAAACCGCGGCTGTTGGGAACAGTACGCATCCGGAAATGCTTTGGGGCGCGAGGGCCGCGAACTCGCCCGTGCGAATTCACCGGTCGCCCAGGATCTGCTGCGGGCGGCCGGCGGCGACCCGGATGCCATCACCGGAGCCCTGGTGACCCGGATGGCGGCAGAAGGCGATGCCACCTGCATCGAACTGCTTGACGACGTCGGCCATTGGCTTGGTCTTGGACTGGCTAACCTGGCGGCGGCGCTCGACCCTGGCCAGTTCGTCATCGGCGGGGGACTGAGCGGAGCTGGAGATCTCCTGCTGCTCCCGGCCCAGCGTTCTTTCCGCCGCCACCTGACCGGCCGTGGTTTCCGGCCGGCAGCCCCGATCAGTATGGCCCGTCTCGGTGCACGTGCGGGCATGGTTGGAGCGGCTGACCTGGCGCGGATCAATGCGCGGACCGGCACCCGCGGAACGCGTCCGGCTGGACCATAAACAACAGCATCTTTTCAGCTGACTGCACGGCTGCAACGCCAACAGGTTTTTACAAGGTGACAGCGGATCATTATTGGCATGTCACTTCTTCTGGAAAAAGGAGAAGCCGCCCCCGTACAGAGGAGGCGGCGGCGGAGGGTGCTTATCCCGCTGACGATTCTGGCACTACTTGCTGCAAGTCTCGGGTATCTCTTCCTCACCACCTCCGAGCCTGAACCGAGCGCTCCAATGGGCGCCTCGGTGCCGGTTCCAGGCGGCATGGCCGGAATCACCGGTGTCACGCCGCTGGAGGTGGACGGATGGCAACCGCCGACCGCAGCAGCCGTTCTCGGGACACAGCCTCAAGAGGGCGCACACCGGGTACGGGTCCAGGTCCAGTTCACGGCCTTGGACACCACAGGATTGCGGTACGACCCGCAGAAGTATTTCGTCGATGGTATCGGCTCCGGTCAACCAGATGCGCTCTGGGCTTCACCGTCAGCACAGGACCTCGACCAGGGGGAATCCATTACGGCCACCATGGTCTTTGAACTGCCGGATAAGGCGATCGCATTGGTCCTCGAAAACGAGGCCGGCAGCCGCTTGTCATTGGGCTCAGAGCACCACACCGGAGGCCCATAACTGCTCCGGCACCGTTCCTTCGGCCAGTGCTCTTCGAGTACCAGGCAGGGGCGGCTTTGGGGCCACGTTTATCGAACCAACCAAAAGCAATACAGGAAGTGATCGGCCATGTCTGTATCCAGACGTGAAGTCTTCAAATGGGGTGCTGTTGGACTCGCTGGCGCAAGTCTGGTGACTGTCCCGATCTCCACGGTTTCGGCAAAGTCGGCCAGCGAGCTCGACGAGGGCGGATATGCCCCGGCCCTACAAAACCGCTTTCGTGCGGCCGCCGAAACTGCGGCCTGAGTCCGTGACTTTTGATAAGGACGGGACGCGGGTGAACCACTATGAAATTGCGATGCGCCAGGCGACGGCACGGATTCTTCCCCGGCACACGACGCAGATCCTGGGCTATGAAGGAATCTTTCCCGGTCCGACGATCGAGTTGGAACGTGGAACGCGGGCGGTGGTCAATATGCGTAACAAGCTGCCCAAGTACCATCCCCAGTGGAATCACCATCTGCTGGCGTCCTCAACCCACCTGCATGGTTCGGCGTCGCTGCCGCAGTATGACGGGTACGCCAACGATGTGACCGCGCCGGGGTTCTGCAAGGAATACTTCTACCCGAATTCCCAACCGGCCCGGACGCTCTGGTATCACGACCATGGGGTGCATTACACCGCGCAGAATGTTTATTCGGGCCTTGCCGGCGTCTACGTCATGCATGACCCGGTTGAGCGCCGGTTGCTGCCTCAGGGCGCCTTCGACGTTCCGCTGGTTGTCAGCGACGCAATGTTCGCCGAAGATGGTTCCCTGGCCTATGACGACCGGAGCCATTCCGGACTGTGGGGGGATGTGATCCTCGTCAACGGCCGGGCGTGGCCGGTGATGAAGGTCCAGCCGCGGGTATACCGTTTCCGGGTCCTGAACGCGTCCATCTCGCGCTCCTACCGGTTCGCACTCAGCACCGGGGACCCGATGCACATGGTCGCCACCGACGGCGGTCTGATGCCGCGGACCCAGACCGTGAAGAACTGGCGGCACGCCATGGCCGAGCGCTACGAGGTGCTGATCGATTTCAGTAAGTACAAGCCAGGCACCCGGGTCGAGCTGCGGAATCTGTCCAATGACAACAACCGCGACTATGACCACACGAACAAGGTCATGGCCTTCGACGTTGTCGCCCCACCGAGTATGAAGAAGATGAAGGCCGACCCGAAGTGGAACCGTATTCCCACCACGCTGGCCGGCAGCCACCCGATGAACCTGGATCCGAAGGATGC
>NZ_KI914655.1:61294-72991 GCF_000520495.1 Arthrobacter sp. H14
CCCCGCCATTTCCGGGTCCAGCGCGGCGGAGAAGTTGAGCCCTGGACCGTAAATGGCGTCACTTGGGAAGACATCATTGCCAGCAACTTCAAGATGGTCAGCGCCAACCCGAAGTTGGGGGCGACGGAGATCTGGGAGTTTGAGAACAAATCCGGTGGCTGGTTCCACCCGATGCACATCCACCTCATCGACTTCAAGATCCTCAGCCGCGACGGAAGAGCGCCCTTCCCCTACGAACGCGGTCCCAAGGACGTCGTCTACGTCGGTGAGAACGAAACCGTCCGGGTGCTGATGAAATTCGGTCCGCACAAGGGCCGATACATGGTGCACTGCCATAACCTCCCGCACGAGGACCACTCCATGATGTTCCAGTTCCGGGTAGGCCCTATCGCCGACGACACCATCGACTGCGATCCCATGCTGGCTGACCCGGCACACCTCGACACAGAACCGGACTAGAAAAATGGCCATGGTTCAAACGGCACCGTCTTCTGCCCCCGCCGTTCCCCGCCGGCGGAGGCGGAAGACGGTACTGACCGTCGTCGTTATTGCCGTCCTGGCCGGGCTTTTCGCTCTCAGGCTGTGGGTGATTGAACCGGTCGGCGTGGACTTGGACAGTATGGAACCGACCCTCGCTCCCGGAAGCATCGCCTTCGTGCTGAAAACCGAGCAGGCCAGGTCCGACGCGCAGCTGGGGGACCTGGTGGTGTTTCCATCACCAGCGGATGAGACACCGGTGATTAAACGCGTGGTGGCCGAAGCCGGCCAGCAAATCGAGGTCCGTGATGCCTTGCTGTACGTGGATTCGATTCCGGTGCGCGAGCCGTTTGTGGATCACTCAACCATCGACGGAACGTTCTATCCCTTGACGGAGGTCCCTCCCGGGACTGTCTTCGTCATGGGGGACAACCGTGAACAGTCCATCGACTCCCGGGACTTCGGCCCATTGCCATTGGACAGCATAGAGGGTGTTGTTGTCTGGTCGTTTAACCCCTCGTTCAAATGACAGGGTTTTCCCATGGTTACGACGTCACGATGCTGACATGGCATCGATCACCCTCGACGCATCGGATCGTTCTGAAATCCGGTTTGCCGTCAAGCGCTTCCTCCTTATGGGGCTGGCGGCACTTGTCCTGATTGCGACCCCGGTTGCCTTCTGGATTCACGCAGTCTCGGAGGACCATGCACTGAACCGGGTGGTGGGATCGACTCAGCGGTTGGCGACCAACGCCGTCGCTCCTTTAGTGACTGACGAAGTTCTGGCCGGAGACCCGGCGGCTCTGCAAGAGCTGGATGAACGCCTGCAGCCCTGGCTCGAAGAGGGATCAGTGCTCAGGTTTAAGATCTGGAATGCCGACGGACGGATTATCTATTCGGATGTTGCGCCCCTCATCGGCCAGCAGTTTGAATTCGCGGACGCCGTAGGGAACTTCAGCGCTGGAGGCTTGGGAATCGCCACGCTGGGTGTCCAAAACCAGCTCGAAAACGAATACGAAGCCGAAGCCGGCGAGCTGGTGGAGGTCTATGTCCAGCTGGCAGCAGCAAACGGACAACCCCTGATTTTTGAAGCATATTATGACGACGAGGACGTCCGGGAGATGCAGTTGGCAGTTCTGCTCGGCGTTGCCCCCGCATCCGTACTGGCCCTGGCGGCGTTGCAGTTGGCCCAGCTGGTTCCGGCGATACGCTTGGCCCGGAGGGTCCAGTCGGACCAGGCCAGAAAGCGGCAGCTGCTCGAACGGGCCATTGACGCTTCGGAAATGGAACGGCAGCGGATCGGACGGGACCTGCACGGCGAAATCATCCAGGATTTGGCGGGTCTTTCTTACGCAATGGAATCCGAGGAGATGCGGGGCTCCTCCGAACAGAGTCCATTGTTCAACCGGGCCCGCTCCATTTTGCAGAATGACATCCGGACGCTCGTGGCGATGACCGGCAATTTGGACCCATCGGACTTGAGGGAGGCGGGACTGCAGACAGCCCTGTCCCGGCTGGCGGAAAAACTGACGGAGCAGGGTATCGCCGTGATCCTCAATCTGGAAAAGAACCTCAATCTGGAGGCCGAGCAGTCCGCGTTGCTCTACAGGGTCGCCCGGGAAACTCTCGCTAATGTGGCCGAACACGCCAACGCGAGAACGGTCGAAGTGTCGCTGCGGGGGTATGCCAACCGTACTGAACTGCTGATCCGGGACGACGGCTCCGGGTTCGACCCGGAGGCGTGCGCGGGCAAGGACGCCATGGGGTTGAAAATCATACGTTCAACCGTCTCGGCCGTTGGCGGATCCCTCGAAGTCAGCTCCGGCACAGGAACCGGCACCTGCCTCATCGTCTGCCTGCCGTCGGTGGAGCGGCGCTGCTAGACGACGGCACCGTCGTCGTTATCATCACTGCGTTCCGAAGGCAGCCTCATCAGCAGGAACACGACAGAGGCGAGGAACGCGGCAATGATACAAACAACCGCAAGCATCGGCATGGACCGCCAGAAGAACGCCGACAGCAGCAGGACCAGCGGCCCGCCAATGGCGCCGCACCAGGCGAGAACCACCAGCGGTTCGGTCCCGGCCAGCGGCGACGGCGGATCCTCCGGGACGAAGCTGTCATCCTCTTCCTCTTCAGGGGTGTAGTCACGGGGGCCGCCAAGATGCTCCCTGTCCATTCTCCGCGGTTGAGGGGCTGTTGACCGGGGATGCCCGAGGACGGGATCGGGGGCCGGAGCGGATTCACTATCCGTGCCCGGTTGGCCTTTGTCTTGCCGCTGCCCCTGACCGTCCCTCTGGTCCTGGTTCTGGTTCTGTGCCGGATCCGGTTCGCTGTCGGTCTGCTCCAAACGGGACACCAGATCCCGCCAGACCTCATCATCGGACGGCTGGCCCGCGGATTCGTTCCGCCGGTCTCCGGTGTTGTCGCCGCCGGAGACCGCAGCGTCATCCGGGACCGGATCGTTGTCCTGGTCCGGGTCGTAGGGGTCGTGCTCAGAATTGTTCATCGCCGGGTTCCTGCCGAATGCTGTTGGATGAAGTCACCGGTCCGGTCGAAAATAAACCCGGCATCGTTATCCATCGTTGCAACATGATAGCTGTTGTGCAGTGGCACGATCTCCAGTTCCCCGCTGCCAATCCGATTTTGGATCTTCGCCACGCTGCTCGGCGGAACTATCCGGTCCACGGTGGACTGGAAGACGAGTGTCGGCGCCTGGACTTTATCGAGACAGTTCAGGGTGTCGCGGAACAGCAACCGCAGCTGATGCACGGCGGCGACCGGCGTCATCGGATAGGCCCCTTCCGTAACACCGGGCTTTTTGATGTCATCACCGATAGCGGGAACGGTCTGGCGGATGTACCTGAGGATGCCGGTGAACCGGGCGAGCGGATCACTGAAAGTCAGCCCGGGATTGACGACGACGACGCCGGTCACCGGATGGTGGGCTGCGATCCGCAAAGCCAGCGTTCCTCCCATGGACAATCCGGCGACGAAGGTGTGGTCCGTCCTGGTGCCAAGCCGCAGATATTCCGCTTCGAATGTGCCGTACCAGTCCTGCCAGCGGCTGGCGGCAAGCTCCTCCCAGCTGGTTCCATGACCGGGCAGGAGCGGTAGAGTGACGGCATACCCCGCCGCGGCAAGACTGCGTGCCCAATCGAGCATGCTGGCAGGCGAACCGGTGAAACCATGGCTGAGGGCAATCCCGATCCGTGCGTTTTCACCACGGCCTTCACTGGAGAAGGCCTCGGCGCCCGCGAGAACTGTCATGTATCCATGGTGTCACTGATCGCGTGGAATCTCACTGCGCCGTACGGTGACGTCGGGGGGCAAAAGGCCTAGGGTAATGTGGCAGAAACCACTGGAAAATCGTCAGGCAAAAAGGCTTGCGGAACCGGTCAGGAGAGGTTACAGCGTGTTCTATTGGGTGATGAAGCGGATCTTTATCGGTCCCTTGCTCAAAATGCTGTTCCGGCCTTGGGTCAAGGGGATGGAGAACATTCCGGAAGATGGGCCGGCCATTCTGGCAAGTAATCATTTGTCTTTTTCGGACTCGGTCTTCCTTCCGGTATCCGTCTCCCGTCCGGTGGTGTTCCTCGCAAAGTCCGAATACTTCACCGGCAAGGGTCTGAAGGGGAAGCTGACGGCTGCCTTCTTCAGGCTGACCAACCAACTGCCCATGGACCGCTCCGGTGGCGCCGCGTCGGCGACATCGTTGGACGCCGGTATTGATGTGTTGAAGAAGGGCGGCCTGCTGGGGATCTATCCCGAGGGTACGCGCAGCCCCGACGGCCGGCTTTACCGGGGCAAAACCGGAATTGCAAAGCTGGCGTTGGCGACGGGGGTTCCGGTTATACCTGTGGCGATGATAGGCACCGACAAGGTCCAGCCGATCGGACGGAAAATCCCGAACATCCGGCGTCTGGGGATCATCATCGGCGAACCCATTGATTTCAGCCGCTATAAGGGCCTGGAAAATGACAGGTTCGTTCAGCGGTCCGTCGCTGACGAAATCATGTATGAACTGATGCGCCTGTCAGGCCAGGAGTATGTGGATGCCTACGCCAGCACGGTGAAGGAACGATTGGCCACACGCAAGAGCGTTAAGAAGCAGGAAGACGCCCGGAAGGCGGCCGCGGTACGGGCCGCTCCTCCCGGGACAAAGAAACCCGGCACGGTTACCAGCATCGGCGGCGCAGTCGAGGGGGAGCCGGTGACCGGTTCCGATGCTAAACCAGCGGGCGGTGATGCCCCGTTGCAACGCGCGGACGGGTCTCCATCCGGTGCGGATCCAGCCAATGAGCGCCAATCAGAGTCGGCGCCCGGCTTCGACGAAGGCCAGGACAACCAGTCCGCGGCGGGTTGAGGCGTACCGCTCTGTGATTGTGACGCCTTAGCGTGGGCATTACGCCACCAAGGCGCCCATCGACGTCGGAAAGCATTAGGCTGGATAGGTGACTGAAACAACCCGCATAAGCTCACCCCTGCCGACCAGTCCTTCCCCCGTGCCCACGACTGCGGACTATCCTGAGCTCGACGCCTGGCGTGGACTGCCGATATCCCAGCAGCCGCAGTGGCGTGACGAAGCGGTCTATCAATCCTCCATTTCGGAATTGTCGACTTTGCCGCCACTGGTTTTTGCCGGCGAAGTCGATGTTCTCCGTGAACGCCTCGCCGCAGCGGCACAGGGAAAGGCCTTCCTGCTGCAGGGCGGCGACTGCGCCGAAACCTTCGAGGCGGCAACGGCCGACCGGATCAGTGCACGCGTCCGGACCATACTGCAAATGGCGGTGGTGCTGACCTACGGAGCCTCGCTGCCCGTCATCAAGATGGGCAGGATGGCCGGGCAGTTTGCCAAGCCGCGTTCGTCCAATGATGAAACCCGCGACGGCGTGACGCTGCCCGCCTACCGGGGTGACATGGTCAATGGCTTCGAATTCACCGATGAATCCCGCGGGCATGACGCATCACGGCTGGTCAAGGCTTACCACACGTCCGCGTCGACGCTGAATCTCATCCGCGCCTTCACGCAGGGCGGCTTCGCCGACTTGCGCCTGGTGCACCACTGGAACAAGGGCTTCATGGCCAACCCGGCGCACTCGCGGTATGAATCGCTGGCACGGGAGATTGACCGGGCGATGAAATTCATGGAGGCATGCGGTTCGGATTTCGAGGCACTCAAACGGGTCGAATTCTTCGCCAGCCATGAGGCGCTGCTGCTCGACTACGAGCGGGCGTTGACACGCATCGATTCCCGTACCGGAACTCCGTACGACACCTCCGGACACTTCCTGTGGATTGGCGAACGGACCCGCGATCTTGAAGGCGCCCATGTCGACTTCCTGTCCAAGGTCCGGAACCCGATTGGGGTCAAGCTCGGACCGAAAACCACGGGCGACGATGCACTGCGGCTGATCGAGAAGCTCGACCCGAACCGCGAACCCGGCCGGCTTACCTTCATCACCCGTATGGGTGCAGGCGCCATCCGGGAGAAGCTCCCGCAGCTGGTGCAGAAGGTTACTGACTCCGGCGCCCAGGTGCTCTGGGTATGCGACCCGATGCACGGTAATACCGTCACCTCTCCCAATGGGTACAAGACCCGCAATTTCGACGACGTCGTCGACGAAGTGCGCGGGTTCTTCGAAGTGCATAACGCGCTTGGAACATTCCCCGGCGGGCTGCATATCGAGATGACCGGCGACGACGTCGCGGAGTGTCTCGGGGGAGCGGATCCTATCGATCAAGATGCCTTCGTGTCCCGCTATGAATCGGTGTGCGATCCGCGCCTGAATCACATGCAGTCACTGGAAATGGCCTTCCTGGTCGCCGGAGCCCTCAGCAAGAGCTAGCAACGACGGCGGCCGGAGCCTCCCCGGTTCCAACGCGGTCACGACGTCGGTTTAGACCACGGTCAGGGTAACTACTGATCCTTTGGGAACGGACTGGTCCACGGGGTCCTGGTCCCGTACGGTTCCGAAGAAGCCGCCCAGGATATTGTTGACTTCCACCTCGAAGCCAAGCTCTTCGAGCTCCTGTACGGCGTCCTCGATCTGGTCGCCAATGAAGTTCGGCACCTCGACCATTTCGGGTCCCTTGGACATCGTCAGGGTCACTGGGTCGCCGCGGAAGAGCTGTCCTGCCGCCGGCTCCTGGGAAACGACTGATCCCGCTGGAATGCTGGGGTGGAAAACAGTTTCGTCGGCGATGACCGGGTCCAGACCGGCCGCCGTCAGTGTGCTCGTCGCCGCATCCTGGGTCCCGCCCAGCACGGGGGGAACATCGATAGGTTGCGGTCCTTTGGACACGGTCAGGTCGACGGGCGTATTCCGGCGGCGCTCTTCCCCTGCGGTGATGCTTTGCGAGAGTACGGTACCGGCTGGTTCCTGCTCATGGAATTCTTCGGTGACATTTCCGACCGACATCCGGGCATCCTGGAGCGTTGCCGTCGCGTCTTCCAGATTCTGTCCGGTGACATCGGGAATGGCGAAGAGTTCCGGGCCCATTGAGACGAACAGCGTAACGTCCTCGAACTTCCGGATTTCCGCGCTGGCTTCCGGTTGGGCGCGGACGACCAGACCGGCGGAAATCCGTTCATGATGTATGTCTGTGACGGTCGATTCCAAGCCGCGTTGGGTCAACACGTGCTGCGCCTCGGCGACGGTCTTCTCTGTCACCCGGGGAACCGTTGTCAGGGCACCGGGGCCGACGGCCAGAAACCAGGCTGCGGCACTGGCCAGCAGTGAGACAACGACCAGCACAATAATCCAGAGCAGGGCGCGCCGGCGGGGATTGCCGCGGCGCAGGCTCTGCTCCGGCTGCTGGGCGGCCTTGGCCCGCTGTTTGTCGAGAGTCTTCTGCCGGCGTTTGTCCTGACGGCGTTCCGCCCTGGCGGAGATCGCCGACCCGGCGTCGGACTCATGGTCCTGCTGCTGGCGGGGGCCAGCCTCCCCGGTGGACGATCCATGCCGGGAGATCACCGTCGTCGGGTGCAGCTTGGGGTTAATGACTTGGGTGTGACTGGGATCGTTCCGTTGCCCGGCGGAGTGCATATCCGGCCGGAGCGCGCCCGGCATGACCGTTGTCTCTGTGTGCGTCCCGGGATCCTGCCGCGGAATGACTGTTGTCCTGCCGTCGTCAGCCCCGGAGGAGGCAGGGGACTCCGTGCCCGACGCCGGCCGCTCAGCATGGTAATCGAGTTCGGCATCGGACAAGGTGGTCCTGATATGCCGCAACTCACCCAGCAGCGCATTTCCGTCGATCGGCCGCTCGTCAGGGTCAGCAGCGGTGCACCACTGGACCAATTCGTCCAGATCCTCTGCCAGGCCAGGCAGTTCCCCCGAGGGAGCCGGCACCTCGGAATTAACGTGCTGGAAGGCGACCTGGATCGGAATTTCGCCGGTATACGGATGATGTCCGGTCAGCATTTCGTAGAGCACGATGCCTACGGAATAGATGTCACTGCGCGGATCGGCAGCGCCGCCGGTCACGAGCTCCGGGGCAATATAGGCCACCGTTCCGATGAGCGTTCCGGTATTGGTGCTTGTCGACACTGCCCGGGCGAGGCCGAAGTCGCCGATCTTGATGCGGCTGTCTTCGGCGATTAGTACGTTCTCGGGCTTGACGTCCCGGTGGACGAGTCCGGCTTCATGTGCGGCCGCGAGACCTTCAAGCACCGGGTCGAGCAGGGCGAGGGCCAGCCGCGGCGTCAATGGTGCCTTGTCGTCTATTACGGCGCGGAGCGTGTGGCCGGGAACGTATTCCATCACCAGATACACCAACTGGCCGTCCCTGCCCTGGTCCAGGACACCCACCACGTGCGGATGCGATAACCGGGCCGCGGCCTTGGCTTCCTGGCTGAAGCGGTGCAGGAAGCTTCCGTCTTCGGCCAAGTGGGCGTGCATGACCTTCAGCGCCACGTTCCGTTCCAGCCGCTGGTCTGTGGCCAGGTAGACGGTGGACATGCCTCCGCGCGCCAATCGGGACTGCACAAAGTAGCGCTGGTCCACCACAGCGCCCACCAAAGAGTCAGTTACCCGTTCCTGCACCCTTCGATCCTAGATGTTCCGATGGAAAGGGCCCGAATCAACACTCGATCCGGGCCCATTCGCTCCCTCGCTGACTTGCGAGGGCCGTGGCTAGCGGAACTTCTTCTCGAGCGCCTTCACGGACTTTACGTACCGCTTGGTGTCGTCGTAAAAGCCTTTCTCATGAACGGACCACTGCCCCTGGTAGTAGGAGCCGATGGCCTTGTCCCGGGAATCGCTGGTACGCAGCAAAGCACCAATGATGGCGACGCCGGCAGTGATGTTGTCATGGGGGTCCAGCAGGTTCAGTTGCCGGCCGACCAGCTGCGAGGCCCACTCTCCCGAGGACGGAATCACCTGCATGGTTCCAATGGCGTTCGCCGGTGAGACCGAACGGTGATTGAAGCCGGATTCCTGGTAGGCGTGAGCCAAGGCGAGCGACGGCGGGACACCCATGCTCCGTGCGGTCTGGACTATGATCTCCTGGATCTGTGCCGCTGAAGGAGCCGGGGCTTTCAGCAGGGCAGCCAGGTTGACGTTCGCCTTGGCGACCACGTGCTTGGGATAGGTGTAATGCAGGAAGGTGTTGGGCACCAGATTTTCCGGAGCGGGGCTGTCGCCGGCAGGAGAGGAGCCACCGGGAATGGCCAGCTTATTACCCGGGTAAATGACGCTGTTCAGCCTCATGTTGTTCGCCTGCAGGAGGGCGCTGAGTGCGACGCCGTGCCGGGAGGCAATGGCGCCCAATGTGTCTCCGGATTTCACCGTGTAGCTGCCGGATGAATTCTTCTGCTTGGACGGGGCCTTCGGCTTCTGGATGACGTTGGGCTCGTTCGACTGAGGGGCCACCCGGCTGCCCGAGACTTTGATTTTCTGTCCCGGATAGATGACCGAGCGGATGCTGAGTCCATTCAGTTCGAGGACATGCTGGGTGCTGACGCCGTGCCGGCGGGCGATGGCGCTGATGGTATCGCCCGATCTGACCGTATAGGAACTTGCGGAGGTGTTCGCCGGTTTTTGCTTCTTGACGTTCCTCGGTTCCTGGCTCTGCTGCTGTGGAGCAGGTGCGGACGAACCGCCGGACAACTTCAGCTTCTGCCCTGGATAAATGACAGACCGCATGTTGAGTCCGTTCGCGTTGAGCACGCTCTGGGTGCTGACGCCGTGCCGGCGGGCTATCGCACCGATCGTATCGCCGGATTTGACGGTGTAGGTTGAGGCGCTGGAGCGGCTTGAGCTGGCCACATTCCGGCTCTGCGATGTTCCTGCACTCTGTCCCTGCGTGGCCCTGGCCTTTCCACCGAGCCGGACCTTATCTCCCGGGTAAATGACAGTGTCAGCGCGCAGATTATTGAGCTGCAATAGAGCGTGGGTGCTGAGGCCGTACTGCCGCGCGATGCTGCTGACAGTCTCGCCTGCCTGCACCGTATGGCTCTTGGATGCACTCCGCTTCGTCGGTACCAAAACCGATGGCAGGTTCACAGCCACCATGGAAGAAGGCACCACACTGCTGGTGACTGGCCCGACGGCGGCAACAGAGTGGGTGAGGGCCTGCGGCAATACCCGTGGTGCGCTCAGGGCAGGAGCGGCTTGCGCCGGTTGAGCGAGGGCGAGGGAGGAAAGCACAACGGCGGGAATGGCAGCGGTTGAGACTGCGGCGCTGAGTTTCGTGCTCCGCCGCGTACCACCAGGGGCAGCCTTTGGGCGTGAAATGGGCGTCGACTGGCGCTGGGGACTCATCTATGGGTTCCTCGTCTGGTCTGTGTTTGCGGCACCGTCAGGCATTGCCCTCATGATGGATGCGGTGAATGTTGCAATTGGTGCATATGTTTCGGATGTGACTATTGAGAATCTACACTATATTCGCCATAGCACAAGGGCGTAATTTTGACTGGCAACAATATGACTTTCGGCGAGTCTTCGGGGCCGGCTATGAAGCAGGACCTGCAGCGTGGCAGTCTTAACGCGTGAACGAACTTCAAAACCTGATAACCGACTGGCTGACGCTTCCCGATGTGAGCGAGCAGCTGGACCTGCCGATAAACAAGGTGCACAGCCTGGTGGAGGAGGGCGCCCTGATTGCCGTGCGTATCGGTGAGCGCAATATCCGGAGCATACCGGCCGGGTTCCTGATCGACGGGCATGTGCTCGAAAGCCTCAAAGGAACCATCATCGTATTGGGAGATGCCGGGTATGAGGATGAGGAAATGCTGAGGTGGCTCTTTACCCCTGACGACTCGTTGCCCGGCCGTCCCATCGATGCGCTGCGTGAGGGACGCAAGACCGAGATCAGGCGCAGGGCGCAGGCTCTGGCCTGGTAAGGGCCTACGCAGAAGCTACGAGGACCGTTGGACGGCCGCCTCGGCAAGAGCGGTCAACGCCTGCCTCGTAGGCGCGTCCACGGAGAGTTCCGCCAAGGCGGCAAAGGCCTGGTCCGATAACCCCCGGATGAGGTCCTCCGTGGCTGCAAGGGCACCGCAGCCGTCGATGATCTGCCGCAAACGGGCCACATCTGATTCATCCAGCTCCGGGTCTCCAAGCTTCTGCTCGAGTACAGCTGCATCGCTTTCGGACGCAAGGCTGAGCACATGACCCGTCAGGACGGTCCGCTTGCCCTCCCGAAGGTCGTCGCCGGCCGGTTTCCCGGTAGCTGATGGGTCGCCGAAGACACCCAGTACGTCGTCGCGGAGTTGAAACGCCTCTCCGAGCGGTAGCGCGAACCTGGAATATTGGCCGAGCAGGTCCTCGCCGGCACCCGCCAATGCACCACCGAGCATCAAGGGATGCTCTGTGGAGTACTTGGCGGACTTGTAACGGATGATTGCGCGTGCCCGCCCGACGGCGTCGCCCCGGTCCTTCCCCGGCCCCGCCACTTCCTCCAGCACGTCGAGATACTGTCCGGCCATGACTTCGGCACGCATCCGGTTAAACACCTTCCGGGCCGGCCCGTTGTGCCCGGCGGCGCCCCCGATTGAGGAGAATAACTCCTCACTGAAGGACAGGCATAAGTCGCCGGTCAGGATCGCTGCCGCCCGGCCAAACGGCTCGGGATCGAGTGCCCACCCTCGCTCGCGGTGCAGCGATCCGAAGCGCCGGTGGACGCTTGGCCTGCCCCTGCGGGTATCTGAGTTATCAATGATGTCGTCATGGATCAGTGCGGCCGACTGGAACAGTTCCAGTGCCGCACCGGCCGACG
>NZ_KI914655.1:73091-77339 GCF_000520495.1 Arthrobacter sp. H14
CCCAGTAGCACAGGCTCGCGCGCATTCTTTTGCCGCCGGTCGACAGATCGGAAATCGCATCGAGCAACTCAATGGCGTCGGGGGAGATGTCCAGCAACTCCGTACGGCGTTCCGCCAGGAAATCCGTGAGACGGGCTCCGACGGCGGAGATGAACCACTGTTGAGAGTCGCCGTCGTTGGTTGAGGCGGAGGCGGTGCTGTTCAGCGGCGAAGTCACGTGCCCAACTCTACTGATTCAGCCGAAACATGTGCGCCGATCGTGTAGGTCGTCCGGCCGTCGGTTTCCACCGCGGAAATGTTGACGGTCTCCATTCCTGCACCACGGGCATACGTCTTAGACGCCGTTCCGTCGATGGAGCTTCCTTCCAGTGCCTCGAAACCCTGGGTCGAGAGTACGCCGTCGTAATAATCGAGGACCTTCGCGGCCGGCGCTTCCGTAACCGCCACCAAGGAAACAGCGGCGGCGTCGCCCGCTGCCTTGACATCCGACACAAGCACCTCGGAGCCGTCAAGGACAGGAATCAGCTCAGTGGGGAAATCCTCCACCAGCGGATCTGCTGCCGCGGAGCCGGTTGCGGCGACGGAAGGGCTCGACGACGGAGAGGAGTCCGGCGTCTGCTCCGTGGTGGAAGCGGCCGCCGTGCTTCTCTGCGCCGTTTCCGGTTGTGGCGGGGACGTTTGGCCGCCGGGAGAGCCGGCGCAACTGGAAACCAGAAGCGCCGTACCTATAGCAGTAAGGAGTCGAAGGGCTCTGCCCCGGCCGCCTGCGTTGCCTGAACTCACTGGTGCTCCCTGTGCTCGCGGTGCCGTGGCGGTCATGGCCCCATTTTAGCCAGCGACACCAAAGTGTCGGAGTCAACGCTTAAGATGTGACTGTGATGCTCCCGTCAGGCGGCGGTCCGCGTGATTCTGCTCCGCGAAACCTGGACTGCACAATCCTCCATGTCGATATGGACGCGTTTTTCGTCTCCGTCGAACTGTTGGATGCCCCGCAATTCCGGGGAGTCCCAGTCATTGTGGGCTCGGAGTCGTCCCGCTCCGTTGTACTCTCCGGTTCCTATGAGGCCAGGGAATATGGCGTCCGGTCCGCTATGCCGATGGCGGTGGCGCGGCGGCTCTGCCCGCATGCCGTCATAATCGAACCTCATCAGGAGAAGTACCGGAAGGCCTCGCGGCGCGTGATGGCTATTTTCGCCGAAATCACAGACTTAGTGGAGCCGCTTAGCGTGGACGAAGCGTTCCTGGACGTCAAGGGAGCCATCCGCCGGCTGGGACCTCCAGAGGAAATCGGCCAGCTGATCCGCCACCGGGTCGAGACCGAACTGGGGATTACGGCGTCGGTAGGCGTGGCCAGCAGCAAATTCGTCGCAAAGATCGCTTCCACCCGTGCCAAACCCGATGGTTTGCTGGTCATTCCCAAGGACGAAACCGTTCCCTATCTCCACTCGCTGCCGGTCTCTGCATTGTGGGGAGTTGGAGCCAAGACCCAGCAGGCGTTGGCCCGGCTGGGAATTTCGACCATCGAGGACGTGGCCCAAACACCGCCCTCCACGCTGAAACGGGCGCTGGGGGCGGCGGGCGAGCATGTGTACAGGCTCGCGTGGGGCCAGGATGACCGGACAGTGACCCCGGTACGGGCGGAGAAGAGCATCGGGGCTGAGGAGACATTTGTCACAGACGTAGACTCTGAACAGGTCCTGCGCACCGAACTGCTTCGGCTGGCACACCGGACCGCCTCCCGGCTTCGCTCCGGCGGCATCATGTGTAGAACGGTGGCGATTAAGGTCCGCTACTCCGATTTCAGTACCTTGACCCGTTCGAAGACGCTCCCCGAACCGGTGAACAGTGCCCAGCTGATCTACGCCGCGGCGGCCTCCTTGTTGACCGCGTTGGGGCCTCGTCCGATGAGCGTGCGGCTGATTGGCCTGCGGGCGGAGTCGCTGGAGGAAGGGGCCGGAACCATGGACCAACTCACTATCGACCGACGCGATGACAACTGGCGGGCAGCTGAGGCGGCCCTCGATCAGGTCAACCGGAAATACGGGCAGGACAACGTTCAACCGGCCAGATTATTGCCGCGGGAGGGGAAGCCGCGCTAGGCAGCCGGTTCGCCGCTTGCGCCTGCGGAAATTACAGCTTTCACAACGGACGAATGCCATCTATCCTAGAGGTAGGCAGATCAATCATTTGGCAGCCCGCCTGATGGCTGTGACCCTAACCGGCCACCCGTCACGGCCATGTTGACGTCGGCACTTACCGTAAGGAGGCAGCAATGCCACTCTCGGAACACGAACAAAAGCTGCTTGAGCAATTGGAACGGCAGTTGCAGGCCGACGACCCCAAATTCGCCAGCTCGCTGGGGAATGACCGGATGCACGCCCTCTCTACGCGCCATATCGTTATCGGTGCGCTCGCTGCTGTGGTGGGCTTACTGGTGCTTTTGGTTGGCGTATCGGCCCAACTCATTTTCGTTGGCGTCGGCGGCTTCCTCATCATGGGAGGAGGGGTCTACTGGGCTTCCACCCAGGGAGCGAAAGCTGCAGCACGCAAGGATAAGAAGACAGGCAAGTCAAAGTCCCAGGGAAACTTCATGAGCAATCTGGAGGACCGCTGGGAGGACCGGCGCAGGGAAGAACCTTAGGCGCCGCATTGCGGACGGACGTTAAGTTGAAAGTCCTCCACTCCGCGCCAGCAAGTCCTCCACTTCCCGCCACGGGCATCCTCCACTAGGCCCACAGCAGGCAAAATGCTCGATCACAGGATCCGCTTCGGCGGATCCTGAGTCATTTAACCCGCCATAGCGCCGGGAAACCCCGGCAGTCGTTGTGTCGGTGCCACTTCATGGCTGTTTTCCCTCCACTTCCCACCACAGCCGTCTCCACCCGTGTTTGCCCGGAACTTCACTTCAACACGCGGCAGAAAAGGTGCCGGGTGGATTGACGGGGGAGGAATGTGGAGTAAAGTGGTGGCTATAAGAGCGTTGTGGTGACGCAAGGGTTTCTCCCGGACCGGACAGGCGGTGGCAGATGTTCCTCGGAACACACCTGCCACGCCTTGATGAAAAGGGGAGGTTGATCCTGCCGGCCAAGTTCCGCGAGGAGCTTGGCAACGGTTTGGTATTGACCAGGGGACAGGAGCGTTGCCTCTACGTTTTTAGTCAGCGGGAATTCGAAAAGGTCCACGAGCAGATGCGGGATGCACCCATCTCGTCGCGCCAGACACGGGACTATATTCGGGTTTTCCTGTCGGGGGCATCGGATGAGGTACCCGACAAGCAGGGCCGGGTAACCATTCCACAGAACCTGCGCACCTATGCAGGATTGGGCCGCGAACTTGCAGTGATCGGCGCGGGTAACCGTGCGGAGATCTGGGATGCCGCAGCTTGGAACAGCTACCTCGAGGAGAAGGAAACTTCCTTCTCCGAGACTGACGAACATGCGCTGCCGGGGATTCTCTGACAGTCGCTGCCACCCAAGTCACAACAATTAACCACCGCGGAACCGATTCTTGAATGAGATCTCCAGCCGCCCGGTACCAGGAACTACCTGAATCACCTTCCCCGGAGTCAGGCAGACCCGAACACCAGGTGCGGATGGGGGTCTGATTCAAGAACACGGTGCAGGCAATGAACAGCAGTCAGCCCGGACTCAGCAGTAAGGAGGGGAGTATGAGCAACGAACGCCCCACCGAGGAACGACACATTCCGGTGCTGCGCGATCGTTGCATCAATCTCCTGGCCCCCGCGATTGACTCCGCAAGTAACCGTCCGGTGGTTGTGGACGCAACCCTGGGCATGGGGGGCCATTCGGAAGCGCTGCTCAGCCGGTTCCCGGGCGTGCACCTTGTGGGAATCGACCGCGACCAACAGGCACTGGCCTTGGCCGGGGAAAGGCTGACCCGGTTCGCGGTCCGCACCGATCTGGTTCACGCAGTGTATGACGAGCTGCCGGATGTCCTCCACGATCTTGGCATCGACTCAATACATGGCATCCTCTTTGACCTCGGCGTATCGTCGCTGCAGCTCGACGAACACGAGCGAGGATTTGCCTACTCCTACGACGCGCCTTTGGATATGCGGATGGACACCAGCCGCGGCAGCACCGCTGCGGATGTGGTGAACACCTACACGGAGGAGGATCTGCTCCGGATCATCCGGACCTGGGGGGAGGAAAAGTTTGCCGGGCGGATTGTTTCGGCTATCGCCGCCTTCCGCAGGAACCAGCCTTTCAGCACCACGGGACAGCTCGT
>NZ_KI914655.1:77439-83779 GCF_000520495.1 Arthrobacter sp. H14
TTAGAGGCGGCCGCCGCAAACTTCAGTTGCTTGGACGAGATCTCCAGCCGGCCCGACCGGACTGATCATCCTGACTCACCTTCCCCGGAGTCAGGCCGATCAGGAAGTCAGGTGCGGATGGGGATCTGGTTTAAGTAGCCAGCCGCACGATGAAGGGAACGGTTCGAGGACATGAACGCAGAGCAGCCAACCGCCGGGCGTCACGTCCCGGTGTTGCGCGAGCGTTGTGTCTCCCTGCTGGAGCCCGCCATTCAAGCTTCCGGTTCCGTGGTAATCGACGCGACGCTCGGGATGGGCGGTCACAGTGAATCCATGCTCAAAAGGTTCCCCGGGCTGCATCTAATTGGTATCGACCGCGACGAGGAAGCCTTGGCCCTTTCCACCGAGCGGCTGGCTCCCTTTGAGGACCGGATTGATCTGGTCCACGCTGTTTATGATGAAATTCCCGACGTTCTGGACGATCTTGGGGTGGACGAGGTTCAGGGCGTCTTGTTCGACCTCGGCGTTTCCTCGCTTCAGCTGGACGAACGCGAGCGCGGATTTGCCTACTCCTACGATGCGCCTCTGGATATGAGGATGGATACCAGCACCGGCCAGACGGCGGCAGACGTGGTCAATAACTATCCAGAGCCGGAGCTGCGGACCATCATCCGCAAGTGGGGCGAGGAGAAGTTTGCCGGCAGGATCGCATCCGGCATCGCCGCTGCACGGGCTGAGCAACCGATTACGACGACGGGACGGCTCGTCGAGGTGATCCGCACTGTCGTTCCGGCAGGCGCCGCCCGCACCGGCGGGCATCCGGCAAAACGGACTTTCCAGGCTCTGCGGATCGAGGTCAACGAAGAACTTAACGTTCTGGAGCGGGCGGTTCCGGGCGCCGTCGACGCGTTGGCCCTTGGCGGACGGATGGTTGTCCTCTCCTATCACTCCCTTGAGGACAAGATCGTTAAATCGGTCCTGTCCGGCCGCTCGCAGTCCTCGGCTCCGCGGGGGTTCCCCGTTGAACTCGAGGAACACAAGCCCGAACTCAAACGCCTGGTCCGGGGTACCGAAGCCCCGAACGAGGCCGAAATCGAAGAAAATCCACGGGCCGCATCGGCCAAATTACGTGCTGTGGAGCGCATCAAAGACAGGAGAGCGGCATGAGCCAACCAGCCCCAGCCAACGTTCAGCCGTCCACCGGCGCAATAGCGGGCAATACTGCCCGGGTGCTTCCCGACGGCGGCGCCCCGCAGCAGTATCCCGCCCCACAGAGGCGAACGCCGCTCTCGTTGGTGCCGGCAAGCAGCGGGCGGCGCCGCACGCCTTTCGTTGTCTTTTGCTTTCTGACCCTCGCCGCCGCCCTGGTCGGCGTGCTGGTGCTGAACGTCTCCGTATCGTCGGGCCAGTACAAGCTCGTGGACCTGCACAACAAGCAGGTTTCACTGGCGCAGAATAACGAAATGCTGACACAGCGGCTCAAAACCCACCAAGCTCCCCAGAATCTGGCCTCGGCGGCTGCAGAATTGGGAATGGTAAGTTCACCGTCGTTTGGAACCATCGATTTGGAAACCATGAGCCTTTCAGGCAATCCCAAGCAGGCCGAGGACACAGAGGGCCCGGAAGCGCGCATTCCGGCACCGGATGTGGCGATCCAGCCCCGGATGGCCGATTCCGGGCCGGCTGAGCCCTCCGAAACCTCGAAAGAGGAGCCTTCGGCGTCGTCCTCATCCGGCGATAGCGGGCAGGAAGCCAGCGCTTCCGGTGAAAGCGACACACAAGCTTCCTCCGACAACGACGCACAAGCTTCCTCCGACAACGTTGTCCCGGCACCCGCTCAAGCGGAGCCGAAGGAACTAAACGGAGGCACGATTCCGGCGCCGCAGCAGCAAACGGCGCAGCAGTAAGTACTCGACAACCAATAACGGGGACACTTTGTGGCACTGATCAACGCTAAGAGCAGAAGGACCAGGCGTTCCGGCACTACCCGGAGGCTGCGGGCCGGTCTGGCGGTCATGCTGATGCTGCTGCTCATCCTGAGCGGCCGGTTGTTCCAGGTCCAAGGCCTGGATCCGGACGGCATGGCGCAGGCCGCCATCGATAACCGGGTCCGGACTTTTCCGGTGGCTCCTCTGCGCGGGGACATTATTGGCGCCGATGGGGATGTCCTGGCCACCAGCGTGCAGCGGTATGACATCACCGTCGACCAACAGAACATCCTGGACGAGTTCACGCGGATTACACCCGGGGATGAACTGGAAACGGTAACGAAGGAACAGGCGGTCCAGGAGCTTGCCGGGGTACTGGGACATGACCCGGAGGAAGTCAATAGGGCCATTACCGGTGAGGACCGGTTCCATTATGTGGCCAAATCCGTCTCGCCGGCCGTGCGGGACAAGATCATGGATCTTGGTATACCCGGAATCGTCGCCCAGGCCACGAGCCATCGCACCTATCCGTCCGGCGCCGTGGCTGGATCAATCGTGGGCTACCTCGGATCCGACAACGCCGCGTTGGCCGGAATCGAATTGACCAAGGATGACGTTCTCAGCGGAAAGCCCGGGAAAATCACCTACCAGATTGGTGCTGACGGGATTCCCATCCCCACGGCGCCACGGCAGGAGAAACCCGCCGTCGACGGCAAGACCATCCAGTTGACCATTAATCAGGACATCCAGTGGTTCGCCCAGCAGCAGATCGCCAGCCAGGTGGAACGGCTCAATGCCGAGTGGGGAAACATCGTCGTGCTGGAGGCCGAGACCGGGCGCATCGCAGCAATGGCGCAGTCGAAGAGCCCGGATCCGAATAATCCCGGAGCCACACCGGCTGACCGCAGGCAGGCGATGTCAGTGACGGAGGCCTTCGAACCTGGTTCGACGGAGAAAATGATCACCATGGCCGCGGCCATTGAGGAGGGTATCGCCAAACCGCTCTCCGAATTCACCGTCCCCCCGACGTATACGGTCAACGGGCAGACTTTCAGTGACGCGTTTGAGCACGGTACCCAAGAGCGGACCATGGCCGGTATCTTCGGCGATTCGATGAACACCGGTACGGTGATGATCGGCGAACAGCTCACCAAGCAGCAGCGGTACGACTGGCTGCGCAAGTTTGGGATCGGTGAACAGACCGGCGTACCTCTGCCGGGTGAGACCGGTGGCATCCTGGCCCAGCCCGAGAATTGGGATGGACGCCAGGAATTCACCGTTCTCTTTGGTCAGGGCGTGGCCCAGACCGCGCTGCAGACCGCCGTCGCCTACCAGGCCATAGCCAACGACGGCGTCAAGCTCAAGCCACGCTTGATCGAGGCGTATATCGATCCGGACGGCACCCGGCACGAGGTTCCGGCCCCGAAGGGGACCCAGGTCGTTTCGCACGAAACCGCGCAGATGGTCCAGGACATGCTGGAAACCACCGTCACCGATGCAGGCGCCCAGTTGGCCCAAATGGACAGCTACCGGGTAGGCGGCAAAACCGGCACGGCGGAGGCTCCGGGCAAGCACGGCGGGTACGATGGGTACACAGCTTCGTTCGTCGGCATGGCTCCCATGGAGGATCCAAAGTATGTGGTCGGGGTAACCCTGCAACGGCCACAGGGGGACATCTACGGTATTACCGCCGGGCCGACGTTCACGGCTGTCATGGGGCAGACACTGCACACCTTCGATGTGCCGCCGTCGACGGGAAAGCCCCCGCATCTGCCATTGTTCGCCGACAAAAAACCGGAGTAGTTCGTGCCAGAGAACAGCGGACCGCCCAACAGGGCGGGTCTGGAAATGCGCCCGCGCAAGGCCGCTCCGGTGCGCGTCTCGGCAATTGCCGAGTTCCTTCAGGCCTTCGGCGCAGGTTCAGCGGCCAATCAAGGCCCGCATCCCGCAGATGCCGGGGTCTCGGTCAGCGGCGTTTCCATCGATTCGAGGGATGTACAGCCAGGCGATTTGTACATTGGCCTGCCGGGCTCGAGAAGCCATGGGGCCGCGTTCGCCGGCCGTGCTGTGGAGGCTGGCGCCGCGGCCGTCCTGACAGATCCCGATGGTGTCGGGCAACTGGGGGAGTGCCCGGTGCCTGTACTCGTCGGGACCGACCTGCGTTCCGTCGTCGGGCCGTTGTCCCGTTTGATCTTCCAGAGCCAGCCGGCCGGAGTCCAGCGGCCAACCCTGTTCGGCGTCACCGGCACCAATGGCAAGACGACCACAACGTACTTACTGAATTCCCTGCTCAGGGCACTGGATCACACCACGGGATTAATCGGCACCATCGAAATCCTGGCGGGTGAAGAGGCCATCCCGAGCCAGCTCACCACTCCGGAGTCGCCGCAGGTGCATGGCCTGCTCGCGCTGATGCGGGAGCGGGGCCTGACGGCTGCCGCCATGGAGGTTTCCTCCCACGCAATTGCCTACCGGCGGGTCGACGGCGTGAAGTTCGACATCGCCGGGTTCACCAACCTGACGCAGGACCACCTTGACCTGCACGGCGACATGGAAGACTACTACCGGACCAAGGCCGGCCTGTTCACCCCGGAACGTGCGCGGCATGGCGTGGTTGTGGTCGACGACGAGTGGGGAGAGCGGCTCGTCAGGGATGCCACGGTACCGGTCACCACAGTGGCGTCGGCAGAGAACGCCGATGCAGATTGGACCGTGACCGCCCGCGAATCCGCCGGCCTCGGGCACCGGTTCGTGCTCCGGCATCGGTCGGGGGATGTCCTGAATTGCCACACCGGCCTGCCCGGGGACTTCAACGTGATTAATGCGGCACTGGCCGCGGTTATGGTGCTCGAATCCGGCGCATCACCGGCCCGGATCCAGGAAGTCCTCCATGCCGCCGACCCGTTTACCATCCAAGTCCCGGGACGGATGGAGCTGATCGGAACAGAGCCGGCCGCCATCGTGGATTTCGCCCACAATGCCGATGCCCTCGAACGTGCCTTGCAGTCGGTACGCACCCCGGATTCCGAGGGCCGCGTCATTATCGTTTTTGGCGCCACGGGCCAGCGGGATCAAGGCAAGCGCTCGATCATGGGTGCCGTCGCGGCACGGAACGCCGACGTCGTTATTGTTACTGATGATGATCCGCACGATGAGGATCCTGCGGTGATCCGCACGGCGGTGTATGACGGCGCTGCCCGGACCAAGGACGACGAAAGCCTCGGATGCGAACTGCACAACATCGCACCGAGGGCCGAGGCCATCGCGGCCGCCGTGGAAATAGCGACGGTGCACGACGTGATCCTGGTGGCTGGACGGGGCCACGAGATCTGGCAGGAAATCAACGGCGTAAACCATTCGCTCGACGACCGGGTTGAGCTCCGAACGTCCCTCAGCCGTCGGGGATTCATCCCCGTGCCCGGCATAACGGTAGAGTCCTGAGTCGACATGATTGAACTATCTGCAGAAGAAATCGCGACCATCACCGGCGGCAGGCTGACCGGTGCCGTCGACCCTGCCACCACCGTCACCTCGGTTGTCACGGATTCGCGGGAAGCCGTCGATGGCTCACTTTATGTGGCCAAGCCGGGCGAAAAGGCGGACGGGCACAGCTTTATCGGCCAGGCGTTCGACGCCGGGGCCGTGCTGACGCTGGCTGAGCGCCCGGTGTCCAGCCCCACGGGTTCCGGGTATCCGTCGGTTATAGTCGACGACGCCGTCCTCGCCATGGGAGCCCTCGCCGGCGCCGTGGTGGAAAGGCTGCGTGCTGCCGGTCCGCTGACCGTGATCGGAATTACCGGTTCCGCTGGGAAAACGACCACCAAGGATCTGCTGGCCGGAATTTTGAGACGCGAAGCGCCGGCGGTGGCGCCGATCGGATCGTACAACGGAGAGGTTGGGGTTCCGCTGACAGTTTTTGCGGCGGATTTCTCCACCCGTTACCTCATCATCGAGATGGGAGCCACCGGCATCGGACACATCCGCTACCTCGCCGAGATGGTCAAGCCGGACATCGGCGTCGTACTGGGCGTCGGATCGGCGCATGCGGGGGAGTTCGGGTCGGTCGAAAACATCGCTGTCGCCAAGGGTGAATTGGTCGAAGCCCTGGCGCCTTCCGGCACAGCGGTCCTGAACGCGGATGATCCCAGGGTTGCGGCCATGAAGGCCCGCACCAAAGCCGGTGTCCTTTGCTTCAGCTCCGACGAAAGCCTGCAGAGCGCCGAAGCGTCGGGCGGACTCCTGCTTGCGACAGGGCTGGAAACCACCATCGAGGGGCATCCAGCGTTCGACATAGCCTTCCCGGACGGCAGCATTGGACACGTGGAGTCCAAGCTCCTCGGCGCCCACCATGTCACCAATCTGCTCGCGGCGGCCTCAGCGGCCAACGTGGCGGGCATCAGCGGAAACAGGATTGTTGAAGCCTTGAGCGGACA
>NZ_KI914655.1:83879-86391 GCF_000520495.1 Arthrobacter sp. H14
CTCGCCTGAGGCGCCTGCGAGCCGCTGGCGGATGGAGCGGACCGAAAGGGCCGACGGCGTCACCGTCATCAACGACGCATATAACGCGAACCCGGACTCCATGCGGGCGGCCCTGCGGACTCTCGCCGAACTTGGACGGGGACGCCGGACCTGGGCCGTGCTGGGCGAAATGCTCGAACTGGGCAATGAATCGATCGAAGAGCACGATGCAGTGGGCCGCACCGTCGTCCGGTTGAACATTTCCCGGCTGGTCGTTGTTGGTGCTGGAGCCAAACCGATCCACAACGGAGCTGTGCTCGAAGGATCCTGGGGCGATGAGGCCGCCTATGTTCCGGACATGGATGCAGCCGAGGACTTCCTGCAGGCTGGGCTGCGCGCGGGCGACCTGGTGTTGTTCAAATCCTCGAATGGGGCCGGACTGCGTCTTCTGGGCGATCGGATAGCATTGCCCCCGAACGACTTGGCTTCCGCTGCGGCTCCGTCCGGCGTGGAAGTGGACGAAATCAAGGCCACGCAGGAAGGGAGTTCGCAGTCGTGATCACTTTGCTCATCGGCGGTGCTCTGGCCTTGATCTTCGCATTGGTCGGGACCCCGCTGTTCATTAAAGTGCTGGTCAACCGCGGCTATGGACAGTTCATCCGCGACGATGGGCCAACCACACACCATACGAAGCGCGGAACCCCCACCATGGGCGGCGCCGTCGTCGTCGCATCAGTGGTGGCATCCTATTTCCTCACGCATCTGATCATATTTCTGATCAACCCCGACAACACCGGACCATCCATTTCAGGCGGACTGCTATTGCTGCTGATGGTCGGTATGGGACTGGTCGGATTCCTCGATGACTTCATCAAGATTTCGAAACAGCGCAGTCTTGGCCTGAACGCCGCCGCGAAAATCACGCTGCAGAGCGCCGTCGGCATACTGTTTGCCGTTCTGGCACTGAATTTTCCCGACAGCCGTGGCCGCACGCCTGCTTCCACCGCGATCTCGTTCGTCCGGGACACATGGGTCGATCTGGCGTTTGCGGGAACCATCATCGGCGTAATTCTGTTCATTATCTGGTCCAACCTGATCGTCACGGCGGCTACGAACGGCGTTAACCTGACGGACGGACTGGACGGTCTGGCCGCCGGTGCCTGCGTCATGGTCTTCAGCGCCTACCTGCTGATGGGCATCTGGCAGCAAAACCAGAACTGTGGTTCGCCCGGAGTCACGGGAGCCTGCTACGAGGTGCGTGATCCGTTCGACTTGGCCATGCTGGCTGGAGCCCTTTGCGGTGCCCTGATCGGCTTCTTGTGGTGGAACACCTCGCCGGCGAAAATTTTCATGGGAGACACCGGTTCGCTCGCGCTCGGCGGAGCGCTTGCCGGATTTGCGATCCTGTCACGCACCGAACTGCTGCTGGCCATCATTGCCGGACTGTTCGTGATCATCACCCTTTCCGTCATTCTGCAGGTTGGTTTCTTCAAAATTTCCCGCGGTAAGCGGATCTTCAAAATGGCGCCACTGCAGCATCACTTCGAGCTCAAGGGCTGGGCGGAAGTGACCATTGTCGTTCGGTTCTGGATCGTCTGCGGACTCTGTGTCGCCAGTGGCCTCGGCATCTTCTACGCCGAATGGCTGGTCGCGCTGTGAGTGCCGACCGATTGGCGGAGCTGACCAGCTGGGACGCCGACTGGGCCGGGCTGCGCGTCGTCGTTACCGGGATTGGCGTGTCGGGTTTTTCCGCAGCGGACACGCTGGCCGAGCTGGGCGCCCAGGTCGTCGTCGTCGATGCCGCAACGGACGCTGAAGCCAAGGCAAAAGCGGATACGCTCAAAATCGTCGGGGTCCAGGAAGTTCTCCTGGGTGCCGAGTACGGAGAGTCGCTGCCCGACGTCTCCGGCAGTGCGCCGGAGCTGGTGGTGACATCGCCGGGATGGAGTCCGCGGAATCCACTGCTGGCGGCCGCGGCCGAAGCGGGCATCGCCATTTGGGGCGACGTCGAACTTGCCTGGCGGCTGCGCCAACGCCAGGGGCGGACGGCGGCCCCATGGCTGGCGATCACAGGCACCAACGGTAAGACGACGACGGTCGGGCTGACCGAAGCGATGCTGCAGGCCGCGGGCAAACGCGCCATCGCCGTCGGGAACGTCGGAACCCCGGTGCTGGATGCCATCCGGGACCCGGACGGATACGATGTGCTCGCCGTCGAACTTTCCAGCTTTCAACTTCATTGGTCGCACAGCCTGTCGCCGCTGGCCAGCGTTTGCCTCAATGTCGCCGAGGACCATGTCGACTGGCATGGGTCCTACGACGAATACCTTGCGGACAAGGCGAAGGTTTACGCGAATACCCAAGTGGCCGCCGTCTATAATGCCGAAGCTCCGGAGACCGAGAGGATGGTCGAGGAAGCCGATGTAGTAGAGGGCTGCCGGGCCATCGGTTTCACCACCAACACTCCTGGGCTGAGCATGGTCGGCGTCGTCGATAACCTGCTCGTGGACCGGGCCTACATCGAAAACCGGCG
>NZ_KI914655.1:86491-91106 GCF_000520495.1 Arthrobacter sp. H14
GCCGCCGAACTCGCCGGTCTGGGAGATTTTGAGCAAGGTGCGGCCCGGCACATGGTGGCCAATGCCCTCGCCGCGGCGGCGCTGGTCCGCGCCTGCGGGGTCGAACCGGAGGCCGTCCGTGCCGGGATCCGCAACTACAGTCCCGGCGCGCACCGGATACAGCTGGTGGCACACTATGCCGGCGTGAAGTGGGTGAATGACTCCAAGGCAACGAACCCGCATGCCGCCGATGCCTCACTGGGCTCCTTCGGTTCCGTGATCTGGATTGCGGGTGGTCTGTCCAAGGGTGTCGACTATGACGAACTGGTTGCAAGGCATTCCGCACGGTTGAAGACAGTAGTGCTGATAGGGGCGGACAGCAGTGCCCTGAAATCTTCATTGCGGCGACACGCACCGGATGTTCCGGTAATTGAGGCGATTCCGCGCCAAACTGAAGGGGAACAGCCGGACACCACCGGTGTGGCGCTGACCGGGAACGGCGGCAATGTCATGTCGGCGGCGGTGACAGCAGCAGCGGAGACAGCCGGAGACGGGGACACCGTGCTGATGGCACCGGCGGCTGCATCGATGGACCAGTTCTCTTCCTACGCGCATCGCGGTGACGCTTTTATCGAAGCAGTTCGTGAGTACGTGGAGGGGCAGGCGCAGACCACTAAGGAGCTCTAATGGTCACCACGCCCACCCGGCCGGCGGCAGGAAAGGCCGCAGGCCGCACCCCTGCCAAACCCAGCATCAGACGGAGCCCCGACGGCAGTCGTCAGAAAACCGCAGCATCGCGGCCCGTGCCGGGAAATGAGGCCGACCGGAGCAGTAACGACCGGGACAATACACTGCCGGGCAAGCTGAGCCGGATGTGGATCTTCCTGGAGGGCAGCGACCGTAAAGCCAGCGGGTCCAGCTACTATCTGATCGTCGGTGCGACTCTGGCCCTGACCGCCATCGGACTCATGATGGTGCTCTCCGCCTCCTCGGTCGAATCCATTGCCTCCGGGCTCTCGCCCTATGCGCTGCTGATAAAGCAGGCCATCTATGCCGCAGTGGGACTGGTCATGATGTTCGTCCTGTCCAGGATCAGCATCAGAGGTCTGAAGAGAATGGCCTGGCCGGCACTTGGTTTGTCATTCGTGCTGCTCCTGCTGGTCTTTTCGCCGCTCGGTTATGGCGTGGGTGGTAACCGGAACTGGATTGGAGTGGGTCAGTTCAGCGCCCAGCCCTCAGAGGCCGCCAAACTTGCACTGGCCCTCTGGATGGCGACAGTGCTGGCGCGGAAGGCGAAACTGATCCACCGCTGGAAGCATGTGGTGATCCCCGTGGTTCCGGTCGCCGTACTGGCTATCTTCCTCGTAATCCTGGGCAGGGACCTGGGAACCGCACTGATCATCATGCTCATCGTTGCCGCCGCGTTATTCTTTGCCGGCGCGCCCGGCAAGATGTTCGTGATTGCCGCGCTGACCGGAGCAGGCGCCGCCCTGATCCTGACCTTGACAAGCGCCCACCGGATGGAGCGCGTGGCCAACTGGCTGCGTGGTGTCTGTCCTATCGGCGAAGCAGGCTGCTACCAGTCCACCAACGGCCTGTACGCTTTGGCCTCCGGCGGCTGGACCGGCGTGGGACTCGGGCAGGGACAACAAAAGTGGAGCTGGATTCCCGAAGCCCACAACGACTTCATCTTCGCCATCATCGGCGAGGAACTCGGCCTCGTCGGAACCCTCGTCGTCGTGGCGCTCTTCGGCATCCTGGCGGTCGCCATCGTACGCGTGATTTTGCGGCATGATGATCCCTTCGTGCGGATCCTCAGCGGTTCCATCATGGTGTGGATCATCGGGCAGGCATTCGTGAATATCGGTATGGTGACCGGTCTGCTTCCCGTAATCGGCGTGCCGCTGCCGTTCATTTCGTACGGCGGTTCCGCCTTGGTATTCGCACTGGCCGGAATCGGAGTCATTCTCGCCTTTGCCCGTAAGACTCCTGCAAATGTGGAAAGCAGTTCATGACCAATCCAGTACTTTCCGTTGTACTCGCCGGCGGCGGTACGGCGGGGCACATCAGTCCGCTGCTGGCCATCGCGGACGCGGTGAAAGACCGTTCACCGGAAGCCCGGATCCTCGCAGTCGGAACCGCCGCCGGCATGGAAACCACAATCGTCCCTGCTGCCGGGTACGAGCTGGCCACCATTCCGCGGGTGCCGATGCCACGCAGGCCATCAGCCGACCTGCTGAAGCTGCCAATCCGGCTCTATCGCGCCATCCGGGACTCGGCACGGATTCTCGACTCGGCACAAGCATCGGTGCTCGTGGGCGTCGGCGGCTACGTGTCCGCCCCGATGTATATTGCCGCACGGCGCAGACGGATCCCGATCGTGATCCATGAAGCGAATGCGCGGCCCGGACTGGCCAACCGCCTTGGTGCCCGCTGGGCCAAAGCCGTCGCAGTGGCGTTCGAAAACACCCGGCTGCCGCGGGCCGAATGGGTCGGCATGCCCATGCGTTCCGCCATCGCACATCTGGACAGGGAGGAACGGCGCCCGGCCGCCCGGACCAGACTTGGGCTGGCCACGGACAAACCGACCGTGATTATTACCGGGGGGTCGTCGGGCGCCGCCAGCATCAACCGGACGATTGCCGGTTCCCTGGATGTCTTCGCCGCGGCAGGAATCCAAGTCCTGCACATCACCGGCCGCGGCAAACAGAACCTCGACGCGGCCGGCAAGCCAGTGGAAACCGAACACTACCGGCAGCTGGAATACTCTGACGGCATGCAGGACGTTTATGCCGCCGCCGACCTGCTCATCGCCCGTGCCGGAGCGGCGACGGTGTGCGAAGTCAGCGCCGTGGGTCTGCCTTCAGCGCTGGTTCCGCTGCCGCACGGCAATGGCGAGCAGGCGCTCAACGCTGCTGGTCTCGTTGCCGCCGGTGGTGCACTCCTGGTCCCGGACGCGGCCTTCACCCCGGAATGGATAGCCGAACACATTCCCCAGCTCTTCGCGGATCCATCGACCCTTGCTGAAATGAGTGCCGCCGCAGCCGGAATGGGCATCAAAGACGCCGACGAACGGATGGCCGGGCTTGTTGCCGGAGCGGCGGGTGAGTCGTGAAGTTTTCAGCCACCCCTTCCATTCAGAATCTCGGCCGCGTGCACTTCATAGGTATCGGCGGAGCTGGAATGTCTGCCATTGCCCGCATCCTGCTGGCCAGGTCGATCCCGGTATCCGGTTCGGATGCGCGCGACTCTGATGCTTTGCGCCAGCTCGCCGGGCTTGGGGCAACGGTGCATGTCGGGCATAGCGCCGAATACGCCGCCGCTGCCGACACGGTCGTCGTTTCCACGGCCATCCGGGAGGATAACCCCGAATTCCGCGCAGCTTCGGAAGCAGGGCTGCCCATCATCCACCGCTCCCAGGCGTTGGCCGCGGCGATGGAGGGCAAGCAGATCATCGCCGTAGCGGGGACACATGGCAAAACGACGACGACGGCGATGATCACCGTAATGCTGCACGAGGCGGGATTGGACCCGTCCTTCGCGGTTGGCGGCGATGTTGCCGCTCTTGGCGTCAATGCCGCACATGGCGAAGGCCGGTTCTTTGTGGCCGAGGCGGATGAGTCCGATGGATCGTTCCTTAACTACCGTCCCGCCATCGCCGTCGTCACCAACGTGGAACCGGACCATCTTGATTACTACGGATCGGCCAGTGCCCTCTATTCCGCCTTTGACGGATTCGTGGACAGGCTGCCCGCGTCTGGAACACTCATTGCTTGTGCCGATGATGCCGGGGCGATGCAACTCGTGGAGCGGATGCACGACCGGTTCAGCGATGGCGATGCTGCCCCTGGCGTGCTCACTTATGGCTATTCAGATTCCGCCGATGTCCGTATTACGGCGAAGTCCGCCAAGGACCGTTCCAGCACCTCAATCCTGGAATTCCAGGTTGATGGTTCCGCTGTGCAGCAACCGCTCCCGCTGACCGTCCCGGGCAGGCACAATGTCCTCAATGCAGCCGCGGCATTTGCCGTAGGTTTGCGGGCAGGGGTCGGGCCTGGAGCCGCAGCGTCCGGCCTCGCAGCATTTTCGGGTGCATCCCGGCGGTTCGAATTCAAAGGCGAAGCGAACGGTGTCCGCGTATTCGACGACTACGCACATCACCCGACGGAGGTGCTGGCGGCTTTAACAGCAGCGCGGACCGTGGCGGGCGGAAACCGTGTGCATGTCTTGTTCCAGCCGCACTTGTTTTCCCGTACCAGGGAGTTTGCACCGGAATTTGCGTCCGCCCTCGGGCTGGCCGACACAGTTTCCGTGCTCGATATCTATCCGGCCCGTGAAGATCCAATTGAGGGTGTGACGAGCAGGCTGATCACGGACAGGATCGGCGATGACGCATACCAGCCGGACGCAGGCGGTGCGGCGGCAAACGTGGCGGCCCGCGCCGATCCGGGAGACATCATCCTCACCGTGGGCGCCGGCGACGTCACGCTTTATGGTCCGGAAATCCTGGCAAACCTCGGCAAAGGGACGGAGGCGGACAGTGGGAACTGACAACAAACCAAGGGTGCCCCGGTCCGGGTCCGGTTCCACCCGGCTGCGCACCAGCCGGCGTAGCGACCCGCCTGAACCGGCGGCC
>NZ_KI914655.1:91206-102271 GCF_000520495.1 Arthrobacter sp. H14
CCGGCGGCCGGCACGGCACAAGCCGGAGACACCATAGTGGAAGTGGCGGCCGGCGGGACGACTGTGGACGAAGGACCGGTCGGCGGGGGATCGGCTTCCGCGCAGGATTCGGTGGTAAAACTTCCGCGGCCGAAACGGTGGCGCCGCCGTCGAAACTGGCTGATCGGACTTGGCACCGCCGTCGTCGTCATTGGCGGTCTGATCGCGGCTGTGATTTTTACGCCGATATTCGCGGTCAAGAACATCGCCGTCGACGGAACCAAGCTGGCGTCCGAGAGCACGATCCTGAAAGAGCTGGACTCACTGATGCAGGTTCCACTGCCGCAGATCAGTACCGGTGAAGTCTATTCGCTGGTCTCCGATGTGCCGCAGGTGCGCGAAGTCAGCATTGAGGCAAGTCCACCGTCCACTCTGGTGGTGCATATTGAAGAGCGCGTTCCGGTCGCGGTGCTGAAGGACGGTAATGATTTCAAGCTGATCGACGAGGAAGGCACCAGGCTGGCGACTGTCAAGGACAGGGTCGATGCGCCATATCCGTTGATCGACGGAGATCAGGAAGACCTGGGAGAAGATATTTTCCGGGCGACGACCGCGGTACTTGGCGCCTTGCCGGCCGACATCCTGGGCAAGCTGGAGCACGCTTCCGCCGAATCCGAGGATTCAGTGGAACTGAGCCTGGAGAATGGAAAGCGTGTTTTGTGGGGAAATGCCGAACGCAGCAAGCTTAAAGCCAAGGTGCTGGGTATTCTCCTCGAAGAGACCAAAGCCAAACCGGCGGAGGGGGAGCTGCTGGAGCCCCAACAGCCGATAGAGGTCTACGACGTCAGCGCGCCCACCAGACCGGTGACACGTTAAATCAAATGCGCGGCGGCGTCAGATATGCCGGTGCCGGCGGTGGGATTTTAAGTTTCCCGCGACACGCGGGACCGGTCATTGCAAGAGCTTCCGATGACCCATAGCGTCTCGGTTAAGGAGTTACTTGACATAACTATGACCCTCAAGTAGAGGGTTAGGGTTAAGAAGCAGATGCTTCCGGTCGCGAAAAGCGCCCGCTCCAGCAAGATCAGTCAGTGCAGAGATTCGAACAAGGGACACAGGACGTGGCAGCACCGCAGAATTACTTGGCCGTCATAAAGGTCGTCGGCATCGGCGGCGGTGGAGTGAACGCCGTCAACCGAATGATCGAGGTTGGACTCCGTGGCGTGGAGTTCATTGCCATCAACACCGATGCGCAGGCTCTGCTGATGAGCGACGCAGACGTCAAACTCGACGTCGGGCGTGAGCTTACCCGTGGACTGGGCGCCGGCGCCGACCCAGAGGTGGGCCGCAAGGCCGCCGAAGACCATCAAGATGAAATTGAAGAAGTGATCCGCGGAGCGGACATGGTTTTTGTCACCGCAGGAGAAGGCGGCGGAACCGGTACCGGAGGTGCGCCGGTCGTTGCGCGTATCGCCCGCTCCCTGGGAGCGCTGACGATCGGCGTCGTGACACGTCCCTTCACCTTTGAAGGGCGCCGCCGTTCCAACCAGGCGGAATCCGGCATCGACTCACTGCGCGACGAGGTCGATACCCTGATCGTCATTCCCAATGACAGGCTCCTGTCCATCAGCGACCGTAACGTCTCCATGCTGGACGCGTTCCGCTCGGCGGACCAGGTGCTGCTTTCCGGTGTGCAGGGCATTACTGACCTGATCACGACACCAGGATTGATCAACCTTGACTTTGCCGATGTGAAGTCTGTTATGCAGGGTGCAGGGTCGGCGCTGATGGGTATCGGTTCGGCCCGGGGCGACGACCGGGCGGTTAAGGCTGCGGAACTGGCCATCGCTTCGCCGCTGCTGGAGGCTTCCATCGACGGTGCGCACGGCGTGCTGCTGTCCATCCAGGGCGGATCGGACCTCGGTCTCTTTGAGATCAATGAGGCGGCCAGGCTGGTGCAGGAAGTCGCACACCCGGAGGCAAACATCATCTTCGGTGCAGTCATCGACGATGCGCTGGGCGACGAGGCGCGGGTGACGGTTATCGCGGCTGGATTCGACAACGTGGACACAACATCTGCGCCGGCCGTTCCCGTCCAGGAAGAGCAACACAGGCCCGAGGCCGCACCGATGCCCGCAACTGTCGGAGCCGGGGCGTGGTCCAGCAACTACCAGCAGGGCCAGGGCAGCCAGCTTCCGGCCGACGCAGGTTTTGATGTCGATCTTCCCGCCGTCGTCGAGCCCGAGGGCAACGGCCGCGTCCGCCACGACGATCTGGATGTGCCGGACTTCCTGAAGTAAAACGACGGACTGAGGCAGTGTTCTGGTGGCGCCGGCAGGTTGCTGACGGACTATGGGTGGCGTTCACTGACGCCGGGGCGGGCAACCTTGCCCTGCACGTCGGCGATGACGTCCCTGCAGTCCGGCGGCGCCGCTCACGCCTGGCGGCCGCAATGGGCAAGCCACCGGAATCGCTGCTGTTCATGAACCAGGTGCATTCCGCACGCGTCGCATGGGCGGATCAGCTTGTCCCTGCTGGTCCGCCCAACGACGGCGATGCACTGCCCGGTGCCGACGCTATGGTGTCTCCCGGAGGACTTAATCCGATGGCCGTGATGGTGGCGGATTGTGTCCCAGTGCTGCTTGCCGGCTTCAACGCGGACACCGGGATGGTGACAGGAACCGCCGTTGTCCATGCCGGCCGCCAGGGACTTTCCGAGGGCGTCATTCCCGCGGCCGTGCGGGAACTGCGATTAATCGCCACCGGTGAACTAAAAGCCTGGATTGGACCTGCCATTTGCGGGCAATGTTATGAAGTCCCTGAAGACATGGCCGATTCCGTAGCGGCCCAAGTCCCCGGAACCAGGACGACGACCAGACAGGGAACGGCCAGACTTGACTTGTCCGGGGGCGTGAGCAGGCAGCTTGCCGGTTTCGGCGTCGTTGTCGAGCAGATTTATGGGTGCACCATGGAAGAAGGCCGGCTGTTTTCGTACCGGCGGGATCACCAGACGGGACGATTCGCAGGATTGGTGTGGCGTGAGCAGACATGATGAATTGGCCGCCGGCCTTCAGTCGGTAAGGCAGCGGATTGCCAATGCGGCTGCGGACGCCGGCAGAGAAACAGATCCGGCGTTAATTGTCGTCACGAAGTTCTTCCCTGCCTCAGACGTAGCAGCCCTGGCAACCCTTGGAGTCCAGGACGTGGGCGAGAATCGTGATCAGGAAGCATCCGCCAAAGCGGCAGAAACGGCGGCGGATCCTGACTGTGCAGGTTTGCGCTGGCACTTCATCGGCCAGTTGCAAAGCAATAAGGCAAAATCCGTCGTCCGGTATGCCTACGCAGTTCATTCCGTCGACCGGTCTTCGGTCATTAAATCGCTCAACAAAGCCATGACGATGGAACAGCAGGCACGTCAGGAAGCAGGTTCGGCACCGAGGGGGAATATGCAGTGCTTCATCCAGGTCAACATGGATGAGGGCGCGGGCGGCGCAGACCAGGACGCTTCAGCGCACCAGGGTGCGGAACGCGGCGGAGCAGACCCGGCGGATGTGCTGGAGCTGGCAACAAGAATCGAGAATGCTGAATATCTTGATCTGGCCGGTGTGATGGCCGTTGCACCGCTGGGCAGTGATCCCGATGTGGCCTTCGGCAGGCTGGCGGATATTTCCCATCAACTGCGGCATGAATACCCCCATGCCGATGCAGTCTCGGCCGGTATGAGCGGGGACCTCGAACACGCCATAAAACACGGGGCGACACACCTGCGTGTCGGTTCCAATGTCCTCGGTCAGCGCCCCGGTTTACGGTAGCGTTCCAGCTAGGGCACACAACAGGGGCGCCATTCGAAATCAGCGCTGTAACTTGGCACGATAGGAGCTAACCATGGCTGGTGCATTGCGCAAGACAATGATCTATCTTGGGCTCGCCGATGGTGACGAGCACTACGAGCCTGAGCAACATCACTCGGGACACAAGAATGAGGACTATTCAGTGGACTATGATCGCGACGAGCACCGCACGGAATCGGCTGCAGCGGAATCCAACCGGGTGGCAGAGGATGAATACCGCGCTCCGGTGACTCCAATTAAGCGTGCACCCTCCTCGAAGGAGGAGACCTACGGGCTGCGGCAAATCACCACGATCCACCCGCGCTCATACAACGACGCCAAGTTGATTGGTGAAAGCTTCCGCGACGGCATCCCGGTGATCATGAATGTCACGGACATGGGGGAATCGGACGCCAAGCGACTGGTCGACTTCTCGGCAGGGTTGGTTTTCGGACTGCACGGAAGCATCGAGCGTGTCACCAATAAGGTGTTCCTTCTCTCACCCTCAAACGTCGAAGTCCTTGGTGATGACAAGAGCGTCAGCGATAACCAGGCCAGCTTCTTCAATCAAAACTAGGGACCTCCCCGTCTGTGCCATTACTATGGGGTACGTCCTGTTATCTGGTATCTGTAAGGAATGTGGCTGACGCGTGAGTATTGTTTTTTCGCTGCTGTACGTGCTCCTGCTGTTGTTTCTTCTCGCCCTGCTGATTCGTTTGGTTTTCGACTGGGTGCAGGTTTTTGCCCGTGACTGGAAGCCAAAGGGGCTTGCGCTTGTTCTGGCGTCCGGTGTTTATTCGGTAACAGATCCTCCGCTGCGGAAGTTGCGCCGGGTCATGCCCCCGTTGCGTTTGGGGAACATCTCCCTAGACCTCGCGTTCCTGGTTCTGGTGCTGGCCACTTACATCGCCATGTCGATCGTCTCCGCATCGGCATCGGCAACTGCCTTGGCATCCTAGGAACTTCATGGAGGTTAGTCTTCGTAATCTAAAAGATATACTCTGATTCACATATAGAGTGAACTAAGTTTGATAAGAGATCGGTACCGTAGCGACGACTGCCGCGGCAGGCCGTTGCAGATATAACCAGTATGAGGTGACCAGATGGCTCTAACGCCAGAAGATGTTGTCAATAAGCGGTTCCAGCCCACCAAATTCCGTGAGGGCTATGACCAGGACGAGGTCGACGATTTCCTTGATGAAATCGTCGTCGAGCTGCGCCGTCTGAACCAGGAGAACGACGAGCTGCGCAAGAAGCTTGCGGATGCTGATGCGAGCCCGAAGACCCAGGCTGTGGCCGCGCCCGTCCCGGCCGCCGAGGCAGCGCCTGCGGAAAAGAAGGAAACGGAACAGGTCAAGGAGCCCGAGCCTGTAGTCGAAGAGGCACCGGCGAAGGCCGAGCCGGCCGCTCCTGCCCAGCAGCAGCCCACTTCCGAATCCGCGGCCGGAGTTCTGGCCATGGCCCAGCGACTGCATGACGAATACGTCAATGCCGGTGTGGAACAGCGCGACAAGATCATTTCCGAGGCGCAGGTCGAAGCGCACGGTCTGGTCAACGATGCTCAGGAGAAGAGCCGCAAGACCCTCGGCGAACTCGAACAGCAGCGGTCAGTGCTGGAGCGCAAGGTTGAGCAACTGCGTGGCTTTGAGCGTGACTACCGCTCACGCCTGAAGGCCTACATTGAAGGACAGCTGCGCGACCTCGACGCCCGCGGCTCCGTCGCTTCTGCGGACTCCACCGATAAATCCGAAGTGTAATTTCCGAATTTCCCATCAAGTGCTATGGCCGGCGACTGAGTCCTACTCAGAAGCCGGCCATTGTACTTAAGCACCACGAAAGCGCCATGACAGATAATTCCCCTGGCACGCCGGAGGCCGCCGGCAGTAAGCACCCTGTTGCGGGTTCCACAGCCGATGGCACTGGTACTTCCGGTGACGGCGGCCGCAGGAGGAAAAGGAGCACCTGCCTGCTGATAATGGCTGCCGCCGGACTTTTCGCCTACGCTTTCGACCAAGTCACCAAGCTGTGGGTCGTGGCAACGATGACGGAAGGCCAGATAACAGAAGTCCTCCCCCCGGTTCTCAGCTGGCATTTCATCCGCAACTCCGGCGCGGCATTCTCGATCGGGGAGGATGTGACCTGGATTTTCACGATCATCCAGGCGGCAGTACCACTGATCGTTTTTTGGCTCAGCCGCCGTCTCGGATCCTTTTGGTGGTCCATCGCCTTCGGGTTGCTGGCCGGCGGAGCGTTGGGGAATCTCACCGATCGTTTGTTCCGGGAACCATCCTTCGGTATGGGCCACGTCGTGGACTTTATCGCCTTTCCCAACTTCGCCATTTTCAACATCGCGGACTCGGCCGTCGTCGGAGCCGTCATTTTGATCTGCATCCTGACTTTTAAGGGAATCGGCCTGGATGGACAGCCCGTGACTGAGGAAGACAATGGTGGCCGCCGCGGCGGGAAACGCTCAGCCAGAGCGAATCCAGACGGTGCCCACGACAGCGACGGCCACGGAAGCCCTGGAGGAAAATAATGCGTCATTCCATCCAGGTTTCCGAGGAGACCGCCGGACAGCGTGCAGACGCCGGCATAGCAAACCTTCTAGGGGTCTCCCGGTCGGCTGCTGCCGCAATGTGCAGCGAAGGACACGTCTCCGCCAACGGTTCCGTCCTCGGGAAATCCGACCGGCTCGAGGCCGGCAGTTGGTTGGAAATCCAGATTCCGGAACGCCGGGACCCCTTGGAGGTGGTGGCGCAGCCCATCGATGACATGGCGATCCTGGCCGACGAGGAAGATTACGTCGTCATTGATAAGCCGGTGGGTGTCGCGGCCCATCCCTCTCCGGGTTGGGTTGGACCAACCGTTGTAGGTGGGCTTGCCGCCGCTGGATTCAGGATTTCGACGTCGGGATCCCGGGAGCGGGCGGGCATTGTGCACCGGCTCGACGTCGGCACCTCAGGTGTGATGGTGGTTGCCAAAACGGAATTGGGATACACAAACCTCAAGCGGGCTTTCAAGGAACGCACCGTGGAGAAGGTCTATCACGCCCTCGTCCAAGGACTGCCGGACCCGCTCTCCGGCACCATCGACGCACCGATCGGCCGTCATCCGGGCCACGACTGGCGCTTTGCCGTCATCGAAGACGGCAGGCCTTCAATCACCCACTATGAGGTTATTGAAGCATTCGGCAGGGCATCGCTCGTTGAGGTTCATCTGGAAACCGGCAGGACGCATCAGATCAGGGTACATTTCTCCGCGCTGAAGCACCCCTGCGCTGGGGATCTCACGTATGGGGCCGACCCACGGTTGGCCGCGACCCTTGGCTTGACCAGGCAATGGCTGCACGCCCGCTCGCTGGCCTTCAGCCAGCCAGGTACAGGCGACCGCGTGGAATATGTCAGCGATTATCCCCAGGATCTGCAGTACGCATTGCAGGCCCTGCTCGAAACCACCCGCTGACAGGTCCGTCCTTTGGACCAGGCGGAACGGACTGATCCTTCCTTCTCCGGCGGCGCCTGTCGATCCCAACTCGTAGTCCCATCTAGACTGTTGACGTGGCACCTACTAAGACAAAAGATTCATTCGTACACCTGCACAACCACACCGAGTACTCCATGTTGGACGGTGCCGCCCGCTTAACCGATCTGTTCGAGCAGACCGAAGCGCTGGGCATGAACTCGCTCGCCACTACCGACCATGGATTTGTTTTCGGTGCCTTCGACTTCTGGTCCAAGGCGAAGTCCGCCGGCATCAAGCCGATCATCGGGGTCGAGGCATATGTCACGCCCGGTACCGCCCGCCAGGACCGCACCCGTGTCCAATGGGGCAATGGTGGCCGGGGCGACGTCTCCGGTGCCGGTGCCTATACACACATGACGCTGTTGGCCTCGAACACGGAGGGGATGCATAACCTTTTCCGGATGTCTTCGCTGGCGTCGCTGGAAGGCTTTCTGTATAAGCCCCGTATGGACCGGGAGCTGCTCAACACCTACGGGAAGGGGCTGATTGCCACCACCGGGTGCCCGTCCGGCGAGGTGCAGACCCGCCTGAGGCTGGGGCAGTACAAGGAAGCCGTCGCGGCCGCCGCCGAGATGCGTGACATCTTCGGGGCGGAGAACTATTACTGCGAGTTGATGGACCATGGTCTGGACATCGAGCGCAACATCTCCCAGGACCTGGTGAAGCTGGCCAAGGACCTCGGTCTTCCGCTGGTCGCCACCAACGACCTCCACTACACGAATGCTGAAGATGCCAAGGCCCACGCGGCGCTGTTGTGCGTTCAGTCGGGCTCGACCATGGCTGATCCCAAACGGTTTAAATTCGACGTCGACGAGTTCTACCTCAAGTCGCCCGCCGAAATGCGCTCCATCTTCCGTGACCACCCCGAGGCATGCGATAACACCCTGTTGATTGCTGAACGCTGCGACGTCGAATTCGACACCAGTGCCAGCTACATGCCGCGCTTTCCGGTTCCTGAGGGCGAAAACGAACAGTCCTGGTTCGTGAAGGAAGTCGAAAAGGGACTGCACTACCGGTACCCGGCCGGCATTCCTGACGATGTCCGCAAGCAGGCCGAATTCGAGGTCGGCGTCATCTCGCAGATGGGTTTCCCAGGATACTTCCTGGTGGTCGCCGACTTCATCAACTGGGCAAAGAACAACGGCATCAGGGTCGGCCCGGGCCGTGGTTCCGGCGCGGGTTCCATGGTGGCCTACGCGATGCGCATTACCGACCTCGATCCACTCAAACACGGTCTGATCTTCGAGCGGTTCCTCAATCCCGAGCGCGTCTCCATGCCCGACTTCGACGTCGACTTTGACGATCGGCGCCGCTCAGAAGTGATCCGGTACGTCACCGAAAAGTACGGTGACGAGCGTGTGGCCATGATCGTCACCTACGGAACGATTAAGGCCAAGCAGGCTCTGAAAGACTCCTCCCGCGTGATGGGCTATCCCTTCTCCACCGGTGAGCGGCTGACCAAGGCCATGCCGCCGGACGTGATGGGCAAAGGCATCACGCTGCCTGAGGTCCACAATCCCGATTCGCCCCGGTATTCGGAGGCGGACGAAATGCGCGAACTGCTTAAGTCCGACCCCGATTCGCAGAAAGTCTTTGAGACGGCGCTGGGGCTGGAAGGGCTAAAACGCCAGTGGGGCGTGCACGCGGCCGGGGTGATCATGTCCTCGGATCCGCTCATCGACATTATCCCGATCATGCGCCGCGAGCAGGACGGGCAGGTCCTGACCCAGTTCGACTACCCGACCTGTGAAGGCCTTGGCCTGATCAAAATGGACTTTTTGGGACTGCGGAACTTGACGATCATCACCGATGCGGTGGAGAACGTAAAGCTGAACAAGGACTTCGACCTGGTGCTGGAGGACCTGGGACTCGATGACAAGGGGTCCTATGAGCTGTTGGCCCGCGGTGACACCTTGGGCGTCTTCCAGCTCGACGGCGGCCCGATGCGTGCGCTGCTGAAACAGATGCGTCCGGACAACTTTGAAGACATTTCCGCCGTTATCGCGCTGTACCGGCCGGGACCGATGGGTGCGAACTCGCACACGAACTACGCCTTGCGCAAGACCGGCCTGCAGAAAGTCGAGCCTATCCATGCGGAGCTCGAAGAGCCCCTGGCGGAGATCCTGGGCGGAACGTACGGGCTGATCGTGTACCAGGAGCAGGTCATGGCGATCGCACAGAAGGTGGCCGGCTACTCTCTTGGCCAAGCCGACATTCTGCGCCGGGCGATGGGCAAGAAGAAGAAAGCCGAGCTGGATAAGCAGTACGTCGGCTTCGCCCAGGGCATGAAGGACAACGGCTACTCCGCCTCCGCGGTCAAGACCCTCTGGGACATCCTGCTGCCCTTCTCCGACTACGCCTTCAACAAAGCCCACTCGGCCGCTTACGGTCTGGTGTCCTACTGGACGGCCTACCTGAAGGCCCACTATCCAGCAGAGTACATGGCTGCCCTGCTGACCAGCGTCGGCGACGACAAAGACAAGCTGGCGATGTACCTGAACGAGTGCCGCAGGATGGGCATCACCGTGCTGCCGCCCGATGTCAACGAATCCGCCGTCAACTTCACACCTGTTGGCAAGGACATCCGCTTCGGGATGGCCGCGGTGCGCAACGTGGGCACCAACGTGGTCAACGCGATGACGGCGGCCCGCGCCGAAAAGGGTAAATTCACCTCCTTCAACGACTTCCTGCAGAAGGTCCCCGCCGTCGTATGTAACAAGCGGACCATTGAATCAATGGTCAAGGCTGGAGCTTTCGATTCGCTCGGTCACCCGCGCCGGGCCCTGGCTATGATCCATGAGGAGGCCGTCGACTCGGTGGTGGCTGTCAAGCGCAAGGAAGCCGAGAACCAGTTCGATTTCTTCTCATTGATGGGTGAGGAGAACCCCGACGCCGGATTCGCCGTCGCTGTTCCGGAACTGCCCGAGTGGGACAAGAAGGACCTGCTGTCGTTTGAACGAGAGATGCTCGGCCTGTACGTCTCCGACCACCCGCTCAGCGGCCTGGAAAGCATACTCAGCCAGCACGCCGACTCCAATATCACCCAGATTATTGGGGAGGAAGGACCGCCCGACGGCGCGATTGTCACGATCGCGGGCATGATCACCTCGCTCTCGCGCAGGATTGCCAAGAACAGCGGCAACGCGTACGCGCGTGCCGAGATCGAGGACCTTGGCGGGTCTATGGAAGTGATGTTCTTCGGCAAGGTATACGGGCCGATTTCCACCATTCTGGCCGAGGACCTCATCGTCGTCGTACGGGGCCGCCTGCAGCGCCGCGACGATGGCGCCATCACCCTCAACGCACAGGAGTTGACGGTTCCCGACCTGAGCGACGGGCATTCGGGTCCGGTGATGATTTCGATGATCAACCATAAGGCAACTGAAACCGTCGTGACGGAACTCGGGGACGTGCTCCGGAACCATCCGGGCACCACCGAGGTGCAGTTGAAACTCACCGGCCCCCGCAAGGTCGAACTCCTCCGGCTCGGCGTCGACCTGCGGGTCAGCCCAACGCCGTCCCTCTTCGGGGATCTGAAGGTGCTGCTCGGTCCGGCGTGCCTGGATGCCGGCTAAATGATGAAGGATTCCGAATCCGGCAGTGCACCGAAGGCGGTCTACCCGCCGGACGTCTACGCTCCCCGGATGCCTGACGACTTATCGAAGGCACCGCCGGCATCATTGGTGCGTTGGTTCACCATGACGGCCGCCGCGGGACTGCCCGCCGGCCTGTTG
>NZ_KI914655.1:102371-122164 GCF_000520495.1 Arthrobacter sp. H14
GCCGCGGGACTGCCCGCCGGCCTGTTGTGGTGGCTGTGCGCTCCCGGAGGCGCATTCTACGGCGACGGTTCGGTACCGCAGATGTGGTTGCCGAGGGAATTGATGCTGGGGTTGATTGGACTCGTAGCAGGCATTGCCGCGGGTTGGTTGGTTGCACGTCAAAAATCGACGCCTGGTTCTGCATGGAAGGTAGCAGCCGCCGCAGGTGGATCGATCCTCGGCTCCATAATTGCCTGGCAGACCGGCGAAGCGCTCGGCGCCTGGTTGCAGCCGGTACCGGACGCCGCCCCATCCGAACACATGGCATTTTCAGTGATGTCCTATGGCGTGCTCCTCATCTGGCCTGCCGCAATGGCCGTAACGACGTTTGCGATCGCACTCACCAGCTTGTTACGCACAGGGTTGCGGTACTGACGCTCGTATTCCGGCCGGGCACGTAAACTGGCAAGGTGACACTTTCTGATTCAAGCCCGGAATCCTCACTGCTGCGCACTATCGACTTCCGCGGCAGAACGCTAGGCTACGCGGAACTCAAGCGGGCGGTCCCGCGTGCTGAAGCGGGCTTCGAAGCTGCATCCGCGTCGGTTGCCGCCATCATCGACGACGTCCGCACCCGCGGGTTTGCAGCTCTGTCGGAGCTCGCCCGGAAATTCGACGGGGTCGAACAGGCTCATCCACGGGTTCCCGCCGCTGCGCTGAACGAAGCGTTGGCGTCCCTCGATGGCGGAGTCCGGTCAGCCCTGGAGGAATCGATCAGCCGGGCCAGGACCTTCACGGAGGAACAACGGCCCCGGGATGTCGATGTGGACTTCGGGCCGGGAGCAACTGTCCGGCAGAAATGGATTCCAGTCCGCAGGGTCGGTCTCTATGTTCCTGGCGGGCTCGCCGTATATCCATCCTCCGTCGTGATGAATGCGGTTCCGGCTATCGCCGCCGGCGTGGAGTCGATCGCCCTCGCGTCCCCGCCGCAGAAGGAGTACGGCGGCCAGCCCCACCCGGTCATTCTCGCGGCAGCGGCGCTGTTGGGAATCGAGGAGGTCTACGCCATTGGAGGGGCGCAGGCCGTGGCCGCCTTCGCCTATGGTGTGGAGGGCGCCGGTGAGGCTGAGGCCTTGGAACCCGTCGACGTCGTCACCGGACCGGGCAATGTTTTCGTGGCCACCGCCAAACGCCTGGTCAAGGGGGTCGTTGGTATCGACGCGGAGGCCGGCGCTACGGAAATAGCCATTCTGGCTGATGACATCGCCCGGCCGGGACTCATCGCCGCGGACCTGATCAGCCAGGCTGAACATGACCCGGCGGCCGCATCGGTGCTGGTGACCGATTCACCGGCGCTGGCCGAACAGGTCCAGGTGGAGGTTGCGGCCCGGACCTTGCAGACCAAGCATTCCGGCCGGGTCCGTGAAGCGCTGACAGGCCGGCAATCGGCCGTGATTCTCGTCGACGACATGGAGCAGGGGAGCGCGGTGTGCGATGCCTATGCGGCCGAGCACCTGGAGATCCACACCCGGAATGCCGCCGAAGTCGCCGAAGGCATCCGTAATGCCGGAGCTATCTTTATCGGCGACTACAGTCCGGTCAGTCTTGGAGATTATTGTGCCGGTTCCAATCACGTCCTTCCCACCAGTGGAACGGCCTCGTTTGCTTCCGGACTGAACGTGACAACCTTTATGCGCGCCGTGCAGCTGGTCAACTACGACCGTAATGCCCTAGGGGAAGTCAGCGACCACATCAAGAACCTGGCAGAGGCAGAGGACCTGCCGGCTCACGGGGAAGCTGTTTCCGCACGGTTTTCCTGAATCCGAAAAACGGGAGAAACCACAAGATATGGTAATCACGCTCTTGTAATTCACCTATATGTAGTTCTATGATGGTTCAAGAATCCGCATCGGAACAGGGGAGCGAGGAACACAATGTACTGTCCGTTCTGCCGCAATCCTGATTCACGCGTGGTGGACAGCCGGATTGCCGACGACGGTTCCGCAATCCGCCGCCGTCGTCAATGCCCGGACTGCGGACGCCGCTTCACCACTATCGAAACCACAAGCCTGACGGTGATCAAGCGCTCCGGTGTCGGAGAACCGTTCAGCCGCGCGAAGGTCATCAATGGAGTCCGGAAGGCATGCCAGGGCAGGCCCGTGACCGAGGATGACCTGGCAATGCTGGCCCAGGAAGTGGAAGAAGCGATCCGCGCCAGCGGTGCAGCGGAAATCGAAGCGCACGAGGTGGGTCTCGCCATCCTGGGTCCGCTGCAAAAACTCGATATGGTCGCTTATCTTCGGTTCGCCAGCGTGTACCAGGCCTTCGAGTCCCTCGAAGATTTTGAAGCCGCCATCCAGCTGTTGCGGCACGAGGCGGACGCGGCAGCTGCCGACGCACCGCGGATGCCGGCACCCGGCTCCGCCGGGCAGGACGCTGCCCCTGACGCGTCCCGGGAACAAGGCACGCTTCTATAAACTCCGGTGGTGGCTGCGGAGGGGAAGCCGAAGCCACCACCGGCACCAAACCCCTAGATGTGGTTAAAGCGCTCCGCGGAGTGAAGTGCGGCTCCGACAATTCCCGCATTGTTCTTGAGCTTGGCCGGAATGACTTTGGTCCGCAGGTCGAGAAGCGGCAGGAAGTCTTCGCTTCGCTTGGAAATTCCGCCGCCGATGATGAAAAGCTCCGGTGAGAACAGGAACTCCACATGGGAGAAGTACCTTTGCAGTCGGACGCCATATTCCTTCCAGCTGAGGTCCTCGCGTTCCCTGGCTGAAGCTGAGGCGCGCGTTTCGGCGTCGTAACCGTCGATCTCGAGGTGGCCCAGTTCGGCATTCGGAACGAGCACGCCGTCCATGATGAACGCGGAACCGATTCCGGTTCCCAGAGTGATGACCAGCACGACGCCGCCCACATCTTTGCCCGCACCCCAGCGTGCCTCGGCGAGGCCCGCGGCATCGGCGTCGTTCATTACCTCAACCTCCCGGCCGAGGATGTCCGTGAACAAAGAATCCACGTCCGTGCCAATCCACGACTTATCCACGTTGGCCGCTGACCGGGCGACACCGTGCGAGATGATGGCAGGAAAGGTCACGCCGACCGGGGAACCATTGGCGGGAGCCGTATCCCGAGTGGATAGTTCGTCAACAATGTCTTTGACGCATCTGGCAACAGCCTCGGGAGTCGACGGCTTGGGTGTACTGAGCCGGTAACGGTCACCGATCACTGCGCCGCTCTCGACATCGACGATGCCGCCCTTGATTCCCGTGCCGCCGATGTCGACGCCGATAACCGTCGTCGGCCCGGCACCGGACGAGCCGCTCTCGTCCGCGGTTTGCTGCTTGGCATGGTTCTCTTGGGGCATGGATTCTCCGAAGGTCAGGCGTGGAAGGTGATCGGGGTATGTCCGGCCAAGTGAACGCCGGTGAGGAGCAACGGTCAGGGAAGGGTCAGGATTTCAGCGCCGGATTCTGTCACCAGCAAGGTGTGCTCGAACTGGGCGGTGCGCTTGCGGTCACGGGTAACAACAGTCCAGTCGTCGTCCCACATGTCCCATTCGACGGTGCCCAGCGTAAGCATTGGTTCAATGGTAAACGTCATGCCCGGTTCAATCAGGCGATCATATGAAGGGGCGGCGTCATAATGCGGGATGATCAACCCGGTGTGGAATGCCTCGCCGACGCCGTGGCCGGTGAAATCGCGCACAACCCCGTAATTGAAGCGTTTGGCATAGGACTCGATGGTCCGGCCGATGACGTTAATCTGCCGTCCGGGAGCAACTGCACGGATAGCGCGGTTCAATGCTTCCTGGGTCCGCTCCACCAGCAGCCGCGACTCCTCGTCGACGTCGCCGGCCAGGAAAGTGTAGTTGGTGTCGCCGTGGACGCCGTCCCTGTAGGCGGTGATGTCGATGTTGATGATGTCGCCGTCCTGAACAACCGTGCTGTCCGGGATGCCGTGGCAAATCACTTCATTGAGTGAGGAGCACAGCGATTTCGGGAAATTCCGGTACCCAAGGGTGGAGGGATATGCCTGATGATCGAGGAGGAACTCGTGGCCGACACGGTCCAGTTCGTCCGTCGTGACACCGGAAACGATGTGGCGGCCAACCTCGACAATGGCCTGGGCCGCAATCTTGGAGGCGACGCGGATCTTCTCGATGGTTTCAGCACTCTTGACCTCGGACCCGGCGAATTTTTCGGGTGCCGGCTTGCCGACGTATTCGGGGCGGGCAATGGACGAGGGGACAGGGCGCAGCGGGGCGACTTTTCCCTGGGTTAGTGTGCCGATAGGTGCGGTTGAAACATTTTGAGGCATACCATCGATCATATAAGGCTCGTCCCGGTTCAGGCGGACAGATGATCGTTGAACTATTTGAGGAGAATCATGGCTGACTTTTGGTACAACGTCGTGACCCACGAGGTTGAAGAAGGCGCACAGTCGGACTGGACGCAACTCATCGGTCCGTACGAAACCCGCGCCGAGGCGCAGCGGGCGTTGGAGAAAGTCGAGAAGCGCAACGAGGCTTGGGACGCCCAGGACGACTTTTGAGCAATGCCATGCCGGGGTGAGGTATACCCGGTTGCGCGCCCGGAACCCCGTTCCGGACGGCGCTGCCCGATATTAGAAGGAATGTTCCGGACCGGGAAACGTGCCGTCCCGCACATCCTGCGCATAGGCCGCCGCGGCCGCGGACATGACGCCTCTGAGGTCCGCATATTGCTTGACGAACCTGGGGGACTTGCCGTTCCGCAATCCCATCATGTCCTGCCAGACGAGTACCTGTCCGGTGGTTGCATTTCCTGCTCCAATACCGATTGTGGGCACAGGAACCGCCCGGTCGACGGCGGCCGCTACATCAGCGGGCACCATTTCCATCAACACACAGAACGCGCCGGCTTCGGCCAGGGCTACGGCGTCGTCGATGACCGCCTGCCCAGCGTCGCCCTTGCCCTGGATACGGTAACCGCCGAGAGCATGCTCACTCTGCGGAGTGAACCCGACGTGAGCCATTACGGGAATGCCGGCCGCCACCATCGCCCGGACATGTCCGGCGTAAAAGCTCCCGCCCTCCATCTTGACAGCACTCACAAGGCCTTCTTTCATCATCCGCACGGAGGACTCGATGGCCTGTGCCGGGGAAACCTCGTAGCTTCCAAAGGGGAGGTCGGCGACGACGAAGGACCGCTTGGCGCCGTTCGACACCGCGCGGCACAGCGGAATCATCTCGTCCAGGGTGATGGGAAGCGTTGTCGCATGGCCGTAGACGTTGTTGGCGGCGGAATCACCCACCAGCAGAACTTCCACCCCAGCCTCGTCGAAGATCTGTGCTGCGTATTGTTCGTACGCAGTGAGCATGGCAAACCGGCCGCCCGAGTCTTTGATCTGCTGCAAATGATGCGTGCGGATCCGTTTGGCCGGGCCGGGCTGCTGGCCGGAGGAGCCATAGGGGGCTGGGATTTCGGCGGAGGTCATGAATCGAGCCTACTGGACCCACGCCGGTGGCTGCACCGTCCTCCTTCAAATGCGTGATTGCTTAGTAGAGTGTGGGCAGGAGTATGAACAGGGGTCCAATAGCGAGGAAAGAGGTAGCAGTGAACCGCCAGCAGGAGTTTGTCCTCAGGACTATAGAAGAGCGCGACGTCCGGTTCGTACGGCTGTGGTTCACTGACGTCGTCGGATCGCTTAAATCCGTGGCACTTGCCCCGGCGGAAGTGGAAGGAGCTTTCGCCGAAGGACTGGGATTCGACGGTTCCTCCATTGAAGGCCTGGCCCGGGTCTTTGAATCAGACATGCTGGTGCAGCCGGATCCCTCCACCTTCCAGATTCTGCCCTGGCGGGGTGAAACCGATGAGACCTCACGGATGTTCTGCGACATCCTGACGCCGGATGGCATGCCGTCGTCGGCCGACCCGAGGAACGTCCTCAAACGCGCGCTGGCGAAGGCCGCGGACATGGGATTCACCTGCTACACGCACCCTGAAATCGAGTTCTATCTGCTGAAGTCGTCCAAGCCAGGTCCCGATGGCGTCCCGGAACCGGTTGATGAGGCGGGCTACTTCGACCACGTTCCCGGTGGCGTGGCACAGGACTTCCGCCGCACGGCCGTGAGCATGCTCGAAGCGGTGGGAATCTCGGTCGAATTCAGCCATCACGAGGCCGGTCCCGGGCAGAACGAGATTGATCTGCGTTACGCCGACGCCCTGCAGACGGCCGATAATATTATGACGTTCCGGACTGTCATCAAGGAGGTCGCCCTCACGCAGGACAGCTACGCGACGTTCATGCCCAAGCCGTTCTCGCACCATCCCGGGTCCGGGATGCATACCCACTTTTCGCTGTTCGAAGGCGACACCAACGCCTTTTTCGAGGCCGGAACCGAATTCCAGCTGTCCAAGACGGCACGCCAGTTCATCGCAGGCTGGCTGCGGCACGCCCCCGAATTCACCGCGGTGACAAACCAGTTCGTCAATTCCTACAAGCGCCTCTGGGGTGGAGGAGAAGCGCCAAGCTACCTGTCCTGGGGACACAACAACCGTTCCGCCCTGGTGAGGGTCCCGCTCTACAAGCCGGGGAAGGGACAGTCTGCGCGGGTGGAATACCGCGGTATCGACTCCGCAGCCAATCCCTACCTGTCGTACGCGGTGCTGCTGGGTGCAGGACTTAAGGGGATTGAAGAAGGCTACGAACTGCCCGCCGGGGTGGAGGAGGACGTCTGGTCGCTGTCGACGGCGGAGCGCCGGGCGATGGGGCATGATCCGCTGCCCGCCAATCTGCACGATGCCGTCCGGTCATTGGAAGACTCGGAGCTGATGGCGGAAATCCTGGGGGAGCAGGTGTTTGAACATTTCCTCCGTAATAAGCGCGAGGAATGGCACGACTACCGGATCGAAGTCACTCCGCATGAGCTGAAGCGTAATCTTGGCGTGCTGTAGATGACCGGAAAGAGCTTCAAACGCCGACTAATTGCGGCGGGTTTTGCCGATCTGGAGAAAAGCACGCGCTTTCTCGAGGCGCCGGAACTGACCAGTATCGAGGAGCCGTGTCTTTTCGATGGACTCGCGATGGCCGCCGATCCCGACCAGGCGCTGCAGTCGCTGGTGCGGCTGTTGGAGAAGAGCCCGGATCTCGGCAAGCTGGTCAACCGGGGACCTGAAGCCAGCGAGGCACTGTTCCGGCTGCTGGGTGCCTCGGAGGCACTTGGCGACTTCCTGATCCGGCACCCCGAAAATCTGGACGTGCTGGAAGTCAGGGTCAGCCCGGAACCCAGCGGCACGGACCTGGAGGTGTTACGTTCCTCGCTGCTGAAATCGGTTCAGGCCGACCCATCGGCGTCGTTACCGGTGGCAAAACTGGTGGGACAGGAGGCCTACCGGAGTCTGCGCGCCCGGTACCGCCGGCATCTGACGGAGCTTGCAATCCGGGATGTCTGTTCTGCCTCGCCCGAGGACTTCTTCCCGATGGCTGCGCGTGAGCTGGCCGACCTGGCCGCTGCCGCCTTGGACGCAGCGCTCGCAGTATCGCGGGCGGAACTGGCCGCCCACCAAGACCCCGGGGATATCGCGGACGTGCGCCTTGGAGTCATCGGAATGGGCAAGTGCGGCGCCGGGGAACTGAACTACATTTCCGACGTCGACGTTGTCTATGTGATCGAAAGCGAGCACCTGGAAGACGGTAAAGCCGCAACCATAGGAACCTCGCTGGCCACCGGCATCTCCCGCGCTATTTCCTCCGCGGCCAGCGAACCTGGGCTGTGGGAAGTCGACGTGGCGCTCCGTCCCGAAGGCAAGGACGGGCCGCTGGTCCGGACGCTTGACTCGCATCTGACGTATTACCAGCGCTGGGCCAAGAGCTGGGAATTCCAGGCGTTGCTGAAGGCCCGCGCCATCGCCGGTGACATGGAACTGGGCCGCAGATACGAGGATGTGCTGAGCCCGCTGATCTGGAGTTCGTCCGAGCGGGAGGGCTTCGTCGAATCGGTGCAGTCGATGCGCCGGCGGGTGACCGAACATATCCCCGCACATGAAGAAGGCCGGCAGATCAAACTGGGGTCCGGGGGGCTCCGGGATGTCGAATTCACGGTCCAGCTGCTGCAACTGGTGCACGCGAAGGCGGATGAAACGCTGCGCTGCAAGGACACGACGTCGGCTATCGCGGCACTGTCGGAGGCCGGCTACATAGGCCGGTCCGACGCCCGTGAATTCGACCTCGCCTATCGGTATCTGCGGGTCCTGGAGCACCGGATCCAGCTGGCACACCTGCGCCGGACGCACCTGATGCCGCAACAGGAGGCTGCCCGGCGTGCCCTTGCCCGCAGCATGGTCGGTGCACTCGGCACTGCCCGGCCCAGTGCCGACTCCCTGTTGGAGAACTGGCAGCGGACAAAGCGGGCGGTGCGGCGGCTGCATGAACGCATCTTCTACCGTCCGGTGCTGGCCACGGCTGCCCACCTAAGTGCCGAGGACGCCAGACTCTCGCCGGAAGCGGCCGGCGCGAGGCTCGCAGCCTTGGGATACCAGGACCCTAAGGGTGCCATGCGGCACATTCAATCGTTGACGGCGGGCATCAGCCGGCGTGCAGCACTGCAGCGGCAACTATTGCCGGTCCTGCTGGGATGGCTGGCCGAGGGCGTGGATCCGGATGCGGGATTGCTCGGTTTCCGCCGGATCAGCGAAGCGTTGGGTACCAGTCCCTGGTATCTGGGCATGCTCCGGGACTCTGCTGCTGCCGCGGAGCGTCTGTGCCACATTCTTTCAAGTTCCCGTTTCATCACGGACCTGCTGGAAGTCTCGCCGGAAGCGGTGAAGTGGCTTGGTTCCGACCATGAACTGGCCGTGCGCAGCTTTGACACCCAATGGCAGGAAGTCCAGGCAAAGTTCCGGAGGCACGACGACCCGGGCAACGCCATCCGGCTTATCCGGCTGATCCGCCGGCGGGAAATCCTCCGCATCGCCATCGCCGACAGTTCAGGACTGCTGCGCCAGGACGAGGTTGGCCAGGCCCTCGCCGACACTGACCGGGCAGCGATGCTGGGCGCCCTGCATGTGGCTGAAGAGTCGGTTTATTCAAGCGATGAGGTCCGGACCAAAATGCTCATCGTTGCCATGGGCCGTCAGGGCGGACGGGAAATCGGTTACGGCTCCGACGCGGATGTGCTGTTTGTGCACCGGGCCGTTGAGGGTGCGGCCAAGGAGGCTGCCCAACAGCAGGCGGAAAAAATAGTGTCGCAGACGACGGCGTTGCTCAAGCAGCGCTGCACACCGCCTATCCAGGCGGAGCGGATTCTGGAAGTCGACGCTGACCTCCGGCCGGAGGGCAAAAACGGGCCGATGGTCCGTTCGCTGGCCTCCTACCGCGAGTACTACGGCCGCTGGTCCCTGATCTGGGAGGCCCAGGCACTGCTGCGGGCGCGGCCGGTTGCCGGCGACGACGAACTGGGCCGCGACTTCATCGCGTTAATTGATCCAATTCGGTATCCAGAGACACTCAGCGAACAGAACGAACGGGAAATCCGGCGGATCAAAGCCCGGGTGGAAGCGGAACGACTCCCCCGCGGTGCAGATCCGGCACGTCAGCTCAAGCTCGGACGAGGAGGATTATCCGACGTCGAATGGCTGGTTCAACTCTTGCAGCTGGAACACGCGCATACCATCGAGGGTCTGCGGACGACGTCGACCATTGAAGCCCTCAAGGTCGCCGCCGCCGAGGAACTGCTGCCGGAAGACGAAGCCAGCATCCTGACGGACAGCTGGCACTTGGCCAGCCGGATCCGCTCGGCCAACGTAATCTGGAGCGGCAAGTCGTCGGACCTGTTGCCATCCTCCCGCCGGGATTTGGAAGCTGTCGCCCGCTGGTGCGGCTACGAGGCGGGAATGGCTTCCGTCATTGAGGAAGACTATCTGCGCCTGACCCGCCGGGCGCGCGCGATTTTCGAAAAGCACTTTTTCCGCGGGTAGCGGCCGGCACCGGTTAGGCTGAGTTCACAGCACCGGATCCGGCAGGAGAATCCATGACCGATATTGCGCAGCTCGCCGATGAACATCTCGCACTCGCGAGGGAAGCCACACACGGGCGGAGTGCCGTGCTGCTTGGCCAGGATGGGCCATTACGGCAAACCATCATTGCCCTGCGCAGCGGCGCCGAGCTTGGTGAGCATAATGCTCCAGTCGCGGCTTCGGTCTATGTACTCGAAGGCGCCATCACCGTGGTTAGCGCGAGTGGACGGAATTCCATCAGCGAGGGTGAGCTGGCCATGCTGGTGCACGAACGCCACTCAGTGGAGGCGAACGAGGACTCCGTGTTCCTGCTCACCGCGGTGACGGCACTGGATTGAATCCGCCGGCCCACGTGCCTGTCTAACAACCTGTTAAGCAGCCTTGCCCCGGCCACAGCGGCCGGGGCAAAGCTTGCTACGCAGGCTAGACGCCGTAGTAGAGTTCGAACTCTCAAGCCCTAATTGCCGGTGATTGGCAGTTGCTGTAATCCCCGTCATTCCGGGCTTTCGTGGTTGCCAGTGATTGTGGATAACTGTGCTGTTGCGGACCTGCTGCGGACTGGCTGCGGACTCGGCAAGGTCAGTCCTAGGGCATGGTCAAGGCTGGCCAACACCTTCGGCCCACTTGCTTCCACGTCCCCTCGAAGGGCTGATCGCATCCCAGTGGCGATGTCGTCACCTTCCTCTGTCGAGCGGTATCGGCGGGGTGCCGTATCGGCGGACCAGCTGATTTGTGGGATACCTACAAACGGTAACGCACTGCATACCGTCAAGAGTTTAGTCAACTCCGGGAAGTCCTGAGAGGTGCCATAGCAACCTTCACAGGTAGCCTTCCCGCCGGAGCCACACTGGAGAACTGAGCATTCTAGTTGTCTCCCGTTATCAAGATTAGCCGCCGTTTCCCTCCACAACCTGTATAGGGTCAGGGAATGACCAACAACACCATACTTCTTTGGACCATGATCGGTACCTGCCTCACCGCAGTAGCCACCGTAGGGCTGGTGATCGGCGCCTTCACCGCGTGGCATACCGCGAGAAAGACTCTCGACCAAATGAAAAGTGACAGCCTTGCCCAAACTCGACCGTACATATTCGCCTCACTCGTTCCCAGTCTCTCCGGACCAGCGAAATTCGACCTCGTTATCGAGAACACAGGCGTCAGCACTGCACGCAACGTGCAGTTTACGTGTCCAGAATTCCCGAGCAAGCCGGACGACGTAGCAGAAAAGCTAGCACGTTTCTTAAACGCAAAACACACCGTTCCACCAAAAGCCCGCCTTCGAAATTATTGGAGGTTGGGCCTTGAATCCGGTCACGAGTGGTCAGATGGCACGACCAAACCAGCAGGGATGCCCGAGCAAGCTACGCTGGTGATCGATTACGAAGACGATGCAGGACGCGAATATCAAGACATATACGCCCTTGATGTCGTAGGCCTTCTGTTTGCCCCGGTCCCTGCAAAAGGCCCGAACGTCAAGGAATCACTTTCGGACGAGCAAAAGGACACACATAAAATGCTCGGCGTTCTCGCTGCAGCTATAGGAGAGCTCCGACGGTGACCGGAACCGTGAGCAACAGTTGGTCGAACATTTACAGTGCCCGCTGCTCCAAGGTAACCGAACCAACTCGGCCTCATCCGGATGCTTGACCTCGGACCACATTGCCCGGGCTGGTCCCGGACGTCATAACCCATTGTCGCAATTCGTCCGGCGTAAAAGACGGCCTCGACGGGTCCGCCGGACCGGTCCCGGGTCACGATCCGCCCGGGTACTCACAAGTGGCCTTCAGATTCAAGGAACCGGAACAATTCCAGCGCTTCCGGCGGCTTCCGATCGGTCCACATGACGCGTGCATGCCCCGGCTCTGGTTCCTCGGTGGCGAATAGGTCCCTTAGTCCGTCCCGGTTTACCGCCATCCGCCGCTGGTCGCCCGCCATGACATCCGCGGCATACGAGATCACGCGGATCAGCTGGAACGCTTCGAGGGTACGGGTCCGGTCCGCCGCGGCGTCGTCGTAAGCCTCAAGCGCCGCGGCAACCAACAGCCCGAGTTCCCCGCAATCGGCCAGCGTGAACCCGTCCGCTACCGGTGCAAGAAACCTTGCTTGGCTCTCCAACGCGGTTAGACGCCGCCGCTTCATCGTTGCCACGTCTCTGCCTTCCGCTCCAGCTGTGCTAACCGTTCCTCGATGTCCAGATCCCGGACTTTCAACCCAAATTCGAGCAACCGGCTTGCCGCCCGGATACGGTCCGCCGCGCCGCCCGCCGTCAGCCCGGCCCGGAGGACTTCCACAGCCTGCAGTTGAGCGCTGAGTAGCGCGGATACGGCCTGCCCCGCCCCGGACCTGCTCTGCTCGCGGTAGGCGCCGGCAAAACGGTCATCGTCGGCCAGCCAGCGCCGTAATGTTCTCTCGCCGATTCCCGCTTGCTTCGCCGCGTCCGGGACGTTCGCAGTGACAGCCAGTGCCACCAGCGCACTGGCTTGTTTCTGGGATAACCGGCCACTCTCGGCCATGTCTACGACCCTCCACGGATGAATCCCGTACCGACGTCGTTGCTCATCGCCCGGTCATCGCGGGGAGGGAACTCCACCGGCCGCATGATGTCCCTGCCTTCCGCGAGCGCCGCGGCGTCGAGCAGATCCACCCGCTTCGGCATCCGCGCGGACGGCCCGTTGATGACGCGCCTGCCGTCGGTGTGCTCCTGCGCGGACCGTACGGCCTGTAGGAGGCTCCGCCACGCCTCTACCTCGCCCAGCACCTCCCAGAGTGGTTCCAGCGCCTTAGCGGCCCGCTCAGCGACTTCCGGGCGTACCGTCCGCCATTCCGTCTCAACGCGCCCGGCGCTCTCCCGCATGGCCTGCTGTCGCCGGTCCGCCAGTTTGCCCCGCTCCATGAGCAGATCGTGTGCTAACCGGCGTTCTTCGAGCAGGTTCGGCGGTTCCGGCGGTTCCGGTGCCGCCATGAGCTTTGCCCGGGCTTCCGCCGCTTTAGGCCTCCACTCGGCTATGGCGGCAGCGTGCTCTTTCTGCGCCTCCTCAATCCTTGCCCTGCTCTCGCGCTCAGCTGTACCGATCCGCTCAAGCTCGGCGTCGACTGCCGACGTGATGGCCGCTCTGAGTTCACCCGCGGTCATCGTCGTGCTTTTGGGTGCCTTGGGATTCACTGCCGACCGCCTCGAAACGCCTGGTCAAACGCCCCGCCGAGCATCTCATCAACGGTTTGCTTTTTCGGCTTCTGCTTGCGCTTGCTCTCGGACCGGCTCACGAGGGCGTCAAGCTCCGCAACCTGCTCCATGCTCCCATCGACGCGAACCCTCATGCATTCAGCCAAGTACGGCGGGTTCCGGATGTTCCGGCCCCGCTTCACCGCCTGCCTTAGCTTCTTGAGCCTTTCGTCAGTCTCGGTGTCTCTTGGGCTGTATCCAAATTCCCGCATGGTGTCTCTTCTCCTTTGTGTAATGCCACCGTTTGAACCCCTGCCCGGCCGTGATGCTCGCAATCCCGGCAACTGGTCTTGCCCCGCTTCACCAGAGAGTCGGTCAGCGTGCCCTGACTGCAAGTGGTGCAGGCGAAACGATCTTTGGATGGTGTGGAATCCCAGACAGCTTGAGCTTCAGCTTCACTTTGAGAAGTGCTCACGTCTAAAGAATGTCCTGTATCTGTAGCCGTATCCGTACTGTGCTGTACCGTACTGGTGTTACGCGTCACCGGCGGCGTAACGTTACGCGTAACCGGACGCGTAACCGGATGCGTAACGTTGCCGTCTCCATCCGGATCTGCAGCCTTGGGAGCCTTCCCGCAGTTGGCAGGCAGACAGAACCTATGGTCACCATTTTTATGAGCACGCGACCGCTGCATTCTCACCTTCGTCTGAGCCGACGCGGCCCGGACCGACGGCGGCGGCATATGATCCTCGATCATGGTCAGCTTGAACCCTTCACCCTCAGCGGCCACAAGACCACGATCTACAAGGTTCTGGATGGCCGTGCCGGGGTCCGGATGATCGGAGCATCTACGGGCGTCGGCGGCCCTCAGGATGCCGTCATACTGCTGTGTCCGGGAACAGAACTGGATCATGGCGAGCAGGTGCCAGCGGTCCGCGAAGTCGAGTTCTGCGAGTACCGGCATGTCGGTCCAGTCGTCATCTATCCGGGTCCAAGTCATTGCCGCCGCCTACGCCTCCGCTGCCGCGTCGAACAGCTGGTCAACCCATGCTTCAACGTCGCTTTGACGGAACATTCTCCGTCCACCGATCAAGGCGGATCGCGGCGCAGTTCCGTTATGAATCATCCACCGGAGCTGTGCCTGACTTTTCCTCAGCGCCTCAGCCGTCTCCGGGAGAGTCAGGAGTGCGATAACTGCCATGATTCCATTCCTCTTGCTATGTGCGCTTCTAATCAACGCGTCTAAGGTCAAGCGTGGCACTTTTGTAATTCGATGGCAACGGTTGACGCTTGAGGGTGTAGCACGTCGGGCGTAAGCTGTAATTATGAACGGCGAAACGGAAAGCGGAGATGCAGCAACCATGCGCAGACTCAGGGAACAAACCAACAATCAAGACCATGCGACCCGGCAACAGACCGGCGCCACGATGTACGACGCTGAGCGCATCATCGGCGCTAAGTTCCGGGCGCTCCGGGAGGAACACGGCTGGACGCAAGCGGATGTCTCCGACAGGCTCGCCGCGTTGGGCGTCCCATTGCATCAGACCAACGTTGCCAAGCTGGAGAAGGGGCGACGCCCCCTGCGGGTAGCCGAAGCGTTCGCTTTGGCGCAGGTCTTCGGGATGCCACCCGCGGCCGTGTTCTACATGCCAACCGACGGGCTAACCGTCGATATGGAGTACGCAACCATGCGGCTGTTCGAGCTTGACTCAGAGGCACGTGAACGCCGTCAAGAGTTGATAGAAAAGATTGATGCCGCCATCGACTATCAGGCGGAAGTCGAATATCAGCGGATGACGTTTATCAACGCCGTTCGCAGCGCCGGTGTGGAGGTGGACAAGTGAGCATCACGAAGCGCCCTAATGGCATGTGGCGTGCCCGGTACAGGGACGGCGACGGTAAAGAGCACGCGCGCCATTTTCCCCGGAAACTCGATGCTCAGAAGTGGATGGACACGGTTACAGCGTCGGTGGTCCGCGGGGATTACGTGGACCCTAAGACGGCGAAGCTGACCGTGGGGGAGTGGTGCGCGACGTGGCTGCACGGGTACGGCACGAAACGATCCTCGACCGTCCGGCAGGCCCGGACCCATGCGAAGCACATTGTCGCCGCGTTCGGTAACCGGCCGCTAGGCCAGCTGCGCCCCTCGGAGGTACGTGCATGGACGGTGAAACTCAAGAATGAGGGTTACGCCGATTCGACGGTGTACGCCCTGCACAGCCGCTTGGGGCAGATCATGACGGACGCCGTGCATGACGGGATCATCCCGCGTTCCCCGGTCAGCCGCCGGACGTCTCCCGGCGCAGGGAAGCAACGGCCTTATGTTGCCACCACGGCGCAGGTTTGGGCGCTGCACGACGCCATGCCCGACAGTATGCGCCCCGCCGTCCTGCTGGCCGCGTTCGCCGGTCTGAGAGTCGCTGAAGCCGTCGCCCTCCGGACCGGTGACGTCGATTTCATGCGCGGCATCATCACGCCGTCTGTGCAGTACCCGTCCGAACCATTGAAGACCGAGATTTCCAGAATGCCTATCCCGATTCCGCGGGATCTCGCCACGGACCTAAACCGGGTCCCGGTGAAGTGGGGAACCACTGCGCTCGTCACTGGGGAGTTCGGCAGGTCCATCGCCCCGTACACACTGGAAACAGCATTCAGGACGGCACGCGCCACTGTGGAGGGTCTGCCGGAAGGTTTCCGGTATCACGATCTGCGCCATTATTTCGCGTCGCTGCTCATCGCGGCCGGGCTGGACATCAAGACGGTGCAGGCCCGTCTGAGGCACGCGTCAGCCAAGACGACATTGGACACTTACGGTCACATGTGGCCGGACAAAGACGAGTCCGCACGAGCCGCGATTCAGGACGTTCTGACAGCTCGTGCGGACTCTGTGCGGACTGAGGCCGCTACATCCCAGTGATCTAGCTACACGCCGTAGTAGAGTTCGAACTCGTAGGGGTGCGGACGCAGCATCAGGGGAGCGATTTCACTCTCCCGCTTGAATGCGATCCAGGTGTCAATCAGGTCCTGAGTGAAAACGCCGCCCGCCTGCAGGAACTCATTGTCGTTCTCAAGCGCAACGAGGGCTTCTTCGAGCGTGCCGGGGGCCTTCGGAATATCTTTGGCCTCCTCGGGAGGAAGCTCATACAGGTCTTTGTCGATCGGGTCCGCAGGTTCGATCCGGTTTTTGATCCCATCCAGCCCGGCCATCAGCTGCGCGGCAAATGCGAGGTACGGGTTGCCGGAGGCATCAGGAGCACGGAATTCAAGGCGTTTCGCCTTCGGGTTGGAACCGGTGATGGGGATCCGGATTCCCGCGGAGCGGTTACCCTGCGAATACACCATGTTGACCGGAGCTTCAAAACCCTTGACCAGACGGCGGTATGAATTCACCGTCGGGTTCGTGAAAGCGAGGACGGCGTCCGCGTGCTTGAGCAGGCCGCCAATGTACCAGCGGGCGACGTCGGAAAGACCGGCATAGCCTGTTTCGTCGTAGAACAGCGGTTCCGAGCCGTTCCACAGTGACTGGTGGCAATGCATGCCTGAACCGTTGTCGCCGAAGACGGGCTTGGGCATGAACGTGACGGTCTTGCCCCAAGCATGGGCAACATTCTTGACGATGTATTTGAACTTCAGCAAATCGTCAGCCGCAGCAGTAAGAGTCGTGAACTTGTAGTTAATCTCGGCCTGTCCGGCTGCCCCGACTTCGTGATGGGAGCGTTCAACTTCGAGACCGGCCGCAGCAAGTTCCATACACATGGCGTCCCGCAGGTCGGCCTGGTGATCAACCGGCGCGACCGGGAAGTACCCCCCCTTCTCGGGGGTCTTATTCGCCATGTTGCCGCCTTCTTCCTCGCGTCCCGAGTTCCACCAGGCTTCCTCCGAGTCGATCTTGAAGAAGGTGTGGCCCGGCGTCGTTTGGAAGCGCGCGTCATCGAAGACGTAGAACTCTGCCTCAGAGGCGAAGAACGCAGTATCGGCGATACCGGTGGAACCTAGATAGGCTTCGGCCCGCTCTGCTACACCGCGCGGGTCCCGGTGGTATGGATCCCCGGTGCGCGGATTGACGATGGAAAAGTTCAGCGCGAGAGTCTTCTCGATGCGGAACGGGTCGATGTAGGCGCTTGTGGGATCCGGAATGAGTTGCATGTCCGACTCGGCAATGCCCTGGAACCCCCGGATGGACGACCCATCAAAGAGCTGGCCATGGACGAAGAATTCCTCATCGACGCTGGCGGCCGGTACATTGAAGTGCTGCTGGACGCCGGGAAGGTCCGTAAACCGGACATCCACGAATTTTACGTCTTCATCGGCGATGTATTTGAGGACTTCGTCCGCATCTTTGAACATCGAAATTTGCTCCTTAGAGATAAAGGGTGTTGGCCGGTGGGGTGGGAAACCGTCCCGCCAGGCTTAGCTCGTGCTTGAATACGTCCCGACGACCAGCACGATGTCTCCAGCCTAGGCGGCGGTGGTTTCGAACCGGTGTCGGAATTGTTTCCGGCAGATTACGTCCTCTATCAACCTCCCTTTAGCCTAGGCTTACTGTGTGGTTGATAGAAACGATCTTGGTTCCTGGCTGGCCGGCGCACCCGGTGGTGACATCCAGAAATGGCCCGGGGAGCGCCTCGGACGTCCGCAATCCGGGCCCGGCTCCATGGCGCGTGTCGGTCGACGGGCAGTCGCCTTGATCATCGATTGGTCGCTGAGCTACTTGATAGCTGTGGCGTTTTTCGGCGGTAATCAGTGGGCGATTCTGACGGTCTTCGCGTTGGAACAGATATTGCTTGTGGGAACGCTCGGATATTCCATTGGACACAGAATCCTCGGAATCCAGGTGCAGAGGCTTGACGGGCGCGCGGCCGGTCCGATCGCAGTGGGAATCCGGACGGTATTGCTGTGCCTGCTCATCCCGGCAGTCATCTTCGACGCCGACCAGCGCGGCCTGCACGACCGGAGCGTGGGAACCGTACTCGTACGGATCTAAACCAGCACTTCCGGCGCTGCAGCTTGAGAGACACATCTTTGAATGGCGCACCCTAGCGGCCGCGGGCCGCCTTTCGGTCCGGACGTGCCTTGAATGGATCGATCCCCTTCGGGATAGGCAGTTTGTTGCCCAACGAGGAGATGCGCTTGCTGACCTGCTGCACCTCCTGCTTCGTCAGTTCCTTCTTCATCTTCTGGATACGTCGGGAGACTTTGCTCAGCGGAACCTGGCCTTCGCCGTCGCCGGTCTGGATGACATGAATCGACACGTTCGGCAAAATCCGGCTCAACCTTTTGCGTTCGCCGTCGATCAGGCGCTTGACCCGGTGCGGCGGTCCTTCACTGACAAGTACGACGCCGGGACGCCCAATGGCGCGGAACACGGCATCCTTGCTGCGCGGGTCGACGGCGGCCGGCTGTTCTTCGGTGATCCAGCCGCGCCGAAGGGTGCTCAGGGCCGCTCCGGCCGCACCCGGCTGCCCTTCAAGTTGCGCAAACGCGGCTTTTTCCGCGCGTCGGGACAGGATGAACATGGCAGCCAGCAGTCCCAGCGGAAGGGCGACGATGAGCGCCGTGATCCAGTTGTTGATCAGCAGACCGATGACCAGACCAACGGCAACGATTCCCAGGAACGCCAGTAGCATCAGCCAGACCACATTGGGATCGTGGCGGCGGGTCATCTTGAAAACGTCCCGCATCTGCTTCATGCGCCCGGGCTTTTTGTTCGCCTTGTCCGCCTTGTTTTTGCGCTTGAAGAGTCCGCGCTTCCGGCTCGGATCGCCAGCGTCGGCGTTGGTCACGTCTGAGTCAGTCCTTTTGGCCATAGTGCTATCAATTCTACGGGATAAGGCGGCGGGTGGTTGACGACCGGCAGGCATTTGCAGGCGTTCTGCACCGTTTGGCAGCCCCCGGCAGCACTTCACACGAGGCTGGCTGCCTCCTGCAGAGTTGAGCCCGATTCCTGGATGTGCGCCAACTCGGGAGGCAACTCGAGCCCCTTCTTCCGCATGGCTCCTGCCCACAACCGGCCGGCGCGGTAGGAGGACCGGACCAGTGGACCGCTCATAACGCCAAGAAATCCAATCTCTTCGGCCTCGTCACGGATTTCGATGAATTCCTGCGGCTTAATCCAGCGGTCAACGGGGTGATGCCGGTTGCTTGGCCGCAGGTACTGATTGATCGTAATCAAGTCGCACCCGGCATCATGCAGGTCCCGCAACGACTCAGAGACCTCCTTGCGGGTCTCGCCCATGCCGAGGATCAGGTTCGATTTGGTGACCATACCCGCGTCCCGGCCCTGGGTGATGACATCAAGGGAGCGTTCATAGCGGAAGGCGGGCCGGATGCTGCGGAAGATCCGGGGCACGGTCTCCACATTATGGGCGAAAACCTCCGGCTTGGCGTCGATAACCTCTTGAATGAGCTCAGGCTTGCCGGAAAAATCGGGAATAAGAATTTCGACGCCGGTACCCGGGTTCATCGTATGGATCGCCCGGATCGTTTCGGCATACAGCCACACACCCTCGTCCTCGAGGTCGTCCCGGGCAACACCGGTCACGGTGGCATAGCGCAACTCCATCGCCTTGACGGATGTCGCGACCTTGCGCGGTTCGGCGACATCGAGCCGTGACGGCTTTCCGGTATCGATCTGGCAGAAATCACAGCGGCGGGGG
>NZ_KI914655.1:122264-135412 GCF_000520495.1 Arthrobacter sp. H14
GGACCCGCCGATCAGGAAAGTCGCCTCTTTGTCCTCCCAGCATTCAAAGATGTTGGGGCAACCTGCTTCTTCACAAACAGTGTTGAGGCCCTCCTTCTTGACCAGATTTTTGAGCCCGATGAACTCAGGTCCCATCTTGGCCTTGGACTTGATCCAGTCCGGCTTACGCTCAACGGGCGTCTCAGCATTGCGTGCCTCCACGCGAAGCATGCGCCGGCCCTCCGGGGCTACTGTCATAGTAATGCTCCTTCCTTCCGGGCGCCGCCGGTCTCGGCTTGGCCCTTCCGGGCGCCGCCGTCGGTGTCCGGGCCGGCGACCAGTTGTTCTTCATGGCGTCCGAGTTCCTCAATAATGCGGGGAAGGATATCGGCCGGGGTGACGTCCTGTTTCGTCTCCTCTTTAATGGAGGTGACCGAGGCGTCCGAAATTCCGCAGGGAACAATTTTGCCGAACGGGCGCAGGTCGTTGTTGCAGTTGATGGCGAAGCCATGCATGGTCACGCCGTTGGCTACCCGAATACCAATTGCTGCAATCTTCCGTGCCGGTCCGCGTGAATCTGCGGGCAGCCATACCCCGGAACGTCCCTGAACGATTTCACCTTCAACACCGAAGTCCCTCAGGACGGTGATGATGACCTCTTCGAGCAGGCGGACATACTCCGATTGCTTAATCGGATCTGGCAGGTCGAGGATCGGATAACCCACCAACTGCCCCGGTCCATGCCAGGTCAGCTTGCCGCCCCGGTCAACATGAACGACGTCGGTGCCGTCATAGGGCAGTTCGTGATCTTCGGTCCGTTTTCCCGCGGTGTAGACCGCTTCGTGTTCCAGCAGCAGCACCGTGCTGGGAGCAGTGCCGGCCAGAACTTCAGCATGCAGCTTCTGCTGGGCTGCCCAGCCGTCCTCGTACTTAACAAAGTGGGGCGCGAGCCCAAGCTGCGAAAACTCCAGAGTCATGGTTGTCACCCTAATGTCCGGGAGGCCAACTCCTCTAGACGTATGATTTATGGGTTGAAATGAGGAATTGTGGATAACTTCTGCACGGGTTTTCCAATTGCTGTATCCATGAATCATGGAGCAATTTTCCGATCACAGACCATCGCCTGAACCGGATGCGGACAGCCCCGGGCCGCCGGTTCTCAGCGGATACTGCCGCGGCAGGAAACTTGGCACCGGAGGCTGCGCCGAAGTCTGGCTGGTCAGCGCGGACAGGACCGGTGGGCTGTTCGCCGCGAAGGTTTTCCACCCTGCTCAACGGAAGGATGCTCCGGGCGAGGTGACAGCCGGACAGGCGCGGAGGGAGATGCAGCTGCTGGACAGGTTGGGGCATGAACACCTCGTGCGCCTGCATGACGTACTCGAGAGTGGCGGCACGACCACTTTGATCATGGACTATGCGGCCGGCGGATCACTGGCCGCGCTGGTCGGCACGCGCGGTCAACTGCCCGTGGGCGAAGTCGTCACCATACTGACCCCCATAGCCCAATGCCTGGCCTACCTCCATGGCCAAGGCATCACACATTCGGATGTGGCGCCGGGCAATGTGCTTTTTACCGAACTTGGTAAGCCACTGCTCTCGGACCTCGGACTCGGACGGATGACCGGCGAGAGCGGGGCGGCGCCAGCCGGCACTGCTGGATTTGAAGCCCCGGAAGGGGAGCCTCAATGGCGCAAAGAGTCCCTGCACCCGGAAGACGACATTCATGGCCTGGCCGCGGTGGGATGGTACGCCTTGACCGGTCGAGTGCCGGCGGCCAAGGACCGAAGACCGCCACTTTCGATCCTCGTCCCCGGTGTTCCGGAGGAACTGGCCGCAATCCTGGAGGCAGGACTGGAACCCGACGCTGCGGCACGGCCGTCGGCAACGGAGTTCGAGCAGGCCGTGTACAACAGTGCCGACCCCATACCCATTAACTTGGTCCAAGCAGTACATGAAAGCGTCCTGCCGCACCTGCTCACACGACGGGTTGCGCTCGACAAGAAGCGGGAAAGCCACCGCCTGCGGCTACCGCGCAAAGAACATTCCCGGCAATGCCGTTCCCGCCTGTCCCGGCGCTGCCTCCGGATACCACTAGCGGCGTCGGCACTGCTGACCGCAGCACTGGTCGCCGGCGGGCTGCTGGCTAACAGTTCAACTGAACCGTCGTCAAAACCCGATCTGGCTGAGGCCGGAATATCTTCCTCCGTACCCCCATCTGAGCCGCCTCAGGACCGTGGGCAGGCGTCCGGGATGCCGGAAAGGGTCGAGGACGGGCTGCGGTCGGCCAGTCCAGAGGACGCGGTGCCCGCTCTGGCTTGGTTGCGGTCCTACGCCTTCAGCAGTGGCCGGACCGGACTGCTGCAACAAGTGAATGTCCCGGACTCGCCCGCGATGGCGGCTGATTCCAAAATTGCCGACCGGCTTAAACAGACCGGCCACGTGCTGGCCGGCTTCGAAACCAGTATTGAGCAAGTCGAACGGATATCAGCCGATAGTACCGGTGGGAATGGTCCGTCTGGAAAAGATGTAGCCAAGGAAACAGCCTCCATGGCGGTCACGGCGCACACCTCCGGTTTTCGCGAGCTTGATGCGAAGGGCGATGTTGTACGCCGGGAGAAACCTGCGGGCAGGCAACAGTTGACATTGGTGCTGCAGAAGATGGACGGACGGTGGCTTATCGCGGAGATATTGGAACCAATAACCGTCGGCTGAGTTGCCGGGCCATCCGCACCACGAACGACGTCCATTTGTCCGTCACATTGAGTCCTGTCCAATACGCAAACAGCGGGGCGCGCGGTGACCTCCCGGGCGCGCCAACGCGACGGAATCTTTTGGCTAAGATCGAAAGATGACCTCATCCAGTTACTTCCGGTATCCGCATCTGCACGGCGATTCAGTGACGTTCGTTGCTGAGGACGATGTATGGGTTGCGCCGCTCTTCGGGGGCCGGGCGTGGCGCGTATCGGCCATGCAGCTGCCGGCTCGTAATCCGCGCTTTTCGCCGGATGGTTCCCGCATCGCCTGGACCGTCATCCAGGGCAGTGCCCCGGAAGTGGTGACTGCATCGGCCGACGGCGGTGATTACCGGCAGTTGACTTATTGGGGGCATATTTCCACCAAGGTTAAGGGTTTCGCTTCCGGGAACGAAGTACTGGTCACCAGTTCGTTCGAGCGTGAAGAAAGCCGTCATACCTGGGCTTATGCCGTTCCGCTCGATGGCGCACCGCCGCGCGTACTTCCGTATGGACCGGTGGACTCCGTTTCCTTTGGTCCAACCGTGGGGGATGAGCGGCCTGTCGTGCTGTCCAGCGTGCTCTCCCGCGAGCCTGCTTGGTGGAAGCGGTACCGCGGAGGCACGGCCGGAAAGCTCTGGATCGATGTGGACGGATCCGGCGACTTCAGCCGGCTGGCTCCCGAAATCGACGGCAATATTTCCGACCCAATGTGGATCGAGGGCCGGATCGTCTTCCTGTCTGATCATGAGGGCTACGGGAATCTTTACTCCGTTCGCCCAGATGGCAGCCAGCTGCGGCGGCACACCGATCATGAGGATTTCTACGTCCGCCACGCATCCACCGATGGCGAGCGGATTGTGTTCGAGTCAGCGGGATCTCTATGGCTCCTGGACGGTCTGAAGTCGGAGGCCAGGCAGCTGGACATCACTCTGGGATCCGCCTCTACTTCCCGACGCGAGCGTCCGCTGAAGGTCGCCAATCACTTGAGTGACGTGGTGCCGGATGAAACCGGGCGGGCCAGCGTCGTTGAATCTCATGGCACAGTTCACTGGCTGACACACCGCGACGGTCCTTCCCGGGTGATTGAAGCGGCACCGGGCGTCCGCGCTCGTCTGTCCCGGCCAATGGGAAACCGCAAGGTCATTTACGTTGCGGACCACGGTGGAGAGGAAGCGCTCTACCTGAAGGACGTATTCGCCCGGCCTGTTGCCGGCGCGCATCAGGGCCCCGCAGCGGCGGAACCAGCGGACGGGTCCAACGCCCAGTCAAATGAACCGGCGTTACCCCGCCCGGTCTCGGCAGCAGAAGTCAATACCGCCCAAAACGGCAACGGTCAGCCCGGCAAGGCCAGCGGCGTGAGCAGTAGCGGCACGGAACCAGGCCTGCCACAGGACCCGGCAGACGCTGCGCGACAGGGAACAAGCCAGAACACTGATGAAGCTGACGGCATGGAAGATGGCAATGTCCGTATTCCATTACCCCATCCGACGAGAATCAGTGAAATAACCGCCAGTCCCGATGGCACCCTTGCCGCCGTGGCCACCGAGTTCGGTGAAGTGTTTGTCCTCGACGGCGCCGCGAAGGAATTGCGCCGCATCTCTTCCACGGATCACGGCGCCATCGATGAGCTTGCATTTTCGCCCGACTCCACCTGGGTCGCATGGGCCGAGCCCGTGACCGGTGAGGGTGGACGTCGAAAAATCCGTATCGCACAGGTCGCCACGCCGTCCGGGAGCGGCAACGATCAAAAGGATGGGGATCGTCGTCCGGCCAGCGACATTATCGACCTGACCGACGGGCGGTTCCACGACCACTCTCCGGTATTTACCCGGGACGGCCGCTTCGTTGCGTTTCTGTCCGAACGAAGCTTTGACCCGGTATACGATACCCACCGTTTCGACCTGAGCTTCCCCTCCTCAACCAAACCGTTCTTGGTGGCGCTGTGTGCTGAAACGCCCTCGCCCTTCGGACCGTCGCCGGACGGAACCGGTGCCGACCCGGACAGTCAAGCAGACCCAGCAGAGGACTCTTCGAAGGCACCCGAAGGCAACGGACAGGGAAAGAACGATCAAACGGCCGCACCGGTTACCGTAGACCCGGAAAATATTGCGGACCGGCTGATCTCAATACCGGTTCCGCAGGGGAGCTATGACAGCCTGGCCGCTGCGGACGGTGGCCTGTTGTGGATCGCCAGTGACATCTACGGCGTCACTGGCGACGGACGGGCTTCCCTCACAGACCAGGATCCAGCGCAGCGGTTGGAACTTTTTGACCTGGTTAAGCGGGAAGTTTCGACATTGGTTCCTGCCGTCACCCGGTACCGCATCACTGGCGATGGAAAGCGCCTGGTGGTGGTGCATGAAAACCAGGTTCGGGTCGTTCCGGCTGGCGGAAAAGTGGACGAAGGGTCCGCCGAGAGCATCGACGTTGATCTCCTGCGGATACGTGTCCGGCTTGACCCGGTCCAAGTGTGGGGCCAGGCATTTGACGAGGCTTGGCGGCTGCAACGGGACTTCTACTGGGCGCCCGATATGGCGGGCATCGATTGGCAAGGCATCTACGAGCGTTATCGACCGCTGGTGGAGAAGCTGGGTTCACACGACGACCTGATGGATCTGCTGTGGGAACTGCATGGGGAGCTGGGCACGTCGCATGCCTACGTGATGCCCGCCCTCATGGTTGAACCGGGAGCAGGCAAACAGGGGCTGCTTGGCGCTGACTTCAAGCGGCATGAAAGCGGTTGGGAGATCGTCCGCATTCTGCCGGGTGAATCATCCGATCCGCTGGCACGTTCACCACTTACTGCACCTGGGGCGGCCGCCCGCAGGGGCGACATTATCGCTGCCGTCGATGGCGTCGAAGTGTCCGGGGCACGAAGCCTCAGTTCACAACTGGCCGGTTCTGCCGGAAAGACGGTTGAGCTGACCATTATCAACGGTGCCGGGCATGGTGAGGCAGCCGGCACTCACCGGCGGATCGCTGTCGTACCCGTCCATGACGAGGAACGACTCCGTTATCAAGACTGGGTGGCGGGAAACCGCAGGATTGTCCGGGAAGCGTCCGGTGGCAGCTTCGGGTATCTGCATATACCGGACATGGTGGCCCGGGGATGGTCCCAGCTGCACCGGGATCTCGACAGCGAAACGGCTAAGGATGCCTTGGTCATCGATGTCCGGCGTAATCGGGGCGGACATACCTCGCAACTCGTGGCAGAGCTGATCGGGCGGAAAGTCTCCGCTTGGAACCTTCCCCGCGGCGAACAGCCGCAGACGTACCCGGCGCACGCACCCCGTGGCCCTGTCGTGATTCTCGCTGACGAATTTGCTGGATCCGATGGAGACATCATTACCCAGATATCCAAGCTGCGGGCAATCGGTCCGGTCATTGGCATGCGGACATGGGGCGGCGTCGTGGGCATCGACGGACGGTTCAAACTGGCTGACGGCACAGCCGTGACCCAGCCAAGGTATGCCTTCTGGTTCACCGGGGGAGTCGGTTGGGCGGTTGAAAACTACGGCGTTGACCCCGACATCGAGGTGCCGTTTCCGCCGCACGCCTATGCCGCCGGTGAAGATCCCCAGCTCGAACATGGCGTGGGAGTGCTCAAGGAGATGCTGTCGGAACTGCCCACGGACAGGCCGCCGGAATTTGCCGGGTACAGGCAGCTTCAGCCGGCATCGTTGCCGCCGCGTCCGCAGAACGACTAAACCTGGAGCATGAAGAAGCCCCGCTGCATCACGTGCAGCGGGGCTTCTTTTCAGGTAACCGGAACCGGGAACCTGCAGGAGAGGATTAGCTCTCCAGTGTGGCGTCCAGAGTGATTGTGGTTCCCTTCAATGCTGCCGAGACAGGGCAATCGGTCTTGGCGCCATCGGCGATCCGCTGGAAGTCTTCATTGTTCAGACCGGGCACACTGGCCGACATCGTCAAGTGGATACCGGTGATGCCTTCGCCTGGCTGGAACGAAACGTCCGCTTTTGTTTCCACCCGCTCCGGGGTCTTGTCCTCTTCCTTGAGAGCGGCGCTGAAAGCCATTGAGAAGCAGGCGGAATGCGCCGCGGCAATGAGTTCTTCCGGGCTGGTCTTCCCGTCTGATTCCTCCGCACGGGCCTTCCACGTCACATCGTAAGTTCCGATGCCGGAAGTATCGAGGGACACCTGGCCGGAGCCGCTGGGGAGGTCACCGCTCCAAATAGTATGAGCTGTACGTGTTGTAGCCATCTGCACTCCTGGGTTTCGTCGGTCGCTAGCAGTGCAGCGGGGCCGGCACCGGTCAGACGGCATCGGCGTCGCTGCTGCTCCCAGCCTATGTGTTCAGCAGACTTAGTTCCAAAGGGTGACTGGTTAAATGAGTGTGGGCACCACCATTCGGCAGTGCCCACACTCACTCAACTAATTCCAGGATTAGAGCCCTAGATCAGCCTCGAATGCGCCTTCTTCAAGTCGCGCCTTGAGGCTCTGGAGGAATCGTCCCGCATCCGCGCCGTCGACCAGCCTGTGGTCGTAGGTCAGGGACAAGTAGACCATGGAGCGGATGGCGATCGTGTCGTCACCGTCCGCATCGGTGACGACGACGGGACGTTTCACAATGATTCCCGTCCCGAGGATGCCAACCTGCGGCTGATTGATGATCGGGGTGTCGAACAGGGCTCCAGCACTGCCGATATTGGTGATCGTGAAGGTTCCGCCGGAGAGCTCGTTGGGTCCGATGGTGTTGTCACGAGTGCGCGCACCAACATCGGCGATCTTCTGCGCCAGACCCGCCAGGTTGAGGTTTCCAGCATCGTTGATCACCGGAACCAGCAACCCGCGGTCAGTGTCGACCGCGATAGCAAGGTGCTCCGCTGCGTGGTACTGGATTTCCTTGGCTTCCTCGTCGAAGGACGCGTTCAGCTTCGGGTGCTGCTTCAATGCCTCAGCTACAGCCTTGGCAAAGAAGGGCAGGTAGGTCAGCTTGGCGCCGTTCTGCTCCTGGAAGGATTGCTTCGCCGCATTGCGCAGCTTCGAAATCTTGGTCATGTCCACTTCGATGACCTGGGTCAACTGCGCCGAGACGTCCAGTGATTCGCGCATCCGGCGGGCGATCGTCTGCCGGATACGGGGTGCCTTTTCCACCGTGCCACGCAGTTTTGAACTCGCTTCACTGACGGCGCCGCCTGATGGCTTCCCGGCTGCTGCCGGAGCCTCGGATTCAGCAGAGGCGGCCTCCGGCTTTTTAGCATCCGCCGCGGCAATAACATCCTGCTTACGGATGCGGCCGCCGACACCGGTACCCTTGACGGTTGAAAGGTCGATATCGTTCTGGTTGGCCAGTTTGCGTACCAACGGCGTTACATAGTTGAAGTCAGTCCCGGATTCATCCGGGGAGGGCTTGCCCTGGCTCTCCGGTGCGGATTCTTCAGACTTGGCCGACTCTTCCTTCGTGCGGTCGTCCTTTGCTTCCGCGGTTTTCTTCTCGTCGCTGGCCTTGTCGTCCTTGGGTGCTTCAGCACCGCCGGATTCTTCAGCGGGCTCCTTCGGCTTTTCGACCGGCTTTTCACGCTCGCTGGATTCGGCCGCTGCTGTAGGTTCGGCGTCGTCTGCCGAAGCGGATGAAGGTGCAGCTTCGCCCGAACCGATGACGGCCAGCACAGCACCAACTTCGACTGTCTCGTCTTCGGCGACCTTGATTTCCTGCAGCGTTCCGGCCACAGGAGAGGGAATCTCCGTATCAACCTTGTCGGTGGAAACTTCGAGCAACGGCTCATCGACCTCAACGCTGTCGCCGACCTGCTTGAGCCAGCGGGTGACGGTACCCTCGGTTACACTCTCGCCGAGAGCAGGGAGCGTCACGTCCGTTCCCTCGCCGCCGCCGGAGCCGCTATCGCTGGACGATGCTTCGTCGCCGGCGGAAGCCTCTTTGCCGCCGTCGGAACCGGACTCATCCGCTGACATCGCTTCTTCCGGAATCTGAGCGGCCTCGGTGGCTTCACCCTTGGTGACTTCCTCGGCTTCTTCTTCCGCATGCTCTTCAGAGCTGGAATCCGATTCGGCCGATTCCGCGGACTCGTCTGAATCACCGGATCCGCCGCCTTCGCTGTCGCCGATGGTAACCAGGGGAGCACCGACCTCCACGGTCTCATCCTCAGCCACGAGGATTTCCTCGATCACGCCTGCAACGGGAGAGGGGATCTCTGTGTCGACCTTGTCAGTGGACACTTCGAGCAGGGGCTCGTCGACCTCGACCCGGTCACCCACTTGCTTCAGCCATCGGGTCACCGTACCTTCGGTGACACTTTCACCTAGTGCGGGTAAGTTCACGGATTCAGACATGTCGTCCCCGTTTCTCCTTGTAGATCCAAAATTCTCTTGAGTTCCTAATTGCCAGCTTATTCCACCCGGTACGCCCCCGTAGTCGCATTACGGAGGCGTGTGCCGCAAGTCCTAGCCGTGCAGCGGCTTCCCAGCCAGAGCCAGATGCGCCTCGCCGAGGGCTTCGTTCTGCGTGGGGTGGGCGTGGATGAGCTGGGCAACTTCCTCGGGGAACGCCTCCCAGTTCACAATCAGCTGCGCCTCGCCGACCTGCTCGCCCATGCGGCTGCCGATCATGTGGACTCCGATAACGGGTCCATCCTTTTCCCGGACCAGCTTGATCAAGCCGCCCGTTCCGATGATCGAGCTCTTGCCATTGCCTGCCAGATTGTATTCCTGGACCTGGACTGAATCCTCGCCGAGCTTTTCCTTGGCTCCCTTTTCGGTCAGTCCGACCGAGGCGATTTCCGGTTCGCTGTAGGTCACGCGGGGGATCCCGGACTCATCAATAACAGCCGGGTTCTCCCCGCCGATCTCCTCGGCGACGAAGATACCCTGCTGGAAGCCGCGGTGTGCCAGCTGCAGCCCGGGCACGATGTCACCGACCGCATAGATGTTTCCGACGCCGGTGTGCAGGCGCTCGTTCGTGATGACGAATCCGCGGTCCATGGTGATGCCGGCTTCCTCGTAACCGAGTCCGTCGGTCACGGGACCGCGTCCGACGGCGACCAGCAACAGGTCGGCGTCGAAAGACTTGCCGTCCTCCAGCTTGACCTTGACCCCGTCGTCGTTCTGCTCCACGCCTTCAAACCGCACGCCGGTGGAGAAGTTGATGCCGCGCTTACGGAAGGAACGTTCAAGGATCTTGATGATCGCATCGTCTTCATTGGGCACCAGTGAGGGAAGCGCTTCGACGATTGTGACGTCCACGCCGAACGACTTCCACACGGAGGCGAATTCGCACCCGATGACACCGCCGCCGAGCACCACGACGCTCTTGGGGACATAGTCCAGCTTCAGCGCCTCGTCCGAGGTGATCACGCGGTCCTTGATCTCCAGGCCGGGGAGACTCTTCGAATAGGAGCCCGTGGCTAGAATGATGTTTTTCCCGGTGTATTTCTTCCCATCAACCTCGATGGTGTCTTCGCCCACGAGCTTGCCGGCTCCCTCGATGACAGTGACGCCCTTCTTCTTGAGCAGTCCCTGCAGGCCCTTGTACTTGCCGGCGACGATGCCGTCCTTGTACTTGTTGACGCCATCCATGTCGATGGAATCGAAGGTGGCCTTAACACCGTACTTTTCGGCATCCCGGGCGCCGTCGGCGATTTCCGCGGTGTGGAGCAGCGCCTTGGTGGGGATGCAACCATTGTGGAGGCACGTGCCGCCCAGCTTCCCCTTCTCGATAAGTCCAACGGATTTCCCGAATTGCACTCCGCGCAGGGCTGCGGCATAGCCGCCACTTCCTCCACCGAGAACCAGGATGTCAAATTCTTGCGCAGCTGAATCGGCCACTTGGACGCTCCCTCGCGTAATCGATGACGTGCGCTGCACGCCGAATTGTGATTTTGGTGCTCTATCTCCGTGTTCACCTTAGCGCCCATCCGCGCCCGCGCTCCACTTGCTACAGGTGGATCCGCCGCTGATGGGATGCAGGTGTGTGCAGAGTCACGTCATTGGTGCTCGGCTTAGCTCGTCCGGCTCAGAACGTCCTCCGCGTAGGCGATCAACGTCCGCACGCCTACGCCGGTGCCCTCCTTCGGGGTGTAACCGTAAGGTGCAGTTTCATTGAAGGCCGGGCCGGCGATGTCCAAGTGTGCCCAGGGGATCCGCTCCCCATCTGCTTCACCGACGAATTCCTGGAGGAAGATTCCTGCGGTGAGCATTCCGCCGAATTTGTCGCCGATGTTCTTCAGGTCCGCTACCTGCGAATCCAATGTTTGACGCAGCTCCTCCGGGAAAGGCATCGGCCAGAACTGCTCGCCTGACCGATCGGCAGCCTCTTTCACCGCCGCGCGCACGCCTTCGTCGCCCATGACTGCCGATACCCGCGAGCCCAAAGCCACCATTTGCGCGCCGGTCAGTGTGGCAACATCCAGGATCACATCCGGCTTCTCTTCACTGGCTGCGGCGAGTCCGTCGGCCATAACCAACCGGCCCTCGGCATCAGTGTTAAGTACCTCGACGGTACGGCCGCCATAGGTGGTGATGATGTCTGAAGGACGCTGAGCTGTGCCGGACGGCATATTTTCCGCCAGACATAACCACGCCGTTGCTTTTACCGGCAGTCCCATCTCGGCAATGGCCAACACGGAGTTCAGTACGACGGCGGCTCCCGCCATGTCGAGCTTCATCGTCATCATTCCGCTGGCCGGCTTGAGGGATAATCCGCCGGAGTCGAACGTGATCCCCTTGCCGACAAAAGCCAGATTGGCCTTTGCCTTGGCGGGGGAATACTCGACTTTGACGAGGCGGGGAGGACGGGAAGAGCCCTTCCCGACTCCGAGTATTCCGCCGTAGCCGTCCTTCTCCAGCTTCTTCTCATCAATCACCGTTACCTTAACCGGCAGGTTGCGGGCGAGGTCCTTGGCCGCCTGAGCGAAAGACTCGGGATAGAGATCGCTCGGCGGCTGGTTGACCAAGCTCCTGGTGGCGTTGACGGTTCTGCCAATGATCGATGCACGATTGAGGGCGTCCTTAAGCGGCTTCTCGTCCGCGGCCTCGGTAAGAATGGTGACTTCCCTGACGATTTCCGGCTGGGACTTCGCACTGGTGTTCCGGTACTCGTTATAGGAGTAAGCACCCAAGGCGCATCCCTCGGCAATGGCGGCTGCCTGCGGAACCGTTGACGCAGGCAGCGCCAGGAGCACCGACGACACTCCTGCCAGTTGGCGCACTGCCGATCCGGCCGCCCGGCGCAGTGACTCGTCGTCGACGTCGCCACCAAGACCTGTTTTGCCGACTCCGGCCAGCACGAGCAGATCCGCATTCAGCTCGGGCAGGCCAGGCAGACGCTGGACTTCATCGAGGGCGCCGGTGAGACCGAGTAAACCAAGCGATTCACTGAGTGCCGTTGCGGCCTTGGGGGAGAGCGGGTTTTCCAGGAGGAAGGGCCCTTCCGTGCCCTCACCCACACCGATTACTATCGCATCGCACTGCACCTTCTTGGCGTCTTTTGCGATGGCGTGGAGTTTGAGTTCGCTGGCTTTGATCACGGAGACCGTTCCTCACTTCTATGTCCTTGATGCTGGTTGCCTCTAGGAGACACCTTACAAACCTGGACCGGCGATTGCCCGATGATGCGCCGGGCGGCGGTTCTATTGATCGTAGTCTTTCCGTTGCGGCTCTGCTGTACGTTTATTGTGACCGTTGTCAAGGTTACGGATAGTCCTGACGGCGGAATTGATTGGGGTGTCCCGGACGTTCTATTGATGAACGCATACGACCCAGCGATGGCTGGCCAAAGAGATGGAGGAACCATGCTTGATCCGTTGACCCTCTTTAGCACCAACGCAGAGGTAATGGGCACCGGGGACCTCAAGGGTCTGAACATGCTGATGGGGTTCACCGGCTACGCCGAAGCGGGTCAGGTCACGTCGCAGATCAGCGAAGAGCTGCTGAACCATCTGGACAACGAACTTATTGCCTCATTTGATGCCGATCAGCTGATTGACTATCGGTCCAGGCGTCCCCACATCACCTTTGTAGAAGACCATTTTTCCGAGTACCAGCCACCGCGGCTTGATCTTTACCGCCTGTACGACGGACTGCAGCAGCCATTCCTGTTACTGACCGGATTCGAACCGGATCTGCAGTGGGAACGGTTTGCCAGTGCAGTGGTCGCCCTCACCCGCAGGCTTGAGGTGAATCTCGTAACCTGGGTGCATTCAATGCCCATGCCTGTTCCGCATACCAGGCCCCTCGGCGTCACCGCCCACGGTAACCGGCCGGATCTGATCGAGGGCATCACCTCGTGGAAGCCGACGGCAGAGCTGTCAGCTTCAATTGGCCATCTGCTGGAACTCCGGCTGGCGGAGGCCGGGATCAGCGTTGTGGGATACGTGGTGCATGTTCCGCATTATTTGGCTGAAGCGACCTATCCTCCCGCCGCCGTTGGTGCCATGGAGTACCTGGGAGCGGCTGCAG
>NZ_KI914655.1:135512-144631 GCF_000520495.1 Arthrobacter sp. H14
CACTGTCGAGCGCCAGATTTCAGAACAAGTGGCAGGTTCCAGCGAAGTCCAGAGTGTCGTCGCCAATCTGGAAAAGCGCTACGACGAGTACACCGGCGGGTTGGAACGCCGCTCGCTGCTGACCAAGAATAACGATGAGCTTCCTGATGCCGAAGAGCTGGGTGCGGCGGTCGAAGCCTACCTTGCCACCCGGGACGGTCGGGACGGTAAGGACGGCGAAAGCCAGGACAGCGGAGAAGAGCCGGACGAAGACGGCGACCCCGCCTGAGCTGAAGCGCCCGGCGCCGACTCGTCCTCCCCAACACGAAGTCTGCAGCAAGTTGCACACAAAGTTGCCGGCGTTCCTTTTGATGGCTTCCGGGTCGGTCAAGACTTGGCGGTATGACGAATGAAAAGCCGTACAGAATCCGAACCTCCGCCGACATCCTGAGCTATATCCCGCATGCCCTTGGCTTTTGGCCACGGGAGAGTGCTGTCTTCATCACGATGAGGGGAGGACGTGTGGGTGCGACATTGCGGGTGGATCTTCCGCACAATCCAACTCCGGGTGAGGCGGGCGATTTCGCCGAGCAGGTCAGGCATTACCTTGGCGGCGATACAACGCGGGATTCGACGATTATCGCCTTATACAGTGACGCTCCCTGGGGCGACCAGTCGGAACGACCGCACAGCAGGATTATGGACGCTCTGGAAGCGTGTCTTGCCTTTGCCGGAATTCCAGTCCGGGATGCCTGGTGGATTTCCGGATCAGTTTGGCGGGAGTACTTCTGCGACGACGTCAGATGTTGCCCCTGGCCGGGCCGGCCGATCGATGACATCACTTCAAGTGAACTCAACGCCGAGCTCATTTTCCGCGGCAGTCATTACGGGCGCAGTATTGAAGAGGCCACAGGTATCGGCCCGGAACTGCAGGTCAATACAGATCGGGCGGTTGAAGAATCCACGCGGGAGAATGTTCACCGCGTCGGCAACTCCTGGCTGCGGGAAAATCAATTCGCCGCAACGATGGGTGCCTGGCGTACGGCCGTGGAGGGCCACGGCGACGGATCACGGCGCGCCGGCAGATTGCCCTCGGGAATCCAGGATGAGGAGTCGGCGGGCTTTCTGCTCGCGAGTCTCACGTGCAAAACCGTTCGCGATTGTTTGTTGGTGCAAATCAGCATCGGTCCGGAAATCGCCCTGAAGGGGGCGTTTTGCGGCGACTTATTGTCGAGTCAATCCGGCGCCTTAATGGTTCCGGAAGCACTGAACACGAACCCTGCAGCCGCCCGCAGGGCCGACGAAGATCCCGACGGGACCCCGGATGCGCTCGCAGTATTCCAGGCCGTACTGGTGGGCGGGCATGACGGCCCACCCGACTGGAAGTCGATAAACCGCGCGGCTGATCTCTTCAAGATGCTGCTGCAATTCAGCTCAGGTCCATCGTCAGCGGCCCTGCTGACCATGCTGTCGTGGATTGAGTGGACCAAGGGGCGGGGTTCCCATGCCCAGAGCTATCTGGATAAGTGCCTTGAGCTGGATCCCAAGTACAAGCTGGCGGTACTTTTAGAGCAGCTGTTTGCCACTGGCCGCCTGCCGCGGTGGGCGACCAAACCTGATACTGCATGGAGCAGCATCGGTGCCGAAGCAGCCTAATGCGTGCCCGGGGCGGCCCCCTGCCAGCTGTCCCGAAGAGTGTGCCGAGGCCATGGAATCGTGAGACAATACAAAGGAGACCCGGTTGGGTCCGTGCTTCGAGTAGTCGAATGGACGCCGAATCCGGGGAACATTAGGCCCGGGCTGATAGTTCTACATGGTGGATCTACCAGCGGCGTTACGCCTCGAAATCAATCACGGACTTGACAGGGTCATAGTGGTGTTACCCCTTTGGTGATGCCACAGACCGCTGTATGAAAGGTTTTCTGTGTCACCGGCTTCCAAGAAGACAACCGCTACGTCCGCCAAAGAGGGCACGACGGGCGTAAAGCCCAACTCCGCTGCGAAGGGCGCAAACGGCTCCCCGGACGAGGGGACCGGGCTGACCAGCGTCAGGAAAAGCATGTCCGGTAACGCCGGTGCGAAGTCAAAGACGGGATCCAAGGCGGATACGGTCAAGGCTCCGGCCAAATCGGCCGGCAAAGGCGGAACGCGGAAGAAGGACGTCGTCGACGAGATAGTCGAAGAGGCCACGCCTGCGGCCGATGCCGACGCTGAGGACTTGCCGGAAGGCGCCGCTACGGAAGCTGCATCCTCCGAAGAGGAAGCTCCCACCGGATCCGGCTTTGTCTATTCGGACGCCGACGATGACGACGCCCCGGCCCAGCAGGTGATTTCCGCCGGAGCTACAGCGGATCCGGTCAAGGACTATCTGAAGCAGATCGGCAAAGTCGCCCTTCTGAACGCCGAGCAGGAAGTGGACCTTGCGCTTCGAATCGAAGCTGGTCTCTTTGCTGAGCACAAGCTTGCCGCAGAGAAGGACCTGCCGGAAAAGCTGAAGCGGGAGCTGAAATGGGTTGTCCATGACGGCAAGCGGGCGAAGAACCACCTTCTTGAAGCGAACCTTCGCCTCGTCGTCTCACTGGCCAAGCGTTACACCGGCCGCGGCATGCTGTTCCTCGATTTGATCCAGGAAGGCAACCTTGGTCTGATTCGGGCCGTCGAGAAGTTCGACTACACCAAGGGCTTCAAGTTCTCTACCTATGCGACGTGGTGGATTCGCCAGGCGATTACGCGTGCCATGGCCGACCAGGCACGTACCATTCGTATACCGGTCCACATGGTGGAGGTTATCAACAAGCTGGCCCGCGTCCAGCGCCAAATGCTGCAGGATCTCGGCCGCGAACCAACTCCTGAAGAACTGGCGCTCGAACTGGATATGACCCCCGAGAAGGTCGTCGAAGTTCAGAAGTATGGGCGCGAGCCGATTTCACTGCATACGCCGCTTGGCGAAGACGGTGACTCCGAATTCGGTGATCTGATCGAAGATTCCGAAGCCGTCGTGCCGGCTGACGCCGTGAGCTTCACACTCTTGCAGGAACAGTTGCACTCTGTCCTGGATACCCTGTCCGAGCGGGAAGCAGGCGTCGTGGCCATGCGGTTCGGACTTACCGACGGACAGCCCAAGACGCTTGATGAGATCGGAAAAGTCTACGGGGTGACCCGTGAACGCATAAGGCAGATAGAGTCCAAGACTATGTCGAAACTCCGGCACCCTTCGCGGTCTCAGGTGCTGCGCGACTACCTGGATTAAGACCAACCGGCTCACTGCAAATGCGGCGGGCCGGCACAGAGCACAGCGAAAGGGGCCCTCCAACAGGAAGGCCCCTTCGTTTTTAAGTTTTTGCCGCCGTGAGGTGTAATGAACCGTCGGGCGGTTCATTACAGATCAGCCCTCGCTGGCGGTGCCGGCCTTTTCATGCAGTCGACTTGTCTCATCCTGCCACTCTGATGCGAGGGACTTCAGTTTTGGCTCATGTTCACGGGCATGATGTGCACAGAACAAGAGCTCACCACCGGAGGATTCAAGCACGACACGTACATAGGCCTGCGCTCCGCAACGGTCGCAGCGGTCTAGCGCGTTAAGTTCGCGGCTGGCTACAGCTGTCGTCATGACGACCTCCTTAGTAGTTCGTACACTCTATACAACCATTATTCGGTCCAATTTCTTCGCAGGATGGGCCGCTTTCGCTATCCGCGTACGGATGTTGCAAAAGCTATCGTCTCGTCCGAATTCTGAGACTGCTCCGACTCGCCCTCTGGAGGCGGTGGCATCCGGCATGGGAAAAGCTCGATAGCCTAGTAAAGATCCAGATATCCGCCGGTAGTTCCCGGCAGTTTCGAAGCCGAGGAGTAAGACCACAGTGGCGCCTACGAAATCCGAGTACACAGCGCGGCACCTTTCTGTTCTGGAAGGACTGGAGGCAGTCCGGAAGCGCCCGGGAATGTATATCGGGTCAACTGACTCCCGGGGTCTGATGCATTGCCTGTGGGAAATCATTGATAATTCCGTGGATGAGGCGTTGGCTGGATATGGCCAAAGCATCACAGTAATCATGCATCCAGACGATTCTGTCGAGATCCACGACGACGGCCGGGGCATTCCCGTCGATGTCGAGCCCAAGACGGGTCTGTCAGGTGTGGAAGTGGTATTCACGAAGCTCCACGCGGGTGGCAAATTCGGTGGTGGCTCCTATACAGCCTCCGGTGGACTGCATGGCGTCGGCGCCAGCGTGGTCAACGCACTGTCATCGAGGCTGGACGTGCAGGTGGACCGCGGCGGTAAGACCTACCAGATGTCTTTTCGCCGTGGTGAACCGGGCCATTTCAGGGACAAGGGCAAGACACTGACTCCGACGGCGCTATTTGAGCCGTTCACGACCGGGTCGACGCTGGATAAGACAGGTACTACGAAGCGGGGCGTGAGCGGCACAAGGGTGAGGTATTGGGCCGATCCGCAAATCTTCACCCGGGACGCTAAATTTTCCTACGAAGAGCTCCAAGCCCGTGCCCGGCAGACATCCTTCTTGATCCCGGGGCTCAAAATTACCCTTCGGGATGAGCGGGGATTGCCCGGCACTCCGGGGGAGAACGGCCCCATCGAAGAAGTATTCGTCCATGACGGCGGTATTTCCGAGTTCGCCGATTACCTTGCAGCAGACAGTCCTGTCACCGATATCTGGAGACTGCACGGTGCTGGAAAGTTCTCCGAATCGGTGCCGGTGCTTGACGATAAAGGACACAGCCACATTACCGAGGTCGAACGTGAGTGCGAGGTGGATATCGCCCTGCGTTGGGGGATCGGTTACGACACGACCGTTCGCAGCTTCGTGAACATTATTGCCACTCCCAAGGGAGGCACGCACCTCAGCGGTTTCGAACAGGCGCTGCTGAAGTCATTCCGTAAAGTGATCGAGGCGAACTCCCGCAAGCTGAAGGCGGGCAACGACAAAATCGAAAAAGATGATGTCTTCGCCGGTCTTACTGCTGTTCTGACGGTGCGGTTGGCGGAGCCCCAATTCGAAGGGCAGACGAAGGAAATTCTCGGCACCCCGGCGGTGCGCCAGATCGTAGCCAAGGTGGTCGAGAAGGAGATCCTCGCAAAACTGAACTCCAAAACGCGCGCAGACAAGCAGCAAAGCGCGGTGCTATTGGAGAAAGTCGTTTCGGAGATGAAGTCACGGATCTCCGCGCGTGTGCATAAGGAAACGCAGCGCCGCAAGAACGCCCTGGAAACCTCGGCGATGCCAGCCAAACTCGCAGACTGCCGGATCGATGACGTGGAACGATCCGAACTTTTCATTGTTGAGGGTGACAGCGCTCTTGGAACAGCCAGATTGGCCCGGTCATCCGACTACCAGGCCCTGCTGCCGATCAGAGGCAAGATTCTCAATGTCCAAAAAGCTTCGGTGGGGGATATGCTCTCCAACACTGAGTGTGCGGCGCTGATCCAAGTCGTCGGTGCGGGATCCGGGCGGAGTTTCCAGCTCGAGGCAGCGCGTTATGGCAAGGTCATCCTCATGACTGACGCGGACGTGGATGGTGCACATATCCGTACGTTGCTGCTGACGCTGTTCTTCCGGTACATGCGGCCTCTCGTTGAAGCAGGCAGAGTCTTCGCCGCAGTACCGCCGCTGCACCGGGTTGAGGTGATCCATTCCGGATCAAAACCGAACGAGATGATCTACACCTATTCCGAGAATGAGATGAATACCCTGCTTGCGCGGCTTGAGAAGGATGGAAAGCGGTACAAAGAACCCATCCAGCGTTACAAGGGTCTCGGTGAGATGGACGCCGATCAGCTGGCGGAGACGACGATGGACCCGCGGCACCGGACGCTCCGCCGGGTGGGAGTGGAAGACGCGCAGGCAGCCGAACGGGCCTTCGACCTGCTGATGGGCAGCGACGTGGCTCCCCGAAAGGAATTCATTATCGCCGGCGCCGCTGTCCTGGACCGTGAACGGATCGACGCGTAGGCGGACAGACCGTGGGCCCGGGACAGCTCAGCCGCAACTGGAGCGGAGACGGCAGGTCACAACGCCCATAGCCCGGGAACAATCAGCAATACCGTCGGCGCCGCGAGCAACGCGGCGGACATGCCCACTATTATTGACTGCCCGGATTGGGGCAGCGCGGGACGGGGAGTGATCAGGCGGCTGACCCGATGCGAGGTCGTCACGGCATCCATGCCGGACTCGATCGGACCTCCTGGTGTCCCGACCGGGCTGCTGCCGGCGTCGTAATGCCCGAGGGCTGAAGAAGATCCAGCCAAGGCGCCGTCGTCGTCATCAGTGCTCTCAGAGGGACCGGTTCCCGAGGCGACAATTGCGATCGCTTTAATCAAGGACGTCTTGTCGACAGATTTCAGCGCCTCGTCATCGGCCAGCATTTCGATCAGTTCATTAACCGAGCGCTGGGCCAGTTGAGACGTCGGCAGCCACGGCAGCGCAGAACGCCAGGCCGCGAATGCCCACAGCAGGAGATGGTGGCGCTGGGTCAAGTGGGTCTGCTCATGGATGAGCACGGCCTCAAGCTCGTCCAGCTCAAGCAGATTGACCAGGCCGTCGGATAGAACCGTCACCGATCTGGCTCCTCCCGGCAGGCAGTATGCCACGGGGGCCGGGTGGTTAATCACGACTGTCGACGCGGACTCCGGGGAAGGCGAACTGAGGATACGCAGCAGGTCCCGGTGCCGCCGTCGCTGGCGATGAATCCGAATGTAGGTCAGCAGCAGGGTGAAGACCAGGTGCAGTCCCAAAAGGAAGGCCGCACTGAGCGCAAAGACGTGCCAGAAACCCAGGGCCTCCGTGGACCGGTTCCCGAATACGATCCCGGCCAGCACGCCCATGCCGGCCAGCAAGTTGTCTCCGAGTGGGTCAAGCCCCCATACCAGCATGGCCCCGATCATTGAGAGCCCACCGGCCAGCGCGATTGCCTGCCAAAGAATCATCGCGGTGAAGGGGGATCGTGCCGGCCATTGCGCCTTCGAGAGAATGATCGGAGCCGGCCAGGCCAGAATGATGGCGAGAACGGCCAGCGCGTACGATGCCCAGATCATTCGATACCGTCCGGCGCCCGGCGGCGCCTAGCTGTGTCCGAGTAGTTTACGCAGGGTCGCGGCTTCGCCATCGCTGACGGATCCGAGGAACCGGGCGAGAACTGCCTCGCGGTTGGGCGCAGAGCCAAGAACCTCGTGCATCAGGTCCGCCGTGTGCTCTTCCCTGCTGGTGACTGCCTGGTAGCGGTGCGGCCGCGTGTCCCGCGCGCGTTCAACCAGTCCCTTCTTCTCCAGCCGGGAGAGCACGGTCAGGACAGTGGTCACCGCCAGTTCCTTGCTGGCGTGTTCCCCGTGCGTTCTCCGGGCGAGCATGTCACGGAGTGCATTGGCGGTTACCGCTTCGGGGTTCTCCCACAGAAGATCCATCACTGTGCGTTCGAGCTCGCCGAGAGTGGCCATCCGGATTCCTTGTCTGCCTGTAACGCCGTTGCAGGTGGCGTCGTCGTCCTGTATTTCAAAGTTCACTATGAACTTGTATCTGTCTCTAATTTACCCGGTTTCCCGTCAAGGTTCTACATTGCGTAGAACCTTTGCGCGCCGCGCCGGCCGTTGCTATTGCCCGACGACGGTTCGAAGGAGCATAAATTCAAAGCGGTGTGCCGATAGTCTTGGAATATGACAGCCAGCACCCTTGCCCCGATGCCCGATTCATCGACCGGTTTGAGCTGGCGCAGTATAAAACCGGAGGACGTCGATTCCTGGTTGGAATTGATCGAGCGAATGGCGGAGGCTGACAAACCCATCTGGTTTGAGCACCGGCAGGACCTGGAGGAGATCTTCAGTTCCTCCAAAAACGATCCGGCACTCAACAGTCTTTTCGGTCTCGACGAAGCGGGAATTCCACGCGCCTTCGGTCGGGTTACGAGCAACGAAGGATCACCCAAGGCCTACTCCTGGGGCGGCGTCGATCCGCAGTGGCGCCGGAGGGGGATTGGTACGGTTGTTTACCGCTGGCAGGAGGCACGGGCCAGGCAACGGTTCTCGGAGGCCGGTGCGTCGCCCGGAGTGCTGCGTACCTATGCGGAAGAAAACAATCAGGGCCACATCGCTTTGATGGAATCCATGGGAACCAAGGTCGTGCGGTACTGGACCGAGATGACCAAACCGCTCAGCGAACCGATCCCTGAGGCCGGCTTGGACAGCGGGTTGGAGTTCGTAACTTTCAATCCGGAAATTTCCGACAGTATCCGTCAAGCGCACAATGAAGCGTTCCAGGATCACTGGGGGAGCGAGCCCCGCGATGAGGAGAGCTGGCGGTTTACGGTTAGCCATCCGGATTTCAAACCCGGATGGAGTATGGCCGTAATCGACAAGACCAGCGGCGAAGTGGCCGGATATCACATTGCCAGCATGGACCCGAACTCTCTCAAGATCCACGGGTACAGCGAGGGGTATACGGAGCTGCTGGGTGTGCGCAGTGGCTGGCGCGGACGCGGCATAGCCCCGGCGATCCTGATTGAGGCCATGCGCCGCTTCAAGGCCGGTGGAGTGGACAATGCCGGATTGCAGGTCGATACCGAGAACCCGTCAGGCGCCCTCGGCTTGTATGAGCGTCTCGGATACACGCCGACCCACAGGACGCTGACTTTCGACCACGCGTTGGAGTAGTGAGCGCAGGGATGCCTCCCGGCTCCCGCTTCCGCGGCGGGTACATCGGCAAGAACGGCGTGACTAAAGGAGTCGACAATGCCATACGTATTTCTGGCCCTGGCCATCGTGTTCGAAGTGGCCGGGACGTCGCTGCTGAAGCTCTCGGACGGATTCACCCGATTGTGGCCCTCGGTGGGTGTGGCAGTCGGATACGGCATGGCGTTCTGGATGCTGTCGTTGACTCTGCGCACGGTACCGGTGGGAGTCGCCTACGCCATCTGGGCCGGTTTAGGGACAGCCTTGATAGCCATCATCGGTGCATTCTTCTTCGGCGAGCAACTGGGCATGGTCAAAGTCATTGGCATAGCTTTGATCGTGGCAGGAGTTGTGGCGCTCAATATTGACAGCGGAGCACCCTAGTGTCCTGATTCGTTAATTCGTTTCAGGTATCTGGCGATGGAGGCGAGGATGTCTTCGGCGGTTTTGGTCCAGATGA
>NZ_KI914656.1:0-4375 GCF_000520495.1 Arthrobacter sp. H14
GGTCGCGGGGCGGAAGCATGTTGTGATGGATAAGCAGTTCCCGAAGATACTCCACTGCACGCGATCCGGGCAGAGCGTCGAAGGCCTCATGGCTGAGTCCGACGCCGCGTGTACCGAGTCCGGTGAGGAGTTCTTTGGCCCTGGTCCCGCGCATCCAGGTGTAGATACTCTCCGGTCTCTGCGCCTCGGTTAGAACACCGATGAGACGTTTGAGGCGTAAGTCCGGGGGATCGTGAGGCCGCAGGGTCAGTTCCAGATCGGTCCGGAGTACGCAGCGGATGCAGTGGCCGGCGCGGAACCTCTCGGTTTCGGCCCCCGCATCCGTCGCAGTTCATGTTGGTGGTGATGCCTGCGCAGTCCCGGCAGATGTCGGCCCCTTCGGCATTCTTGCCGGGAAGGAGCCTGGCTTCTCCGCAGCCCGGGCAGGACCCACGTGTCCGCAATGCCGTGGTGAAGCAGATCCCGCAGATGGGGCCCTCGGGCCAGGTTACGCGGGTCTTTGCGGCCAGGCGACCGCATCGGGCGCACCGGCGATCGCCTTCAGAGCGCGGTCGGCCGCGGAGCCCGGACTTAGTCCTCGTCAAGGATACGGGCTCTGACAGGCTTGTAGGAATCCGCGAACCGGACGACGTTTTCCCCGGAGGCGACGGCCTGCTTCTGGCGTTTGGATCTGGCATCGGTGGCTGTAAAGGTGAACAGCTCGTTCGCCTCGACGCCGAAGATGTCGCAGAGGGCTGCCAGCAGCTGAAAAGATATCCGTTCCGGGTTTTGGCCGACCATGCGGTAGATCTGCGACTCGGAAAGCGTGATGCCGCGCTCCCGCAACGGTGCCACCAGCTCCCGGGTGTTTCGCATGCCATGCCGGGCCATAAGTTCCCGGGCCCGCCACCGGTATTCGATCTCTCGTTTCATTGTCTTTCCTCCTTCGGCTTGATGGCTCTGTCAATCATGTCCTCGAGCACCCGGTTGAGCTCACTCGTCTGATAGTCACTGGAAACGGAGGTGTAGAGGGAGGTGGTCGAGGCGTGTTCGTGTCCAACCTGGCGCTGAACAAAAGTGTGGTCGAACCCGAAGTGCTCAAAGAGGTGCGTGACGTAGGACCGGCGCAACGAATGGATGTCCAGGCCCGGCGGATAACCAAGCTCATCGATATAGTCCCGGAAGCGGCGATGCAGATTGGACTTGGGAACAGGCAGCCCGTTGGCCGTGGGGAATATTTCCGACACGGCCGGGCAGAGCCACGGAAGTCCCGTCCGGATCCAAGTCTCGAGGACATCAGGGGACCATTCGAAGACCGTCAGCACCGAACGCCTCTTGGGCGGGGAACCGCGCTGCGCCTTGCCGTATCTGATCTGCAGGACACCGAAGTCGCCGAACTGCGGTGCTCTGCGGTTCCGCGAAAAGTCCACGGTCTGAAGGTGCGTGACCTCGTTGGCTCGAAGACCCCACGCATAGGCGGTCTTGAACACCACCGCGTCCCGATAGGCAGCGACGGCCCCTTTGCGGCCGGAGACGAGAACACGCTCGACCTCAAGATCGGCCAGATCAAAAAATCCCTGCAGCTCCGCACGGGTAAAGGGCCTCTTGACCGGCGACTGCTCGTTATTCTGTGAATGCCGTGCCCGGTTAAATTCGGTGATGATCTGGACAGGGGAGCGGCCAAACCTTTCGCCGCAGATTTGTTCCCACTCGTAGGCAGGATCGGTCACGAAGTCGCAGAACACCTTCAGATGGGTCTGGTAGGCACGAACGGTGGCGAACGCCAGGTTCACGATGGAGCGCTCATGGGCGAAGAACTCATCGGCATCACCGACGGTCCAGTCCCACGGAAAATGCCCGGTATGATCGACAAACCGCCGGACGAGGCGCTCACGTCCCCGGATTGTTCCGGCCGTGAAGTTGCGGGCCAACTGCTGCTGCTTCCAACCGGTGAGCATGTCCTCAAACACTGCGTCCGCGGAAACCGCTTCATGACGCAGGGGAAGCCTTATCAGCCGGCCCTCTCTGGGGTCCATCAAGCCTCCGATGTGTCTGCAAATTGTGCTCTTAGCATGCATAAAATGCGAAACGCTGTCAAGGAAAGGCCTAGAATCCCCGGTTTTATCGCTATCTTCAGCAGTCAGGACACGCGCCCCAGCATCAGGTGCGGATTTGCCACACACATGATCGAGCACGCCAACTTCCGCTAAAGGACGTAGTTTTCGGCGACCAGACCGCCGAAGGAGGGGAGTCGTATCCCTGAGTCCTATTCCGCAGATTCTGCAATAGGATCACTTCTAGTTGACATAAGGTCGGATATCGGCGCCTTATCAGCCGGCCCTCTCTGGGGTCCATCAAGCCTCCGATGTGTCTGCAAATTATGCTCTTAGCATGCATAAAATGCGAAACGCTGTCAAGGAAAGGCCTGGAATCCCCGGTTTTATCACTATCTTCAACAGTCAGGACACGCGCCCCAGCATCAGGTGCGGATTTGCCACACACATGATCGAGCAGGCCAACTTCCGCTAAAGGACGTAGTTTTCGGCGACCAGACCGCCGAAGGAGGGGCGTCGTATCCCTGAGTCCTATTCTGCAGATTCTGCAATAGGATCACTTCTAGTTTACATAATGTAGATTATCGGCGTTTTATCCACGGGCCCTGAAGGTGCCCCTCTCACAACTTGCGAATGCCGGTTGCTGCAGGGGTCGCAATCAATACATTGAGCCTGACAGAACCATCACCGTGCGGCCTGAGTTGGGCGCAACGACTCGCCTGCTCAACAGTCAAACACCGACCAGCAAATGCCGTTCCGCAATTGCTGGTCGTCGAGTACGAGCTCACGAATCGCTTCCGGGAGCTGATCGCGCTGCCACCGGCACTCGAACTGCCCCGCGGCCCCGGCCTCGCCATCCGGGGCGGCAGCACGTGCGGCCTTGATCGCATACGCGGCCGCGCCCAGTTCGTGTGCGGCGACGTGTGCGACGACCCCGGCCTGGCCAGTAGCATATGCGGCATGCCGGGCCGCCCCGTGCAGTTCTCTGGCCGCACCCATTGCATGGCCGCCCGCCACGCGGGCCTCGGTCATTTTAATCTCACCACGCACCCAGGCGCGCGAATGATCGATCGCCTGACGTGGGCGCGGATCCGCCGGCCGGGCCGACTCAAAGAGGTGCAGGACGTGCTCCGCGCACGAGGCCACCCAAAGGGCGAGAAGCTGGTGGTCCGAATCAGTCAGGGTCCCACCGCGGCGGATCCTGATGAAACGAGGGTCGCGAACTTCCGGGAGGATCATTCTTGGCCTCCTTCCAACCCGCACGTGAACGGCACAGCTCCCTTTCCCAACTTTACATAATATCCGGGTTCAGGGGCTGTTTCGCGAAAGCGCGTTCCCAGTCGGTTCTGTCTGTCCAGCCCGTAGCCGGATGCATCAATCCAGGCAGAACTCATTCCCCTCGGGGTCGGTCATAACGATGAAGCCGACGCTCATGGGAGGCTCGGGCTCGTGCCGTCGGAGGCGTTCGGCTCCCATCGCAACCAGCCGCGAGCACTCTGCCTCAAGCGCCGCCATCCGCTCTGCTCCCTGCAGCCCGGGAGCAGAGCGGACATCGATATGCACGCGGTTCTTGGCCGTCTTTCCTTCCGGCACCTGCTGGAAGAACATGCGTGGACCCCGGCCCTCCGGGTCCTCGACGGCGGAACTCGAGTTGCGCCGCTCCTCCGGTACGCCAACCCGCTCCAAAAAGTCGCCCCACGCCGCCAGTGGATCGGCGCCGTCGGGCAGGTCAACGCCGGGCGGAGCGGGATGGACATATCCGAGGACGTCGCGCCAAAAAATGGACAGCGTCCGGGGGTCGTGGGCGTCGAAGGTAATCTGGATTTCCTGGCTCATCGTCCGTCTCCTATACATCTCAGTCGTCACAATGCAAGGCCGACGTCCACCCGGTTCGTGGTCCCACGATCTGCCGCATCGATGATGTCACCCTAGTACGCCCTGCGGACAACTACTGTCCGCTATCCTCGCAGTCAGCTACCGATGTACGCCGCGAGGTGCTGTCCTGTAAGTGTGGAACGGTCGGCGACGAGATCGGCAGGTGGGCCCTCGAAGATGACACGACCGCCGTCGTGGCCGGCGCCAGGGCCGAGATCGATGATCCAATCCGCATGCGCCATAACGGCCTGATGGTGCTCAATCACAATGACCGACTTACCGGAGTCGACCAGCCGGTCGAGCAAACCAAGTAGTTGCTCGACGTCGGCAAGGTGCAGACCCGTGGTTGGTTCATCAAGCACGTAGACGCCGCCTTTCTCCCCCATATGGGTTGCCAATTTGAGCCGCTGCCGCTCGCCGCCGGACAGTGTCGTGAGTGGCTGGCCGAGGGTCAGATATCCCAGGCC
>NZ_KI914656.1:4475-9106 GCF_000520495.1 Arthrobacter sp. H14
TATCCCAGGCCAACGTCGGCGAGCCGGTCGAGGATCTTGTGCGCGGCCGGCGTACGTGCCTCGCCGGCGCCAAAGAATTCCTCAGCTTGGGCGACTGACATCGCAAGCACTTCGGTGATGTCCTTGCCACCGAGTTTGTACTCAAGCACCGCTGCCTGGAACCGCTTGCCTTCGCATTCCTCACAGGTGGTGGCGACGGTCTCCATCACGCCCAGCTCGGTGTAAATCACGCCGGCACCGTTGCAGGTGGGGCAAGCGCCCTCCGAGTTGGCGCTGAACAGCGCCGGCTTCACCCCGTTAGCTTTTGCAAAGGATTTGCGGACCGGCTCGAGCAGGCCTGTGTAGGTTGCGGGATTGGAGCGGCGCGAACCCTTGATACCGGCCTGATCGATGACGATCACGCCGTCACGCCCTGCAAGATTTCCGTGAATCAGCGAACTCTTACCGGAGCCGGCGACCCCGGTGACGACGGTGAGGAGTCCCGTCGGAACATCGACGTCGACATCCTGAAGATTATTCTGCCGTGCGCCACGGATCTCCAGAGCTCCCGTGGACTTCCGCACAGATTCCTTGAGGCGGGCGCGGTCGTCGAGGTGGCGGCCGGTGATGGTATCGCTCCCCCGCAGCCCCTCAACCGTGCCCTCGAACACCAATTCGCCACCAGCTGTCCCGGCGCCGGGACCGAGGTCCACCACATGGTCGGCGATCGCGATCGTCTCCGGCTTGTGCTCGACGACCAGCACGGTGTTGCCCTTGTCCCTCAGCCGGAGCAGCAGATCGTTCATCCGGGCAATGTCGTGCGGGTGCAGACCGATGGTCGGTTCGTCGAAGACATACGTGATGTCAGTCAGCGCGGAACCGAGGTGGCGGATCATCTTGGTGCGCTGGGCTTCTCCCCCGGACAGCGTGCCGGCCGGCCGATTGAGGCTCAGGTAGCCGAGCCCAATCTCGACGAAGGAGTCAAGGCTTTCCTCCAGCGTCGTCAGCAGCGGCGCCACCGATGGCTCGTCGAGCCCGCGGACCCATTCGACCAGCTCGTTGATCTGCATGGCACACGCGTCCGCGATGCTGATCCCGTTGATTTTTGAGGACCGGGCAGCCTCACTGAGCCGGGTGCCGCCGCATTCGGGGCATGCCGTGAACGTAATCGCGCGGTCGACAAATGCCCGGATGTGCGGCTGCATCGCCTCGCGGTCCTTGGAGAGCATCGACTTCTGGATTTTCGGAATCACGCCTTCGAAGGTCAGGTTGACGCCCTCGACCTTGATCTTGGTCGGTTCCTTGTACAGCAGGTCTTTCAGTTCTGCCTGGCTGTAGTCGCAGATCCGTTTGTCCAGGTCAAGCCCCACCCCACGAAGCAGGCGGCCTTGCCAGCCACTCATGGTGTAGCCGGGGATGGTGAGTGCCTCCTCGTTCAGGGACTTACTGTCGTCGTAGAGTTGCGCCAGGTCGAAGTCCGTCACCCGTCCGGTGCCCTCGCACTTCGGACACATGCCACCGGTGATGCTGAAGTCCCGCCGCTCCTTGACCTTCTCCCCGCCCTTCTCGAAGGTGACGGCGCCGGCGCCGCTGATTGAGGCGACGTTGAACGAGAATGCCTGCGGCGATCCGACGTGCGGCTCACCGAGCCGGCTGAAGAGGATGCGCAGCAACGCGTTCGCGTCCGTCGCGGTACCGACGGTCGAGCGCGGATTTGCGCCCATCCGCTCCTGGTCGACGATGATCGCCGTCGTCAGCCCTTCGAGGATGTCGACGTCGGGCCGCGCCTGCGTCGGCATGAATCCCTGCAGGAAGGCGCTGTAGGTTTCATTGATCATCCGCCGCGACTCTGCGGCGATGGTGGCGAAGACCAGCGAACTCTTGCCCGAGCCGGAGACGCCGGTGAAGACCGTCAGCCGGCGCTTCGGGATCTCGACGTCGATATTCTTGAGGTTGTTTTCGCGCGCACCCTGCACCCGGAGCAGATCATGGGTGTCGGCAACATGCAGCCCGGATGACGGCGATTCGGGCCGCGTAGTTGTGCTCACTACTGTCTGTATCCTTCGACCTGATCCACCGGCCGGGCGGAAACGTCCTCCGGATTCCCGCCTGTTTCCTGCTTGGCCCTCCGCTGCCGCAGCAGATCCCAGCACTGATCCAGGGACTCCTGGACGCGGCGCAGTTCGGCACGGTTTGCCTCCACCTCGTCTTCGCTGGCGGAGGCCTCCCGCAGCTGGTGCTCCTGGTCAACCAGCGCCTGAATGCGTTCTTGAATGTCCTGATTGTCCATAACAACTCCTTGAGTCCGCTCGAATACTCTTCGTCATCAGGCTACTTATAGTCGACCTGTCGGTAAAGGCGTACGAGGCTCTCATGCTCAGTCGGTGCGCTGGGGCGCCCGCCAGGCATACGCCTTCATGAAGACAACGCCAAGCAGCGTTCCCAGGCCAAGTGCGAGAAGGAAGGGCGCGACCGCCGTCAGGGATTGCCCGTAGGTCATCAACAGAAATGCCTCCTCCTGTGCCTCCACGGAGCTCGGCATCATTTGCATGTTGATCAATTGCCCGCCGCCGAAAAATGCCACCACTGCACCCACGATCAAAATGCAACCGGCGATAATCAGCAATCGAATGTATGGGTTTGGTCCGGCGCTGGTCTGTACAGCAGCGGGAGGGTCCGGATCCACCCGCTCCCCCGCCGGCGTCACCGGTGCAACCTCTACAGACCCGGACTCACGGTCATCGGGAACGGCAGCCCGGTCCTTCTTTGCCGGAACGATCTTCTGTGGTTCCGCCTGATGGCCGCGCTGGTACATGGACTCGTATCTTTCGTCCATTGCTTTGTCTCCCCCTTGATGCTGAACGACGGCGTTACGCCCCGACGCGGTTTTGTGCGGTAGGCAGATACCGCGCCCACCAGCGCAGAATGTGCTCGAACCGCTGCTTCCGGTGGTGCGGTGTTCCGGCTCTGGACAGCTCATGGTTTTCACCGGGAAAGACCACCATTTCCGTTTCAACCCCTCGAAGCTTCAGCGCCGTGTAGTACCGATGCGCCTGTTCCAGCGGGCAGCGCAGGTCCTCCTCGGAATGGATGATCAACGCCGGTGTGTCCACCTTGTCAATGTGCGCGAACGGATTCTGGCCCTTTACCTTTTCCGGGTCGCTGCCGGTTTACTCGTTCGAGAAGAACCAGCCGATGTCGGAAGAGCCAATAAACGACGGCGGATCAAGGTAGCCGCGCTCGACGATCGCGGCCGTGAACCGGTGGTCCTGGGAGATGGTCCAGGCTGTGAGGTAGCCGCCGTAGGAGCCGCCCATGATTCCCAGCCGGCCGTCGTCGAGCCCGTCGAATTCAGACAATGCGCCTTCGAGGAAACCCAGGACGTCGAGAAGGTCAACAGTTCCCATCGCCCCCTTGATCGAACGGCCGTGTTCCTGCCCGTAGCCAGCCGCTCCGCGCGGATTGGGCATCAGCACGGCATAGCCGGCCTCGACATACACCTGCGCTTCGTCGAAGAGTCCCCAGCCGTACTGCGCAAACGGACCTCCGTGAATGTTGAGCAGCACCGGATGCGGCCCCTCCCCCTCCGGCAGCAGGACCCAGCCGTGCACGGGGTAGCCGTCGTCGGCCTGGTAGGTCACTTCCTTGGGGAGTACGACGCCGGCTTCGTTCCGCAGTGGCGCGGAAAAGTCGGTCAGCTGCTTCAGCCCGCCCTCATGCACCAGCGCCACGTCTCCCATGGTCGCTGGATCGGAGAAGGTGACGACGACGGTGTCGCCCGACGCGTCCAGACCCGTCAGCAGCCGCGGCCCGGAGGCCAGGACCGCTGTACCGCCGTCGGCCGTCACATGGAGGACTTCCAGGGAACCGCGCGTGCGGTTGGTGACCAGGACGCCGTCGGCTCCAAACTGTGTCAGCGGTCCGCCGGTTTCGCCCAGGTCCACCGATTCCGCATCGGTCAGGCGGCGGCCGGAGGATGGTTCGGATACCGGTGCCACGTAGAGGCCGGTGTTCCGGGCGACGAAGTCTATACCGGTGCTGGAGAGTTCGCCGCCGAGGTAGAAGAGCCACTGGCCATCGGCGGAAATACGTCCGTCGGAGACTCCAAGGGTGGACCCGTTCAGATTGGTCAGCTGTTGCCGGTCTGTGCCGTCGGCGGCGATGGAATAGATGTCGCTGCGCAGATTTTCGTCGCGGTCCTCATGCAGGCTGGCGCTGAAGAGAATCCGATTGCCGTCGCCGGTAAAGACCGGACCGTTGTGGTCAGCGTCGGCGTCGGTCAACTGCATACTCTGCGGTACCGCGGAGAAGGCGTCGGCGTCCTCACCACCTGCGGAGTCCTTTGCCCGGCCGGTGGGGGCTACCGGCGGCTCCGCGTCGACCGGTGGCACCTCTACCAGGAACAGCTGCGAGCGCTTGTCGCCGGTATAGCCGACGCCGTTCATGCGGAAGTTAAGGGTGTCAATGTGGCGCGCGTCCTCGGCGGCCGGTCCGACGCCGTCGATTGTTCCGTAGCGGCCATGCTCGGGCACCCGCGCCGTGTAGGCAATCCGGGTGGAATCCGGTGACCAGTCAAAAGAGCCGACTGCCAGTTTCTGGTCAGTGACCGCTTGGGCCTCCCCTCCCCTGGCATCCATGATGTGCAGTTGCGG
>NZ_KI914656.1:9206-10356 GCF_000520495.1 Arthrobacter sp. H14
GCTCGGCGCGGATAAACGCGAGCACACTGCCGTCCGGGGAGAACCGGGGAGAGGTATCCCGGAAACCGCGGGTGAGCCGGCGTGGACCGGTGCCGTCGCCGGTTAGTGGCACCTCCCACAGCTGGCCGACGTAGCTGTCGGTGTCGAAATCCGGCCGCGTGACGGCTACGACGGATCTGGTGCCGGACGGATGGACTGTAGGAGCGGAGACGGAATTGAGCAAAGGAAGATGTTCGGATTTCACACTGTGAGCCTAATCTCATTCACAGCGCGCATCAATTTGCCCGCGGCAACTCCACCTCCCCGGTGCCTCCCGGCGTCGTCCGGTCAGCACCTGACGCGCGCTTAGGATGAAACGATGGACTCAGCGTTGACGGACCTTCTGCAGTGTCCGGTGTGCGTGGCACCAATGATGGTGGATGATGGTGCTGGAAACCGGAGCGCCCTGTCCTGCCGGCAGGGCCACCGTTTCGACCGCGCACGGCAGGGCTACGTGAACCTGTTGACCGGCAAAGCCAGTGGCTACACCCCGGATACCGCCGCCATGGTCGAGGCGCGCGAGGATTTTCTATCCGGCGGCCACTATGACCTGCTGGCCGGGGCCGTTTCCGGTCATACGCAGCGGGCTGTGGAGGGCAAGGCCAGTCCCGCCATTGCCGACGCCGGTGCGGGCACCGGTTTCTACCTCGACGCGGTGCTGCAATCCATTCCAGGAGCCCGTGCGTTGGCCCTGGACATCTCCAAATATGCACTGCGCCGGGCGGCACGTTCCCTGCCGGAGGTGTTGTGCCTGGTCTGGGACATCTGGCGCCCGCTGCCGGTCGCTGACGGAGCCCTCGACGTCGTCCTGAATATTTTCGCTCCCCGCAACCCGTCTGAATTCGCCCGTGTGCTGGCGCCCGGTGGACGCCTCATCGTGGTCACACCGTTGCCCGGGCATTTGGAAGAGATCCGCCGGACTGCCTCGCTGTTGGAGGTGCAGGCGGAGAAGTCCGACCATCTCGCCAAGGCACTGGAACCGCACTTCAGCAGGGAAATGTACGACGACGTCGAATTCAGCATGTCGCTGACTCCGGCCAATATCCGGCTGGCTGCACTGATGGGTCCTGCCGCCCATCACCTCGATGAGCCCAGCTTGCAGAACCAATTG
>NZ_KI914656.1:10456-20439 GCF_000520495.1 Arthrobacter sp. H14
ACACGGCGGCATTCCGTGTGGCGGTCTACGGCAAACTTTAGAGCTGCGAAGCCGGTTTCCTTGAGCGTCGAGGCTTGTTCAGATCCACGAACAGCAGTTTCAACGCCTGCTGGATCAGCGGCCCAATGGTCAATGCGAATATCAGTGTTCCGATGCCCACCACTCCCCCGAGCAGCCAGCCAATAACGACGACGAGAAGTTCGATTGAGGTGCGGACCATCCACACCCGCTGTCCGGTCACCCGGACCAGGCCGGTCATCAACCCGTCGCGCGGACCCGGGCCCATTCCTGCTCCGATGTACAGGGCACTGGCCAAAGCGAGCATCAACAACCCGGCAAGAAACATCAGCGATTGCAGCGCCAGATGCTGCGGTGTTGACAGCACCAGCATCGCCAGGTCGGCGAAGACGCCGACCAGGATGGCGTTGGCCACCGTACCGAAACCCATCCGCTCACGCAGCGGAATCCACAGCAGCAGCACCATGCCGCTGATGACGATGGTGGCCAAACCGAAACTGATACCGACTGTCCGCGACAGACCCTGGGCAAACACGTCCCAGGGAGAAGAGCCGATGTTCGCACGGACCATCAGGGCAATGGCCGAGCCGTACAGGAACAATCCAAGAAAAAGTCTGGAGAGCCTGAGGCCCAGATGCTCGCTGACCAGTAGCGACTGCATGATTCTCGTTTCTGCCCGTAAATGAATTGATCTCATTGGATCACCCGCGCACCCCGGAGGCCAATAAATGAGATCGGGCTCTCGCCATGTGACTTGAATAAGCCACACGACAAGCCGGCTATTCCCGCAATTGGTGGTCCCGATCACCAACATCGGGCATGATGGAGGTATAACAACCTTTGGTGGTTGCCATGGTTCATGTCGCCGCCGGACGAGGGGAAGCGAGGGAAGCCATGCTGGAGTGGATTGTTGAGAACGTCTGGGTTCTGTGGCTGACCCTGTTCCTGGTGCTCGCCGTCGTGGAAATGATCACCCTGGACTTGTTTTTCATCATGCTGTCGCTGGGTGCCCTGGCCGCGCTTGCCACGTCGTTCTTCACTGGATCATTCATTGTTCAGAGCATCGTTTTCTGCGTCGTGGCGCTGGCCATGATGTTCTTCGTCCGGCCGGTTGCCCTGAAGCATCTGCGGAAAGGGCCGCCCGAGCAGCGCTCGAACATCGACCGCCTCATCGGCGAGATGGCGTTGACGCTCGAACCCGTGACGGCGGCTTCCGGAATCGTCAAGATCGGTGGGGATACATGGTCGGCCCGTGCTGCGGCAGGCGCGGAGATACCGGCGGGAAAGAAAGTATCAGTCACCCGGATTGAAGGTGCCACAGCAATCGTTTCGGCCGTCAATGATGCACCTGCCTCAGGAACTTACCCCGCATAACCAACCGTTTGCGGAGACTACGCGGCAACCAACAGAGAGAAAATATGGACGTCGGATCAATAGCCCTGACCGTAGTTTTAATAGCCCTCGCCATCTTCGTGGTGATCGTACTCGTCCGTTCGGTGCGCATCATCCCCCAGGCAAGGGCCGGCGTCGTGGAACGGCTCGGAAAGTATCTCAAGACGCTGAACCCGGGGCTGACGCTGCTCATACCATTCGTGGACCGGTTGCTTCCGCTGCTCGACCTGCGTGAACAAGTGGTCTCCTTCCCGCCGCAGCCGGTGATTACCGAGGACAACCTGGTTGTGTCCATCGACACCGTCGTCTACTTCCAGGTCACCGATGCGCGGGCAGCAACCTATGAGATCGCCAATTACATCCAAGCGGTGGAACAACTGACCACCACGACGCTGCGTAACGTCGTCGGAGGTTTGAACCTCGAAGAGGCGCTGACCTCCCGGGACCAGATCAATGGGCAGCTCCGCGGTGTGCTGGACGAGGCAACCGGCAGGTGGGGAATCCGTGTCTCGCGGGTCGAGCTCAAGGCGATCGATCCGCCAATTTCCATCCAGGATTCGATGGAGAAGCAGATGCGCGCAGAGCGTGACCGGCGCGCCGCCATCCTCACCGCCGAGGGCACCAAGCAGTCCCAGATTCTGACTGCGGAGGGCCAGCGGCAGGCCGCCATCCTGGCCGCTGAAGGCGATGCGAAGGCTGCGATCCTCCGGGCCGATGGTGAGGCACAGGCGATTGCCAAAGTCTTTGACGCCATCCACAAAGGCAACCCGACACAGAAACTGCTTGCCTACCAGTACCTTCAGACACTGCCAAAGCTTGCCGACGGATCCTCGAATAAGTTGTGGATCATTCCCAGTGAGGTCGGCGAGGCCCTTAAGGGCATCGGCAACGTCCTGGGCACCACGGAGCAGGAGACCCCGGCACCGTAACCGTTACCACTGCAAGATGGCCTGGTGTGCCGGCCCGTCTGCGGCGCGTATAGTTTATTGTTTGCCCCCACCGGTGCGGCGGAACAATTCCGCTGCGGCCGGCGTTGCACCCAATGACCCGTTTTTGATGTAGGAGAAATGATGAGCGACCGAAGCTTGCGAGGAATGCGTCTTGGGGCGCAGAGCATGGAAACCGAATCCGGTGTGGAGCCGGCACCGCGGCAGCGCATCGAATACCGTTGCGCCGATGGCGAGTCGGTGTTCGTTACGTTTTCCGCTGAAGCTGAGATTCCTCCCGTCTGGGTTTCCAAGACCGGCAAGGAAGCACTTCTGGTTGACGGCGAGAAGCCGATTAACCCGAACGAGAAGCCAGTCCGTACCCACTGGGACATGTTGCTGGAACGGCGCAGCTCCGAGGAGCTGGAACAGATCCTTCAGGACCGTCTCAATATCCTGCGCGAACGCCGCGGAGAGCGCACTTCCGCATAACTCCGCCGTCCGGATACGACACTGAAAAGGTGGCCTTCATCAAGAAGGCCGCCTTTTTTGCTCCCGGTTGCTCATGATCTTGTGCTTCAGCGTCTGCCACCGGGTTCGAATACCCCACCTCGTCACCCGGACTATTGACTCCATCACGATCTTCCTGCTCATCTTCGAGTCGCCGTGTTCCCGTTCGACGAAGACAATGGGCACTTCCACGATGCGCAATCCCAACTGCGCAACCTTCCACGCGAGATCCACCTGAAAGCAGTAGCCGACGGATTCGACGGAGTCCAGGTCGATTTTCTGCAGAGTCTGGCGCCTGAAAGCCCGGTAGCCTCCGGTGAAATCGCGGATCTCTGCGCCCAGCAGGATTCGCGAGTAGAGACTGCCCAAGCGCGAGAGTAATTTACGGTGCAGCGGCCAACTGACGACCTCGCCCCCGGAGACCCAGCGCGAGCCCATGGCCAAATCCGCTCCCTCTGCAACGGCATCGAGCAGCAGGTGCATCTGCTCCGGCTGGTGTGAGCCATCGGCGTCCATTTCCACCAGGATGTCGTAGCCGGCATCAAGTCCCCAATGGAACCCGGCGATATAAGCGGCGCCAAGGCCCTCTTTACGCTTGCGGTGGAGAACGTGTACCTGTCCATCCTTTGCTGCGGCGAAGTCGGCGAAGCCGCCGGTTCCGTCCGGACTGTTGTCATCGACGATCAGCACATCGGAGTCCGGCACGTTGGACCGCAGGCGGCTCAAGGTATTGGGCAGAGACTCAATTTCGTTGTACGTCGGGATGATGGTGACGACGCGCACTCATGGCCTTTCTTCAGTCGGAAGATAACCGCTCTGCCGCGGCTGCAAAACCGCCAGGAACCGACTCAGGCGACGGCGCACAGCACCACCAAGTATAGGCGAGACATTAAATGGGTAGGTTCACGCGCCTTCGGACCATTGCCCCGCCGCCCTTAGGGCGGAAAGGCACTGTTTTCTACTGACGTGTGAACCTACCCGTTAGAAAAACCGCAGCCTGTAGCCGTGGCCAGGAGCTTTCCTCGACGGGAAAGCAGAACCTGTTGGAATACGAGCCTACGTGTTGTGGAGGACGTGTCAACGCGGCTCTGACCTGCGGCGTTGTCTTTAACTGCAGGTCAGAACGGGGTCCCTACGGCGGGGAATTTTCGGATTCTTTTGCATAATCCTTCCTTCAGCCGCCGTGTCGTTGCACCAAGAGCAAATGATAAAAAGTCAGGAAGCGAATTCCTCAACCTTGTACAGCGCGTGGCCATCCCGGACAGTCTGCAAGCAGCGCGGCTCCTGACCGTTATCGAGGGCGGGCAGCAACGGTGTTCCAGCACGGGGGTCGGTGCTCCAGGACTGCACCCGCGCATCGGGGGTCTGGACCATTAACCCCTCAACTTCCCAGACCGCGAAAGTCGCAGGTGCCCCGGGGGCCAACTGGCCAGAGAGCGGATCCTCGTCCCGTACAGCCCTCCATCCGGCCCTGGTGTGGGCAAGGAACGCCGCACGGGCAGATATCCTCTCCTTGGGATTTGAGTGCTCCAGGCAGGCCCTCACAGCCGCCCACGGGTCCAGGGCGGTGACCGGCGCATCCGTTCCCAGCGCCAGCGGAACTCCTGCCGCCAGCATTGATGCAAAAGGATTCATGGCCCGGGCACGTTCTGCACCCAACCGCAGATCATACAGATTGTCAGTCCCCCACAGCGCGTCGAAAGCCGGCTGCACGCTTCCTGTCACGGCGAAGTGCGATAGCTGCTTGATGGCCTCGGGTGTCAGCATTTCCACGTGCTCGAACCGGTGCCGCGCCGACCTCAGCCGGTCCAGTCCCACCCTCTCGGCAGCCTTGTGCAGCCCCTCGATGGCAATGTCCATGGCGGCATCACCAATGATGTGGAAGCCGCCCTGGATGCCGAGTTCAGCCGTAACCGCCAAGTGAACCGCCACCAAGTCGGCGTCAAGGTACAGCGACCCGCGCTGGCCCGGCTCGTCCGCGTAGTCCTCGCGCAGCAAGGCGGTATGCGAACCGATGGACCCATCAATATTGAGATCCCCTGCCAGCCCCAGCACCGGGACTCCGACGTCGTTAAGGATCCTCCTGGCATCCTCAACATCAACAGCAGCTTCGCCCCAATAGGGCAGCACCTTCGGATACCGCAAAGCCCCGCCGTTGGCCTCGGCCTCACCGTCGTGGGCGAGCAACAACTGCAGATCCTCCGGTGAACCGACATGCGGAGCGCTCATTTCGGTCAGGGCGACATAGCCCCGGCTCGCCGCCCTGGACAGCGCGCACCGCTGGAAATGTTCCCGCTCTCCATTCCGGAAGGTCCTGGAGGCCTCGCGCGCCATGAACAGCGCGTGCCGGACGACCAGTCCATTCCCGTACCAGCCATCGAATTCCGCCAGGGACAGAGCAGCCGCCAACGTTCCTGAGACCACAGCTGAATGAACATCGATCCGGGACAGGTACACAATGCGCGAACCCGATGCCCGGTCCAGCTCGTCACCTGTCGGAGCACGTCCCTCGGGCCAATGGCTCTCATCCCAGCCATGGCCGAGGATCATTCCGCTGCCCGACCGTGCGGCCTCAGCGACTGCATCCAGCAGTTCGGCCAGCGATGCCATCCCGGCAAGATCCAGCGTCTGGTCCGCTATCCCTGTTTCGGTGATGTGAATATGGGAATCGACAAAACCGGGAGTAATCAGGGCGCCGTCAAGGTCGACGACGTCCATGGTGCTGTCCGCAATGGACGTCGCCGCTTGCTCCGACCCGACCCAGGCGACCGTTCCGCCGTCGACCAGCATTGCTGTGGCAAAAGGGTCGGCGGGACTGTAGACGGATCCGTTGCGGTACAGCGTCACGCGGCGTGCGGAGGATGCCGGCGGTGTGCTGGCGGCTAAAGGCATGGGAATGAAACCTAACTCGGGATAAAGCTGAATATTTCTATCGGGCAGCAGCGTCTCACGCCGCAACGGCAGAGTACGCAACGACTCCTCTGCGGACGAGTCCGATGGCCTCGATGCACCGCCCGCGGAGACCCGGCGGCAGCGGTTCGGCCTTGGCCAGCTGGTCCAGCAGGTCGATAACCTGCTTCGCCCATCGGACAAAGTCGCCGGCAGCCAGTTCGGTTCCCGACAACGCCAGCTGCAGGTGCTTGCCGCGGGCCCATTTATACATTGGCCAGACCAGGCCCAGCTCCGGTTCGCCGGTCACGGGAAGTTTGTGCGCCTCTTCCACATCTGTCAGTTCCGACCACTGGCGAACAACAATGTCGACGCCGGTCTCCAGCGACACGCTCGGCATCCTGGGTCGAACGCCCTGCTCTTCACGCTTGGCCTGATAGACGAGGACGGTGATGAAAGCGGCCAGTTCAGCAGCATCAAGATCGTCAAAGGCGCCCTCGGAAATGCTGAGCGATATCAGCAGGTCCTTTTCGCCATAGATCCGTCGAAGCCGCTGGCCCTCCTCGCTGAGGACGAGGTCCTCTCCCGCCGGATGGACATAGTGATACTGGGCCAGCACCTCGCTCACCCGGTCGAAAGTCTTTGCGATGGTGTTGGTCCTGCCCTGAATCTGCCGGATCAGGCCGTCCGTGTCGCGGCGCAGCTTCCACCAGCGCTCAGCCCATCTTGCGTGGTCCTCGCGTTCGTTGCAGCCGTGGCAGGGATGCGCCCGAAGCTTGGCCCGCAGCCCGGCGATCTTCTTCTCCTGCGCCGCCGTACCGCTGAATTCGAATTCGTCGCTCCGCTCCTGCCGCGGCGGGCGGGACTCGCGCAGGGCATTGCGCATGGAGGAAGCCAAATCGCGCCGGTCCTTCGGCACACGGGCATTGAAGGACTTTGGTATCTTGATCCGCGATACCGCCTCCAACGGACCATTAAGGTCCTGCGCACCGACCCTGCGCAGGTGCTTCTCGGATGTCAGGATGGTCGGCCGCGGCTCGCGGCTGCCGTGATCGGGCGAGAGCACCACGGCGTAGCCGGGATTACGGCCGGCCGGGATATCAATCACGTCGCCCGGACGCAGCCGCTCCAGCGAATCCGTAGCAGCGGATTTCCGCTGGCGCGATTTTGTCTTCGACGCCTGGTTCTCAAGGTCCGACAGCTCACGCCGCAGCCCCGAGTACTCCGTGAAATCCCCCAGGTGGCACTGCATGGATTTCTCGTAGCCCGCCAGGGATTCCTCCCGGCTGCGGACCTGCTTGGCGATCCCCACCACTGAACGGTCCGCTTGGAACTGGGCGAATGAGGACTCGAGGATTTCCCGCGCCCTGGTCCGCCCGAACTGCGCAATCAGGTTGATGCTCATGTTGTACGTGGGCCGGAAACTCGAGTTGAGCGGATAGGTCCGCCTCGACGCCAGCCCGGCCACCGCCGTCGGATCCGTCCCCGGCTGCCACAGGACGACGGCATGCCCTTCGACGTCGATACCCCTGCGCCCTGCGCGCCCGGTGAGCTGGGTGTATTCACCGGCCGTGATGTTGACATGCGCTTCGCCGTTGAATTTGTCCAGCTTTTCCAGGACAACGGAACGGGCCGGCATATTGACGCCGAGGGCCAGCGTTTCGGTCGCGAAGACCGCCTTCACCAGTCCGTCCGCGAACAGTTTCTCGACCACTTCCTTGAAGGTGGGCAGCATGCCCGCGTGGTGTGCCGCGAGGCCCCGGGCCAGGCCTTCCCGCCAGGTGCGGAATCCAAGGACCTCCAGATCGTCTTCGGGAATGTCCTGGCTGGCCTCATCCACCCGCTGCAGGATCTCCCGCCGTTCCGGTTCCTCGGTAAGCCACAGCCCCGAATCGACGCACTGCTGGACGGCGGCATCGCAGCCCGCGCGGGAAAAGATGAAGGTAATGGCGGGCAGCAGCCCGTCCCGGTCCAGCCGTTTGATCACTTGCGGCCGGGAGGCCCGGCGGGTGCGGGTTTGCAGTGGGCGGCGTTCCTGCTCGATGCGCCGGTTCCGGCCACGGCCACGCTGGGCGTAGCCCCGGCCGCGATGCGTGACTCTGGTCTCGGCATTGGCCAGCGAGAGCAGTTCGGGGTTGACCTCGTATTCCTTCAGCGCCGCCCCGGCCTCCAGCTCGGGGGCCATTTCGTCGAAAGATACATCCGCCGCGAAAAGGTCCAGGATGTCATTTCCAACCATCACGTGCTGCCAGAGCGGCACCGGACGGTGTTCTGTCACGACGACTGCCGTATCACCACGGACGGTGTCCAGCCATGCGCCGAACTCCTCAGCGTTGGACACCGTTGCGCTGAGCGAAATGAGCTGCACCTCGGCCGGCAGATGGATGATGACTTCCTCCCAGACGGCTCCGCGGAAGCGGTCGGCAAGATAGTGCACTTCATCCATCACCACGTACGCCAGATCCGTCAGTGTGGATGAGCCGGCGTAGAGCATGTTCCGGAGCACCTCGGTGGTCATGACGACGACGTCGGCTTCCGAGTTGATATTGGTGTCCCCGGTCAGCAGCCCCACCCGGCTGGTGCCGTACACCTCGACCAGCTCGGAGTACTTCTGGTTGCTCAGGGCTTTTATGGGCGTGGTGTAGAAGGCCTTCAGCCCCCGTTCGAGGGCCATGTAGATGGCGAATTCGCCGACGACGGTTTTGCCTGCGCCGGTGGGGGCCGCAACCAGTACTCCACGTTCCGCTTCCAGCGCGCGGCAAGCGTCTATTTGGAACGGGTCCAGCTCGAATGCGAGGGTGTTGCGGAATTGGTGCAGCCGGGTCTTAGACTCAGCCTGCCTGAGTGCTGCGGCGCGGTACCGCTCCGATGGCGAAGACATATGCCCCAGCCTAGCGCGAGGGGCCCCAAGCACGCTTACAGGTTCTTCAGGTCGTCCGGTGATGTGGCGACGTCGGCCATCGACTCAGTCTCGGCCATGCGTTTGGCGGCCTTCCGGCGTCGGCGTTTGTCATTGAGCAGACAGAGACCTGTGGCGAGGAAAAAGAAGAAGAGCAGCGGTACCACGAGGTAGAACATGCTCATGATGTCGGGTCCGGGGGCGGCCATGGCCCCGAGAACGCAGATCAGCAGAATAGTAATGCGCCAGGACTTGAGGATCTGGCGGCCGCTCAGCACACCGATCAGGTTCAGGCCGAACAGGACCACCGGCAGCAGGAACGCAATGCCGAACGCCAGCAGCAGCCGCATGACGAACGTCAGGTATAACTGGGCCGTGATGACGTTGGAGCCGCTTTCGGGCGTAAAGCTCAGCAGGGCACGTACGGCATTGGGCAACACCAGCCAGGCCAGGAACACGCCGCCCACAAACAGGGGCACCGACACGGCCATGAACGAGAGCGCAATCCTGCGTTCCTTCTCTTTCAGGCCAGGGGTGATGAAGGCCCACATCTGATAAAGCCAGACGGGACTTGAGACGAGCAGGCCGAGAAACAACGACGTCTGGACCATCAGGTCGAAGGAGGAAGCGACGCCGTCGAAATTAATGCTGGCGAAGCGGTCTTCCGCTTCGGCGACGTTCATGATCGGCTCTATTAATTGGCCGAAGAGCGGGTTATAGAGGAGGAATCCGGCGACCGACCCCAGGACGAGGGCGATGGCGCTCTTGATCAGCCGGTTGCGGAATTCCCGCAGATGGTCCCGGAGAGCCATCCGGCCTTCTGGATTGGCCTTATGTCCGCGGCCTATTGCCAGTGCCATGATCCTTATGAACTACGGTCAGAGGGCGGTTCTGTTGTGCCAGCCGTACCGTTGTCGCGGCGATCCGACCGGTGCGGGTTCTTGGTGTGATTGACGACCCGGCCCTCAACAGGTTCTGAATCCGTATCAGACTCCGGATCATCATCCTTCATCTGCTTAACCTCGGACTTGAAAATCCGAAGGGACTGACCAATGCTGCGTGCCATCCCGGGAAGCTTGGGCGCGCCGAAAAGGAGCAGCGCCACAATGATAATGATGATGATGGGCCACGGGCTGTCGAAGAGCTTTCCCACGGGAAACATCCTTTCGTTTCAATACATCGTACGTCATTGGCTAACGCAGATCGCGCAGTGCCTGAGGCTGTCCACGCTGGTGTTTCCGCTCCATTCGGCGCTGGCGCCTGAGCTCCTGCCGCTGAAGTTTTGATGCCTTATATTGCACCTTCATTTGCCGTGGCGCAAGGAAGATTCCGGAACCCGGCGGGTGGCT
>NZ_KI914656.1:20539-32765 GCF_000520495.1 Arthrobacter sp. H14
CCCGCCGATGCCCGCTTCTTCCGCCAGGAGGGGCTCAATTTCGCCGGGCCGGCCCAGTCGGTCTCCGGCTTCCTCCAACTCGCGCAGCAGCGCTGTGAATGCCCTGAACAGCTTGACTCCGAGCACGGCGAAAAACAGCAGAGCCATGGCGACCAGCGCAACCCACAGAAGAATCCAGAACCACCAAGACATACCTTTAGTCTATCGAAAAGCGGCCTGCCTCAGACGCCCCGGTTTCGCCCTGTCCAACTGCCGTACCAGCCCCGTATTGCTGCAGGGCGGTCCGGGCCCATTCGAGACACTGGGTGGCGACATCGGGCGGGTCAATAACACGCACATCACCGCCGGTGCGGGCGGTCAATTGCGGCAGCCAGGAGGTGCTTCCGACCCGGAACCGGGCGGCACCCGTTCCATCAGGCAAGGTGGCTGTCCGTTCGGCGTTGTATTGGTCCGCCACCCACCGCGCCCGCCGGTTCAGCAGGACAGTGATTTCGACGTCGTCCTCGCCTGGCGTAAACAGGTTGCTGGGAAAACTTGAGTCGGCGGCGGTGTGCTCCGCCGACGGGCTTCCGGTTTCTTCGATGGAGCGGATCCGGTCCAGCCGGAAGTTGCGGATGGCCTCTGCCTCCAGGCACCACGCCTCTACGTACCAGCGGTCATCCGCGGAGAACAACCGGATCGCGTCGATGGCCCGTTCGGTGAGTTCATCCCGGTGCGGAACCACGTATTTGATCCGCAGCCGCCGGCGTTCGTCAATGGCTTTGCGGATGACCTCCATGGTTTCCGTGCTGGTCCGCGGGGAAATATCGGCCTTTATGACTGACCGTAGATTTCCGGACTCCCCCGCCGCAGTTGTGATCTTGGCCAGAGCCGATTCAAGCGCGGCTCCGGAGGCGGCGACAGGAACGGTGGAAAGTGTTTCCAGTCCTACGATCAGGGCGCAGGCCTCCTCCACGCTGAAATGCACCGGGTCCGACAGTTCGTCGGCATTCCGGAGATCTATCACACCGTCCTCCCAGGTCGCGTCGATAAGATCCTCCGGGCCGTGGCCGGGCAAACCACAGACAAAAAGCAATTCCAGGTCCTTGACCAGCTGTTTTTCGCTGATCCCGAAATTCGCCGCCGTCGCCGAGAGTTCAGCGCCCGGCGTCTCCAGGAGATACGGCACCATGTCCAGCAGGCGTTGCAGCCGGTCAATGGAGGTGGTCTTTGTGCGGGGAGGCTGGTCAGGTTCGTTGAAAGATATCGCCGGCACAGGCTCTTGGGCGGCTTCCAACACTCCACAGAACCGGCGTACGACGGCGTCCAGCAGCTGCGGAGGCGCGAGGACCTGCACATGGGGACCGTAGGATGCGATGTCGTCGGCCATTACTTCGGTGTCGGCGTAATCGAAGCGGATCTCATCCCATCCGTCGACTCCTGACGGGGAGACGTCGCCCCGGAGGCGCAGCGATTGCGCCGTTTCCGCCCGCACCCGAAGAACAGCTGTTTCCGGCGCCTGGAGATTGTCCAGCCGTGACAGCGACGCTGTTACGTCGAAATCCTGGGGTCGGTCGAAGGTCGTCTCACTGATCATCACCTCCGACACCATCCGGGACAACCTGAAAGTGCGTTCGGCCATCCGGTCAAGGTCGGAGCCGACCAGATACCAGTGCCCGTACTTTTCTCCGATACCCCACGGCTCCACACGCCGCCGTCGTTGCTGCTGCGTGCTGGCGGCCAAGTAATCAAACTCGATCTGCCGGTGCATTGTCACGGCCTTGAAGACGTCATCGAAGACGGGCTCAGCAGTGCGGATCCGGGGTTCGATACCTACAAGCGAATCTGTTTCGGGCACCACTCCCCTGGCCTGCAGCTTCCGGACTGCCCGTGCAGCCGCTGATCCCAGGGATGCCTGTTGCCACAAGCGTGAGGCAAGCGAGAGTACAGCCGCTTCTTCGGTCGTAAACCTCACGGGCGGAAGGCTGTAGGCGTCCTTGGGAATCCGGTAGACGGTGCTCGCCTTGTCATCTTCGAAGTACGCATCGCTGCTGGAGGAGGTGATGGGGATTCCCAGATCCCGCAGATCCGCCTTGTCGCGTTCAAAGGTACGCTCGAAGGCCTCCGTGCTGGCGACATCCTTATACTGCGGAATGTTCCGGCGCAAAAACTCCTTGCTGCGTCCGGAGCGCGTATCGAGCAAGGCGATGATCAGGTTCAGTAAGCGTTCGGTGCGAGGTGCAGACACGCCAGTTACGTTACTACCGTGGGCACTCAGGGGCGAGAAAGGGCGCGGCTCCGGCTGGGATATCCAGCGGTGCCGCCCCCTTCAACGATTGACTGCCGTGCCGGTCAGCGGACCCCCATCAGGTCCACGACGAAGATCAACGCTTCACCGGGAGCAATGACCGAGCCAGCGCCGCGGTCGCCGTAAGCCATCGCCGAGGGGACCTCCAGCCTGCGCCGTCCGCCGACCTTCATGCCCGGGATCCCTTGGTCCCAGCCCTGGATGACCTGGCCGGCCCCGACCTTGAAGTCCAATGGGGCACCGCGGTTCCAGGAGGCGTCGAACTCCTCCCCGGTGGAAAATGCGACGCCGACGTAGTGGGCGGACACGGTGTCTCCGGGCTTTGCCTCGGGACCGTCGCCCTCAATCACATCTTTCATGACCAGTTCGGTCGGGACTTCGTGCTCCGGGAAGTCGATTTCAGGTTTTTGACGGTCGTACTGCCGCTGTCCAAATGACATGAGTGCTCCTTGATCGCTTGAGTTGATAATGCTTTGCAGCAGGTTGCCGCTAGCTGACACCGAGAATGTCGACGACGAAGACCAGCGTCCCGCCGGGCTGGCCTGAAGCCGGATTTTCCCCATAACCAAGTTCCGGCGGAATCACCAGCAGGACCCGCGAACCGACGGTCTTGCCCGTTAGACCCTGCGTCCAGCCCTTGATCACTCCGGTCAGCGGGAAGTCGGAAGGCTGTCCCCGGTCCCAACTGGAATCGAATTTCTTGCCGTTGCTCCACTGAACGCCAACATAGTGGGCGGTGACAGTATCTGATTCGGTGACGACGGCGCCGTCGCCCTTAATCAGCGTTTGGGCCACAAGTTCTTCGGGCTTTTCGGCGGAGTCATCAATGGTGATCTCCGGAACGCCCTCGGCATTGACCTTGACGGTGGGCAGGCCTTCCGCCGGTTCCACAGCTTCGCCTTCGGCCTTCTCCAGCGGCGGCTCAACGTCTTCGGCGCTCTCAACGGTGAAAACCAGCAGCTGCGCAGGTTGCGATTGCGCGCCTTCTGTTCCCTTGACTCCTGGAACGGCAAAGGCGAACTGCGAGCCCACCTTTGCTTCCTCCAGGGCGTTGTACAGTTTCGGATTACCGTTCTTCATCTGGTCATCCAGTGCCAGATCGTCGCCGGCTGCTGAGGTGTAGGTTTCCACGATGGTCGAGCCGTCCTTCGCATTGAAGGAACTCATCCGCAGGGACAAGGTCTGTCCGGGTTCGATCTCAGCGCCGTCGCCAGCGCTCAGTTTTTTGATGATCTGCTCGGGAACCTTCAGGGGCGTATCAAATTCAACTTTAGGCGCCTTCCCCTCTTCGGTGGCCGAAACCTCGAGGGAATCCAGCGGCTTTGCTTCTTCCTCGCTACCGCCACAGGCGGTCAGCAGCAAGGCAGCTGCCAGGAGGGGGGCAAGAATTTTGCGCACAGGTAATACTTTCGTTGTCGGAAGGGACGGCCGCGGCCGCATCGGGCCCATCCGGTAGATTGACAGGCCTCTCCCATCTTAACGGCTGAAGCCCCGAATTTTCTCCACCGGTTTTTCCGGCTGCCCCGCTACATGTTCCGGAGCAGCGCTTCGACTCTCTCATCGACACTCTTGAAGGGGTCTTTGCACAGCACGGTCTGCTGTGACCTGTCGTTGAGCTTGAGATGGACCCAGTCGACCGTGAAGTCCCTGCCGGTCTCCTGGGCCCGGCGCACGAAGTCTCCCCGCAGTTTGGCCCGGGTTGTTTGCGGTGGAGTTTCGACAGCGGCCTTGACTGCAATATCGTCCACCACCCGCGCCGCTCCCCCTCGCGACTGAAGCAAAAAGAACAGCCCACGACGGCGGGAAATGTCGTGGTACGTCAAGTCCAGTTGAGCCATCCGGGCCGAATCGAGATCTGTCCCGTTACGTTCGCTGTACCGGTCGAGTAGTTTCTTCTTGATCGCCCAGTCAATTTCCTTGTCGATTCCCGACAGGTCCTGTGACTCGACCGCGTCGAGAGTCCGCTTCCAAAGATCAAGGACCCGCTTGACATGCGGAGTGTGCTCGCCGTTGGCGGCCACGAATGAAACGGCCTTCTCCAGGTATTCGCGCTGGATCTGCAACGCCGAGAGCTGTCGTCCATTCGCCAGCCGCACCGGGTGCCGGCCGGTGAGATCGTGCGAAATCTCCCTGATACTCCGGATCGGGTTTTCCAGCCTCATGTCACGCATGATGACGCCGGCCTCGATCATCCTGAGGATCAGGTCCACCGAACCCAGCTTGAGCAAGGTCGTGGTTTCGGACATGTTCGAGTCGCCGGCAATAACGTGGAGGCGCCGATAGTGTTCCGCATCCGCGTGCGGCTCGTCCCGGGTATTGATGATGGGGCGGGACCGGGTGGTCGCCGACGAGACGCCCTCCCAGATATGGTCGGCCCGCTGGGAGAAGGCATATAGTGCTCCCTGTGGTGTTTTAAGCACCTTCCCGGCCCCCACAAGGACCTGGCGGGTCACCAGGAAGGGAATCAGAATTTCGGACAGCCGGGTGAATTCGCCCTTCCGTGGAATCAAATAGTTTTCATGGCTGCCATAGGAATTGCCAGCCGAATCCGTATTGTTCTTGAACAAGTAGACGGTGCCGTTGAATCCCTCGCTCAGCAGCCGCGCCTGCGCTTCGTCCACCAAGTCGTCCAGAATCAGTTCTCCGGCACGGTCCTGGGCGATCAGTTGTGCCAGATCGTCACATTCAGCAGTTGCGTATTCAGGGTGTGATCCGACGTCGAGATACAGGCGTGAGCCGTTGGTCAGGAAAACGTTGGATGAACGTCCCCAGCTGACGACCTTCCGGAACAAATAGCGCGCCACTTCCTCCGGTGATAGCGGCCGTGCGTTAGGCCCCGAATACGAGATTCCAAATTCAGTCTCAATTCCGAATATGCGCCGGTCCACTCAGCTGCCCGCCTCACCCGCGAGGATCTGCTCGACCTCGGCGTCATCAAGGCGACGGAAGGCCCGCCGCGTGCCACGTTCCGAAAGAGGTTCACGGTCCAGCACTGCTATCTCCAGCAGGCCGGCTCCCAGCAGGTGGACTCCGGCCGTTGTTGGCTGACCGTTACGGGGCGGCTGATCTGCCGGCTCGGTGGAGGCGGACTGGCTGCCTTCACGATGGTTGTTGTCCATCCGTCCGTTGCGCCCCGATGCGGGCGGATGGCCCGATGTACCCTCGGCCGGCTGGCTGCGGTCCACGGAGAGCGCTGCCACAGCGAGCCTGATCGCTTCCGGGAACCCCACAGAAGGATCCCACCGGCCGTCAAGGACATCCCGTACCCGTTCGGCCTGGCCGCCCATGGCGATGAAGCCGTTCTCGTCGGCGATTGAACCATCGAATGTCAGCCGGTAAAGGTGGTCCTTGCCGGCTTCGCCTGCCACCTCGGCAACGGCCAGTTCAACCTCGAACGGTTTGGATTCGGCGGTAAACACCGCTCCAAGGCTCTGGGCGTAGACGCTGGCCAGACCTCTGGCTGTGACGTCCTCACGGTCATACGAGTAGCCGCGCACATCGGCGTACCGCACCCCGGCCTGGCGCAGACTCTCGAACTCGTTGTACTTGCCGACCGCGGCGAAGGCAATCCGGTCGTAGATCTCACCGGTTTTCCGCAGCGACGGCGACGGATTCTCCGCCACAAGCGCGATGCCTTCGCGGCAGCTGATGACGACGACGGACCGCCCCCGGGCGATACCCTTGCGGGCGAAATCCGCCCGGTCCTTCATCATCTGCTCGGGCGAGACGTAGAACTGCTGCGTCATGGTCAGGCCTCCCGTCCGGCTACGGAACGTTCAGCAATGACCGCCTCGGCGGCCGTCGCGAGTTCGCGGTCGCTGACCTTGCGGTTTCCGGTGCTGTTAACGGTGTAGACGACCGGCCACAATTGCCGGACCATATCCGGCCCGCCTGTGGCGGAATCATCGTCGGCGGCGTCGTAGAGTGCCTCCACAGCAACTGAAATGGCGGCGGCTTCGTCCAGATTCGGTTTCCAGAGTTTCTTCAGCGCTCCCCTGGCGAAAGCGGACCCGGATCCGACGCTGTGGTGCTCCTGCTCCTCGTAGCGCCCGCCCGTCACGTCGTAGGAGAACAGCCGTCCTTCCCTCCGCTCGGTGTCGTAGCCGGCGAAGAGCGGAACGACTGACAACCCCTGCATGGCGAGTGGAAGGTTGGCACGGATCATGGCGGCAAGGCGGTTGGATTTTCCGTCCAGGCTCAGCAGCGTGCCCTCAATCTTCTCGTAGTGCTCCAGCTCAACCTGGAACAAACGGGTGATGTCGATCGCGATACCGGCCGTTCCGGCGATGCCCAGCACGGAGAACTGATCAGCGGGGAAGACCTTTTCGATGTGGCGGCTGGCAATGAGGTTCCCCATCGTCGCGCGCCGGTCACCTGCCATGACGACGCCGCCGGCGAACGTCATAGCTACGATAGTGGTCCCGTGCGGGACCTGCGGCGAAGACGAGCCGCCAGCGGCATTCATGCTCCGGCTCGAAGGCAGCAGTTCAGGGTTGTGCCGGCTCAGATGGTCACTGAATGAGATGGTCGCTGCCGATGCAATCCGGTCGAAACGCTGCGCGTCGCTCATCGGGTCACTGACCACCCTTTTGCACGAAACCACGCACGAATTCCTCGGCATTGGTTTCGAGCACGCCGTCGATCTCATCCAGCAGGTCGTCGGTGCCCTCTGTCGCAGCGGAGGCCTCATCCGAGGCCGGACCCGGCGCGGGCGGAACCTCCTCCACGACTTCTGCCTCATCGGCTCGCTGGCTGGTGTTCTTGTGTTCCTGCGCTGCCATGATCTTCTCCTCAATCCCGGTACCGCCGCGGACTGCGACGGTCCGCTAGTACTTATCGTGCCACGCCCCACGGCTCGGTGCCGAGTAGTTGGTCAATAAACTCTTCTGCCGTGGCGCTGGTGTCAAAAAGCCGTCCGGTCAACTCGCGGGTCCCGCGCAGGGGTTCCCTGGTCGGGATGCGTTGCAGGCGGCGGTGATTGGGTAATTCGAAGATGACGGAGTCCCAACTGGCTCCCACCACTTCGCGGCCGAAATGGTCAATGCATTTGCCCCGGAAGTAGGCGCGCGTATCGTGTGGCGGCTCCGAAACCGCAGCGGCAATCTGCTCATCGGTGACCAGCCGCTCCATCTGTCCGCGGGCGGCAAGCCGGTGATAGAGGCCTTTCTCCGGCCGCACATCGGCGTACTGCAGGTCGATGAGGCCCAGCCGGGCGTCGTTCCATTCAAGCGAATCGCGCTGGCGGTAGCTTTCCAGCAGTTTCAGTTTCGCCACCCAGTCCACCTGGGCCGCGGCCTTCATCGGATCGTCCTCGAGGACATCCAGCAGACCACCCCAACGCGCGAGTATTTCGACCGTGTCCGCATCCGGTTCGCCGTCCCGCCAGCAGTGCTTCTCCGCGGCGTCATAGTAAATCCGCTGCAGTTCCAGTCCGGTCAAGCTGCGGCCGTCCTTGAGCTGCACCGTACGGCGCAGCGACGGGTCATGACTGATCGCTTGCAGTGCCTGGACCGGCTGCACCAGTTCCAGCACCGGAGCGGCACCGTGCTCAATCAGATCAAGCACGAGTGATGCCGTTCCGAGTTTCAGATAGGTCGATACCTCGCTCAGGTTTGCGTCGCCGATAATGACGTGCAGCCGCCGGTACTTATCGGCAGTGGCATGCGGCTCGTCCCGGGTGTTGATAATCGGACGGCGGATCGTGGTCTCAAGGCCCACCTCCGCCTCGAAGAAGTCGGCACGCTGGCTGATCTGGAAACCCGGTTTCGAACCGTCCTGGCCCCTTCCGACCCTGCCGGCCCCGCAGATGACCTGGCGGGACACGAAGAACGGGATCAGGCCGGCCGTGATCCGGTTGAACGGAACCTCACGCGGCATCAGGTAATTCTCGTGTGAACCGTAGGAAACGCTCTTATTGTCGGTGTTGTTCTTGTAAAGATTGATCGCTGCCAGCCCCGGTGTCCGGGCTACTTTCCGCAGTGCAGCCAGCACGACGGCGTCGCCCGCCTTGTCCCAGATGACTGCGTCCTTCGGATTGGTCACCTCAGGACTGGAGTATTCGGGATGGGCGTGGTCCACGTAGAGCCGGGCGCCGTTGCTGAGCACCATGTTCATCAGGACGCCGGTACTGAGTGGGCCGTCTGTGTAGAGGCCGTTCTCGGAAAGCCGGCCGCCCGCCAGCGCGACCCCTTCGGCACCGAGCACGTCACCGCCGTCGGTCAACTGCGACGGGTCTGCATCTTCCCGGGACAGCTCCCAACCCCGCGCGTCGGTCAGCGGAGCTTCGTCCGAGTAATCCCAGCGGGTACCGCTCAACCGGCCCTCACTGGCATTGCGCAGGGAAGCATACGAATTGATGATCTGCGTGGAGAGCACGGTGGAGTTGGCGCCCGGCAGTGCGGGAGCGAGGATCCCGTATTCAGTTTCGGTGCCCATTACCCGGCGAACGGTCATGAATTCCCCCTAGAGATACTGCCCGGTATTGGCAGTAGTCTCGATGCTCTTGCCCGGTTCCTGCCCGGCCTTGCCCTGGATGATCGTGCGGATATACGTGATCCGTTCCCCCTTCTTGCCGGAAATCCTCGCCCAGTCGTCGGGATTGGTTGTATTCGGCAGATCCTCATGCTCACGGAATTCATCCGTCACCGCAGTGAGCAGGTGTTCGATCCGCAGACCACGCTGCTCGGTGGTCAGCAGATCCTTGATGGCGTTCTTCTTGGCCCGGTCCACCACGTTCTGGATGACTGCACCGGAGTTGAAATCCTTGAAGTACAGCATCTCCGTGTCGCCATTTGCATAGGTGACCTCCAGATACTCGTTGGACTTGTCCGTCGCGTACATCGACTCGACTGTGCGCTGGATCATCGCCTCAACGGTGGCTGCGGCATCGCCGTCGTGCTCGGCCAGATCATGCTCATGCAACGGTATTTCGGTGGTGATGTACTTCGCGAAAATCTCGCTTGCACCCTCTGCGTCCGGACGCTGGATCTTGATTTTCACATCAAGCCGTCCCGGCCGCAGGATGGCCGGGTCGATCATGTCCTCGCGGTTGGACGCGCCAATCACGATCACATTGTCCAGCCGCTCGACGCCGTCGATCTCGCTGAGCAGCTGCGGCACGATGGTGGTTTCGACGTCGGAGGATATGCCAGTGCCGCGGGTGCGGAAAAGCGAATCCATTTCATCGAAGAAAACGACGACGGGGCTTCCGCCGGATGCCTTCTCCCGTGCCCTGGCGAAGATCAGCCTGATGTGGCGCTCCGTCTCGCCGACGTACTTGTCCAGCAGCTCGGGTCCCTTGATGTTCAGGAAGTAGCTGGGTGATTCTTTCTGCCCGCTGCGTTCCGCGGCTTTCGCGGCCAATGAGCTGGCAACGGCCTTGGCGATCAGCGTCTTGCCACAGCCCGGCGGCCCATAGAGCAAAATTCCCTTTGGCGCCTTCAGCCCGTGCTCCCGGTACAGATCCGGATGCAGGAATGGCAGTTCGACGGCGTCACGGATCTGTTCGATCTGCGGTCCGAGTCCGCCGATGTCCTCATAGGAGATATCCGGTACTTCCTCCAGCACGAGATTCTCCACCTCGCTGCGCGGAATTTTCTCCAGCGCATAGCCAGTGCGGGCATCGATGGAGAGGGCGTCGCCAATGCGGAGCTTTTCGGTCTGCAGCGGGGCTGAAAGCCTAAGCACCCGTTCCTCGTCGGAACGGCCCACGACCAGGGCCCGGTCCTTGCCAAGAAGTTCTTTGAGCGTCACCAGCTCGCCGGTGCGCTCATATCCCAGCCCGGCGATGACGGTGAGCGACTCATTGAGCAGAACCTCCTGGCCCACCGCCAGGGACTTGAAATCCAGCAGCGGGCTGACCGTAACGCGGACCTTGCGCCCCGAGTTGAAAATGTCGACACTTTCCTGCGTAACGGCGCCAACGCCGGTGGCGTCCGGCGAGGAACCGCCCTTGCGCGCGGGCGCCGCGGGATTGATCTGGACGATGGTCCCGAAACTGTACGGGGCGGCACCTTCCTGCTCGAGGGCGGCCTTCAGCTTGAGAATCTCGGTCTTCGCCGCTTCCAGCATGCCGGTCAACCGGGCATTGTGCTGTGTCGCCGCGGCCAGTTGCTTGTCGACGTGGCGCAGTTTGTCACGCAGCACGTTAAGCTGCCGCTGGGTCACCGCTGGATCCGGGGCGTACCCACTCCGCTGCGTCGCGGACGGGTCGGAACCGCCCTGCTGGGATACCGGTTGGCTCTGGTTAGAATCTGCGTCGGACGGATGACTCATCTGCCTCGCCTACTTCCTGCGCTTCAACTCCGCGGGTCAGCCGGAGACCGGAAATGGCCTCTCCCTTAGACCCTAGTCGGCCAAGCTGTCATTTTCACTGACCGTGAAGTTAAAACGCCCAGCTATGAATCCTTTGTTCCCGTTCCGTCATCTGCAGCCGTGTCCGACCCCGTTGCCGGTGGAAGCTGATCCTGTGATTTCGGCGCCGCATCCCGTGCAGCGCGGCGGAGCTTCCGGTCCGATACCGGCCGCTCCCCCACAGCCTGCGGTGTCCAGGCATTCAAGTCTTCCTGACTGAACCCAGTCTTGGAGCTGCGGCGCTTTTGGGCCAGCGGCGTCACGCCGTCGGCCAACCGTCGGGTAATCAGCAGGAATCCGGTGTGCGCAACCATCCGGTGGTCCGGGCGCACTGCAAGCCCTTCCAAATGCCAGCCGCGGACCATCGACTCGAAACCATCCGGCTCGGTGAACCGGCCGTCCGCGCGGATGGCCTCGGCGGTGCGGGACAACTGTGTAACAGTCGCGACATAATTGATCAGCACCCCACCGGGAGCAAGTGCCGTGGCCACAGCATCGAGGCACTCCCAGGGAGCCAGCATGTCCAGGACAACCCGGTCCACGGTTCCCGGCTGCTCGCTTTCGCCCAGTTGTTCTTCGAGATCACCAAGGGTGATCTTCCACGCCGGATGTGGTCCACCGAATATGGTTTCCACATTCCCGCGGGCAATATCGGCGAACTCCTCGCGCCGCTCGAAGGAGTGCAGGAATCCGTGGTCTCCCACAGCACGCAACAGGGAAATACTCAGTGCACCTGAGCCGACCCCCGCCTCGACCACCCGGGCACCCGGGAAAATATCCGCCATCGTAATAATCTGTCCCGCATCCTTGGGATAGATGACGGCCGCCCCGCGTGGCATGGAAAGAACGAAGTCCGACAATAGCGGGCGCAGGGCCTGATACTCATGTCCGGTCGTGTTGGCGACCACGGAACCTTCCGGACGGCCGATCAGCTCGTCATGGTTCAGGAAACCCCGGTGCGTATGGAATGCGCCGCCGTCTTTGAGCGTGATGGTGTTCCGGCGGCCCTTCTGGTCCGTGAGCTGGACGCGCTCGCCGGCGCGGAAAGGACCACGCCGCTGTTCGGCGCCGTGCGGTCCACCGGTTCCGGCGGTCTGACCGGGCTCCTCCTGATCAGCGCCGGAGGCCACTTCGCTCCCGGTCTGTTCAAGCCTAACGGCCTTCTGCTCGGAACCGCTGTTCATTGACACATCCTCTGTTGGGGTTGGTTCAGTTCTCTGATTCAAACCGGCGGCGCTGCTTTCCGGTGATCGCCGCTACCACCGTAGCTTGATGCAGCAGGCCGGTGACCTGTCCGCGCCGGTCGATCACGGCATACTCGCTGCCAGCCAGTTTGGCCAGGTATTGAACCAGTTCCTGGCCCTCGGCCCAGGCTGGAACATACGCGCCCGGAGCCAGCGCCCGCGCCACCGCACTGGCCGGTGTATTCGCCGCCATGCCGGCCGGCACCGAGCTCAGCGCCGTCTCGTCCACAACCGCTTCCGGTCTGCCGTTGGTTCCCACCAGTACGACGGCGGCGCTGCCGGCCTCCCGCGTCCCCAGTGTGGCCCGCACCTGGGCCGTCGACGACGAAGCGGCGAGGCCGAC
>NZ_KI914656.1:32865-37507 GCF_000520495.1 Arthrobacter sp. H14
CCGGCCGGCGCTGATGTCGGGAAGGCGCAGCCGCATGCGGGCATTGTTGATGGCCCCGCTGGCGCCAAGCCAAAGGAATCCTGCAACCAGCACAGTGATCAACACGACTTGGAATTCGGGCTCGCCCCCGAGGCTGATCGGAAACACAATCACTGCGGCGACCAGCAGCACGGCGATAACGCGGCCGGCCCAACCCGCGGCAACGGTGCCCTTCTCCTGGCTGCCGGTGGCCTTCCAGACGGCGGACTCCACAATGCGGCCCCCGTCCAGCGGAAGCCCAGGCAGGACGTTGAATACTGCCACCAGGAAATTGGCCACTACAAAGATATTTGTCAGCAGCGCCGCGATCGGGTTTCCCTCCGCCAGCGGTACCACGAGTGCGCCGATGCCGGCGAGCGCAAAGTTGGCCGCCGGACCCGCCATGGCCACTACCAGGGACTTTCCGGGGGAAGCGCTGAAATTCTCGAATTGGGTGTGGCCGCCCCACAGATTCAGGACGATCTTGGCCGTGGGCCACTTGTAGGCACGTGCGGATAAGGCGTGCGCGAGCTCATGCACGAGCACCGAAAACAGTAGGAGCAATGCGTAGCCGAAGGCGACCAGGTAAGCGATCCAGCCTGCCCCGGGGACACGTATCTGCTGACCGAAGACGAACACGATGAACGCGGCGATGATGAACCACGAATACGCCAGGATGATGGGAATACCGCCAACGCGGCCCAGCAGGATGCCCTCCCGGGGTATGCCCTTGGTGTCCTCTCCGCTCATCTACTGCACCTGCACTATCGTTGAACGCCGCTGGACCAATGACTGCAGATCGGCCACCGAGCGGCCCTGCAGCGTTTCCCAATGGATGCGCCCGTTGTCCTCGGGCAAGGGGATGAAGTGGGGTATACCGACCGTGATCAGTCCTGCAGCCTGCGCGGAGGTGACCCCGGGCAGTGAATCCTCCAGCGCCACAACATTGTCGACGCCGGCATCCGGGTTGCTTTTCTGCAGCAGTTCCAGGGCACGCCGGTAAGGTTCCGGGTCCGGTTTGCCCTGGGCGACCATGTCGCCCGTCATCAGGAAATCGAAAGTCCCGTCGGGAAGCTGGCGGCGGATCTCCTCGGCCAGCGGCTTCTCCGACATCGTGACGAGTGCGCAAGGGACATCCGCTGCACGCAGCTCAGCAAGCAGCTCACGTGCCCCGGGACGCCAGGGAATCTCCCGCCGCACGGACCGGACCACGTGCCCAATCAGATGGTCGATGATCTGCCGTGAGGACAGGTCGACGCCGGCACTTTGGAGAATCCGGCTGGAAAAAGTGAGCGATTGACCCACCAGGGCCTCGGCCTGCTCCTCGCTCCAGCTGCCGCCATGCTGAGAAACGAGTTCCATTTCGCCCTGGATCCAGTAGGGCTCGGTATCGACCAGGGTGCCGTCCATATCCCACAGCACGGCCTGCAAAGCCGGCCCGTCGCGGACTGTGGTTTCCGGGTGGGCGGTGGAGGAGGAATGCATGGTTCAAGTCTACGGTGGCTTCCGGACCGTCCCCTTCCACTATGCTCAGCGCGAAGATGTCAGCGACCGGGTCTGACATCCGCGCCTCCGCCACCGTAGGGTGTAAGTGTGAGTAGCTATCAGGACGGACCGGCACCCGGGAATCCGGGACTTTTCAGCGGTGCGCCAAAGGAATCGGGTCAGTCCGGGGATCCGGAGTCGAACGGCAGGGTCACAGTCATGCTCGCGGCTTTTGAAGGCTGGAACGACGCCGGTGACGCCGCCAGCGATGCCCTCAAACACCTCCATAACCTCTGGGATGCCAAGAAGGCCGCCAGCCTGGACCCGGATGAGTACTATGATTTCCAGTTCACCCGGCCGATGCTGCACCGGAGCGGCGGGGTCAAGAAGATCAAGTGGCCGACCACCAGCCTGACGAAAGCATCGATCCCGGGCACAAGTATCGACGTCGTGTTTGTACACGGGGTTGAACCGTCCTACAAATGGCGCGCCTATACGGCCGAACTGCTCGCGCATGCCACCGAAATGGACGTGGATTACCTGATCCTTGTGGGGGCGCTGCTGGCTGATGTGCCGCACACCCGGCCCATTCCCGTGACCGCGACCAGCGAGGATGAGGATCTGCAGGAACGCCTTGGGATTGAGGCCTCGCACTATGAAGGCCCAATCGGCATTGTTGGTGTGTTGTCGGAGCTGGCTCATCTTGCCAGCCTGCCCACGCTCTCGGTGTGGGCTGCGGTGCCGCATTATGTTGCACAGTCGCCGTCGCCGAAGGCCACGCTGGCGCTGTTGAACCGGTTGGAGGAACTGCTCCAGGTTTCACTGGAGACAGACGAAATTTCCGAGGATGCCGAAGCGTGGGAGCGCGGAGTCGACGAACTGGCCACCGAAGATCCGGAGATTGCCGAGTACGTAAAGCAACTCGAAGAGGCCAAGGACACCGTGGACCTTCCCGAGGCCTCCGGCGAGTCGATTGCCCGGGAATTCGAGCGTTATCTGAAAAAGCGCCGGAAAGAATAACGGCGCCTCCCGGCCGGGCACTCTGCCCGGACGGGCACTCCCCTGGAGGGGGTAACTGCTAGAGCCGCACGCCCAGCAGTGCATCCACCGCATTACGCACGAGGTCGGCCCCCGGCCCCGAAACCGGAGCCTGGGCCGGTCCTGAAACATCGAGCGGTTCAGCCGGAGCATCCTGCTGGCCAGCCGCGGAAGCAGATTCAGCGGACAAGGCCCCGATTGAAGCCTTACGTGATTGTTCCGGCTGGTCCTGGGCGGCCAGAATCCGGTTGGCCCATGCATCGACTGCGGCCACCGCGGCGGGCGCATCCAGGTCATCGGCCAGGGACTGACGCATCTTGTCAACCAGTTCGACGGCGCCGTCGTCATCCGCGGTTCCAATGCCGATGGCGTCCCGCCACCGGTGCAGGCGCTCCTGCGCCTCATGCAGCAAGGCATCGGTCCAGAACCAGTCGGTCCGGTAATGGTTGGCCAGGATCGCCAACCGAATGGCGGCCGGTTCCACACCAGATTGGCGAAGGCTCGAGACGAGTATCAGGTTGCCCTTGGACTTGCTCATCTTCTCGCCTTCGAGACCCACCATTCCGGTATGCGAATAATGGCTGGCCATCGGAACGTGGCTCAGCGCGTAAGCGTGGCCTGCGCCCATCTCGTGGTGCGGGAAGATCAGGTCCGAACCGCCACCCTGGACTGTGAAGGGCGCGGGCAGGAAGCGTTGGGAAATGACCGTACATTCGATGTGCCAGCCTGGCCGGCCGGTACCGAGCGTAGCGCCGTCCCAGTCCGGTTCATCCGGCCGGGCCACCCGCCACAGCAGCGGATCAAGCGCGTTCTTCTTGCCTGGACGCTCAGGGTCGCCGCCACGCTCGGCGAATAGCGGCATCATTTCCTGCTCACCGAGACCGGAAATCTGCCCAAGCCACCAGGCCGCGGAGGCATTTCCGGGTTCAGCACCGGCCGCGTCCACGGAGAAGTAGACATCGCCGTCCGGCTCCCCATCAATGCCGGTCACCCGGTAGGCCAGGCCCCGCTCCACCAAGGATTCGACGGCCGGAACCAGCCATTCAATGGATTCAACCGCTCCAACGAAGTGGTCGGGGGCCAACACATTCAACGCCGTCATATCGGCACGGAACAGGTCGGTCTGCTCCTGGGCAAGATCACGCCAATCAATGCCGAGCTGCGTTGCGCGCTCCAGCAGCGGGTCATCGATATCCGTGACGTTCTGGACGTACTGAACGCGCAGACCCGCGTCCCGCCAGAGCCGGTTCAGCAGGTCGAATGCGACGTAGGTGGCCGCGTGGCCCATGTGCGTCGCATCGTAAGGGGTGATACCGCAGACATAGAGACTGGCATCCGTTTCGGTCTCCAGCGGAACCACTTTCCCGGCCACGGTGTCGTGAAGCCGGATGGCTCCAGATTGTCCGGGCAGGGCAGGCAGCGGCAGCGAATTCCAAGAGATCACAGCCCCAACCCTAATGCTTCGCCGCCGCGGGCTCTAACTGTGAGGGCCGCCGTCGTACCTTGTTACGGGCGCCGTTCCGGGACTGCCGGATTACGCATTGGCGCCAATGATATTGAAGCCGAGCAGTAGGTAGATGAGCACACCCAGGGCAATCCGGTACCAAACAAAGACCATGTAACTGCGCGTGGAAATGAACTTGAGGAACCACCCGATGATGAAAAATCCCACAACGAACGCCACGATGGTCGCCAGCGCGGTCTGCCCCAGATCGTATGGGCCTAGTTCGTCGAAGTTCCGCACCAGCTGAAACAAGCCACTGGCGAAAACGGCCGGAATGGCAAGCAGGAATGCATATCGCGCGGCGGCCTCGCGTGTGTATCCCATCAGCAGCCCCGCGGTGATAGTGCCACCGGACCGGGAGACACCGGGAATCAGTGCCATCGCCTGGGCCAGCCCGTAAAGAATTCCGTGCTTGTAGGTCAAGTGCGTCAGCTCCCGCTGCTGCTTGGCTGTCTTGTCGGCGATAGCAAGGAAGACACCGAAGACGATGAGCATGGTCGCCGTCAGCCACATACCGCGCAGTGTGGTTTCGATTGCGTCATGGAAGACGAGTCCCAGAATGCCGATCGGCAGGCTGCCGATAATGACCAGCCAGCC
>NZ_KI914656.1:37607-44833 GCF_000520495.1 Arthrobacter sp. H14
GGCAGGCTGCCGATAATGACCAGCCAGCCCATCCGGGCATCAGGGTCGTTGCGCGGAACCGTGCCGCGCAACGATCCGAACCAGGACTTGACGATGCGGACGATGTCGCGCCAGAAATAGACGACGACGGCGGTCTCCGTACCCAGCTGGGTGATCGCGGTGAATGCCGCCCCCGGGTCCTCCCCGCCGGGCAGGAACTCACCGACCACGCGCAGATGGGCGCTGGACGAAATCGGCAGGAATTCCGTCAGTCCTTGTACCAGTCCAAGAATGACTACTTCAATCCATGTCACATAAAGACCCTAAAGCAATGTCAGGCATGATCCGGACAAGGACCGCGCCCAGCCGTGCCGGAAGTGACTGGAAACACCGTTAGGCTTACTTCTATGCAGCAACGATACTTGGGCTCGAGCGGATTGCAGGTCTCCGAACTCGGGATGGGAACCATGTCCTGGGGCCACGAGACTGATGAAGAGGCTGCCACCGAGTCTCTGCGCAGTTTCGTCGACGCCGGGGGCAACCTCGTTGACACAGCCGCCGGCTACTCGGACGGCAGCAGCGAAGCCATCCTCGGTGCCATGCTCGGCGACCTGGTGGCACGCCAGGATCTGGTCATCGTTTCCAAGGCCGGAATCTCCCGGCGCAACGGCAAACGCACTGTTGATACCTCACGCCGTGCAATGCTGGACGCCCTGGACGGGACACTGGCGCGCCTGGGAACCGATCACCTCGACCTCTGGCTGGCGCATACCTGGGATGAGCATGTACCACTGGAGGAAACGCTGGGCGCTCTGGAACTGGCAGTTACAACCGGCCGGACCCGCTACGCGGGAGTGTCCAACTACTCAGGCTGGCAACTTGCCCGGGCGGCATCAATCTCAGCCGTGCCACTTGTGGCGAACCAGGTGGAATATTCGCTGATCCAGCGCTCCGCCGAACGGGAAATCGTTCCGGCGGCAAAGGCGCTGGGAATCGGGATTCTCGCCTGGTCTCCCCTGGGACGGGGCGTATTGACAGGAAAGTACCGGGGGAACATTCCCGCCGATTCGCGCGGCGCCAGCGATCGTCTGGCAGCTTACGTCGAACCGTACCTTTCCGGCAGGCCGGAACGAATCACAGAGGCGCTGATTACGGCCGCCCGCGGACTCGACCGCCAACCCCTGGAATTAGCCCTCGGCTGGCTCCTGCAACAACCGGCGCTGTCCGCTGCCATTGTTGGCGCCAGGACCCCCGCACAGTTGAAGGAAGCCGTTTCGGGTAACTTCAGTGCTGTTCCAGCCCAAATTGCCGAAGTGCTCGACGAGGTCTCAGCACTGGCGGATTAGTTGCGCACGACCTCGAGATCGTCTTCTTCGCCGAGGTCGTCGTCCTCGATCCCGTCGTCATCTTCGTCCTCGTCATCGTCGTCGTAGATGACTAGAGGAGTCACTTCGCTATAAGCGTCGTAAAGCGCTTCCTCGTAGGCCTCGAACGCATCGGCAATGGCAAGATATGCTGATTCCACTGCTGGATCAGCATCGCCACGGCGGCTCGTGGCTGCCGCCAAATGCTCTTCCAGAGCCGACGTCAAAGACTGGAGCGCGACACGCGGATCAATGCTCATGTAGTAGACGTTATCGGTTATTCGGCCAAAAAGGAGGGGGCATGAAGAACTTTAGTTGCCGCATTTCCTTCGCTGACAGAAAAATGTTGGTTCGTTCCACCGGTTGAGTGTCCGTCTTCCGTTCAAACCCGGATTGGATGCACTAGGCTCTGATCTTGGGTAAAGTCCGAAGTCAAGGATGACGAGCAACGGGGACCCTGCCGGGATTTGGAGGACCGTGAGAGAACATTACTTGACTCATTTCCTTCGACAAGAGCAAGAACAGCGCCTGACCTGCAGCTTCTTCGACCGCCACTCCCCTGTTTTCATCGAAAGTCCAACGAACTACACGGAAACAACACACTTTCGCGGATAAGCGGATCAGAGCTGGCCGGCAAAAACCCGTTCGATACCGACCTTACCCGACGCTTCCCAGCACTTCCCGGAGTGAGCCGATATTGTCCCTTTCATGCATGCTCGCACGCGTGGTCGACACCACCGGCATCCGCCGGCGGGCGCTCCGAAACCACTCCTCGGCAATCTTCACGGCATCCCGTTCGGCCAAATGTGCCAGCCCCTTATGCCTCCCGTTGGACTGCACAGAGACAGTCCCGCTTCAAGCTGCAACTAGAACGGTGGATCTTCGCGTGAGCCACTCGACCAGTTATATCCATTGAGATCCGTTTCTTCTGAAGCCCCTTGCGCTGCGGCTGCGAGCTCAGCCTGCCGGACTTTCTCTGCCTCTGCCTGGCGGTGCTCCTGAGCAGCCTTAATGTCGCGAGGTTCTTCATCCGAGAGCCGCACCATCAGAGCACCTGCGACGTGAATCATCAGCCATGCGTCGGCCCGAGAAATCTCCCCATTCCGGTTGTAGTGGGCGTTGCCTCGGTGCGAGCGGTCAGCGTTGATCCAATCGACGGTGAGTGATCCGTCGGCGTCGGATACGAGCGAGTCTCCTCGCAACCAGTCGCGTGTCGCCATCCTGTTCCGCAGAGTGATCGTTCATCGAACGCCACTGTCAGCCTCTAGCGCGACGCCGCACCGCGTCTTTCGGACAAGATTTGGGTTCCTGCAGGTAAGCCTTGGCCCAACAGCTACAGTCCCGCAGTTGTCGCTTCTTCCTGCACCCAAGCCGAGGTGTCCGTGAGCGGGCCTCGTTGCAGACTCCCAGGAACGAGTCCCAACCAGGCCGTCGCCTCGCCGGTCCATTCGGCCTCCTGCTCCACGCAACCATCGTTGTCTGCGAAAAGCACACAATTTTTCACCGTTGGGTCCATGGCTGATCGCCGGAGAACTCCCAACGCCTGATTTCCATTAGCATCCTGAAACAGCTGACGGAGATACTCGGCAACAACTTGGGTGGGAACGTAATCCAGGTGCTCCTTGTCATCTGGCCGCGCCAACCGACGGACGTCAGCGGCGAAGCCTCGCAGGAACAGTAAATCGGGTCGCCGATGACGCTGTTTTGGATCAAACAGCGAAGGAACATCTGGAAATATCAACGAGAACACCAAGGGCTTGCTGCGCCAGTATTTCCCCAAAGGCACAGACCTAAGCATCCACAGCGCCGCAGACCTCGACTGGGTGGCCGCCGAACTCAACGACCGGCCACGCAAACGATTAGAGCTCAAGAAGCCGATCGAACTGATCGAAGGACTCCTGTTGCAATGACCGCCTGAATCCGCCGATCCCTTCGCGAGACAGGATAACCTGACGGAACGGACGCTTGTGACCCTTCTGATTCATTCAAGCGAGGGTGGCCCAAGCTGCGCGCGCCGATCTCTGACATGGTCAACAGGGTTGGTCAACTAGATGGGTGTTTCCCGGAGCCACTCGGTCCGCGTTTCGTCGACATGCTTGGTCCAACCGCCCTTCCCAGATGGATAGTCCGTGGATGGCCTTTCGCCGTCGTAGCACCAGAGACTATTAGGGTCCCCGACGGCTCCCATACCGAAGTGATAGCCCGATGAAGTCCGTCGATAGGCGAACCAAGCCTTGCCGTCGCCTTTGACCTTCATAACGATTCCGTGAGGGTCGCCCAGGCCCTGGCGCGCGAAGCTTCCGATGACAGTGAGGAGATCCCGAGGGAACTTGTTCTTATTGCGATAGTGGCCTGCGTGACATACAGCCAGCCATTCAAGAGCGTCCTTGGTGGCTTGAAATTCGCGGCGATCGAGTCTTCTTCCATCACTGTCGTAACCAGTAACACCAGCAAAGTCCTTCAGTCGTTGTCGAGCTGCTGCCCGACGCGCATCCTCGACCGCGGAATCGGAATGAAAAACCATGACCTCACTTCGTGCGCCTCGGAATGTCCCGGCATCGACAACCTCCCTCCCGCGCTTTCCTGCAAATCTGTCGATCGCGCGTAGGTTCGTTCTCAACCCGCTAATTATGCCCAGCCGGACGCGCACCGGTATTTCAGTACGATTCGAAAAGAACCCCAGACGTAGCATCAAAGTTTCGTACCCTGCCAATACAGCCGCCACATAAGCGAAGGGTACTGTCGCGAGCGCCAGCCATATCGGGAGGGCGAATTCGCGAAGAACGTCAGCCAACACGAAAGTCTCCGGCTTCGTAGCAAAGTTCACGGTTGTGGCGAGGAATAGCGCAAGTGCGATCAGAGCCAGGAGGCAGGTGACAATGTGGCCCACTACGCGCGTATCCTCCTTCGACTCGGCAACAGCTTGAAGCAATACGAGAACGACCAAAGCTGGGAAGAGGATGATCTCTGCCCACAAATCGAGCGTATGTACGTTCAAAATGAATTCGAAGACTACGGCAAGCCGAACGGTGTCGCGCAGGTGACCAGCAAAGAATCCAGTGGTTTTCGACGCTCTTGTTAGTGCGTTGATGTATAGCACCAGTCCGCTGACAACAAACCAGGCCAAGGTTGCTCCGAGCATCTTGGGCGTCCATAGTCCAAGTTGCCAAGCACAACCAACTATGCCGAACAGGAAGACCGCATACGAGCCCAAAGAAGCGATAATTTTCCAGTTCGCAAGACTCTTGGCAGCCGCAATCACCGACGGCCGGGATACGGGCATGAGAAATACAGCTACAACGAGCACCAACGCCCAGACTGCCGCCGCGAGCTCCCGTGTGTTGGCATAGGCGACCAGTGACCAGGTCATAGTCGTTTTTTCTTCACTGTCTTGATCAGTAACTGTTCATCGCTCATTGGTCCTTTTGTGGCATCGGCCTACCATGTGTTTCTACCGCGACTTTCAATAGCTCCACTCATCATTTGCCTCGATTTGGCGCCCCTAGTCTTGCTGGCATACCACCCGATACCCCCTACTTGGGATCGTACTTGTAGGAAGCCCCATCTCGGGGATGGGAAGCTGGCATCAGGGTAGAAGTATTAAAGATTCGCCGCCTTTCTGGTTTGCGTCGCCCCGGTGCACCCAAGCCGTCAAGGCGACAGGGTAAGGGCCGACGGTTTGCCCCAGGGGATGTACTTACCAATTGTGATCTATGTGAGAGGCTTTGCTGCACCTACCAAGCCGGTTCAGCGGCAGACGGTTTGGTTAGCGGTCCCTACGGTTCCTCGATCGTTCCATGAAGAAGGCCGTCAACATGCCGGCGGCCGTGACAGCATGGCGAAGGTGATGGGCCGGATCAGATGCGGCTGAGCGAAGCCGAGGATCCCAAGCGCCAGAACGACGGCGATGGTAGGACCGAGAATTTCCACGCGCTGGTCTCCGTAAGACAAAAGTCGACCGGGTTCGCTGTATCGCAACACACTATTGACGGTGTGTGACGCACGCCATATGCTTCTAGAACGAAATATCAGTTTCACGATGTGAAATATATACGTGCCGCTAATCGGTGCGGGGAAGCGACGGCCATGACCGCCCAGAACAACAACCTCTCGGACACCGATCTGGCGGTCAGCACCGCCGACCCGTCCCTTTACAACGAGGATCTCGCGCCGTTGCCGGCGTCGCGGCGCACGTGGGGCTGGTTCTCCATTTTCAACGTCTGGTCCAACGACATTCAGTCTCTGGCCGGCTACACGCTCGCTGCGAGCCTGTTCATCACCGCCGGCATCAATGGCTGGTTCGTCTTCGCCGCTATCCTGCTGGCCGGCTTCATCGTCAAGGTCCTCGTGGATTTGAGCGGGCGGCCCAGTGTCAAGTACGGCTTCCCCTACCCCGTACTGGCGCGGGCGTCGATGGGTGTACGCGGGGCGCAGTTCCCAGCGATCCTCCGCGCTGTGGTCGCGGTCTTCTGGTATGGCGCACAGACCTACTTCGCCTCCACGGCGATCGCGCTGGCCCTCAACGCCCTGCTGGGCTCCCCCGGAGGAGCCCAGTTCCTGGGCATGGACGGGATCTCGTGGATCTCCTACGTGATCGCGTCCGCCCTCCAGATCGCGCTCTTTTTGGGCGGGATCGAACGCATCGCGAAATTCCTCAACATCGCCGGCCCCGCCGTCTACGTCGTGATGATCGCGCTGCTCGTCGCGATCTGGATCCAGGTGGGGCCGGGGCTGCCCCAGGCCGTGGGCACCATCTTCTCGCGGTCCGAGGTCACCGGATGGGCGGTCGTCTCAGCCTTCGCCGGGGTGACCGGCACGATGATCGCCTACTTCGCCGCCGTCGTCATCAACTTCGGCGACTTCGCCCGCAACGTCCGCACCGAGAAGGCGATGCGCTTCGGCAACCTCACCGGCCTGCCGATGAGCCTGGCGCTGTTCACGTTCCTCTCGGTGTTCATCACCGCCGGCGCCTACCTGCTCTACCAGGGCGGGCAGGGCGAGCCGCTGACCAACCCGGCGGAGATCGTCGGCCTCGTGGACAACACGGCGCTGACGGTCCTGGCCGCGGTGACCTTCCTCGTGGCCACGCTGGGCATCAACGTCGTCGCGAACTTCATCCCGCCGTCCTACTCGCTGTCCAACATCAATCCGGAGAAGATCTCGTTCCGCAGGGCCGGCATGATCACCGCCGTCGCGGGGTTCATCATCGGGGCCCTGTGGGTCGCCGTGATCTCCAACATCGGCCTGCCCAAGTTCGTTGACACGCTCGGCGCGGTGCTCGCCCCCCTCTACGGCATCATCATCGCCGACTACTACCTGGTGCGGAAGCAGCGCCTGAACCTCCACGACCTGTACTCCACGGACCCCGACGGGGCCTACTGGTTCACCCGCGGCTGGAACCAGCGCGCAGTCGTGGCGTTCTCGATCGCGGCCGTATTCTCGATCCTGGCCGTGTGGCTGCCACAGCTCGCCCAGCTCAGCGGTTTCGCCTGGATCGGCGGGGCGATACTCGGTGCGCTCTTCCACTGGCTGGCCATGTGCAAGTTCGTGGTGCAGACCTCCCACGAAGACCTCTAAGCCTGACCCGTACGACAACAAACTGGAATTCCTCCCGCCAGGCACGAAACGCGGAATCGGCTTAAGGCTTGAGGGCAAAGCCGCGGGTCAGCGCCGTATGCCGATGACGCAAAATGAGACCCCACTCGAGTCGAACTTCGCGCCTCAGATGCCGAGCCTTCATACTGTCCTAATGGAGTGGACGCGCGCGAAGGACTGGCTGATCGGTGCTACTGGGATGGTCCTAGTCCTGGCGGTCGCGGTTGCGATCCTCTGGTGGGTGGTGAGCGACCCGGCCGGCGGGGGCGAGGCAGGGCCTGTGCCGTC
>NZ_KI914656.1:44880-47959 GCF_000520495.1 Arthrobacter sp. H14
CCGACCTCGCGCTGGATGCTGGGACAGTGGTGGCTGCGGGCTCGATGCTCCGCGACGTCCGGGCCGTCGGGCAGGACGTGGTCATGAGGCCGAACGGGCTGGTCGCTGCACGGCTCGCCCTGGACGTGACCGTGCCGTTCGAGGTCATTGCCGATGAGCTCGGTAAAGAGACCGTGGTCCGCGCCGCCGACGACGGCCAGGCCATGGTCGTTCGCAACGTCGAGGCCCTGGGCCGCGAACTGCGGGTCATCGCCACCGGCACAGTTGAGGTCGAGGCCGGCAGGCTCGTTGTCGAACCACGCTCGATCGATATTGGTGGGCCGGCCTTCCTCTCCGACGCGATCGCCGCCGTCGTGCGCGGGCTCGTGACCATCGAGCACGACATCGAGGGCCTGCCCGAGGGCCTCGTGCTCCAGGACGTCACCGTCCAGAGCGACGGCTTCCGCGCCAACCTCCGGGGCGAGGACGTAAAGCTCGTCCCGTAACTTCACCCGCCCGCCTTACCATCCGGGCGCCGAGCAGCACCTGGACAGCCGCTGCAGGCCTGAACCACCAGGAGCGCGGAACATCGATCATTTTCCCCCGTGCGAAGCTGGCAGAAGCAACCAGGACCACAGGTAAGGCCCAAGCTGCGAACGCCGCGGTACGTACGGTCCGGCTCGTTTCGTACCGCAAGCTGAACCATGTCCAAAGGGCGGTGTCAGCGAAGAAATCAGCATATTGACCGAAGGAAGTTTCGGTACCCGTCGCCCGGGCGAGTTTGCCGTCGACGAAGTCGCTGATGAGGGCAAAAACCGGCACCCAACGACCGAGTGTGTTCTCGAGAGCCGGCAGATTGGCCCGCAACAGCGTGATGATATTGGCCGGCCCCAATGATTTCCTTTCCTCCAGCAGGCCAAGATGACTCGCAGCGAGGGACCATGTGAGCGCAACCCACTTCCACCCGTGCCCACCGGCGCAGCCACCCAGGATGAGGTGCAAAGCTGTTACCTCCAGCAAAGCCTGCGGGCGGGCACGCGCCTGATCGACCGACCGCTGGGAGGCCATGATGAGCAGCTTCGCCCACGCGTCCGCGCGCCAGCCGCCAGCACGAAGTTGGGTCAGAAGGTCATTGGTCGCCTCACGACTACTCAGCACAGTACGGCCACCTGTCCCTACCATCGGGCATTGGTCCCAGAGGGCTGAAGGACCAGCTGTCATTATCTTTCCCACCGTTCACCACGGGACACTTCCCGGAAAATCCCCGCCGGTTGGGGATCAGACTGACTTCAACACTGCCCGAACCACTACCCCATGTCCACTGTCCTGGGACATCAGCGTAGGTGTGACGGTGCCGGGGCGAGTCAGCGTCACTGCTTCAAGCGACGTTACCTGAGGGGTATTCAATGATGTCCTCATTCGCTTCTTAGATCAGGGCAAACGAGGCCGTCGTTGTCCTGGCCTCCGCTCCACCGAAACTTCAATGTGCGCCGGTTTGCTCTTCCGGAGCGTGAATGCGGTTGGCCCGGGAGGATTCGTGGGGCGGATTGGCCGGAGACGCCCGGTTTTCCGATCGACTCACCAGGGGAAGAGATCCTCCAATTTTTTCTCTTGCTTACCGGCATTTTTGCGTCGTGCATGTCGGTCCGTGGGGAGGCAACTCAGTAGCGGGTTTTCGTCGCGGGGGACGGGTGCGAGGATGGTATGAACCGGCACTGAGAGGTGGGGAACCGCTGTATGGAACATGCCCCGGCCGGTGAAGTCCCGGCGATCCGACTCCCCGCACTCATTCAAGACGTGCTCCTCTGGCGGGACCCTGTCGGACAGCTCAGAGGATGGGCTGATCGATACGGAGCCGTCTTCACCGGCAATCTCCCCGCTACGGGACCTCTTCTTTTTGTCGGCGACCCGACGGCAGCGCGAGAGGTGCTCTTTAGCGACCCGCAGGGCTCTCGCGCTGGTGCCGCTACCGCTCGAGTTCTTCCTTTGCTGGGATCCGCATGCGTTCTGCGCCAAGACGGCAACGCCCACAAGGACCGCCGCCGGCTGATCGGCTCGGCGTTCCACGGGGAAAACCTTCGGCGCTTAAGGTCAATCGGAGCGGGCATAGCTGATCGGGAGATGGCAACGTGGCCGGTCGGCAAGCCGGTGGCATTGCTTCCTCATATGCAAAAGGTGGTGTTTGCCATGATCACCTTTGTCGTGCTCGGCCTGACTGACCCGTGGCAGGTCGAACGGCTCCATAAAACCGTATTGAAGATGACAGGACCCTCAGCACTTTCAAAGACCTGGATGTTCCCGATGGGTGACGGGCCCGTGCGGTCAAAAGTGCAGCGTCGCGCGCAGCGCCGTCAATCCGCAACAGATGAACTTCTCACCAGGGTGGTGGGCAATCGTCGATCGGGCGATCCATCCGGCGACACGGATGTACTCGGTCTGCTCCTTCGCCAGGAACGAGCTCTGGGGATACGCACTCACGACACCGAGATGAACGAAGAGCTACTCGCATTGCTCCTGGCCGGCTACGAAACCACGGCGGCCGCACTGGGCTGGGCGATCGAACGCCTTACTCGCGAACCGCTGGCCCTCACGCAACTCACTGAGTCCCTGCGGGAAGGCGATTCCACCTACCTGAGGGCTTTCATCAGGGAGGTCCTGCGGTGGCGTCCGCCCGTCGTGGATGCCGTTCGGGAACTGACCCAACCAATGAACCTTGCCGGTTACCGAATACCGGAGGGCGCCCTCGTCGTCGTCGTACCGCTTCTGGTACACAGCCGGGACGATGCGTGCCCATCGCCCGACGCTTTTCAGCCGAATCGCTTTCTCGACGACCCGAGGCCGGGCAAGGGCTGGATCGCCTTTGGCGGCGGACGACGCCACTGTCTCGGGTCAGAACTTGCCATGCTGCAGATGGAAATCGTAATCACGCAAATGATGAACGGCGTCACGTTCTCTCCCAGCAAGCTCCGCCCTGAGCAGGCACGGCTTCTGGGTACCGTCATGGTCCCGTCACGCGGAAGCATTGCGGTCATCTCACGCCCCGGCCCGTTGGCTTGACGAGTATCAAGGCACGATTGACATTAGGTTATCGAGCGCGGAT
>NZ_KI914656.1:48059-52272 GCF_000520495.1 Arthrobacter sp. H14
GGCGCAGCAGCCGATAAGCGGTCCCGAAACGGATCGTGGGTGGAGGCCAGATCGCCGGCATAGAGCGAGACGGCCGGCCGAGCGGGCCATGGGTATCTTTGGAACCGTCACCGCGCATACATGAACGACCTCGGACTGTGCGATCTCGTCCTGGGTATAGGCACCAGGCGGCGACTTGCCAGCGCGCGCGTTGCAGGGCAAAATACTGGTGTTGCTGCCTTGAGAGTGGATTGCGTCCGGATTTCGCCGCTTACGGGGATCGTCGGCACAGGTAGCGACACGGTGAGTCGGCCCGAGCCGCCGGTGGCGACGACACCGAGTCAATCTCGGCAAACACGGGCACGGCCAAGCCGTTTTCGGGCCGCGGGCGGCAGATCATCTCTAAGGTGACTCGCCCGCTGGTGCAGTGCACCCCGCGGGAGTTGACGCTCTCGGGCGGGAAGTACCAGTTTCCTTCGATTTTGATCAGCTCTTTTTTGTGGCGCTTCGGCAGCACAGTTCCATTGAGTATGCCCTCATGGACGGGGCCTTTCATCAGCGAATGCTTCTTGCCAAGAAGTGTAGATGCGGCCCTCCCCTGGGCTCTGCGATCTGGGACACAGAGGACTTGGTCCGTGGATTACGGGATAGTAGCGGCAGAACCGATGCTCGTCGGCTACATGCGCGGGTCAAAAGCCGACGGCTCCAAAAACCACCGACCTTCAGCGCGACGCGCTCATCGCCGCCGGCATAGACTCAGCGCAGCTGTATGAAGACAAAGCCTCCGGCAAGAAAGAGGACCGGGCCCGAAGTCGCTTCCTGCCTGAATTATCTGCGGGACGGCGACACTCTGGTGGTGTGGAAGCTTGGACCGGCTGGGCCTGGACCTGCGCCATCTGGTCAACATCGTTCATGATCTCACCGAACGCGGCATCGGACTCAAAGTCCTCACCGGCCAGGGCGCAGCCATCGACGCCACCACCGCATCTGCAAAGTGGTCTTCGGGATCTTCGCCGCACTAGCCGAATTCCAACGCGAACTGATTTCCGAACGCACCATCGCCGGCCTAGCCTCAGCACGTGCCGGGGGAAGGAAGGGCGGACGGCTCTTCAAAATGACTCCGACGAAAGTCCGTCTGGCGAAAGCGTTCATGGGCCAACCCGATACCAAAGTCGGCGACCTCAGCAAAGAACTTGGCGTCACCCGGCAGAGCCTGTACCGGCACGTCTCTCCACAGGTGAGCTACGGCCCGATGGAGCCAAACTAGCAACCCAAAACTTAGAGTTGCAGGTCCTCAAGAAAGAAACACTTTTGTTCATCCCTGCAGTGCCGGCGAAGGGCTGCTATCTCGGCAGATTTTAAGTTGCCGGGTCACCTGCGATCATGCAATTGGGCCGAAGAGTTCATTCTTGTCATTATCGAGGCCCGCCGATGAAACGACCGACTCCCCTAAAGTACCGTGATGCCGGCGTACCGGTGATTCTGGACCGACAAGCCGGACGCGTGAGGCTGGGCGATGCACAGACCACTGCGGGGAATAACCACATTGGAGGCCCACCAGCATGGGATTGGCCCGAAATTCCAACTCTAATTATGGAAGCGGTAACCGCGCGGGGTACACCCACGGACCGATCACGCAGGTGCGGCGGCCCGCAGGTGCCGCTGCCGGCATGGTCGCCGGCGGCGTTGTCAGTTGGGTAACTCTGCTGGACAGCCGCGCATGGGTCCGCTTCGATCGCCGCCGTCTTCCGGTGCCTGACCGGGAGGGGCGGTGTGTGGGTGGTTCTGGTCGCCGGAGCCGTTGCCGGGGCGAAGGTTCAGCGGATCACGGCCCGGCGCGGCCTGATGTGCATGGTTTGTGTCGCCGTAGCCGCAGCCTGGTCTTGGCCCCTCGGCGGAGGCCGGAGCGGCGGTTGCACCGAAGAGAGTCACGGTCAGGGCGGGCAGTACAAGCAACGCAGCAGCGCGTGGGCCGATATTCATGGTGCCTTCCTAATGGGTTGGGTCGAAGAGTATTTATCCTGTGCAGAGCCTACCAGCGGGCGTACATTGGTTGGGCAGGCTTTGAAATGGGCAGATGCGCGGTGGCCCGAACCAGTTCCGGAGGCGGATGTGAAAGCCGGTCACCGTTTCATCGAGGCGCATTACGCGACGTCGCCAGTGTCCTCGTCCACACCTGCGAGATACACCTATAGCCCTGTGGTGATGGCCGCTTTTGTGGTTGGTGCCGGATATGGGTGTGGCACCCGCCCCTGGTTGGGATGGGTGCCACACTTAAGTCTTGAGGGTTGGGCTAGAGCAATCCGCCCAGCAGGCCCTCGTTGTCGTAGCCGCCGTAGTAGGCGCTGTCCGTGGTGCTGTCGGCCGAGGTGTCGGCGTCAACGTTGCTGTCCACATCCGGGTTGGCGTCAACGTCAGCGTCGTTTCCGCTGGCGATGCCGTTGAAGTTATCCGTCACATCGGCGTCGATTCCGCTGAGCACGTTGTTGTTGCTCGCGATGTCACCGGTATCGACCACATCGTTGAGGATGGTGTCCAGCGACAGGTTGGCGCTGTCGTCGATGCGGTTGTCGGACACCTCGGTCGTGACACCGTCCACATTGGTGTTGGCGGAATCTCCCGTGCTGGCGCTGGCCATGCCGGCGCCTCCGAGGATCATGAGACCGCTGACGGTGCTGACGGCGAGAGTCTTGGAAAACATGTTCTGCATAATGTTGCCTCCATAGTTTCCTGTTGGGGTTAGAGGACGCTAGTGGTTCGGCACCCACCCCACAACAGGGTGGGTGCAAAACTCTAGCTTTATCGAACCGTATGGCTCTCCTTGTAGTGATTCCCAAAGGGAATACATCTGCAACACTATGGATGTCACGTCACTGGTTCTGTAATCGAGGACACTCTTCCCAAAATCCAAGTTGGAACGGCCAGCGCTGCTCGCCCGCCGACCAAGAAACCGCCATCGGGTTCTTCAGAGCCGGGGCTGGTCCAAGGCAGTCTGGTATGCCTCGTTGCAGGTTGGGAATTGGGCAACCTGGTTGCGCAGGATCTCTATCGGGATTTGTGCACGGATGGCGAGGGATGCCTGATGGATCGTTCCCTCTCTTGAAGCAGGCAGAGTAAGTTCTTGCTAAAAGAGGAGGAGGCGGCTCAGGATGGCCAAGACCGTAACCGGTAAGGATGCGTACACCCATGTCGCGATGTACCAAGCGCGGATCACCGCCGCGAACATCCTTGGCCGACCGCACGAGCCGGCCAACTACCGGGCGCTGCCGCGGGTGACGTCCACCAATCCGGAGGTCGGCGCAGTCGACCTGACCGAGGCTCAGGCACCGCGACAAAGGGGTGTCGGTGCGCACCGCGATTCAGGTGAACTTCCCTCAGCGCACTTTGGCCGTTCATCCCGCATTCCCGCCAGTGCCATGGAGGCCTATTTGAATCCGCGGACGGCTCATACGGAGTCGGAAGAAGAACCATAACGACCAGTACGAGGAAGCCGGTAATATTGATCCGGTAGGCGCATCAAGAGCCGTTGGAGAGGTCGCAATGCCCCTGTCTGAGGAAGAGCGCAGGCGCCTGGCCCAGTTGGAGCTGCAGCTCATCAAAGATGATCCGAAACTGGCGAAGGAACTGGAATCGGCAACCGCGCATCAGCAGTCTCGTATTGATACAAGTGCCTGCAAGTTAATCCTACTGGCCGGTGTGCTGCTAATACTCGTTGGAACGACTGGTCAACTCCCCTTTATTGGAGCCACCGGGTTCCTCCTGCTGGGTGCAGGCGCTTACTGCCTCTTTAGAAAAAAGGGTGCGCGGAAGCGGAACAGGTAGCTGGAACATCACATCCCGCCGGTCAAGGGTGAACACCTAATCACCGGCCCAGCCGCAAGGAGGCTCTTATGGCTACGGTTTACCGGAACTTCGCACAAACGGTTCGAAATCTTACCTGAATCATTTCCTTCGACAAGAGCAAAACCATAGGTCTCCACGGTTATCGCTAGTGGCGTGTCGCTGAAATAGTTTTACGGTCGGGTGGGATAATTGGGGCATGCGTACAGCTCCTTTGCAATTGCGTGATGGTGATGACGAGCGGTTGGCCGCGATCGTTCGGTCATCGACGGTGAAGGCCGGGCTGGCCCGGCGGGCGAGGATGGTTCTACTGGCTCATCAGGGTCAGTCGAACGCGGCGATCGCCCGAACGGTTGGGGTCTCGAGGCCGACGGTGATTTCGTGGCGGGTGCGT
>NZ_KI914657.1:0-1903 GCF_000520495.1 Arthrobacter sp. H14
GCAGTCGCTTCACGCCTGCCGGTCCCGGTACTCCGATCCGCACTGGCGCATTGACCCCGCGCCGGCGCAGTTCGGAAAGCCAGGAAAAGATCGGATCGGCATCGAAGCCGAACTGGGTGATGATCGCCGACTCCATTCCCAGCTCCTGCAACGCCGCATACTTGTCGGTCAGTGCCTGCCACAGCTGGTCGTTGTTGATGTCCGGATGACCTTCCGGATAACCGCCAATACTCACGTGCTTGAACCCGTACTGAGCGAGCAATCCGGTCTTAATCAGCGCCAGCGAATCCTCATAAGGGCCCATCGGTTCGACAGGATCGCCTCCAACAATGAAGACGTTCTCCGGAGCGGCCTCTGTCGCCAATCCGTCGAGGAACTCCTCCAACTCGTTCTGGGAGGCCAGCCGGCGTGCCGAAATGTGCGGAACTGGTACGAATCCCAGGCTCTTCACTGCGGCGGCCGCGGTGACCCGCATAAGCAGATCCTCGTTGCCAAGGAAGGTCACGGAAATGCGCGTACCCGGTGGAATGAATGGGGTGGCTTCTTCCAGCGCAGGAACGTCCTTGCCGGTCATCTCCAGGGAGAAATCTTCAAGCAGTGAATTGGCACCGCGCTCGGGAGCAGTGCGGGAATGATCAGGCATATCGGCGCATCCCTTCTTCCGTGTAAGTAAGTCGCGGGCGCAGCTCCGCTGCTTCAGGAAAGAACTGGTTCAAGTGTAGCTGGACACTATCTACATAGTCAGTCGTTCCGCTTACGAAGTTGCTGCCGATAAGCCGGGCATCAGCCCCGGCTCCCCGTACGTGGGCGGGTGAATTGCGCCCTCCCTGCGAGCAGGCCCAACACGCCTTGGCCCACGGCAACAACGGCGAGGTATTCCAACGACACCAGCCAGGTGGCGGAGGCGCCGTAAATAGCGCCGAAGATCACTGGACCTGATGCCGCCATGAGATATCCAAGGGACTGAGCCATACCGGACAGCGCGCTGGCCTCGTGGTGCGTTTGGGTCCGCAAACCGAACAGCGACAGCGCGATAACCAGCGAGCTTCCGCAGGAAAGACCCGCTACAGCCACCCACAGCAGCAGCGCCTGGGGAAGGAAGATGATTCCGAAGACCGCCGTCAGCAAGCCGAGGGGAGGTGCGGCCGCTGTCAGGCGTTGGTCCCGGCCACGGTTCAGCAGCAAAGGAGTTACCAGGCTCCCCACGATGCCGACGCCTTGGAAGAGGAATACGTCCCAGCCGGACTCCACTTCCGAACGCCCGAAGGTCCGCAGAATGCTGGGCAGCCAGGTGATGAGGATATAGAAAACACTGGATTGCAGTCCGAAGTAGATAGTGACCTGCCAAGCCACCGGGGACTTCCAGACCGGCGCTGGAGGGTACGACGGCGTGATGCCGATATCGTCTCCGGCAGGCGTAGCAGCGGTGCTGGGATCCGGCAACGTTCCGGCATCCTGCCGTTCATTCGTTCTGGTTTTGAGCAGCTGCGGTGCCCACGCTATAAGGGCCGGTACGGCCAACAAGGCCCACGCCGCCATCGCCCATCGCCAGTCTGAACCGGGCAGCGCAGCCAGGGGCACCGCCAGGCCAGCGCCCAAACCGGCAAACGAACCGAGCACTGCTGAATAGGCACCAGTGAGCGTGGACATTCGGTCCGGGAAGTCGCGTTTAACGACTGCCGGTACGAGTACATTGCACACAGCAATAGCAGCGCCTGTTATAAATGAGCCTGCCCACAAATTAATCATGGTGCCGGGTATAGAACGAAGCAACGTTCCGGCAATCAGCACCAACAGGGCGATAAAGACCGTCCGCTCGATGCCGATCTTCTGGCTGAATCCGTGCGCCAGTGGCGACACGACGGCGAATGCCAGTAGTGGCAGGGCCGTCAATAGTCCCAGA
>NZ_KI914657.1:2003-6447 GCF_000520495.1 Arthrobacter sp. H14
AATAGTCCCAGAGCCGCCGTAGACAACCCGGTATCAGCGGCAACCTGATCCAACAATGGACCGACACTGGTAATAGTTGCGCGCAAGTTGGCCGCCACCAAGAGCAGTCCGACCACCAAAAAGGTCCCGGAGCTGAGTATCCGGTGACCAGTCACTGTGTTGCTCACGCTCTCTCATTCCCCGGCCGCGTCGGCAGTTCCCTGCATTGCGAACGTGCAACAATACGATCTACACGCTTGACTAGCTGTGATTACCATCATAGTTTTTATCAAGAACATTCGTTCATCATACGAACTCTTCGGGCGGCCCGGATGCCATCCTTGCCGGCCGACCAAGTAAAGGATCAGAGATGAAGCGCAAACTTCCGATCGCCTTGGCCGCGGCTTCCGTTCTAGCCGTCAGCGCCTGCGGCAGCGGCTCCCCCAGCGGCGGCGGAGGATCCGATGACGGGGGTGCCGGCGGAGAGGGCGGCGGAGATCTGACACCGATCAGCGTTGGCGTGATCCCCATTGTTGACACCGCACCCATCTGGCTGGGCGAGGAGAAAGGGTTCTTCGAAGAAGAAGGACTCGACCTCGAACTGCAGACCACCTCCGGCGGCGCTGCGGCAGTTCCCGGCGTGGTCAGCGGCGACTTCGACTTCGCCTTCGGCAATATTGTTTCGGTCATGGTCGCCACGGATCAGGGGCTGGACCTAAAATTCGTCACCAACGGTGCCTCCAGCGCCAGCACGGACGACGACGGGTTCAGCGCCGTCGTCATACCGGAAGACTCTCCGATCCAGTCGCCAGCCGACCTTGAAGGCGCCACAGTTTCCGTCAACAACCTGGCCAATATTGGTGACACCACCATCAGTTATGTAGTGGAGCAGGATGGCGGCGACCCGTCGAAAATCGACTTCGTCGAGGTCGGATTCCCGGACGCGCCCGCTGCGCTGGCCAACGGCCAGGTGGATGCGGCCTGGATTCTGGAACCGTTCCTGTCCTCCTCACTTGAAGATGGCGCCCGCGTGGTCTCCTACAACTTCTATGACACCCATCCCAATCTGGATATCGCCGGCTACTTCACCAGCGGCGACAAGATTGAGAACGATCCTGAATTGGTTGAGAAGTTCCGCGCGGCGATGACGAAGTCGCTTGAATACGCACAGGAGAACCCGCAGGAAGTCCGCGACATCGTTGGAACGTACACCGAAATCAGCGAGGAACTCCGGGCCGAGATGGTTCTTCCCACCTACCGGGCCGAATTCAACCGGGAGGCAACCGGACTGCTGGGCGAGGCAGCCGCCAAGTACGGAACGTTGTCCGTAGAGCCAAACCTGGATGACATCCTGCCGTGACGGCTGTAGTAGCTTCCTCCGGAAATGGCGGGCCATTGACCCGCAAAGGCCGGAAACGCCGGACCCGGAAGACCTCGACCCGACCGCTTCTCGGACTGGCGGGAATCATCGGATTCCTGCTGGTCTGGGAGGCGATCCCCCGGATCGGAATCGTGAATCCGGAGTTTCTTCCCCCCGCCAGCGAAGTCTTGATTGTGTTCGTCCAGAATCTCGGACTCACCGCATTCTGGGTGGCCGTAATGCAAACATTGATCAGCTGGGGACTGGGACTGGCTATCGCCACCGTGGCGGCCCTGGTTCTGGGGTTGACCATTGGTTCCAGTAATTTCCTCCGCAAAGCAACACATTCGACCATCGAATTCCTCCGCCCCATCCCCTCAGTGGCGCTGATTCCGTTGGCCGTACTGCTGTTCGGCGTCGATCGGGGATCTGCATTGCTCCTGGTGATTTACGCATCGTTCTGGCAAGTCCTTATCCAGGTTCTCTATGGAGTTGCCGATGTCGATACCGTCGCCAATGACACCGCCAAGAGCTACGGACTCGGAAGACTCGCCCGCGTGCGGTACGTTGTTTGGCCTACCGCGTTGCCCTACATCATGACCGGCGTCCGGCTGGCTGCCGCCGTGGCTCTGATCCTGGCCATCACGGCCGAACTGATCATTGGCAATCCGGGACTCGGACACCAGATTGCGCTGGCCCAGTCCGGTGCCGCTATTGCGCCAATGTATGCGCTGGTTCTTGCCACCGGAATGATCGGTGTCGTGATCAACTTCGGCATGCGGCTGATCGAACGTAAGTTCCTGGCCTGGCACAGTTCAATCCGTGGGGAGGCGATCGTATGAGACTCGCCACGCGCACCGCCTACCTCCTCGCCCTGCCGATACTGCTCATCCTCTTCTGGTGGGTTACGACCATCGGATCAACCAGCTTCTTCGTTCCGAAACCCGGAGAATTGTCCCTGACCTTTGTTGAGGTGTGGTTCGGGGACCGCTTCTTCGAAGATGTCGTGCCCAGCCTGACCAACCTCGTGTTCGGAGTGTTGCTGGCCATAGTGCTCGGTATCGGTCTCGGGGTGTTGATCGGGTCCGTCCGGTGGTTGCGGGCGCTGACCGAACCCACCCTGGAATTTTTCCGGGCTATCCCGCCGCCGGTGCTGGTACCCGTACTGATGCTGCTCGTCGGCATCAACGACACCATGAAGGTGGCAGTCATCGTCTCCGGCGCCATCTGGCCGGTCCTGCTCAATACGATCGAGGGTGTGCGCGCCGTGGATTCGGTGCTGGACGACACTGCAAGGACCTACGGTATCGGCGGCTTTGCCCGCATCCGGCACCTGGTGCTTCCCAGCGCGGGACCGCAGATCATGGCTGGAATCCGGCAGTGCCTGTCCATTGCCTTGATCCTGATGGTAATTTCGGAAATGTTCGCCTCGTCGTCCGGTCTGGGATTCACCATCGTTCAGTTCCAACGCTCCTTCGCCATCCCTGAGATGTGGAGCGGCATAGTGGTGCTCGGAATGATCGGCATTATCTTGTCATTTATCTTCCAGTGGACTGAGCGCAGAATATTAGCGTGGTACCACGGACTCAGAGAGGTTGAGAATGCTGGCTAAGACAGCTCCGCACACCGCGGCTGAAAAACGGGGAGAACCGCTGCTCTCCGTCCGAGGTGTGCAGAAAATTTACCAGGTCGACGCCGGTGAAATTGAGGCGGTCAGGAACCTGACCTTCGATCTGCATCCCGGGGAGTTGGCCTGCCTGGTTGGGCCCTCCGGGAGCGGAAAGACGACGCTGCTCAAGTGCATTGCCGGGCTAATGGCGCCTACCTCGGGAGAAGTGATCCTCTCCGGTCAGCCTGTCACCAGCCCGCCGAAAGACATGGCTGTCGTCTTCCAGGAGTATGGGCGCAGCCTGTTTCCGTGGATGAGCGTGCGGGACAATGTGGAGCTTCCCCTCAAGAACGCGAAAATGCCAAAGGCGGAACGGAACAAGCTCGTCCACGAGGCTTTGGAAGCCGTGGATCTGGACCACGTACCCGGCAGCTACCCCTGGCAACTGTCCGGCGGAATGCAGCAGCGGGTGGCGATTGCGCGTGCGGTGGCGTATCAGCCCAAGGTGCTGCTGATGGATGAGCCCTTTGCCGCCGTCGACGCCCAGACCCGGGCGGACCTTGAGGACCTGATCCGCCACGTCTGGAAGACCTTGGGTGTCACGATTCTCTTCGTCACGCACGACATCGACGAATCCGTTTATCTGGGCGAGCGGGTGATCATCCTGTCGAGTTCGCCTACGGTGATCCAGGAAGACATCCCGATCGATCTGCCGGCCGAAAGGGATCAGCTCACCACGCGCTCCGCACCGCGTTTCACCGAACTGCGCGGCCACGTGTACGAACAGATCCAGATCGCCAAGCGCGGCTCCGGGGCAGATACGGAACCGGCACCAGACGCTGAGCCGGCCCGGGACGCCGCGGGCAAGGAGGCACCTTGAGCACGCAGACAGTGCGGGAGGCGACTCTCGATGTAATGCGCCAGCGCGGCTTGACCACCATCTTCTCCAATCCGGGTTCAACGGAAGTTCCGTTCCTTGCCCACCTGCCGGACGATTTCCATTTTGTACTGGCGCTGCATGAAGGATCGGTGCTCGGCATAGCCACCGGCTATGCGATCGCCAACGCCCGGCCGGCCTTCGCCCTCGTCCACACGACGGCGGGACTCGGTAACGCCGTCGGCGGCATCGCCACAGCCCGAGTCAACCACGCTCCGCTGGTGGTGGTCGTGGGGCAGCAGGACCGCAGGCACCTCGCCCTCGAACCGTTCCTGACCGGAAAGCTTGAGGGACTCGCAGGAGAATATCCGCTGGAGGTCATCACTCCGGTCCGCGCCGCGGACGTCCCCTCCGCCGTCGCGCGGGCTTCGATGGTTGCCGAACAAGGCGCGGGTCCGGTGCTCGTCATCGTGCCGATGAGCGATTGGACTGAACCTGCCGAACCGGACGCCACTGCCGCGGCCTCCCGCGTCAGTCTTTCGGCGCCATCCGTGCCGGAGGAAATACAGCTCGTCGCCGAGGCGTTGAATACCGCCAAACGGCCCGCCATTATGGCCGG
>NZ_KI914657.1:6547-12058 GCF_000520495.1 Arthrobacter sp. H14
CCAAACGGCCCGCCATTATGGCCGGTTCGGGCAATGACACCGAGGCCGGCTGGGCGGCCTTGACCGCGCTGGCGGAAAAGCTGCAGGCGCCCGTGTGGATAGAGCCGTTCGGTTCGCGCGCCGGGTTCGACCAGACACACCCTCTCTACCAGGGTCAGCTACCCGCCGACCGGCCCAGAGTGCGGCAGGCGCTGGATTCGACAGACGTCCTGCTGGTGGTGGGCACGGCCGCCATCCGCCAGTATCCGTTTACCACCGGGCCTCTGGTTCCGGAGGGGACGCGTGTCTTCGTGCTGACCGATGACGCGGTCCAGGCGAACAGATCCCCTGCGGAACTCGCCGTCGTCGGGGATCCAGCAGCGTTGTGCAACGCGGTGACGGCGCTCCTGCATGGAGGGCAAGCCGGTCGTGATACCGCCACCGGTGGCAAGTCAGCCGCCGGAGCCGCCGCTGAGCAGTACCGGCTGCCACCGCCAGCAGCCGGTGAACCATTGCGCGCAAGCCACGTCTTCGAACTGCTCGCGGCCCGACTGGAAGAGGACACCATCCTGGTCGAGGAGTCGCCGTCGTCCCGGCCTGCGCTGCAGGCGCTTGTTCCCGCCCGCCGCCCGCTGGGATTCCTGTCCGCCGCCATGGGTGGCCTCGGATTCGCGATGCCGGCGTCGATCGGACTCAAGATGGCGCTGCCGGAGCGCCCGGTGGTCGCCGTCGTCGGGGATGGGTCCTCGATGTACTCCATCCAGTCGTTGTGGACCGCCGCGCAATCCGGCGTCGGAGTGGTTTTCCTGGTGCTCGCAAACGGGGGCTACGCGGTGATGGACCGGTTGGCGGAGCAGCGCGACAGCAAACCGGCCTGGCCGTCGTTTCCGGAGATTTCGGTATCCACGATCGCCACCGGCCTCGGCGTCTCCGCCCGGCGGGTGGAGGATTACTCGAACCTCATTGAGGTTTTTGATGAGGTCCTGACAAATGCGGCACGCCGGACGGAACCGGTGCTGCTGGAAATCGCCGTCGCTCCGGACACCACCTTCGCACCATAAGCTTTGGATATCGCAACACATAAGAGGAGAGAGCAATGACGTTCTTTGAATCATCCCAGTGGGATGGACTCGTTTACAGCGGCGGCTGGACCAAGAGCGACGGCGGCTCGCAACCGGTGATGGAACCGGCCACAGGCGGGACAATTGGTTCCTTCGGGGTCGCCTTGGCCTCTGATGTCGCGAAAGCCGCCGAACAGGCCAAGGGCGCACAGCTGAAATGGCAGGCGACTTCCTTCGAGGAGAAGGCCGCCATCTTCCGCAAGGCGGGCAGCCTGATCGAGGAACATGCCGACGTCGCCATGCACTGGTTGATCCGCGAGGCCGGCTCCGGGCAGGGCAAGGCAGGGTTCGAGGCCCATCTGGTTGCCGGCGAGTTCTACTCGGCTGCGGCCATGGCCGAGGCGCCGTACGGCCAGTTGCTGCGCACGGGCAAGCCACGGCTGTCCTTCGCGCGGCGGCTCCCGGCCGGAACTGTCGGCGTCATTTCCCCGTTCAACTTTCCGCAGATTCTCTCCAGCCGATCGGTCGCTCCGGCGCTCGCCGCCGGCAACGCGGTCATCCTGAAACCGGATCCGCGCACCGCCGTATCCGGTGGACTTTTCCTGGCTGCGCTCCTGGAGGAAGCCGGCCTGCCGGAGGGACTGTTCCATGTGCTTCCGGGCGGAGCAGAGGCAGGACAGGCATTGATCGAGGAACCATCGGTCCGGGTCATTTCCTTCACCGGCTCAACCGGCGCAGGGCGTGCAGTCGGCGAGGCCGCCGCCCGGCATCTCAAGCGGGCGCATCTGGAGCTGGGCGGCAACAGCGCCTTGATCGTGCTCGACGACGTCGACCTTGACGCCGCCGCCTCGGCGGGCGCGTGGGGATCGTTCCTGCACCAGGGGCAGATCTGCATGACCACCGGCCGGCACATTGTCCACGAGTCGATCTACTCCGAATACATTGACCGGCTCGCCGAAAAGGCCGAAAAGCTGCCCGTCGGCAATCCAGCCACCAGCGACGTTCCGCTGGGACCCGTGATTAACGCGGCGCAGCGTGACAAGATCCATGGTTTGGTGAGGGGATCGGTCGACGCCGGTGCCCGGCTGGCCGCTGGCGGGACCTATGAGGAACTCTTCTACCGTCCGACCGTGCTGGCCGACAGCGAGCTCAACCACCCCGGCTTTGCGGAGGAGATCTTCGGCCCGGTCGCCCCTGTGATGAAATTCTCATCGGTGGAGGAAGCGGTCCACATCGCCACCGCCAGCGACTACGGGTTGTCCCTTGGCATCCTGACCACGGATGCGATGAAGGGCCTGGCGGTCGCCGACCGGATCCCGAGCGGCATAGTGCACATCAACGACCAGACCGTCGACGACGAATCCGTGGCACCATTCGGCGGTGTCGGCTTCTCCGGAACCGGTGCCCGGTTCGGCGGCGCCGAAGCCAACCTCGAAGCCTTCACCGAAACGCAGTGGGTCACCATGCAGGGGGAAATCGCCCGGTATCCGTTCTAAGCCCTGACGTAAGCCACGGGAACGCCCTGTCTCCTCCGATCGTATAAGCTACGAGTCGTTCTTTATTTGTGGAGGTAGATAGTGGTCCGTTTGTTGCTGCGTTCGAGTAAGGACCCTTGGACCGCGGTGCCCCCGGAAATTGCCCTCACCCAGGACACTCACCGGGCCAATGTGGGCAATCTTCTGTTTGGGCAGTCTGTGCATCGGACGTTGAGCGTTCCCGGCACGGAGATTGTGTCGAATAATTACCTCAGCAGCCGCGCGGGTGTCGATGATCACTACGTTCAGCAGATCAACGACGGTTTCGATCGGTTCGTCGTCCCGTTGGCCAATGCCTTCCGCCCAAGCTTCCAGACAAGTCTGCGACGTTTAACCCGCGTCATCAGCAAACTCGACATGCCGGTCACTGTCGTCGGCGTCGGAAGCCAGCACAGGCTTGAGATCACCGAGGCCGGGGAGGACCCGATCGCCGACGACGTCAAAGAATTCATGGCCGCGGTCCTCGACCGTTCGGCAAGCATTGGAGTACGTGGGGAACGGACCGCAGCCTATCTGAAGGACCTGGGCTTCGGTGAGGAGCACGTTGATGTCATCGGATGCCCGTCGGCATTCATGAAGGGGCCTTCCCCAGCGGTTACCCGGAAAGTTCCTGAGCTGAATCCGGACAGCCGGATTGCACTTACCTTGACGCCCAAGGTCAAGCAGATGGCGCCCGTCGTCGCCCGCCACGCGGATAAGTACCGGAACCTGATCTACATTCCGCAAACTAATAAGGACCTCACCACAATGGTCTGGGGCGAGCATCCCCGCGGTGTCGCAGACTTCCGGATGCCCGTACATGCCGAGCACCGGCTTTACACCGAGGACAGGATGCGGTTCCCTCTCGATCCCCGTACCTGGATTGAGTATCTGGAAGACTTCGAGTTCACCTTCGGAACCCGCATGCACGGAAGCATGTCTTCCATCCTCGCCGGAGTCCCCGCGATGCTTATTGCCCACGACTCCCGCACCCTCGAACTTGCCGAGTACTTCGACATCCCACACCGCCGGATCGATGAGGTTGGTCCGGAAGCTGATGCGGCAGAACTGTACGACTCGGCAGATTATTCGAAGTTCCATGCCGGGATGCCCGAAAAATTCGCCAGATTCACAGCATTTCTGGAAAAGAACGACCTGCCGCATATTTACCAGGCAGGAAACGAAAACACCGCCTTTGACGACAAGTTGGCGGCAGCAGAACTCCCGCCAATGGTGCATACCTTGATGGCCCCGGGCGAGGAAGGCCGGCGGGAAGTCCTCTCCCGTCTCCGCTGGCTCCGGCAAGGGAAAAAAGTTGACGAGACCCGGACGAGGTTCCAGCTCCAGGCCGCGCTGCCGCTCACTCCAAAGCCGGTGCCGACCCTGGCGGACGTGGATAAACGTGTTCAAGGGCTTGACCGGAAGAGCGCGGACTCGTCCAAGCTAATGAAGGACATGAAGGTCCAATTAAAGCAATCCCGCAAGCAGCTTACGTCCCAAACAAAAGTCCTTGACCGGCAGGCGGGACGCCTTGATCGTCAGGCGGAACGCCTCGACCGCCAAGCGAAGGTCATTAAAGAACTCAGCCGCCCCAAGCCATCGGTGATTCAGCGCGGACGCAAGTTTGCGTTGCGGGCCGAAAAGTCGATCAAGCGCCGGTTGCGTTCCCTGCGGTAAAACCGTCAGGCGCTGATGATGCGGTTCCGCCCGGCCCGGTGACCAAAGACCGCCCCGAGCAGCCCGATCACCAAAAACATAATGCCGGCCGCGGTGAACCCACCGGTCGTCGCGTGCAGCTGTCCGACCAGCGACGTGCCGGAGGATCCAAGCCCGTAGCCGACACACTGCATCATGCCGGACAGCCGGGCTGCGGTGTGGCTGTCCCGGGTGCGGAGCACGATCATGGTCAGTGCCAGCGCCGTCATGCTGCCCTGCCCAAGGCCGAGCATCGCCGTCCACGGCCAGATAGCGGACAGCGGGCGGCGAAATTCCGGAGGCGGAAGTGATCTCGGGCAGGATCGCGGCGAAACTGGAGAACAGCGTCCGCAGGTTGAGCCCGATCAGGACAAGGCAGACGGCGAGGTAGATTTTCCCGGCCCTGCTGGTAATCCGGGTGGGATCGGCAACGGCGTGCCTCACGCTCATGACGCTCCTTCCAGGCGGACTATGGCGTCGGTTCTGCGGTATAGGTCTGCAACATCCTGCATCATGTTAGCGTTCTGGTCATGATTGTGACGGCAGTTTTGCTGGCGGCGGGCAACGGCAGCCGGCTGGGACGCGGTCCGAAAGCCTTGCTCCCGTACCACGGGAGACCTCTCGTTGAGCACATCGCAGGCGCACTTTTTGACGGCGGGTGCGACGACGTCGTCGTCATCCTGGGTGCCGACGCAGCAAGGGTGCGGGCCGAGTGCCGGCTCGAACGCTGCACCGTTGTGGAAAATCCGGATTGGGCCTCCGGGATGGCTTCGTCCTTCAAAGCCGGCGTTGCGGCCGTTGGGGGTGCCGACGCCATTGAAGAGGTCGGCGCCGCAGAAGATACGGACGCGGTTCTCATCGCCCTGGTCGATCAGCCGCACATCAGTGCCGGATTGGTCCAGCACCTCCTTCAGGTTCACCGCCCGGAAAGGATAACCGCCGCGCATTATGCTGATGCGCGGCGGCCATCCCACCCGATGATCTTCGAACCCGTCTATGCCCGGCAGGCGGCGGAACTGGCGCAGGACGATGCGGGAGCCCGCACCTTTCTGCGCCGAAATCCGGACTTGATCGACCTTGTCGACTGCACCGGTTCAGGCGACGACGCCGACATCGACACAGCGGACGATCTGCATCTTCTCGAGGGGGAATCGTTCGGCCGGGGCAATCAGCCCTGACCGCCGTCGTTACTCCTTCGCGCGAGCCGAAGAACGGCACACCCCAGCTCTGCAGGATGGTCGCCGCTCCTCCGACGAACAGGC
>NZ_KI914657.1:12158-21103 GCF_000520495.1 Arthrobacter sp. H14
TTTTCATAGTTGACCTCCATGTCAACTAATGGCCCCGGCTGCAATGCCGGGGCCGATATGGATTACTGCAGAGTTGGATCAGTTCTTTCCGCTTTGATACGCCCGTATTCCCAGGTAGATCTTGTCCCGCGCCAGCGGCAGGTCGGTGAACCGCACACCGGTCGCGTTCCTGATGGCATTGGCCATGGCCGGAGCCACGGGGTTGAACGGGCTTTCGCTCATCGATTTGGCTCCGAGCGGGCCCAGCTTGTCGTTCGTCTTTGCGAAATAGACCTCGCTGCGGGGCACATCCGCGAAGGTGGGCAGATGGTACTGGCGCAGAATGTTCGTCTGCACCACCCCGGCGTCGTCAATCACCACGTCTTCGTACAAGGTGGCCCCCAGCGCCTGCGCGATGCCGCCCTCGATCTGCCCGCGGCACTGCAACGGGTTCATCACGACGCCGGCATCGGCCGCCTGCACGCTCTGCAGGATCTGCAGCTCGCCGGTCTGTTCGTTCACCGCGACGCGGAAGCCTTGGACATTGAAGGCGACCGAACGCGGCGTGCCGCCCCAGTAACCCCGCCCCAGCAACTCGGTTCCGGTCTGTTTCGCGTGCTCATACAGCTCTGCCAGGCTGATCCGGGTGCCATCACAATCGACGCCGTCGCCGTCAAGTACGCATTCCGCACCTTCAGTTCCGGTGACGACGGCGGCAAACTTGGTCAGTTGCGTGGCCAGCTCCTCCGCGGCCTGCAGCGACGCCTTCCCCGCAACGGTTACCCCCGTCGAACCGAAAGCGCCGGTGTCGTGTTCCACCAGGTCGGTGTCGGACTGCCGCACGGTGATCAGGGGCGCGCTGGTATTGAGAGCCGTCGCAGCCAACTGCGCGTGCACCGTCGTCGTACCGTTGCCGAATTCAGCGGTGCCAACCAGCAGTTCATATCGTCCGCCTTCGGCCAGCCGCGTCCGGGCGTGGGAAATATGTCCGCGGGGAGGCACCGTGTCGATCATGGACAGCGCGGTCCCCTCGCCGAGCAGCCATTCCGGGCCGAGCACGAAACCGAACTCGACCTCGCGTTTCCGTCCCCGGGCCAGGGCGTCGTCGACCAGGTCAATACACTGATCCAGCCCGTAACTGCCGAAGTGGACGTCCTTTTCCGGCTCCGGGCCGGTCGAGATCATTCGGTCGCCGTCGGCAATAATGTTCCGGCGGCGCAGCTCCATCGGTTCGATGCCCAGTCGCGAGGCGAGTTCATCCATGGTGGACTCGATCGCGAACACCATCTGGCTAAGCCCATAACCACGGAATGCACCGGCCGGAACGGTATTGGTGAAGACCGCCCGCGCATCGACCTTCTTGTTGGGGCAGTTGTAGACGGCGATGGATTCACCGCAGCCGTGAAACATCACGCCGATGCCGTGGTTGCCGTACGCGCCGGTGTTGGAGAGCACGTCCAGTTGCAGGGCGGTGAGTTTCCCGTCCGCGTCTGCGCCGGCCTTGACCTTGATCCGGAACGGGTGGCGCGTGGTGGCCGAGGTGAATTGTTCCTCGCGGGTGAATTCCAGCTGTACCGGTACCTTCAAGGCCAGCGCCGCCATCGTGACGACGTCCTCGGTCAGGATCTCCTGCTTGCCGCCGAAGCCGCCGCCGACGCGTTCGCACAGCACCCGGATCCGGTCCGGTTCGAGCCCGAAGATCCGGCACAGCGCCCGGCGGGCCAGGAATGGCACCTGGGTGCTGGAGCGCACCACAAGCCGGCCGTCGTCGTCGAACGAGGCGATTGACGCATGCGTTTCCAGGGATGCGTGCTGGACGCGCTGGGTGTGGAACGTGTTTTCGTAGACCGCGGCGGCCTGCGCGAAGCCCTCCTCGACGTCGCCCACCGCGCTGTGCAGTTCGGCGAGCACGTTGTCCTGCGGCCGGGCAATACGGGACACATCGGCATCCTTTTCGCCATGGATTTGTGGTGCCTGCGGCAGCATCGCCTCTTCCGGATCGATGACCGAGGCCAGAATTTCATAGTCGACCTTGACCCGGCGGACGCCCTCCTCGGCGGCGCGGACAGAATCGGCGACGACGGCGGCAACCCGCTGCCCGACGTGCCGGACGACGTCGTCGAGCACCCTGGTGTCGTCCGGATCGTCGGCGTAGTGGTCGTGCTGGGCGCTGGAGAACCGCTGCTCGGGCGCGTCCTCGTGGGTGAAAACCGCACAAACACCCGGCACCGCGAGCGCTTCGGTGGTGTCGATGCTGCGGACCCGCGCGTGCGCGTGTGTCGAGCGGACCAGCTTCATATGCAACAGTCCGGGCAGGGACTTGGGGTCGACGTCGAGGGTATAGCGGACCTTCCCGGTCACCACGCCGAGACCGGCCGGCGCACCGACATTGTCGCCGGCCCGCTGGTTTCCGATGCCTTCAGCGTCGACATTTTGCACGCCGCACACCGCGTCCTCGATCGCCCGGTAGCCGGTGCAGCGGCACAGATTTCCCTTCAGGTTCCGGGGCAGATTCTCCAGCTGCTCGTCATCGAACGTGCTGGCCGTCATCAGGAAGCCGGCGGTGCAGAAGCCACACTGGAACCCCTGCGCGGCCAGGAACTGCTGCTGCATCGGGTGCAGTCCGCCATCATCGGCGAGTCCTTCGACCGTGGTCACCGCTTTACCCTCGGCCCGGTGCGCGGGATAGAGGCAGCTGTGCACCGGTTTGCCGTCGACGTGGACGGTGCAAGCTCCGCAGTCGCCGCCGTCGCAGCCCTTCTTGACGCCGAAATTGCCCTGTTCGCGCAGGTAGGTGCGCAGGCATTGTCCCGGTTGGGGTTCGACGGCGGCACGGCTTCCGTTGATCTCGATGCCGCTGAATGCCGGGGCCGCTCCCGTCGGAGCGCTGGTGGTTGCTTGGTTCGTCATGATGTTGGTCCTTCGCCCAGTTCGGCACGGATTTGTTCGGCCAGCAGGTAGGTCATGTCGCGGCGCCACTCAGGCAGTCCGTGAATGTCGTCGTGATAGAGGCCGGCTGGCACCGCTTCGTCGATGGCGGAAACGAGATCCGCTGCGCCGGCACCGGGCCGCAGATCCAGCTGGACCGGACGCTTGGTGGAGGCCGTGATCGTCAGCCGGATGCCGCCGTCGTTCCGGCGCCGCCCAATCAGCAGCACTCCGGACCGGCCCAGGTTGGACAGCGACAACCGGCGGAAGGTCACCTGCTCGGAGAGCGCCGTGGCCGGCAGGTGGATGCTGCGGATCAGCTCACTCGGTTCCAGCCCGTTCTGCGCGTCGCCGGTAACCAGCTCGGCCACCGGCAGTTCGCGGCTTCCGCCACCGGGGACAAGAATGGTGGCGACGCCGTCGAGCGCCGCTGTCAGCGACGTCATCGGTCCGGCCGGAAGCGAGGTGGCAATATTGCCGCCCACGGTGGACATATTCCAGATCTTGAAGGAGGCGACGAAGGAATCGCAGCACTGCCGGAACAGCGACAGGGCGGGCCAGCGGTCCACCTGCGCCTGATCGCTCCGGGGGAAGGCGTAAAGCTCCGCGATCGTGCAGGTCGCGGCGATGTCCAAGCCATCCTCCGTCACGGTCAGCGCCGGCCAGTCAGCGTAGGAGATGTCGAGCAGCCGCTTCAGCGTGGACGTGCCATAGGAGTAAAGCACCGTGCCGCCGGCGAGCCAGGCATCACCCGGCTGCCACTGATCGGGATCGTGGGACTTCTCTGTCGCCACGACGGTACTCATATCCATGACGAAACTCCTGACTGTGAAATGGGCGGCTCTGAGGGATTTCGCGCCGGGTGGACCGCTTCGGGGTGGACCGCTTCCGGGTGGATAGGCCCGGTGCTGCGGCTCAGCGGCTGCGCCGTCCGGTGTTGATTTCTTCCCGCGATGATTTCGGCCATGATGGACACCGCGACTTCCTCGGGGGTCACCGCGCCGAGGTCCAGCCCGATTGGCGAATGCAGCCGGCTCAACTGCTCCTCGTCCACGCCGAGTGCCTGCAGGGATTCGACCCGCTGGGCATGGCTGCGGCGCGAACCCATCGCCCCGACGTACTGCACCGGCAGCGTCAGGGCCAGTTCCAGCAGCGGAATGTCGAACTTCACGTCGTGGGTCAGCACGCAGATTACGGTGCGGGCATCCAGCCTGTCCTGCCCGGCTTCGGCTTCCAGATACCGGTGCGGCTGCGCCACCACGACCTCGTCCGCCCCGGGATACCGGCCGGCCGAGGTGAATGCCTGCCGCGCGTCGCAGAGCGTGACGTGGTAGCCGAGCAGTTTGCCGGTCCGGACCAGCGCGGCGCTGAAATCGTTGGCGCCGAAAATCAGCAGCCGCGGCGGTGGCAGCCGGGTTTCCACCAGCAGGCTGATGTAGTCGTCGCCGCAGACATCCCGGTTTGGCGAAAGCCGGAGGACACCGGTCTGGCCGGTCGAGAGCATCGCCTGGATCTGCGCCGCCGCCCCGTGCGCGGCGGTACTGTCCTGGATCAGCGCTTCGAGATGGCCGGCGTCGGCTGTGGAGGGAAAGTCCTGCGGAGCAAGCACGACGACGCCGGTCAGCCTGCCGCCGTCGAGCCGCCTGATAATCGCAGCGGGAATGTCCTGTCCGGTTTCCGCCAGCCGGGCCAGCCCCGCCAGGTCAAGCTGTTGCCCGGGATGGCCTTGTGGGTACACCGGCTGGATCAGGATGTCGAGCACGCCCCCGCAGGTCAGCCCGACGGCGAAGGCGTCCGAGTCGCTGTACCCGAACTGCTCGCGCCGGACCGTGGCCGACTCCATCGTCTCCCGGCACGCGTTGTAAACGGCGCCTTCCACACAGCCGCCGGAGAGCGAGCCCACCACTTCGCCGTCGGCATTGACGGCCATGGCGGTTCCGACCCCTCTGGGCACGGAACCGGTCGCGGAGACGATGGTCGCGACGGCGAACGGTTGCCCCGCCCCGAGCCAGGCGGAGCAGGTGTTCAGGATGTCGAGCATTCTGCTGCCCTTTCCTTGAGGGTGCCTTTGGCCGGCACCTTATAGATGGAATTATGCGCGGCGCCGGAAGGCCGTGTCACGGGTCTTCCGGCGCCGTTCCTGTTCGACATGGAAACTGTGGAGGTCAGAACAGGAGTTTGTTACGTCCCAAGCGCGGCCGAAACCGGACCGCGGGCGAAATACAGGACGAAGCCGGCGGCCGTGAGCCACATCAGCCAGTGGATCTTGTGGGCCTTGCCGGACGCTGCCCGGATCAACACCCAGCTGATGAAGCCGATGCCGATTCCGTTGGCGATCGAGTAGGTAAGCGGCATCGTGATGATGGTCAGGAATGCCGGCAACGCGATGGAGAAGTTCTTGAAGTTGATCTCCTTGATCTGCGCCACCATCATCGCCCCGACGACCACCAGTGCCGCCGCGGCCGCCTCGAGCGGAACGACCGCCGTCAGCGGGGTGAGGAACATCGCCGCCAGGAACAGCGTGCCGGTGACGACGCTTGCCAGTCCGGTGCGGGCGCCTTCGGCTATCCCTGAGGCGGAATCGATGAAGACGGTGTTGGACGACGCCGAGGTCGCACCGCCGGCCACGGCACCGGCTCCTTCGACGATCAGGGCGGCTTTCAGCCCCGGGAAGTTGCCCTTCTTGTCCGCCAACCCGGCGCTCTTGGCCAGTCCCGTCATCGTTCCCATCGCGTCGAAGAAGTTCGTGAACACGAGGGTGAAAACGAGCATGGTCGCGGCCAGGGCGCCGATCCGCTCAAAGGCGCCGAAGCTGAACTCGCCGACCAGGCTGAGATCCGGAACCGCGAAGATGGAGGACGGGAGGGCTGGCACGTTCAGGTGCCAGCCGCCGGGATTCTCGAACGCCGGTCCCAGTTTCAGGATGCTTTCGACGACGACGGCGATCACGGTCGTCGCGACCATGCCGATCAGCAGTCCGCCGGTGACTTTACGCGCCACGAGGATGCCCATCAGGATCACGCCCAGCAGGAAGACCAGCGTCGGCACCGCGGTGATGGAACCGCCGTCGCCAAGCTGTACCGGCGGGCCGCCCTCGGTGCCCTGGACGAAGCCGGAATCCACGAATCCGATGAAGGCGATGAAGAGGCCGATGCCAACGGTGATTGCCGCCTTCAGGGCAGGCGGCACCGCATTGAAGATCGCCTCGCGGGCTCCGGTCACGGCCAGCAGCACGATCAGCAGTCCGTTGATAACCACCAGGCCCATGGCTTCGGGCCAGGTCACATCGCCGACGACGGAGACGGCCAGGAAGGAATTAATGCCGAGTCCGGCGGCAATACCGAACGGCAAGTTGGCGGCGATACCAAAGATAATGGTCATGACGCCGGCGGTCAGTGCCGTGACGGCGCCGACCTGCGCCGCTTCCAACCAGCCGCCCTCGACGTCGAGGGTTGCCGAATCCGGGCCGAAACCGCCCAGAATCAGCGGGTTCAGGATGACGATGTACGCCATTGTGATGAAGGTGACGAGTCCGCCGCGGATTTCCCGGCTGTAGCTGGAGCCACGCTCGGTGATCTTGAAATAACGGTCCAGCAGATCCTTTTTGCCCGACTTACGCGTTGGTGCTGATTGTGGATCTTCTCCGGGCCTTGAGCCCGATCCGGTCAGAAGTACCATTTCTGCTGTCCCCCTCAGTAGTCGACGCGGTCGAGAGTAGACGCCCACTGCTCAAAGGGGGCCGTCCGGGTTTCCATGGGTACCTGGCGCACCGGCAGGGACCGGTCCTCGGGAGGTGTGTTGAAGTAGTCGTAGAAGACTGCGTCGTCGAAACCGCCGTCGGCAGCATCATGGCGGTCGGCGGCGAAATAGACTCCTGCCAGGCGTGCCCACAGCGAGGTGGCCAGGCACATCGGGCACGGCTCGCAGCTGGTGTAGAGCCTGGCGCCGGTCAGGTCGAAGGTTTCCAGTGCGGCGCAGGCGTTGCGGATCGCCATCACTTCGGCGTGGGCAGAGGGGTCATTGTCAGCGGTGACGCGGTTGACGCCGTGGAACACCTGCCCGTCCGCGGTCACGACGACGGCGCCGAACGGGCCCCCCGAATTTTGAACGTTCGCAACGGCGAGGGCAATAGCCTCGGAGAGATAATTGGTGTGGGCAGAATCTTTTTCCATGGTGAAACTCCAGGATCAGGCAGCTGCCGTGACACGTCATGTGCGCCATGATGTTTCTCGAGAACTCGTACCAGACGGCTGCGATTTAGATATGCAGTTCAGCCTGGTAGATAGCTTCTCTGTCCTGAGTGCCCGCCTTTGGCTTGACACTGAGATTACTGGTACAGAGAGTGATACGCAACACATTCATGGAAAATGTTTTTCGACTAGTGAAAGAAGCTTGCTGATGAGACCCGTTCCCACCGCCGAACTGCACCTGCACATCGAGGGAACGCTGGAACCGGAGCTGATTTTCGCACTCGCCGAACGCAACGGGGTCGAACTGCCCTACGCAGACATCGAAGAACTGCGACGGCAGTATGAGTTTGTCGACCTGCAGTCGTTCCTGAACCTGTACTACAGCAACATGACCGTGCTGCAGACCGAGCGCGACTTTGCCGACATGACACGCTCCTACCTCACCCGGGCAGCAGCGGCGGGGGTGCGGCACGCGGAAATCATGATGGATCCGCAGGCGCACCTGTCCCGCGGAGTGCCGCTGGCGACCTGCGTCAATGGTGTTACCGCCGGCCTCGCCGGCAGTGAGCAGGAGTTCGGCATCAGCACTGAGCTGATCGCCGCGTTCCTGCGGGATGAGCCGGCCGACGAGGCGTTGGCTGTGCTGGAGGAGTTGCTCGCGATGAATGCGCCCATCATCGGCATCGGGTTGGATTCCGCCGAGGTCGGTCACCCGCCGTCGGACTTCCTGGCGTTGTACGAACGAGCCCACTCGGCCGGGTTGAAGTGCGTCGCCCATGCCGGCGAGGAGGGCCCGCCCGACTACATCCGCCAGGCTCTGGACCTGCTCGAAGTCGACCGGGTGGATCACGGAATCCGCTGTATGGAGGACGAGGAACTCGTGGAGCGGCTCGTCGCAGAACAAATGCCGCTGACCGTCTGCCCGCTCTCGAATGTGCGGCTCCGCGCGGTCGACACGCTCGCCGTGCATCCGCTGCCCGGGATGCTGGAACGCGGACTGAACGTCTGCGTAAACTCGGACGATCCGGCCTATTTCGGCGGCTATCAGGATGACAACTTTGCCCGGCTGCAGGAGACTTTCGGGTTCAACACCGGGCAGCTGGTCAAGCTGGCGGAAAATTCGGTGCAGTCCGCCTTCGTCACCGACGAGCGCCGCCGGGAACTGCTCGCCGAAATTGAAGCCTGGCAGAACAGCGGTGGTGCAGACCGACCCTGAAGATGCTACTGTTCCTCGCAACCGCTGTAGCGGTTCCTGGATCAGCAGACAGGAGAACTGAGCTGGCGACATTCGTGCCGTCCGCCCAGACCGGCGTGTCCGCGGTGTCGCAGACCGACATCGACCGGAGGATAGATCCGTGGAAGCCCGACGCACCTGGTTGCGCAACCCGCAAGCCATTTTTACCGCCAATGAGCACGACGCCGGTGGTGGAGTCGTCGTCGAAGGCACCAGAATCGTCGAATTGGTTGCCGCCGGGCAGACCCCGACGACGTCGTACGACGAGGTGTTTGAGGCCCGCGACCACGTCGTCCTGCCCGGACTGATCAACACGCACCATCACTTCTACCAGACCCTGACCCGTGCCTGGGCGCCCGTGGTCAATGTTCCGCTGTTTCCCTGGCTGCAGAATCTGTATCCGGTCTGGGCCCGGCTGACTCCGCGGGATCTGGAACTGGCCACCACCGTCGCGCTGGCTGAACTGCTGCTGTCCGGCTGCACCACCGCGGCCGATCATCACTATCTATTCCCCGGCGGAATGGAGGAATCGATCGATATCCAAGCCGCCGTCGTCGGCAATCTTGGCATGCGGGCGATGCTCACCCGCGGCTCCATGACGCTGGGACAGGACG
>NZ_KI914657.1:21203-28483 GCF_000520495.1 Arthrobacter sp. H14
CGCTGGGACAGGACGACGGCGGGCTGCCGCCACAGCAAACCGTGCAGCAACCGGACGTGATCCTGGCCGACAGCGAGCGCCTGATCAAGCAGTACCACGAACGCGGCGACGGCGCCCGGATCCAAATTGGCCTGGCCCCATGTTCGCCCTTCTCCGTCACCACCGACATCATGCGGGACAGCGCCGCTCTGGCCGAACAGTACGATGTCCGCCTGCACACCCATCTGGCGGAGACCATCGACGAAGAGGATTTCTGCCGGGAGATGTTCGGCCTCCGCACAGTCGACTACCTCGAAAGCGTCGGCTGGCTCAGCTCCCGCACCTGGCTCGGCCACGGCATCCACTTCAACGACGACGAAGTAGCCCGCCTTGGTGCCGCCGGCGTCGGCATTGCCCAGTGCCCGACGTCGAACATGCGCCTCGCCTCCGGAATCTGCCGGGCGATCGAGCTGGAAGACGCCGGCGCCGCCGTCGGGCTGGGGGTTGATGGCTCCGCTTCCAACGATGCGTCCAACCTGATTCTCGAAGCCCGCCAGGCCCTCTATCTACAGCGGCTGCGCTACGGAGCCGAACAGGCGACGCCGGAACGGGCACTCCGGTGGGCAACCAAAGGCTCCGCCGCCGTCCTGGGACGGGACGACGTCGGCGAAATCGCCGTCGGCAAGCAAGCAGACTTCGCGCTGTTCAAAACCGACGAACTGCGCTTCTCCGGCAGCCACGATCCCATAGCAGCGCTGCTCCTGTGCGGAGCGGATCGCGCCGACCGCGTGATGATCGGCGGCCAGTGGCGCGTCATCGACGGAGCGGTTGAGGGACTGGACATCCCCGCCCTGATCGCCGAACACTCCGCCGCTGCGCGCAGGATGATTGCGGGATAAATACCCGCCAACCGAAAAACCATTACTTCCACCATACGGATATTGAATTTTCCCTTGTGGAATAGTGTGATGCGGATTACAGTTTTATCATCCTCAAAACGAGGACCGCAACGTAATCCACACCACAATCTGATTGGCAGACCGATGAAGATCAATGACAATGCCGGATGCCTGGAGGGAAAATGAAGACCCTTAAGAAGTCCTGTAGGAGCATGGCGACCCAGATCGCCATCGCCGCCATCGCTGGTATCGTGTTCGGCCTGATCGTGGGTGAATGGGCGAGCAACCTGAAGTTCATCGGAGACTTGTTCATCCGGCTCATCCAGATGTCGATCGTCCCACTTGTGATGGCATCGGTCATTTTCGCCACCGGTTCAATGACTGGTTCAGGTGTGGGCAAGATGGCCTTCCGCACCTTCAAATGGATGATCGGCTTCTCCCTTATCGCTGCTGTACTGGCTGTGGCACTGAGCGTCCTCATCAACCCCGGAGGCGGACAAGTCTTTACCGGCGAGATCGACAGTTCGCTGCAGAAGGACGCCTCACAATCGACTGGGTGGCAAGAGACGATCACCGCCTTCGTTTCCACCAACATCTTCGAGGCAATGTCCTCAGCCACGATGGTCCCCATCATTGTCTTTTCTTTGATCTTCGGCATGGCTCTGAACAAGCATGTGCAGAAGACGCAGAACCGGCTGCTCGTCGACTTCTTCGACCAGGCCCAGCAAGTGGTACTGCTCACCATCCGGCTCATCATGTACATTGCGCCGATCGGTGTCTTTGCCCTGCTCGCCTCGCTGGCGGGCGACGTGGGGTTCGCGGTCGTCACTACCGCGCTGAAATACCTCGGTGCGACGTTGATCGGCGTCCTCATCCTCACCGTGCTGTTTGTCATCGTAGTGTCGGCGCGTACTGGCCTCAGCCCGTTGAAACTGCCTGCCAAACTGGCCGAACAGACTGCGGTGGCCATCACGACGACCAGTTCGGCCGTCACCTTCCCGACCGTGCTGAAGAACACGGTGGAGAAGGTCGGTGTGAGCAAACGCTGTGCCGACTTCACCCTCTCGGTTGGTTTGACCATGGGGTCGTACGGCGCCGTGCTTAACTACACGATCGCCATCATGTTTCTTGCCCAGGCCGGAAATGTGGACCTTACTATCGGCCAGATCATTATGGGAATGGGACTCGCGATTCTCCTCAACATGGGCACCATTACGGTCCCTGGCGGCTTCCCCGTAGTCGCGCTGTTCCTGGCTTCGGCGCTCAATCTCCCGATCGAGGCAGTGGGCCTGCTCATCGCCGTCGACTGGTTTGCCGGCATCTTCCGCACCTTCGTCAACGTCAACGGCGATACCTTCGTCGCGATGCTGGTGGCCAATGCGAGTGACGAGATCGATCGCGACGTCTACGCCGGGACGAAGCAGGCGATCGTTGAAGAGCTGCCGCAAGACGGTGTGGATAACGAGTCTGCTGGCCCAGGTCGCGCACCTGGCCCGGTCACGGCTTCCACTTCAACTACGACTGAGTCGCGGACTTAGAACTGGAGTTGTAAAGTCCCTCCGCTGATAATCCCCTGCGGCAAAGATTAATTTCTTTGCCGCGGGGGATTATTTTAGTCTGTGCCAAACTGCTTGCGCCCGTCCTTCCACACCTGCTCGATCATCGTCCCCACCGTCGTCAGCTGCGCCTCGGTTTCCAGCTTTCCGTTGAGCACGACGACGTCGGCGGTATAGTTTTCGGCTAGCCGGCCAACGGTGTTTTCCGGCGCAATCAGTTCACCGGCGACCGACGTCGTCGCTGCCAGCACCTGCTCCAGGTTCATTCCGGCCTCGGCCATCAGGGCAAGTTCCTCGAGATTCTCCCCATGGACGCCCACGCCCGAATCGGTTCCCATGCCGATCCGGACGCCCGCCTCGACTGCCCGGGCAATGGATTTGCGGTGAATGTCGGCCACCCGGTGTGCCTTCGCAATCACCTGCGGCGGCAGTCCGCTTCCTCCCACTTCGGCCTTGCGGATAACCGCCCTGGGCGCGGCAAGGGTCGGCACGAGATACGCATTCTTGTCCAGGAACAACTGGATCGCCTCATCCGTGAGGTAGATGCCGTGTTCGATGCTGCGGACGCCGGCGCGCAGGGCGTTCATGATTCCAGCCGTTCCCTGCGCGTGCGCCATCACATACTTGCCTTGGGTTTCGGCCTCTTCAACGATGACGGCGATCTCCCCTTCAGTGAATTGCGAGTGCGAGGGGTCGTCGCTGGGTGAAAGTACTCCCCCGGTTGAGCAGATCTTGATCTGGTCGGCACCGGCCCGCAGTAGCTGGCGGGTGGTCTTGCGGACTTCCTCGATCCCATCAGCGACGGCGGCAGGCCGGCCGGGATGTGCGCCCAGTCCCGGCGAACTCGCCCCGGACGGTTCCCAGAAATCGCCATGGCCACCGGTCTGGGACATGATGCTGATCGCCAGGCGCAGCCTTGGACCCTTGATGAGGCCGTCGTCGACCGCCACTTTCGCACCCAAGTCAGCGCCGCCGGCATCGCGCACGGTGGTGATCCCCGCCCGCAGCGTGGCTTCCAGGTTGCGGACGGATTCGTAGAACTGCAGCGAGAACGGCTGGGTAAAAGCCTGCACCGACCCCGGATTCGACGTCGTGGCGTGCACGTGCAGATCGATCAGTCCCGGCAGCACGGTCTTTCCGGTGCAGTCGACCACCGTCGCGTCTGCGTAGTTTTCGGAGGAAGCGAGGTCAGGCCCGACGGCGGCAATCTTCGAGTCCCTGAGGACGACGTCGGTAGTTCCGGGGAGGAATCGCTCGCCGTCGAACACATGGCCATTCGTGAAAATCTTCGTACCGGGCAAGTTGTCCACCTTTACTATCGTTGACACGGCCATCGCTTCGTTGACACCGCCATCCTTGACGCCGCCGTGATCGTCATCACGCCACAGCCATCCTAACCGCTGCGGTTCTGCCCGAATCCTCAGTTTCCTCGACTCCCGTATCCAGCCGACGTAGCCTTACCGCTATGGATGACCCATCGCCGTACCGGTCCTATCTGGAGGCCGAGCGCCGGCAGCGACTCGGCCTGATAACGAAGCTGCGGACGAGTATTGACGCCGCCAGTGATGCCCGGCAGGACTCCAATGTCGATGACGAACACGACCCCGAAGGCTCCACCATCGCGTTTGAGCTCTCGCAGGCATCGACGTTATTGCGCGCCAGCAGTGATCGCCTGGCTGAAATTGAGGCCGCATTGAACAGGCTCGACGACGGCAGTTACGGATATTGCGCTGCCTGCGGAAACCCGATTCCGCCCGGACGGCTCGAAGCCCTGCCATGGACGTTGTACTGCGTTGAGCACGCTAGATGATTGAGTCGTGCGTCCATAGGTGGAACAGCGCGTAAGCACGGTACGGCCTCCAGGGCTCGGACATTGCGACTGCTTCGCGCGCCGTCTTAACTCCCAGCGCCCGCTGGAGGACCAAGTCACCGGAGGGATAGGCATCCGGATCCGCCAGCACCCGGACGGCAAGATAATCGGCAGTCCACGGGCCAATTCCCGGCACTTTCAGCAACGACGCGCGGGTCTCCACCGGATCGCCGTCGTGCTTCAACCGCAGTTTTCCGACGGCGACGGCCGAGGCCAGTTCGTGCACCGTCCGGGACCGCGCTCCGGTGATGCGGATTGCCGCCTGCAGCTCCTGAGGCGGAACCGCGGCGAGCACCTCCGGGTTCGGGAATGCCCGGAACCCGCCCGGCGCATCCGTGCCAAAGGCTTCGACCAACCGCCCGCCGAAGGTACGCGCGGCCGCGAGCGAAACCTGCTGGCCGAGAACCGTCAACACCGCTGTTTCAAATGGGTCCACGGAACCGAGCACCCGGAGTCCCGCCCGAGCGGAGACCATCGGCGCGAGTACGCTGTGCTTCATCAGGGCAGCATCGACGGGAACCGGATCCGTATCGAGGTCCAGCCAGCGCCGGACGATTTCCTCGATCTCGCACTCGGGTAGTTGCCCAGGCGGAAGCTGAATCTCCAGCTCCACCCGGCCGGGAATCTGAAATGACACCCGCACAACAGCGGCACCGGAGCTGGTCTTGATGGTCCGGGTGTGTGCCAATTCGGCCGGCTCCGCATGCTCCATACCGGGGATGGCATGTGCCGCGAGCGCGCCCAGCAGCGGCGCGCTCGCGTATGGCGGGGTGTACGCAAGCTGCCGGTGCAGCGTTCCCCGCGCTCCGCCGTCGTCGGCCAGAGCACCGAACAGACTGCCTGCGTCACGAAACCCACCGTCGCCGGTCATTCGCTCCAGCCGCTCATTTTTTAACGAGCCTGGTGTAGAGATCCGGCATCGTCACCCAAACCCCCGACGATCCGCGGCGGTGACTGTCCACCAGATGCGTATCGATAATGCCGACCGCTTCCATCAGGGCGAACATCGTCGTCGGACCGACAAATGCAAAGCCGCGTTTGCGCAGCGCCTTCGACAACGCCACCGATTCGGGCGACGTCGTCGGAACTTCCTCAAAGGTCCGCGGCGCCGGCGAGGTTTCGGGCTGGAACGACCAGATGAACTTCTCCAGTCCCCCGTCCCCGCGCAGCGCGATTGTGGCCTTGGCATTGGTGATGGTGGCGTCGATCTTGCGCCTGTTGCGGACGATTCCTACGTCGTTCATCAACCGTTCGACGTCGTGTTCGGTAAATTGGGCGACGGTGTCGGGGTGGAAATCCGCGAACGACTTGCGGAACGCCGGACGCTTCCGCAGGATGGTCGCCCAGGACAGACCAGCCTGGAACGCTTCGAGGCTGATCCGCTCGTAGAGTTCCTGCTCGCCGCGGACCGGCATACCCCATTCCGAGTCGTAGTATCCGCGCATCATCGGATCGACCGCCGCCCAGCGCGGCCGCGCCAGCCCGTCCTCGCCAACGACGACATCGCGCGTGCTCGCGGGATCCATTGAGTCCTCTTTCCGTTTCATTCCAAGCAGTAGACGCCGCGGGGCCGATGATTGTGAGATCGTCCGCTGGCGTATTTCATGCGTTCTGAATCAAGGCTAGAGTCTGAACAGTGCTTGAACAATCAACGCCTGACCAATTATCCGCAGCCGTGAGCGATCAAGAAACCGCAGCCGGCTTCGTCCGCGTCCGCGGCGCCCGCGAGAACAACCTCCGGAATATCGACGTCGACGTCCCCCGCGACGCCATCGTCGCCTTCACTGGCGTCTCCGGCTCCGGCAAGTCATCCCTGGCATTCGGCACCATCTTCGCCGAAGCCCAGCGCCGGTTCTTCGAATCCGTCGCCCCGTATGCCCGACGGCTGATCCAGCAGGGACACACGCCCAAGGTTGAGGAAATCACCGGCCTGCCTCCCGCCGTCGCACTCCAGCAGCGCCGCGGCACGCCCAGTTCACGCTCCACGGTTGGCACGCTGACCACACTTTCGAACTCCCTGCGGATGCTCCTCTCCCGAGCCGGAACCTATCCGCCGGGCTCGGAACGACTGGAGTCCGACGCCTTCTCCACCAATACCGCCGACGGCGCCTGCCCACAGTGCCATGGCCTCGGCGTAGCGCATACAGTCAGCGAAGAGTTGCTCGTCCCGGACCCCTCCTTAAGCATCCGCGACGGCGCCATCGCCGGCTGGCCAGGGGCATGGCAGGGCAAGAGCCTGCGGGACATCACAGCAACGCTCGGGTACGACGTCGACATCCCCTGGCGCGACTTGCCCACCGAGAGCCGCGACTGGATTCTCTTCACCGAAGACCAGCCGGTGGTTCACGTGATCCCGCAGAGCGACCGGATCGGAAAACCGTATAAGGGCAAGTTCGTCAGCGCCAGGCGCCACGTGCTGCACACCCTCGCTGAATCCAAAAGCCAGACCATGCGCGGGAAAGTCCTGCGCTTCATGCAGACCGGACCGTGTCCGCTTTGCAATGGCACGGGGCTGAAGGCGGACGCGCTGGCGGTTACATTCGCCGGCCGGAATATTTCCGAACTCAATGCGGTGCCAATGACGGAACTGGCTGACATTATCCGCCCCACCACGGAACTTACCGACGCCGGCGCGGCCTGGGCCTCGGCCGATTCCGGGGAAGCGACTGAGGTTGCCGTGACGGTGACCCGTGATTTGCTGCAGCGGATCGAAGTACTGCTGGAATTGGGCCTCGGATACCTGAGCCTGGGGCGCCCGACGCCAACACTTTCCCCCGGCGAAATGCAGCGGCTGCGGATCGCCACCCAGCTGCGGTCCGGCCTGTTCGGCGTCATCTACGTTCTGGACGAGCCTTCGGCGGGGCTGCACCCGGCCGACGCCGAACCCCTGTTGACCGTGCTGGAGCAACTCAAATCGAGCGGCAACACAGTCTTCGTCGTCGAACATAATATGGACGTCGTCCGCCGTGCCGACTG
>NZ_KI914657.1:28583-37532 GCF_000520495.1 Arthrobacter sp. H14
CGTCCGCCGTGCCGACTGGCTCGTGGACGTCGGACCGCACGCCGGCGAGGGCGGCGGATCAGTGCTGTACAGCGGCCCTGTTCAGGGTTTGGCGGACGTTCCTGGTTCGGTCACCCGGCCGTTTCTCCTTGACGGGTCGCTCCCGCAAGGACCGGTACCGCAGGACTCGGTAACGCAGGAGTCCGTGCCTCAAGAGTCGGTGCCGCAGGAAACAGCAGGTCCGGCAATTGTGGCTCAATCGTTGTCGGAAACTTCAGTCCGGAACAAGGAAAGAGAACCGCTTGGGACCCTGCATCTGGGCGGAGTTACCCGGCACAACCTGCACAATCTCGATGCCGAATTTCCGCTCGGCGTCCTGACGGTTGTGACTGGCGTATCGGGATCAGGAAAGTCGACTTTGGTCAGCCAAGTGCTGGCGGACGTCGTCGGCTCCCATGTGCGTAACGACTCTCCGCAGGCTGAGGCCTCCCCATCCGGTCCGGAGACTGCACCAGAGGCAGAAGCATACGCGACAACGCATATTGACAGCTCAACTGCTGGGACAGCAGACGCGGCAGCGGACATTGAAGTGGCGCCGGGCGACCGGATGACCGTCCAGCAGATCACCGGGCTGGAAAGCATCGACCGGTTGGTGCGCGTGGACCAAAAGCCAATTGGCCGGACACCTCGGTCCAACCTCGCCACCTACACCGGGCTGTTCGACGCCGTGAGGAAGCTCTACGCCGGCACCGATGCCGCACGCTCCCGCGGTTTCAACGCCGGACGGTTTTCCTTCAATGTCGCGGCCGGACGCTGCGAAACCTGCCAGGGCGAGGGCTTCGTCGCCGTGGAACTCCTCTTCCTACCCGGAAGCTACGGCCCCTGCCCCACCTGCCACGGATCGCGCTACAACTCCGAAACGCTGGAAGTCACATACCGCGGAAGGAATATTGCTGAAGTTCTTGGCCTGACCGTCGACGCCGCCGCGCAGTTCCTCTCCGACGTCCCCGCCGCGGCACGCAGCCTTGAAACGCTTCGAGAGGTTGGTCTGGGTTACCTGCGGTTGGGGCAGCCCGCTACTGAACTTTCCGGAGGTGAAGCCCAGCGGATCAAGCTCGCCACCGAGCTCCAACGATCCCGGCGCGGACACACGCTCTACCTTCTCGACGAACCCACCACGGGACTGCACCCCGCTGACGTGCAGCTCTTAATGAAGCAACTCAACCGCCTTGTCGACGCCGGAAATACCGTCGTTCTCGTCGAACACGACATGGATGTCGCCGCTGCAGCAGATTGGGTTATTGATCTCGGCCCCTCCGGGGGCGACGCCGGCGGACATATTATGGCCGCCGGACCGCCGCGTACTGTCGCAGCGAAGGAGGACAGCGTCACAGCCCCCTACCTCGCCAAGCGTCTGACGCGGTCGGTGGAAGGTGCAGTGTAAGGTTTTCCATTCCGGGTTTCGCCTGCCGAGTTTCTGCAGCAATCCACTCTGTCGTGGTCCAGCATCGCCACTCTTCCTCCACATGGAGACCGATCGTCGGGTTATACACATTGAAGAGATGGTCCATAGAGAGGCTGGAATTATGCCTATAGTGTCGAAGACATGTTCGACACATCAGTTTCCGGAAACACGCGGCAGCCCGCCGGCAGTTCCACCATGGCAGATTTCGCCTCGTTCCTCTCCACTCTGGATCAGGAAGTTTCCGATGCTGAACTAATTGACCGGATTGAAGCATTGGAGAAATTGAAGTCGGCCGCCGCTGCCGCCCAGGCCCGAGCTACGGTGAGATTCGATATCTCCCAGCGCAATAAACAGTCCCACACCGGCACGCGGGCAAAACCGGGTGAAGGAATCACCTCCCAAATCGCTCTCGCCCGGCACGACAGTCCTGCCCTGGGAAGCCGCCACCTGAGTGTGGGCAAAGCCCTCGTGAACGAAATGCCGCACACCCTGAACGCGCTAACTATCGGGGTGCTCAGCGAGTGGCGGGCGACCATTCTGGTCCGGGAGACCGCCTGTCTCGACGTCGAAGACCGCACCCGGGTCGATGCGGCCATGGCCGCCGATCCGACTGTGCTGGAAGCCTTGGGAGACCGAAGGCTTATCAGCGAGGCGAAGAAAAACGCCTATCGGCTGGATCCTCACTCAGTGGTCCGCCGTGCCGCTAAGGCCGAAACAGAACGTACCGTTACCTGCCGTCCAGCCCCGGACACGATGACGTACGTGACAGGTCTGTTGCCGGTGGCCCAGGGCGTCGCGGTCAAGGCAGCCCTGACCCGGGCGGCGGATCACCACATTCGGATCACCGGCGACGAACGCGGCCGCGGCCAGATCATGGCAGACACTCTCGTCGAACGCGTCACGGGCCGGACCTTCAATAACTCCGTGGCGGCGCCGGCCGGGATGGGCCAGAGTACTGAAACCGCCGGGCTCCAGGGCGGTACTGCATCGTCCGCGGACACCACAGGCCTCCCGGGCATGGCTGCACATCCGGAAGAGTCAGCACAGCGACGCGAGACCGTGCCGGGAACGTCCGGGCAGGACACTCCGGACGCAGCGGACAGCCCGAACAGTTCGGCAGCCGGGGTGGGAATCGAAGTCCAGTTGATCATGACCGACCGGACGCTCTTCGCCGGCGACAACGAGCCCGCCTACCTGCACGGCTACGGAACCGTACCGGCCGGCTGGGCCAGAAACTTGGTTCGCCACGGCGGCAACACGGACGCTGACAATATCAGTGGCCGCGAGGACAGCGGCAGTCACCACTATGCCCTCAGCCTTGGTACAGGCAACGGCGGTGACGCCGGTCAAGCCGCCTCGGGCCGGGTATGGATCCGCAGGCTCTACACCGCCCCGGACACCGGACGGCTGATCGGCATGGATTCCACCGCAAGGATCTTCCCTCAAGGATTACGAAGATCCCTCATCAGCCGTGATCAGACCTGTCGCACGCCCTGGTGCGATGCGCCGATCCGGCACATCGACCACATCACCCCACACAGCAAAGGCGGGCAAACCAGTGAGGCAAACGGTCAGGGCCTGTGTCAACGCTGCAATCTCGCGAAGGAAGCACCCGGCTTCACGTCCCAACCCATCGAGGGACCACGGCACACCGTCCAGCTCACCACGCCCACTGGCCATACCTACCAATCAACTGCACCGCCACCACCGGGCACCCCATCACCGGTTACGGCAATGAGCAACGCCACTCCGCGGGATGTCATTCCGATTCGTACCGAACGGCTGCGCCATTCGGGATGATCGGCCGTTTGCTGGCCGTGATTTTCTGCAAATCATTAAAATCCGCCAACTCTGTCAGCAACACATACGTTGGCCGCATGAGCTGCAGCGTTCCATCCGCGGCCCCTTGCAACACCTCCCGCACCGGCAACCAATGCGAGGCGCTGGCCTCCGTGGTCTGGTGCCGCGGCTCCAATGAAGGACCGACGACAGCAAGGTAGAAGTATGTATCAAAGCGTTTGGGGCCGCCCGGCGGTGTTACCCAGTTGGCCCAAGGTAGGAGTTCACCCGCCTCGAGCACTGCTCCGGTCTCCTCCTGGACTTCCCGGAGTGCCGCTGCCACAAGGACTCGCGACATGTCACGCATGCTGGAGTGACCGGCGACTGCTACCGCGGACCGTTCCCAGGCCAACGCATGTCGATCCCATACGGCCTGCGGCAATGTGTGCGACCCGGCGGATTCGTAGTCGACCGGATCAACCCGTCCGCCGGGAAACACCACAGCGCCAGCCGCGAAGTCCATCGTCGAAACCCTGTGTTGGATGAACACTTCAACCTCAGGAGCATCGCGACGCAGCATCAAAACGCTGACGGCAAGACGCGGTTCGACAGGGTCGACGCCCGGAAGTTGAGGATATGTTGCCATGCTGCCTCTATCTCAGCATTCGACGACGTTAACCGCCAGGCCGCCTTCGGCTGTCTCCTTGTACTTTGAGCTCATATCCTTGCCGGTCTCGCGCATGGTAATGATGACTTCGTCCAGGGATACATGGTGCGTCCCGTCGCCCCAAAGCGCCATCCTTGCTGCGTTGATCGCTTTGGCGGAGGCAATGGCGTTGCGTTCGATGCACGGAATCTGGACGAGTCCGCCGATCGGATCGCAGGTCAGGCCGAGGTTGTGCTCCATGGCGATTTCCGCCGCGTTCGCTATCTGTTCCGGGGTGCCATCCATAATTTCGGCGAGCGCACCCGCGGCCATCGACGATGCAGAGCCAACCTCACCCTGGCAACCGACTTCGGCACCGGAGATGGAGGCTTGCTCCTTGTAAAGTACACCGATGGCACCGGCTGTCAGCAGGAACCGGACGGCGACGTCGTCGCGCTCCTCCTGAGTTGCCTTGTCCATGCCGGCGGTGTATCGGGTGGCGTAGTGCAGCACTGCCGGGATGATGCCGGCGGCGCCGTTCGTCGGGGCGGTGACTACGCGTCCGCCCGAGGCATTCTCCTCGTTGACGGCGAGCGCGACCAGGTTGACCCATTCCTGCCAGAATTTGGGGTCGTTGTCCGGGTCCTCGGCGAGGAGACGCTGGTGCCAGTTCGGGGCGCGGCGGCGTACCTTGAGCCCGCCGGGGAGCACATCCGTGCGCTTGAGGCTGGTCTCAACGCAGGATTCCATTACATCGCGGATATGCAGCAGCCCGGAGCGGATCTCCTCCTCCGAACGTTCGACTAACTCGTTGGTGCGCATGACATCGCCGACGCTGATGCCGCGGTCGTTGCAGTGACGCAGTAGTTCGACGGCGGTGCGGAAGGGAAGCGGCTGCTCCGCCTTGGACGCATCGAGCTCATCTGCTGCGGCGTCTTCTTCACCTTCACGGACAATGAAGCCTCCACCAACGGAAAAGAACGTGGCGCTGTGCAGGATATTGCCGTCGTCGTCCGTGACCTGGAAGCTGACGCCATTAGTGTGCCGCGGCAGGATGGTCAGCGGCCGCAACACAATATCGTCGACGCCGTAGCTGACCTTCCTGCCTGGCATGCCGTCGGCAGTTGGTGCAGGTTCGACAACTGGTGCGCCCTCCGCTGCCTGCGCTGCCTGCGCTGCCGGCACACCGTCCACTTGGGAGGCCAGGTGCAGTTCGCCCGAATCGGCGATCGCGGCCAGCCGGGATTCGACCTCATCGGGCAGGATGAGCTCCGGTTCGAACCCTTCCAACCCAAGCAGCACCGCGGTCATGGTGCCGTGCCCCCGGCCGGTTGCCGCGAGTGATCCATAGAGGTCCACCCGCAGGCCGGCGACGCTGTCCAGAATGCCGCGCTGAACCAGCTCACGCGCGAAAACGGACGCCGCCCGCATCGGCCCCACCGTGTGTGAACTGGAGGGACCGATCCCTACGGAGAAGAGGTCGAATACGCCGACTGCCATGACTAGTCCTGTTCCTGCGGGGCAGAATCAGTGAAACGGGCCACGCCTGGGTAGAGCGGATGTGCTTCGGCAAGCGCCGTTACACGTGCTGCCAGCGGCGCCAAATCTTCGTCCGGTCCCGCAATCAGGGCCTGGGCGATGATGTCGGAAACTTCGGTAAAGGCGTCGGCGCCGAAACCGCGGGTGGCCAATGCCGGTGTGCCGATCCGCAGCCCTGAAGTGACCATCGGCGGACGTGGGTCGAAGGGAACGGCGTTGCGGTTGACGGTGATGTCGATGGCGGCCAGCCGGTCCTCCCCTTCCTTGCCATTCAGCTCGGAGTTGCGCAGGTCAACCAGCACCAAGTGCACGTCGGTTCCGCCGGTCAGGACGGAAATTCCGGCCTCCGCCACGTCAGGCTGCGAGAGCCGTTCGGCCAGGATCCGGGCGCCTTCCAGCACGCGCTCCTGCCGTTCCTTGAATTCCGGAGTTGCGGCGAGCTTGAACGCGACCGCCTTGCCAGCGATGACATGTTCCAGCGGTCCGCCCTGCTGACCCGGGAAGACTGCGGAGTTCACTTTTTTGGCGATGTCGGCGTCGTTGGAGAGGATGATTCCGCCGCGCGGACCGGCCAGTGTCTTGTGCGTTGTCGACGTCGTCACGTGGGCATGCGGGACCGGATTCGGATGCAGCCCGGCGGCCACCAAACCGGCGAAGTGCGCCATGTCCACCATCAGGTAAGCACCGACGGCATCGGCAATCCGGCGGAACTCGGCGAAGTCCAGCTGACGCGCGTAGGCTGACCAGCCGGCGACAATGAGCTTGGGCTGGTGTTCGACGGCGAGGCGCTCCACCTCGGCCATATCGATCCGGTTGTCCTCCTCGCTGACCTGGTACGGGACCACGTTGTACAGCTTGCCGGAGAAGTTAATCTTCATTCCGTGCGTCAGGTGGCCGCCGTGCGCGAGGTTCAGACCCAGAATGGTGTCGCCTGGCTTGATCAACGCATGCATCACGGAGGCATTCGCCTGCGCGCCGGAGTGCGGCTGGACGTTGGCGAAGCCGGCTCCGAACAAGTCCTTGACCCGGTCGATCGCCAGCTGCTCCACGACGTCGACGTGCTCGCAACCGCCATAATAGCGCCGTCCTGGGTAGCCCTCGGCGTACTTGTTGGTCAGCACCGAACCCTGCGCCTGCATCACTGCGACGGCGGTGTGGTTCTCCGAGGCGATCATCTCCAGGCCGGAGCGCTGGCGGTGCAACTCGGCGTCGATCTGTTCGGCGATTTCAGGATCGAGATCGCCGAGCAAAGCGTCCAGGTACGGTTCCTTGGTCTGCACGCCCGCGGCGTTGACCCCGGCCTGCGCGCTCACAGTTCTACCCCATTGGTCTTGGCATACTCGTCGGCGCTCATCAGCGGACCTTCGGAGCTAACCTCGACGGTGAACAGCCAGCCCTCGCCGTACGGGTCATTGTTGACCAGCGAGGGGTCGTCGACGACGGCGTCGTTGACGGCGGTGACTTTGCCACTGACCGGCGCGTAGAGGTCGGAGACGGATTTGGTGGACTCGACCTCGCCGCAAACTTCACCGGCGGTGATCTCGGCACCGGTCTCAGGGAGGTCAACGTAAACGATGTCGCCGAGTGCGTCGGTGGCCACGGAGGTGATGCCGATCCGGGCGCCGTCGGAGCCGGAGGTATCCACCCATTCGTGTTCCGCGGAGTACCGGTAATCGGTAAGGATATTGTTGCTCATCTGCGAGCCTTTCTGGTCAGTCAAGAGGTGTGGTTTGTGCGGAGCCGGTTCTAGTTGCTGCGCTTGTAGAAGGGGAGCTTGACGACGTCGAACTTCTCCGGCTTTCCGCGGAGGTCAACTTCCACGGTGGTGCCTGGTTCGGAATGCGCGACGTCGACATAGGCCATTGCGATCGGGTGGCCCAGGGTGGGGCTCGGCGCTCCGGAGGTCACTTCGCCGACGACCTCGCCGTCGACGGAGACCGGGTAGTGCGAGCGGGCGGCGCGCCGTCCCTGTGCCGTCAGTCCGACCAGCTTCCGGGAGGTGCCCTGTTCCTTCTGCGCCTCCAGCGCAGAGCGGCCAACGAAGTCGCCCTCCTTGGAGAGCGCAACGACGGGGCCGAGGCCGGCCGTGTAGGGGCTCGTTTCCAGGGAGAGTTCATTGCCGTAGAGCGGCATGCCGGCTTCCAGCCGCAGCGAGTCGCGCGAAGCCAGGCCTGCCGGAGTCAGCCCGGCGTCAGTCCCGGTCTCCAGCAGAGCCGTCCACAACTGCGCCGCCTGAGCGTTCGGCAGGTACAGCTCGAAGCCGTCCTCGCCGGTGTAGCCGGTGCGGGCGAGCAGCACATCGAGCGGGCCGCCGTCGGTGTTGATGGTGACGTCGGTGGCCGCGTAGTACTTCAACCCGGTGACGTCCGCATGCTGCGAGGAGTCGATCAGCTTCAGCAGAATCCCTTCCGACTCCGGACCCTGCACCGCGATCAGGCTGGTCTCCGCGGACTGATCCTCGACCTCGACGTCGAACTGCGCCGATCGCTCGGCCAGGGCGGCGGCGACGGCGGGAGCGTTGCCCGCGTTCGGCACCACCAGGTAGTCGTTATCGCCGCGGCGGTAGGTAATGAGGTCGTCGATGATTCCGCCGTCCTCATTGCACAACAGCGAGTACTTGGCGCGGCCAACCTTGACGGCGGAGAGCTTGCCGGCCAGGGCGTAGTCGAGGAATTCGGCGGCCTGCGGCCCGCTTACCCGGACTTCGCCCATGTGGCTGAGGTCGAACAGGCCCGCGGTTTCGCGCACCGCCTTGTGTTCGGCCAGTTCGCTCTTGTACTTCAGCGGCATTTGCCAGCCGCCAAAGTCGGTGAAGAAGGCGCCGAGCTTTTCGTGTTCAGTGTAGAGGGCGGTCTGCCGGCTGGTGGCTGTGCCGGTTCCCGAATTTTCAGATCCTGATGTTTCGTTGCTCATGGTTTCGCTCATTCCTAGTTGGCGTACTCTTCGATGGGCGGGCAGGTGCACACCAGGTTGCGGTCGCCACGGGCGCCGTCGATCCGGCCGACCGGCGGGAAGTACTTGTCCATCCGCAGCGAAGCCAGCGGGAACACTGCTTCCTCGCGGGTGTAGGGGCGGTGCCAGTCCGAGCTGGCGACGGCGGATGCCGTGTGCGGTGCGCGGCGGAGCGGGCTCTCCTCGACGGCGTAGGTTCCTGCCGCGACGGCTTCCATCTCGCCGTGGATGGCGATCATGGCGTCGATGAACCGGTCCATCTCGTGCAGGTCTTCCGACTCGGTCGGCTCGACCATCAGTGTCCCGGCAACCGGGAACGCCAGCGTCGGGGCATGGAAGCCGTAGTCGATCAGGCGTTTGGCCACATCCTCGGCGGTGACGCCGCTGCGGGCGGTCAGGTCCCGCAGGTCCAGGATGCACTCGTGCGCGACGAGTCCGTCCCGGCCGGTGTAGAGAACCGGGAAGTACTCGTTGAGCCGGGTGGCCACGTAGTTCGCGGCCAGCAGGGCGCCACGGGTAGCTTCAGTCAGCCCTTCGCCGCCCATCATTGCCACGTAGGCCCACGAAATCGGGAGCACACCGGCCGAAC
>NZ_KI914657.1:37632-38738 GCF_000520495.1 Arthrobacter sp. H14
GTCCGCGCCGTCGTCGTCGTCATTTCCGCTTGCCGCGTCGCCGGGCAGGAACGGAGCCAAGTGCTTGGCAACAGCAACGGGCCCGACGCCGGGACCGCCGCCACCGTGCGGGATGCAGAAGGTCTTGTGCAGGTTCAGGTGCGAGACATCGCCGCCGAATTCGCCCGGTTTGGCGAGGCCGACCAGGGCATTCAGGTTCGCGCCATCGATGTAGACCTGGCCGCCGCCAGCGTGCACCGAGTCGCAAACCATGCGGACGTCGTCGTCGTAAACGCCGTGCGTGGAGGGGTAGGTAATCATGATCGCGGACAGCGTGGCCGAATGCTGCTCGATTTTCGCGGCCAGGTCCTCGTGGTTGATCGATCCGTCCTCGGCGGTGGCGACGACGACGACCTTCATGCCAGCGAGCACGGCCGAGGCCGCGTTGGTTCCGTGGGCCGACGCCGGGATCAGGCAGACCTTGCGTTGACCTTCTCCGCGGGACTCGTGGTAGCGGCTGATCGCCAGTAACGGCTGGCCGAGATCGGGACGCCGCCGGCCTGCGCCGCGGCACTGTCCGCGCCGTCGTCGTCGTCATTTCCGCTTGCCGCGTCGCCGGGCAGGAACGGAGCCAAGTGCTTGGCAACAGCAACGGGCCCGACGCCGGGACCGCCGCCACCGTGCGGGATGCAGAAGGTCTTGTGCAGGTTCAGGTGCGAGACATCGCCGCCGAATTCGCCCGGTTTGGCGAGGCCGACCAGGGCATTCAGGTTCGCGCCATCGATGTAGACCTGGCCGCCGCCAGCGTGCACCGAGTCGCAAACCATGCGGACGTCGTCGTCGTAAACGCCGTGCGTGGAGGGGTAGGTAATCATGATCGCGGACAGCGTGGCCGAATGCTGCTCGATTTTCGCGGCCAGGTCCTCGTGGTTGATCGATCCGTCCTCGGCGGTGGCGACGACGACGACCTTCATGCCAGCGAGCACGGCCGAGGCCGCGTTGGTTCCGTGGGCCGACGCCGGGATCAGGCAGACCTTGCGTTGACCTTCTCCGCGGGACTCGTGGTAGCGGCTGATCGCCAACAGACCGGCGAGTTCACCCTGCGAGCCGGCGTTGGGCTGAATGGA
>NZ_KI914657.1:38838-42413 GCF_000520495.1 Arthrobacter sp. H14
CAGACCGGCGAGTTCACCCTGCGAGCCGGCGTTGGGCTGAATGGAGACGCTGTCATAGCCGGTGATTTCCGCCAGCCGGGACTCGAGGTCGCCGATCAGTTCGCGCCAGCCTTCGGTCTGATTGTCCGGGGCGAACGGGTGGATGGTGGCGAATTCCGGCCAGCTGATGGACTCCATTTCGGCGGCGGCGTTCAGCTTCATGGTGCACGAGCCGAGCGGAATCATCGTCCGGTCGAGTGCCAGGTCGCGGTCGGAGAGGCGGCGCAGGTAGCGCATCATCCGGGTTTCCGAGCGGTACTGGGAGAAGACCGGGTGGGTCATGTAGGCGGAGGTGCGGTGCAGTTCCGGCTCCAGTTCGAAGGCGGGGGTTCCGCCGTCGAACGCGTTCCGGATGGCCGCTTCCGGCCCGGAGATGCCGAACGCGGCGGCGATCGTGGCCAGGTGCTCAAGCGTCGTCGTCTCATCGCTGGAAATACCGACCTGGTCTGCGCTGATGAGGCGCAGGTTCACGCCGTCGGCCTCCGCTGCGGCAACAATGTCCGCCGCACGGCCGGGAGCCTGGACCGTGATGGTGTCGAAGAAGCGCTGACTCGTCAGTTCGAAGCCGCCGCCAGTCAGCACCGAGGCGAGTGCCCGGGCGGAGTCGTGAGCGTGGGTGGCGATAGCACGCAGGCCCTCGGGACCGTGGTAGACCGCATACATGCCGGCGACAATGGCCAGCAGAGCCTGCGCGGTGCAGATGTTGGAGGTCGCCTTCTCGCGGCGGATGTGCTGTTCGCGGGTCTGCAGCGCCAGGCGGAAGGCGGTGGTGCCGGCGTCGTCCTGGGAAACTCCGACGATACGGCCGGGAAGCGAACGCTCCAGGCCCTTGCGGACGGCCATGTAGGCGGCGTGCGGGCCACCGAAGAACAACGGAACACCCATGCGCTGGGCGGAGCCGACGGCGATGTCGGCACCCTGCTCGCCCGGAGCGGTGATCAGGGTCAGCGCGAGCAGGTCTGCCGCAACGGTAACCATCGCGCCGCGTTCCTTCGCCGCGGCGATGACGGCGGCGTGGTCGTGGATCCGGCCTGAGACGCCCGGCTGCTGCAGCACGATGCCGGCGATCTCGCCGTCGGGCAGTCCATTGCTGAGGTCAGCGACCTCGACCTCGAAGTCCAGTGCGGAGGAACGGCCCTTCACGATGGCGATCGTCTGCGGCAGGCAGTCGGCATCGAGGACGATTTTCCCATCCGACTTGGCCTTGTTGGAGCGGCGCATCAGCAGCACGGCTTCGGCGACGGCGCTGGCTTCGTCCAGCAGGGAGGCGTTTGCGATCGGCAGGGCCGTCAGGTCCTGCACCATGGTCTGGAAGTTCAGCAGCGCCTCTAGTCGGCCCTGCGAAATCTCGGGCTGGTAGGGCGTGTAGGCGGTGTACCAGGCCGGGGACTGCAGCACATTGCGCAGAATCACCGGCGGGGTGAAGGTGCCGTAGTAGCCCTGGCCGATCATCTGGGTTTTCATCACGTTCTTGGCGGCTATTGTCCGCAGGTCTGCGAGGACCTCGGATTCGCTGCGGGCGGGCGGCAGGTCGAGCGGGGCGCTCTGGCGGATGCTGTCGGGCACGGCGGTGTCAGCGAGTGCTTCGACACTGGGATAGCCCACTGTCTTGAGCATGCTTTCGGCGTCGTTGTTGCGCGCACCGATGTGGCGGTCGGCGAAGACCGGACTGGTTGAATTGGTCGAATGAACCGTCATGAGGAACTCCAAAAGTTGACGGCGTGCGGACACGCCAGTGGCTGGGTTCCTCCCCGCTCTGTAGTGGACCTGAGAGATTCCGCGGATCCTATGATCGGATCCGCTTGCACCGTTGGTGAGCCACGGCTATGCCGGACTGCTTTCCAGAGTTGCCTGACGCAGCGGTACGGGTGCCTGAGAGGTTCCTGGGGAGGATTTGCTCCTACGGCGCCGGCCAAGAATGTTCATCCTGCCGGGCTCTCCCGCTGCGGGTCAGCGGCATATGTAATTGTGGGTGGTTCGTATCACAGAATACGCGGTGATCCGGCGTGGACGCAAAACCGGGCGGATCAGGGCCGCTGCAGACCGACCCTCGAAAGGATGGCCGTCGTCGCGGCGCGGACACCCGTGCTCAACGTTGGCTCCATGACCGGCGCGAACTGCGGGGAATGGTTCATCGGTACGGTCCGACCGGACTCGAGCAGTTCAGGCGGGTGGCCGCCGAAGAACCAGTAGACGGATGGAACGCCGATCGCTTCAGCCAAGCTGCCGAAGTCCTCGCTGCCCATTTGCGGCCGGCCCTCCACCACGTTGTCCACACCCAGTGACTGGCGGAACTCAGCGAGCAACCCGGCCGTGGCTTCAGGGTCGTTCCAGCAGGCCGGAAAAGTCGAGATTTCCTCTATTTGCGGCTCTGGAGCGCCGGATGAATCCGCTTCGGACTTGATAATCCGGCGCAAGGAATGCAGAACCTTATCCCGCACGTCCTGACTGAAGGTGCGCACATTGAGGGTGAACTCGGCTGACGCCGGGATGATGTTTTCCTTGAGCCCGGCGTGGAAGGTGCCAATGGTGACGACGGCGGATTCCCTCGGGTCGACTTCGCGCGCCACGATGGACTGAATCCGCACCACCATGTGGGCGCCGAGGACAATTGGGTCCACGGTGTCCTGCGGCTGGGAACCGTGGCCGCCCCGGCCGTGAACGGTGACTTTCCACGAGTCGGCCATCGACATCGCGTTGCCGCTGCGAATATGGACCGAACCGGCGGCTTCAGGCATCACATGCTGCCCCAAAACGACTTCCGGAAGGGGCGCCTTCTCCCAGAGTCCGTCGTCGACCATGGCCTTTGCCCCGGCTGCCGTCTCCTCCCCCGGCTGAAAGATGAAGACCACCGTGCCGGACCAACTGTCCCTTGCGTCGGCGAGCAACTCCGCCGTCGCCAAAGCGCCCGTTACATGAGTGTCGTGTCCACAACCGTGCATCACGGGCACGTCGGTCCCGTCGGGCAGCGTGCCGGTGGCGGCGCTCGCGTATTCAAGGCCCGTGTCCTCTTTGATCGGCAGTCCGTCGGTGTCGGCCCGGAATCCTACCACCGGCCCCTCCCCGTTGCGCAGAATACCGACGACGCCGGTTCCGCCACAGCTGAAGTTCTCAACGCCGAGCGCTTCGAGCCGTTCCGTAATGATTTCGGCCGTCCGATGCTCCTGCATGGACAGTTCCGGATTGGCGTGCAGCTGGCGGTACAGGTCATGCATTTTCTGAGTGTGCGCACCAGTGAGTTCTATCTTCGGGTTTGCGCCGCGGGCGTCGCTGGACATGGGTCAGCCTCATTTCGTCTTCGGCAGTGGCGGGTCCACCTGCACCCACGTTACTGCCCCGGCCGCAGCGGTGCCGTGCTGGCCTGCGACGGTATGCTCCTGCCTCCTGTCGCTCCCGCCGGAAATTTTCAGATTACCGACCGAAGCGACCGCGACTGCCCAGGGAGCAAGTCCAGGGTTAGCTGGGCATTTGGGTTTGCATGACGAGTTGGGCTTGTTTGAGGAGGTTGGTCAGGACGCGGCTGGCGTCGCGGAGTG
>NZ_KI914658.1:0-9534 GCF_000520495.1 Arthrobacter sp. H14
CCGCCGCTCTCGAAGAACTTCAGGGGTAATGGCTCGGGCCGTTTTGCCAGAACAAAGTAATTTGCGTCACGCTGGCCCCAGGGGCAGGTATGCGCTTATCATGAGGCTATCGAGAGAAGAACGTCAGGGTCTCAGCTTCGCTGGCGGAACTTCTTATGGAGGAAACAACGACGGATTTACTGCCGTTGCATTGGGGTTGTGGGGGAACAGTGCTGGATATGCCTGTAGTAGCAGACCGGAGAAGCTTTACTGAGGAGCCTGAGCCTATTGTGCTCACGGAGGATCCTGCACCGGACATTCGGTTTTGTGCTGATGGGGTGATCCGTCTCCAACTGCCTCCGGGGATCCACATCAGTGAGGCCGTCGCCAGAAAAACAATCGATCGTCTCATCGAACTAAGCGGCGGACGCACTGTTCCCGTTCTCTTGCAATTAACTGGTGTTGGTTCTGTGAGCCGTCGTGCCAGGCGGGCATACGCCGCAACGAAATCAGCATCCGCGTTTGCGTTGTTAGGCGAGAGCCCAGTCGACCGAGTTATTGCGAGCTTCTTTCTTGGTGGGGAGGCGCCGAACTGCCCGACCAAGTTTTTCACCTCCGAATCGGAAGCGCTTACCTGGCTGGAGGGCTATGTCCAAGCAGAAGAAGTCAGCTGATCACAGACTTGACTCATTGGTTGACGGCATCGTGCGCCTTTCCTCTGGAGACCTGAAAACCCGAATTGATACTTCCAAGAACCGCGACGAGATTGATGCTGTAATTACCGGCTTCAACCTTCTTGCAGCGGAGCTTGAGATAGCGCAGCAGGAACTTGAAGAACGGGTCGAAAGCCGCACCGCGATGCTCCATGAGGCGCATATAGCCATGGAGAGAATGGCCATGACTGATGCGTTAACCGGTCTCGCGAACCGGGTGGCGTTCATGCGCGCCTTGGAAGAAACTCTGGATGAGGCCAACCAAGGGGCGGCGCCTCCTGCCTTGCTCCTGCTGGACCTGGATTCGTTCAAGGCGGTAAATGACAGCTTGGGTCATGCGGCCGGCGATCATGTCCTAGTGACAGTGGCCGAACGGTTACGGCGGGTGGTTCGGGAGACGGACACCGTTGCCCGTCAAGGCGGAGACGAATTCGCCATACTCATTCCTCATTCCACCCCGGCACATGCGCAGCGTGTAGCAAGTGGCGTGTTGAACGCCTTGAACGAGCCGATTGAACTTGCCGAAATGCAGGTGTTTCCCAAGGCCAGCATAGGTCTTCACATCGCCCGGCCAGGAACGACGGCAGAAAATCTGCTGCTCGAGGCGGATACCGCTATGTACGAAGCTAAGGCCAGCGGGCGGAGCAATGTAAGAATTTTCGAGCCAATCATGCTGCACGCACGGCAGATGCGTAACACCCTCACATCCGAGCTGCGCGTGGCCATCGCGGAGGATCAGCTGATTCTCCACTATCAACCCGTTGTCCATCTGGCCACAGGACGAATCCAGGGAGTGGAGGCCCTCGTCCGCTGGAATCACCCGACCCGCGGTCTCGTCATGCCGGATGAATTCATCCCTCTCGCGGAAGAAAGCGGTAGCATCGTCGAGCTGGGCCGCTGGGTACTTATGACAGCAGCGAAACAAATGCGGGAATGGCAGAACCAGCTCAGCCTGGCCAACGACTTCAAGGTTGGAATCAACCTCTCCGCGGTCGAACTTCGGCGGATCGATTTGGTGGAAGACGTACGAAATGTTCTGCGCGCGACCGGGCTTGAACCTGCAAATCTTGTGCTCGAAATTACGGAGACCGCACTCGTCACCAGAAACGAGGTCGACAGATACGCACTCACAGGCATAAAGAAGCTCGGTGTGGGCATTGAAATCGACGACTTCGGCACCGGCTATTCCTCCATCAGCTACCTTCGTGAGCTTCCCGTTAATATGGTTAAGATTGACCGTTCCCTCATGGGGCAAGTGGCGACCTGTCCGCGCCAGCAAGAGTTTGTGGCCGCCATCCTTCAACTCGTCCGAGCATGTGAGCTGGAAGCGATTTTTGAGGGAATTGAAACTTGGGAGCAGGCCGAACAACTGAAAAGGCTCGGCTGCTCCTCCGGTCAGGGATACTACTTCAGTCGACCTATGGCGGAACCCGAGATGACGGCATTATTGACCAGAACTGCCCGCAATGGTGGCAGTTCGGAGAATATATCGCTTGCAAGTTGGATGGCAGATGAAGCCATGAAATTTGACGCCTCTCTGACGTCCGCGAAATGAACTATGCTGCCTCAGTTTGCCCCGGAGGCCTGCGCCGCGCTACGATTTATTGTCGTTGTGCGTGTCCTGTCTCGATACGCTGCGCTCTGTGGAGGTTCAGTTGCAGAACCGTTAATTCACTGGAGTCAGCCGAGGCCCGAGGGATCGCCGGTTACATTTCAGTCCTCACCTGGAGTTCCGGTACCGCATAAGTAACCGGCGTTGCATAGGAACACATGCTCCGCCATCGAAGAACACTCAAACGAAGGCAAACACCGTGCGTACGTACACCCCGAAGCCAGGCGACATCAACCGCCAGTGGCACGTCATTGACGCCACCGACGTTGTCCTAGGCCGTCTTGCCAGCCAGACCGCAACACTGCTGCGCGGAAAGCACAAGCCGACCTTTGCCCCCCATATGGACATGGGCGATTTCGTCATCATCATCAACGCCGAGAAGGTCGCCCTCACCGGGGCCAAGCTCGAACAGAAGCGTGCCTACCGCCACTCCGGTTACCCGGGTGGTCTCTCCTCCATGACCTACGCGGAACTGCTCGAGAAGAACCCGGTCCGCGCCGTGGAGAAGGCCATCATCGGCATGCTGCCCAAAAACAAGCTGGCTGCCCAGCAGGTATCAAAGCTGAAGGTCTACGCCGGTGCAGAGCACCCGCATGCGGCCCAGCAGCCCAAGACGTTCGAAATTAACCAGGTCGCCCAGTAGTCCTGGCCACCAACACAAACTTTTAACTAAGGAGAATCGTGGCTCAGAATACTGAAGAGCAGACGACGAATACTGAAGAGCAGACGACGACTGAAACCACTTCCGAGGAAGTACCCACCAGCTACACCTCAGAGAGCGCGCCGGAGTCGGCCGAGTCGGCCCCGGCACGTGAGCGCCCGGCCCTGACCGTTCCCGGTGGAGCAGTCGGCCGCCGCAAGGAAGCCATCGCCCGCGTGCGCCTGATTCCCGGAACCGGCACTTGGAAGGTCAACGGCCGCGAACTGGCCGACTACTTCCCGAACAAGCTGCACCAGCAGGAAGTCAACGACCCGTTCCGCATCCTGGAGCTCGAAGGCGCCTACGATGTCATCGCGCGCATCAACGGTGGCGGCCCATCCGGCCAGGCCGGCGCGTTGCGTCTGGGTGTAGCCCGTTCCTTGAACGAGATTGACCGCGAGAACAACCGCCCGGCGCTGAAGAAGGCCGGCTTCCTGGCCCGCGACGCCCGTATCATCGAGCGCAAGAAGGCTGGTCTGAAGAAGGCCCGCAAGGCTCCGCAGTACTCCAAGCGCTAAAGTTCCGCCCGCCGGGATCAGCGCGAGTATTACAGCAAAGCCCGTCTGGATCCGCTACGCCGGTTCCGGACGGGCTTTGTTGTATCCGGAACGTGACCAGATCCGATGGGGTCGTGCAATAAGATTGGGTTCAATGTCTAGATTGTTTGGGACCGATGGGGTTCGAGGATTAGCCAACGGCTTGCTCACGGCAGAGCTCGCCCTGGAGCTGGCTCAGGCCGCTGCAGCGGTGCTTGGCCACGACAAAATTTCGGATGGACGCCGTCCGACGGCGGTCATCGCCCGCGACCCACGGGCCAGCGGAGAGTTCATCGCCGCCGCCGTCGAAGCGGGTTTGGCGAGTTCCGGCGTCGACGTTTACGACGCGGGCGTGCTTCCCACGCCCGCGGCCGCATATTTGATCGCGGATTTGAACGCTGACTTTGGCGTGATGATTTCCGCCTCGCACAATCCCGCACCGGACAACGGCATCAAATTCTTCGCCCGCGGCGGGCAGAAGCTCGCCGACGATGCCGAAGATGCGATCGAAGCCCAGCTCAGCAAGGACAAGCTGCGGCCACTCGCCGGGGATGTCGGCCGGATCTCGCGCTTTGCGGACGCCGAGGACCGCTACATCGTTCATCTGCTCTCCACGATGCCGGCGCGCCTCGACGGGCTCAAGATCGTCATCGACTGTGCCAACGGGGCTGCCAGCGGCTGTTCCCCGCAGGTATTCAAGGATGCAGGGGCGGATGTGATCGTCATCGGTGCCGAGCCGGACGGCCTCAACATTAACGACGGGGTCGGCTCCACCCACATGGACCAGCTGAAGAAGGCCGTCGTCGGACACGGGGCCGATATGGGCGTCGCCCACGACGGCGACGCCGACCGCTGCCTCGCCATCGACCATGAGGGCAACGAGGTCGACGGCGACCAGATCATGGCGATCCTGGCAATGGCGTTGCATGCCGCGGGCGGGCTCAAGGACAACGTCCTGGTGGCCACCGTGATGAGCAACCTTGGCCTGAAGCTCGCAATGTCGGCGGCAGGAATACGCATCGAGGAAACCGCCGTCGGAGACCGCTACGTCCTCGAGGCCATGCGCAAGGGCGGCTACAGCCTTGGCGGCGAACAGTCCGGCCACGTGATCTTCAACGAATACGCCACCACCGGCGACGGGGTCCTGACAGGTCTCCAGTTGGCGGCACAGGTCGCAGCGACAGGGAAGACGCTGGCCGAGCTTGCCACGCAAATGACCAAGATGCCCCAGGTGCTGATCAACGTCAGCGACGTCGACAAGAGCAAGGTCACGCTGCACGACGGACTGCGCAGCGCCGTCCTGGCCGCAGAAGAACAGCTGGGGGCCACTGGACGCGTGCTGCTGCGTCCGTCTGGGACAGAACCGCTCGTGCGCGTCATGGTCGAGGCAGCGGACCTGTCCACCGCCGAGACTGTGGCCAATGACCTTGCAGGAGCCGTCCAAACACATCTGGCGCTGACCTAGGTGTATTAACATGGAAGTTGGCGACGTCAGTGTGTCCCGGCTTTCATTTGACCACAAAGCAAGCAACTTGTGTGACGTATGTTACTAATGAACGTTTGTGGTGCTATTATTCGCCCATGGGGAAGAGGCGGTTTCAGCGCACAGTCGGCATAGTCATCGCAATTGCGGTGATAAGCGCGGCGGCGATGGTGTGGTTCATCGTTGCGGCAGAGCGCCCCGCGGCCGGCTATGCGCCAACCCAGGGCATCCTTTTCGGGGTTTGGACCGTTCTCTATGACGCTGAAGCGCCGCCCTTGCGAGTGATGCTCGCGGCCGTTGCTCTCGCACTCCTGCTTGCTGCGAGTGTGGCTCTGCTTGAACAGCGCATTGCGAACACCTCACGCCGGTCGGTAAATGCCTTGGCAACTCCTCTGGCGCCGAGGGTTGTGATGGCTTCCACGCGCGGTTTTTACGCCGGGCCGGTATCGGTGACCGTGTTAATTCCGGCTCACAACGAGGAAATCTCCCTGCCGTTGACGATTGCTTCACTTCTGAATCAATCGCACCGTCCCGAGCGGGTGATTGTTGTTGCCGATAACTGCACAGACTCGACGGTTGCCGTAGCCCTGCGGGCGGGAGTTGAGGTGCTCGAATCGGTGAACAATACGCAGAAGAAGGCAGGCGCACTGAACCAGGCGCTCAAGCAACTGCTCCCTCAACAGGGTGATAACGACGTCGTCATGGTGATGGATGCAGATACAAGACTCGATGACGGTTTCCTGGAAACAGCAGTCGTCCGCTTCACTGACGACAGGGCATTGATGGCCATCGGGGGTCTTTTTTACGGGGAAGACGGACATGGGTTGCTCGGCCTTTTCCAGCGCAATGAGTACATCCGCTACGCCCGGGAAATCCGCCGCAGACGCGGCCGGGTATTTGTCTTGACCGGGACGGCTTCGATTTTCCGACCCGCCGCGCTGAGGACAGTAGCAAAGAACCGCGGCACATCGATCCCGGGACAGCCCGGAGACGTCTACGACACCGCCGCATTGACCGAGGACAATGAATTAACCATTGCGCTGAAGTCCCTGGGCGCACTCATGATATCCCCTCCGCAATGCACGGTCGTCACTGAGTTAATGCCCACCTGGTCGACATTGTGGGCGCAACGGCTGCGGTGGCAACGCGGCGCGTTGGAGAATCTCGGTGCCTACGGCATCACACCCCAGACCATGCGTTACTGGGCGCAGCAGTTCGGTATCGGCTATGGCGTCATTGCCCTGGGCTCTTACCTGTTACTCATCTCAATCATGGTGCTCTCGCTCGATGTCTGGATCTGGTTCCCATTCTGGCTCGGGCTGGGGGCGCTGTTCATGATCGAACGTGTTGTAACCGTGTGGAAGGGTGGTTGGCGGGCACGCCTGCTGGCCCTCACGCTCTTCCCCGAACTGCTTTTCGATATGTTCCTCAACATTGTCTATGTCAAGGGAATCATCGACATCTCCCTTGGGCGGCAGGCCGCTTGGAAGCACCTAACCCCTAAGGCTCCCGCAAGTGCTCATACGGAGGGAGTGAGGGTATGAACGCTGCCATCGGCGTAATGCCTCCCACCGGAATTCTCCTTCCGGGAGCGACCTTGCAGACCGAATTGTTCGCTGTCCTGGCGGCATTCGTCGCAATCAACACCGTTATGTACGTCGCGTTGTCGGTCGCCAAGATTCTGCCCAAGGTGTACCTCGCAGGCTGGCTCCGGAAACAAAAGACACGCTCTGAGACCCGGAGCATCCATCCGGACGCACCCGTAGGGTAGCTCTTCCGCAGACTGGAGCAAATCCCTGAGGTCTGCTCCCTTACGAACTACGGTCCGACGGGGGTCTTGTTGCGCTTGCCATGCTGTCTGCACTTCCGGAGTGGCTCGTGCCTTTATCGGAATCGTGCTCGCGGTCGGCAGGATCCGGATCGCCGTCGGACTCTGGATTTACATCGTCCTTCATCTGGTGAACTTCAGACTTGAAGATCCGCAGGGACTGGCCGACGCTGCGTGCCATCCCGGGGAGTTTGGGTGCTCCGAAGAGCAGCAGCGCGAGGATAACGACAATGATGAGGGGCAGTGGGTTGTCGAAGAGTTTCCCCATGGGGAGACGTCCTTTCTTATGAGACAGCGTTGCTGGGACGGCCCCACGGCCCGGTCACGGCGAGCGTGAAGCCGGGGGACTGGATGTTCACGAACAGCGTGTTGCCGTCCGCGCTGAAGGCGGGACCGCAGAATTCGCTGTTGTTGTAGTCGTTGCGTGCCAGCGGATAGGCCTTGCCCTGTGAAGTAACGCCGACCAGGTGCGAGATACCCGAACCGTCCTCGGCAAGGATCAGCCCGCCATGGGGAGAGACGGTGATGTTGTCCGGACCGTCGAAGTTTCCGTTGTCCTGCTCCGGTTCCGTATTGATGCCGAAGATCGTCTTGAGCGTGATGGTCTCGCTGGATGGGTCGTAGAACCAGACCTGGCCATCGTGGTCATTGGCACTGCCGTCCTCTGTACGGGCGAAGCTGGAGACGAAGAATGCGCCGTCGTCGGCCCACCACTGGCCCTCAAGTTTGCGTGCGCGGGTAACCTGGCCGGCTTCAAACTGGTTGCGCACCGACACGGTGGCAGCGCTGCGGTCCGGAACGTCAACCCATTCGACCTTCAACCGGGTGCCGACGTTGGTTGCCTCCGACAGATCCGGGATGTGCTGGCTGCCGAGGAAGCAGCGCATCGCCTGGAGCCGACCCGCGTTGTCGCCACCGGGCAACTCAGCGAGGTTCCGCAAGGCGTTCTTTCCTGCAACGAAGCCCATCGGTGGTACCCACCGGAAGTAGAGACCGTTCGGGTTGCCGGCGTCCTCGGTCAGGTAAACCTCGCTGGTGGCCGGATCGACTGCCACTGCCTCATGGGAGTATCGGCCCATGAAGGTCAACGGAACCGAGCTTTTGCCAATGTTGGCGGCGCGGCTTTGCGGATCGACTTCAAAGACGTAACCGTGGTTTTTGGTGTTTCCACCTTGCCCGGCGCGGGACTCGGTCTCCTCGCAGGTCAACCATGTGTCCCAGGGGGTGATGCCGCCGGCGCAGTTATTGTCCGTCCCCGCCAAAGATGTGTACTGGCTGACCCTTCTGCCGTCCTTGTCGACGAGGATGGTTGACGTGCCCCCGATAGCGCCCGGGTCGTAGGTTATCCCGTCCATCGCCGGAACAGGGAAGTCCTCCTCGCCGCTGTTCTCATGGTTGGTCACCAGGATGGAACCGCCATCACCGGCGGCGAAAACGCCCATACCATCCGGGTCACTGGGATGGACGCCGTCGTCGGTTGAAGTCTCACCGGAACGGGCAATCAGCTCGTAGGAGAAGCCCTCCGGCAGCGCAAGAATACCCCGAGGGTCCGGCACCAGAATGCCGTAACCGGTGGCGGTGCCCGTGGCCGCAGAGGCAGGCCTGATGAACGCGTCGAGGCTTCCGGATCCTGCGAAGGCGAAGCCGAGACCGGTGGCGGCGGTGCCGCCCAGGAACCCGCGGCGGGAAACAGATGAAGTCATAAAAACAGCCTCCTATGGGGGAATGGGCCGCATAAATGTCGGCCGAGTCCACCCTGACGCGCCGACATGGTCAGTATGGAACCGCCGACTGACATCCAGATGAACTCTCGCAGCAGTGGGACTTCCGTGACTGAGCCCGGCAACGTTTCCGGTGGGTGAACGTCGGGTGACATGTTCGCGCAGGGGCGCTTTTGGATCGATATGGCCTCCTCATGGCCGCTAGCCTTGGGCACGATAGGTATCAATCGACAGGAGGTCCGGTGGACACGGTGGCGTATCTCGGTGGCGTGGCACGCCGGATTCCGCGGCTCAGGGACGTTATTGCCGAACGGGATTATCTGCGTCGGCGGAATGCGGAAATCTGCTTGGAGAATGAGCGCCTGCAGAGCGGATCCCGGAACCAGGGCGAAGGCCTGAAGTACCTGTTTGTGGTGACGTACGGACGTTCCGGATCGACCTTGCTCCAGGGGATCTTGAATACGATTCCCGGCTACCTGATCCGCGGCGAAAACCGGGGACTAATGGGCGACCTCTACAAATTCCACCAGCGGGCGGTCAAGGACCGGGAGCAACGTAGGAAAGCCGAACCGATCCCCGTGACGCACCCGTGGTTCGGGATCGACGGTTATCCCGACGACGTTGCACTTTCCGGCATGCGGGAGCTGGCGTTGAGCACCTTCATCCGGCCAGAGAATGACTCCCGGGTGGTGGGTTACAAGGAAATACGTTGGCCACAGAACGACTTGCCAGAATTCATCGGGTACCTGCGCAGCGTGTTTCCCGGGGCCCGGTTTGTCGTCAACACGCGGTCCCTCGAGGAAGTAAGCCGCAGTAAATGGTGGGCCGACAAGCCGAACGCGCTCGCTGAGCTGAAGGCGACGGAGGAGAGGTTCCTGGCACTGGCAGAGGACCTCGGAGATGCCGCCTTCCGGGTGCACTTCGACGACTACGTGGCCGACCCGTCGAGCCTGTCATTCCTC
>NZ_KI914658.1:9634-12167 GCF_000520495.1 Arthrobacter sp. H14
GTCGAGCCTGTCATTCCTCTTCAATTGGCTCGGCGAGGACTTCGACGAAGAACGCGTCCGCCGGACGATGGCACAGCGGCACTCGTACTGAGGCGCAGTACCGTGGAGCAGCGGCATTCCTACTGACGTACGGGTTGCCGTGCGGATTGCGCCAGCTTCGACAGCCGGCGCGCCAGTTTCAGAGCCGGCGTGGGCAGCGCCGTGCGCAGTCGCAGACGGAGCCGGCGACGGCGGATGTGGGCGGACGCGGTGGAAGGGACTCCGAGCGTCCCGGCCCGCGCGCTGACTGCGTAGCTTCCGAGCAAATATGACAGCTTGTCTTCTGGTTCGTGGAAGTAGTTATCGCGCAGCCAAGGAGCTTCGGGGTGGAAAAAGGCGCCGCGCTGCAGATCCTCCAGTGAGCCGATCAGACCGCTGCCAGTGAAGACACCGTTGAGCAACTCGTCATTGACGCCGAAGTCGCCGAGGATGAGCACCGGAAGGCCTGCGTCGACCGCTTCCAACGCGGCCGTGGAGCTGACCGTGACCAATGCCGTTCCTAGGGTGAGGAAGCCGGCGAGGGACCCGGTCTCGAACGCGAGCTCATCACCTGCGACGGCGCCATCGGCCGTCAGTTTCCGCCATAGCCGGTCATAAGGGTGATGCTCGAGGTGGGTTTGCGGCTCACCGTCCCACGCCCGCAGCTTCACGGTGACCTTGAGTTCGGGACGCTGCCGCGTCAGCCGGGCCATGTGCTGCAGGATTCGGACCCGTTCCTCCCGGACGGCAGGCACTTTCGCCTGCGGGGCGAAGACGACCGACCGGAGCGGAGCACCGACCGGGCGGGGCGGCTCCACAGAGTGAAGAAACGGCAGCCGGGATACGAGCATAGTTAGATCGACCCCGAGCGCGTCGGCCAGCCCGCCGTAGGCGCGGCGTTCCGCGTGGCTGTGCGTGACAAAGGCGTCGCCCATGGCCCGGTATCGCAGACCCTTCTCGGTTGCCGGCAGAGCCACCCCGGGCAGGGCGGAGATCAGCGCGGGGCGGGGGCGCAGCCGCGAAGCGGTGAACAGCACTTCCTCGGCAATAGGGCCGGTGGCAGCGGCAAGGACGACGTCGGCCTGATCGACGACGGCGGACAACTTGCGGGCGGGGACGACCGGAACCGGGATGTCCTCCATGAAAGTCCCGACGGTGGCCGCGCGGACCTGCTCCATGGTGGGCAGGACAGGGGAGCGGACGACGACGACGCGCCTGTCCCACTCCGGCATGCCTTCGAGGGTGGAACAGGCAAACTTCAGGTAGGAATCGCTGTCCACCACGGCGACGATTTTGAAGGCGCTCATGCTGCAGATTCTGAATCATCCAGGGAGCTGCTCAGGTGCCGGCGTAACTGTGCCGTCGTCGTCGGGGTCCACCAGGATTGGGGCACTGACTGGCCCTGCAAGCGAACGCCTGCGGGGGCCAGGAGCAGGCCGAGTGAAGCCAACACCGTTGAGGGCAGGCAGTGGACGGTTTGAGGCGGACAGAGGCCGCGCAGCCGCATCTCCACTGGGACGGTGTGTTCCTTCATGCGGATCATCGGGTTGGCGGCAATCCGGTCGAGGAGTTCGGGGGTTTCGCGGCGGTGTGGGAAATAGCCGACGGGGCCGTCCTGGGTGAGCTCGTGGAGCCAGTCGATATAGGGATCGGCGTGGATTAGCCCGTCTGCCGGCATCGCCGAACCCACCATGATCATGGGTTCATTCACGATCTCAGTCACGGGCTGGGTGCTCAGCCATTCAAACCGGTGGAACTCGAGGTGGCCGCCCAGGCGTTCAAAGTCGGCGTGCACGCGGGCGTCAATGGGCAGCGCGGTAAAGACGACGAGTTTGCCGCGCTGGGCCAACTGCCGCAGCCGGAACCACGCGGCTAAACCCAGTGCGTCGCGGGCGGGGGTTCGCTTGGCACGGGGACGGAGCAGCGGCGTCAGGGTATCACGTGTCAGTCCTGAAAGCAACTTCCGGGTCGCCAGGCCGTCGTCGAGCACTACGACCTCGTGCGCGGGCGGGTGCCGCAGCAACTGCCGCTGCACCTGCCCGGAGAACGCGTCACCAATTACCCACCTGTCCACACCGGCAGCCCTGACCGAAGGGATCTGTGTCCGGGCCTGACCGAAGCTCACGCCGGCTGGTACCTGCGCCATCATCGAACTCAGAATGCCGGACATGCCTACCGCTCCGGCGCGGGGATAAATGGTGGTGTCGCGGCCCAGCAGGCCGGCACCGTGGGCTTCAACCGCGCTGAGCAGCTGCAGTGGAGATTCCGTCCATACCACCGCACTGCCGGACCTTGGCCTGGCCAGAGTACGCGCGGGAATAGTCACGGCAGATCCGGACTGCCCCCGCCAGTTACTGCTCATGCGCCTTTGCTTTCATCCATAACAGCCCGATTCCATTCCTCACCCTGAAACAGACGCCAGCACTCGGCGACCCAAAACATGACGGGTCAGTACACGGCGCCCCAGATGGCGTATCGGCGGTGGGAGCCTCTTGGCGAAGACTACTGCCTGCCG
>NZ_KI914658.1:12267-40871 GCF_000520495.1 Arthrobacter sp. H14
CTACTGCCTGCCGGCCGGCCGGCAACGAGCCGGGTAGGTCCAAGGCAGTCAACCGGCGTCGTTTGAAGTATCGCAGTTGATCCGTTCCGGCGGCTGCATTCAGATAGGCCATCACCTGTGGGCGGAGGGCAGCCAGGTTCACCGGTTGCATACAGTAGGCGACCGCGTCCACCAATGGCTGAAGTTGTCCCTCCTGGATGTTGTAGGCCTCGGCGGGTGCTTCCAGCCCCCGTAGCAGCACGGCATCAATGATCGTGACGGGAATCCGGTTGCTGTTTTCGTAGGGAGTCAGACGTTCCAGCATCAGTTCGGTGCCGACCGCCACGGTTTTAATGCCGAACAGGAAGCGGGCCGTTGCCATCGCTGTGGAAAAGGCTCCGACGACGGCGTCCGGACGGAGCCGTGCCAGAACCACCTCGGCCGGTACGGCGAGATCAAGGACAACGAACTCGATGCCCAGCTCCGCTGCCGCGGCGGCTAGATCGTGCGTCGCCTTGCGGCCGGCGGAGGGATGCGGTTTGAACACACAGCGCTTGATCCCGAGCCCGGCCGCGGCTTCGAGCATGCTGCGGTGCAACTCTGCCTCTTCGGCCCGGTCAATGAGCTGCAACTCTGTCAGATATTGGCCCAGGATCAGGGCGGTACGGGTGCCATTGTCGGTGGGGACTCCAGCACTGACCTCGGCGAGCTCGTCGACTACAGTACGCAGGAATTCCCGGGGGATTGCCGTCGTCGTAGTTTGGTGCTCACGCAGCAGCTGGGGCTGGAGGCCGGGGACAAGGTCCAGATACAGCAAGGCGTCCAGGCGCTGACTGATATCCAAACCGAGGGGAGCGCGGGTAGGACCATAGACCATCAAGCCGTCTGAATGTACAGTCAGGGTGGCCTCGGAGAAGATCCGGGCCAGCGCAATGCCGGGATTGACATGCACGGAATCGAGCACCAGCCGGACCGGCTCCACACCCAGGGACCAGTGGCTGCGAAGCAGAGTCGCCCACATCCGCAGCTCCTCGTGAGAGGGGGAAAACTGCTGTGGCCGGCGTGGGTAGATTAGTTCAGCCAAATCGAGTACGCGGTCGAACCGGGCCGCAATCAAATCGAATCCGGGCGCATCCTGCAAGCGTCCCGTGACCTCGGGAACCTGGGAACTGTTGGCCAGCACCAGAATCCGCTCCTCGCCGGCTTCGGCTTTCAGCAGACCGGCGTCCGCCGCCGCGGCGAGCGACATGCCTTGGTACATGGTGGAGGCAACTACCAGAACAGTCATGCAGCGTTCATTCCAATCCGAACGGGCCGGGGCAGCACCGGGCGCACTGCGTTGAACCGGCGGCTATCGAGGCTCTTCACCGCAGTGGCTAGAACCGGTGGCGGGATCATGGCGAGCGTGTCCTTAGCCCGGGACCGCAGGGCTCGACTATCGTCCGGTTCCATCTCCGAAGAGCGGCCGATGTGGTGGGAGAGCACAGCCAGGAACATCCGTGCTGCCTTGGGCCAGAACCTTGCGGCCTCCCGGTCTGCGTCGACGATCCGGAAAACCTGCTCGAAAGAAGGAAGGAAATCCAGCTGCCGCGAGTCATAGATGGAGGTCAACGACGTCGGGAGTCCCCGGCGGTACAGGATCCCGGGAGCGTCGACGACGGCGTAGGATTCCGCTTCCAGATGCAGCCGCCAGGCCCACGGCCTGTCCTCGGCGGTGTGAAGACCATCCGGGAATTCAAGCAGACCAGCGTCGGCCAGCCGGCGGTCAAAAACACCGGCCCAGGCGTAGCAATAGTCGACCATGGTCGCCGTCGTTTCCGGAAGGATTGATTCACGTGGGTCAAGCACCACGGAACGGCGGGCCTGCGGAGCGCGGTGGGTGCTGCGGGTGTTTCCGGTGCACCGGACATGGTCGACCCGGAGGAAGTCACACCCCAAGCGCTGAATGTCGGCGGTGACTGACCGCAGATGTCCCGGAGCCAGCCAGTCATCGCCGTCCAGATATGCCAGGTAACGTCCATTGGCCGCGGCCAATCCCTGATTGCGTGCCGATGCCAGTCCCCGGGGCGTCTCGTTACGGATGATGTGCAGGCCCGGGAGCCGGCTTGCGAAGGCAGCGGCCACCTCCCCCGTCCCGTCAGTCGAGCCATCATCGATGACGATAACTTCCAGGGCGGAGGCCTCTTCAAACTGCCCGGTAAGGCTGGTGAGCGCATCGGGCAGGTAGTCGAACTGGTCCTTGGCCGGCACGATGACGCTGAGCAATGGTGTGTTCATAGGGTTCAACGTATTCCAGTTATACAGGCTGGCCGGGTGCCGGCGCGGCGCCGTCCACACGGCGCAGGCGGGACAGTGGTGCCAGCTCGCCGGGCATGACGCGCTTCTCGCCGTCGCCCATGGCTTCTCCAAGGATGCGGATGTCCCGGATCAGGTGTTCAAACCCGGTCGGCTCAAGTGATGAGGCCTGGTCGGAGCCCCACATGGTGCGGTCCAAAGTGATGTGGCGTTCGACGGCGACAGCACCGAGTGCCACGGCTGCCAGGGAGATCTGCAGGCCGCGCTCATGTCCGGAATACCCAACGGGGACGCCGTACCGTCCGCGGAGCGTTTCGATGGTCCGCAGATTGGCCTCCTCCGGCGGCAACGGGTATGTGGAGGTGGAGTGCAGCATGACCAGCCGCGAGGTGCCGAGGGTCTCGACGGCGGCGTCGATCTGCTCGATCGTGGACATCCCGGTAGAGAGGATGATCGGCTTGCCGGTTTCGGCGAGCACCTTGAGCATTTCGATATCGGTGACCGACGCCGATGCCACTTTATGGGTGACGGCGCCGAGCTCCTCCATGAACTGCACGGACGGGATGTCCCACGGGGAGGCGAAGCAATCCAGTCCCAGTCCGGCGGCGTGATTGATCAGCTTCTCGTAGTCGCTGCGGCCGAACTCCACGCGCTCCTTGTACTCCAGGTAGGTCATTTCGCCCCACGGCGTTGAGCGCATCTTGTTCTTCATATCCGCCGGGGTGCTGATCTCCGGGGTGCGCTTTTGGAACTTGACCGCCTGCGCGCCGGCGTTGGCCGCGACGTCGATCAGCTGCTTCGCGATCTCGATGTCGCCATTGTGGTTGATCCCGATCTCGCCAATCACGTAGACCGGCTGGCCTGGACCGATGCTCTTTCCACCGATACTGACAGGAGCGGCCTGATCCCTGGTGGCGGCGCCGTTTCCGGAACCGGCCGTCGTCAATGTTCCTTCAGCGGTTGTCATAGTACTCATCTGGTTGCTCACTTTCTCAATCACACTGCTTCCGGCCAGGCGGGATTGCCCGGCCGCGGATGGTTCTTGAAGGGTCCGGTTCTGGATGGCCGCAAGGATGCGCTCGCAGATTTCCCTTACCGCACCATTGCCGCCGTTGTGGGCCAGCACTGTCCGTGCGGCCGCGAGGACGTTGGGGTGGGCATCGGCGACGGCGATCGGCCAGCCGACGGAGGCCATTGCGGCCAGATCGTTGACGTCGTTGCCGACGTAGGCCACCCGCGCCGGATCGAGCCGCTGCACGGCCATCCATTGCTGCAGGGCGGTGGCCTTGTCGCTGACGTCCTGAAGCACGTCCACCCGCAGCTTTGCCGCACGGGCACTCACGACGGGGTGTCGCTCGGTGGAGAGGATGAGCTGCGGGATTCCTGCACCGCGCAGCAGCGAGACGCCCATACCGTCGCGGCGGCTTACCTGGACGTGTTCGCCGCCGTCGCCGTCGACGAGCGCGTGGTCATCGGTGTGGACACCGTCAAAGTCGGTCACCAGGGCGTCGACGTCCACGGGTTCGATGGTCTCGTCGTGCCGCAGTTGGCCATGCGCGAGACCGGACGCATCGACCATGGCCCGTACCCTCGCGCGGACTGTGGCCAGGTCCGCGGGTGTATCGATTTCGATAGCGGTGTCCTCGGGAACTATCTGCAGTCCCAGACGGCCGAAGAAGCGGTGCCCGGAAGACTTCAGACCCGAGGTTCGCATGACGTAAAAGGCCCCGGTCTCGCGGTACTGTGGCTCCCGGTCCTGGCGGCGCGGGCGGAAGGCCGCATTGTGACCAACCGCCGTGACACCGGCGTCGTCCTTGGCCCAGAGGAAATTGTGGTTTTCCGCCGCTGAGAAGACGCAGTCCTCGCCGCCGTGCAGCACGCGATCAACTGCCTGATCGAGATGGACGTCGGAGATGAACGGCGAGGTGCACTGGATCATCACCGTGACCGCAGGTTCCGGATCCAACTGCTCGAGGGTGTTAAGGAGCGCGGATTCGGACGTCGCTTCGGAGCCGGACAGCGTCGCCGGGCGGTCGATCACAGTTGCGCCCATCCGCTCGGCTTCGGCGCGGATGAGCGGGTGGTCAGTGCTGACGACGACGTCGGTAATTGCGTTTGCGTGCTGGGCGGACTCGATTGCCCGTGCCAGCAGTGTCTGGCCTCCGACCACTTCGAGGTTCTTCAGCTTGATGCCTTCTGAACCACCGCGGGCGGGGATGATCGCGGTCACCCGGCCAGTGCCGCCGTCGTAATTTCCGGCTTGTGTTCTGCTCACACCAAGAACGTTAGGAAGCCAGGGTGGACAGGCCGTATGAATCAGGTAACGGGGGAGTGACTACCCGATGACGATCTCTTCAGCGCCTCCGGCGGCCACCTCATGGGGCATGGCGGCCAGAACCTATTTCTTGCCTAAAGCCCGGACTCGCACTCCGGGTGCCTCCCAGTCGACTTCGAACAGCCCAGTGTCCTCAACCACCTTGCTCAATTTGACCGGTCCATAGACGTCCATGTCGAACGACTCGTCGCCTTCGATTAAGGCGCCGATCTCACCCAGATGTGACCAGCCAGTGTCCTTTTTCGAGTCCTTCACGGCCTTCCGCAGCACCTGTACGAGCCGAGATTCCTTGCTCAGATCCTTCGGATTGCCGGCCTTGGGAGTTTTCGGGGGCTCACTGATGTTGACCGTCTTCTTCGGTTCAGCGGTCTTGGATACGGCGTGCTTAGGCGCGGCATGCTTGGGGCCGGCAGGTGTCTTCCCCAACTCTCCGAGGTAGGTGAATTGAGAGCAGGCCCTGACGAATGGCGGTGGCGTTTTCGCCTCGCCGAAGCCATACACCTTCACACCACTGTCCCGGATCCGCATCACCAAGGGCGTAAAATCCGCGTCGCTGGAGACGATGGCGAAAGCATCGAAGTTATGAGCGTGGAGCAGGTCCACCGCGTCGATTACCATCGCTATGTCGGAGGCGTTCTTGCCAGCGGTGTAGGCGAATTGTTGGACTGGCCGGATCGCGTGTTCGTGGAGAGTTTCTTTCCAAGTACCAGGAGAAAGACTTGTCCAGTCGCCATAGGCGCGCCGGACGGTTGCGGTACCGCGCCTCCCCACTTCCTCTACGATCACATCAATGTTCGACGTCGACGCGTTTTCGGCATCAATTAGCAGTGCGATTCGTTTCTGATCCCCAGTCATCTCCTGATCATTCAGGGAGCCACGCGAACCGTCAATCCGGGGCGTCGGATGATGCTGAAAAGTTATGCTGGGTGGACAATATGTGTTCGTATCCGTACGCGATGGGTCCTGGTGCACAATATGTGTTCGAAAGAATGAACCCATCCCACGCGTACTGTCTACCAGGATCCGGACCGTCTATCAGCCGAGGCTCCTGACGAGGTATAACCACCTGCGGGTAACTCCTGCACCGGCCTGGCGACCGTTACATGCTGGCGGATTGCGCCGGCCGGATTCTCTGCCTGAACCACTGACCCGCTTACCGTTGGCGTGCCCGCAGCTCGTCGCGGATTTCGGTCAACAGCGCGATCTGCGGATCAACCACTTCTTCTTCCTCCACGATTCCCAGCCGGGCATTTCGCCGCTCGACCATCTTGTTCATGGGAACAACAATGACGAAGTAAATGGCTGCGGCGACCAGAAGGAAATTCACGACCGTCGTCAGGACCGCTCCGAAAGAAACAATGTTTTCGGGCTCGGAACCGATCTGGAAGGCCAGGACTTTGTCGAAATTCGGAGCCCCGAATATGCCTGCGATAAGCGGCATAATCACCCTGTCAACAAGTGCTGTAACGACGGTGCCGAACGCGCTGGCGATAACGACAGCTACGGCAAGGTCAACGACATTGCCTTTCATTATGAAGGCCTTGAATCCCTGAATCATGGCAACAGACTACTTTGACCGGTCAGCACCTGAGGAATTCCCGCGCCTCAGGGAGCTGCCAATTGGAAACAAGCTACGTGGTTAGCGTGCTTCCCAAGCGTCCTTGTCCGCAATACGGTTTGTCACCTCGGGCGGCAGCTTTCCGGTGGCAAGGTCAGCAACGGTGACATGTTCGAGCACGTCACGCAGGCTGGTGCGTGCTGCAATCCAGACTTGTTGCAGGCCATCCGCGGCGGCGTTGTAGCTGACGGCTTCAGGGCGGATTCCGTAAACACTGACTAACGGTCCATCAACAGCGCGGATTACGTCCGCAACGCTGATACGGTCTGCCCCGACTGCGAGACGCCACCCACCCGAGGGGCCACGTTGACTACTGATAAAGCCGGCGCGACGTAAATCCGCGAGGATGGCTTGCAGGTAACCGTGTGGAATGTCCTGACGCTGGCCGACGTCCTCGGCCGAAAGTGGGCTGGCGCCGGTGTGGGCGGTTATCTCGATCAATGCCCGGAGCGCGTAGTCGGATTTGGTGGAGACGCGCATGGCTTTCAATCTATCAGAGCGGCCACTGTCAACCGTGGTAGTTGAGGCATTGAGCCGAGCCCAAAAGAGCCTGTCATCTCTGGTCGATGCGAGGCCTTCTTAGTGGGTCAAAGCGGTCTCAGGGCTTCGATCAGACTGCTGCTCTGCACGATGGGCTTTAACTGCACGAACGATGAGGTAAATCCAACCCAGCGCGAGCGCCGCGACTATGAGCCAGAGCGTGGGAGACGTTGGTTCCAGACCGAACCAGCTCTCCAGGACGGTTTTGGAGTTGGTCACCACGATCCATCCTCCTGCCCCCACTCCCAGGATGCGCGGGGCCAAACGCTTGACCACCCAAGCTGCTATCGGAGCGGCGATCGCTCCACCGATCAGGAGGGCGAGCGCCCATGCCCAGTTGATGCCAGCGCTGCCGAGGCCCATCAGGAATCCGAGTGAGGCGGCGACCGCGACGACGAATTCGGAAGTATTGATCGTGCCGATGACTTTCCGGGGTTCCATCCGCCCGGAGGCAAGCAGCGATGAGGTCCCCATAGGTCCCCAACCACCGCCACCGATGGCATCCAATGCCCCTGCAACCAGCCCAAGCGGGAACAGGAAGAAGGCAGAAGGCCTTGCCTTGAGCTGCGGACGCGCCCCTCCTAACCGAAGAAACCGGTAGATCACGTAAACGCCAAGACTTAGCAGTAACAGCGCAACCCACGGTTTGGCCGACTCCCCGGGGAGACCCACCAGAAAGGTGGCTCCGGCGAAGGCGCCGATAGCACCGGGCAAGGCCAGGATCGAGACCACCCGCCAGTCGACGTTTCCGAACTTCCAGTGCGATGCGCCGGAGACCAGGCTTGTGCCCACCTCCGACAAATGAACGACGGCGGATGCGGCAGCCGGGGCAATGCCCACTGTCAGCAGCAGCGTCGAGGAAGTAACTCCATACGCCATGCCCAACGATCCGTCGACCAACTGGGCGATGAACCCCACGATCCCAATCAAAACCAAGCTTCGCATCACACACTCCATGAACTCGGCGGATAAGTCTACTAAGTTAGTAGAGTAAGTGTATTTACTGCACTATGCAAGGATGTTTCGGTGACGAGTGCCTGTTGATGGGTACGGTAAAACCATGATGACAACTCCGCAGGAAATTCTAGAGGTCGAGGCGCATGACAGGTCGGCTCGGGCAGGTTCGACCAATCTCGCGGAATCCGGCGGATTCGAACGTCGCGACTGTACCGGTGAAGAGTGCTGATCCGGAGACGCGTTTTGCCTGAAGATTCTTCACATCGACCCGATGCCCATCAATAACGGATGCTCCATTTCCACGCGCATGTTCGCCGGCACCGCGAAGGAGCGCCGGACCAACTCCCATGCCGCGATACTCGGGAAGAATCACAAAGCAGGTCACCCACCACGCGCTGGGATCATCGTCGAGGACGCGCCGGAGAGCTCGGTTCTTCAAGATACCTGGGAGCGTGGCGCGGGGTGCGACTCTTGCCCAGCCAACCGGTCTGCCGTCGACATAGGCCAGCAGGCCGATTGGAACGACTGCTCTCTCAACTTCATCATGTAAGGCGTTTCTGTTGCTCGTATCGTCATGGTCCCGGAACCGCTGGCACCAGCAGGAGTCAGGGTCTAACGCACGACGACCGAAGACCAGGACCAAGTCGTCCCACCGCTCCGGCGTAATGGGGTGAATGATGGGACTAACAGACACTCGGCGATCCTCCGTCACAGTTTCATTAGTACCGCGGAGCGGGCGGCAGGCCGAAGTATTCCTCCAAGGTGTGGATTCCCCGTTTCTTCATTGCGGTCGCATCCTGCACACCGATATACCGCAAATGCCACGGTTCAGGGGTAAAGCCCGTAATGGCGTAATAGCCGGGCTGATGACGCACAATGTAGCCAAATTTGTGCGCGTTGTCCCGGGCCCATTCCGCGGCCGGAAGGTCGGCGAAGCAGGGCTGCAGCGAGCAGGTACCGCTGGCGACGCCGATATCGAGTGCAAGACCGGTTTGGTGTTCGGAGTAGCCGGGCCGGGCGGAGACCCGGTCCGCTTCAGCCACCGAGCCCAACCGGATAACCCACCTGTTGTAAGTTGCCAGCTGGCTTCTGTAGGACCGGTATCCGCTGAGCAGCGTCAGGTTAATTCCGTCCGCGGCAGCGGCATCGAACATTTTGCCTGCGGCCGCAGCAGTATCGTCCCGCAGCAGCGCGCTCTCGCCGGTGACAGCAGAAGTGACCGGCGCCTTCACCAGCCCCGAGGGTGCATAGTCGAGAGGAAACAGCGGACGTTGCTTATTGACGACGACGGACAGACTGGACGGGTTGTCGACGGTGACGAAGCGCGAATTCGCTTCATCGTTCCTGAGCGGCGGACCGGTACTCCGTCCGCTGGAGCCCGGTGCCGGGGGCGGATCCGGTGCCGGCCGGGGCTGGCTGGGCGCGTTCGCGTCCGATCCGCGGAACGGGGAGATGCCGTGCGGCGCTTCGCCTGGCGCGGAGCTGGATGAGATGCCGGTGGGTGAATCGCCGGGGGCGTCCGTCCCGCCGTCAGCGGCGGAGCTCCCAAAGTTGTTGCCCGGTGACGACGACGTCGTGGTGGCTTCCGCCGTCGTAGTTTCCTCCGGCTGTCCTGAACACGCGGCGAGCGACAAGGCGAGTGCCGCCGTCGTCGACCATGCCGCGGTCTTCCGAAGGAATGCAGTGAAGGCGAGCACCCCGCCGGGAGTGTCCATTACGTCTTCCGGAGCAACATCCGCCGGATTGAATGGTCGGCGTCCTTGGTCAACACCAGCTGGGCACGGCCGCGGGTGGGCAGTACGTTGTCCTGCAGGTTCGGCTCGTTGATCCGCTTCCATATCCCGCGGGCGGTCTGCTCCGCCTCCTCATAGGAGAGGCCGGCGTACCGGTGGAAGTAGGACTCGGGGGAGGTGAAGGAGGAGGTGCGCAGCGATTGGAAGCGTTCGATGTACCACTGCTCGATGTAGTCCGTTTTCGCATCCACATATACAGAGAAGTCGAAAAAGTCGCTCAGCGCCAGCCCCGAGCGGCCGTCGGGACGGGTGCGGGCGGGGGCGAGCACGTTCAGGCCCTCCAGGATCAGCACGTCCGGGCGGCGGACGACGACCTCGCGGCCGGGAACGATGTCGTAGGTGACGTGCGAATACCAGGGGGCGCGGACCTCCTCGGCGCCGGACTTGACCTCGCTGATGAAGCGCAGCAGGCCACGCCGGTCATAGGACTCGGGAAAGCCCTTGCGTTCCATCAGGCAGCGGCGTTTGAGCTCGGCGTTCGGGTAGAGGAAACCGTCCGTGGTCACCAGCTCCACGTTCGGGGTGTCCGGCCAGCGCCGCAACAGTTGCTGGAGCACGCGGGCGGTGGTGGATTTGCCGACGGCGACGGACCCGGCGACCGCGATGACGAACGGGGTGCGGGTGGTCTTCTCGCCGAGGAAGGTGGTGGTGGCTGCGTGCAGCTGGCCGGCGGCGCCGACATAGAGATTCAGCAGCCGGGACAGCGGGAGGTAGACTTCGCGGACCTCGTCCATATCGAGGGGATCGCCGAGCCCGCGCAGGCGGTTGATGTCGCCCTGGTTCAGGGGAGATTCGATTTCGGTCGACAACCGCGACCATGTTTGCCGGTCCAACTCCACAAAGGGCGTGAAATTGCTCTCACCGCCATTGCTGTTGCTCTTGGACTCTTGGCTCACTTAACGCATTCTGCCGTCTCCGGAGGGCAAACTCCAACGTGGGGCCGCCGACGTCGCGTAATAGCGGTACGGGAGACCCGGATGTCACAGGTACCCTTGATGACATGTGTGGAATTGTGGGTTACGTCGGCCGCGCCGGCGCAAATGCGACTGTTGAGAACAACGGCTCCAGCCATGGCGCGCTCGATGTAGTGCTCGAAGGGCTGCGCCGTTTGGAGTACCGCGGCTACGACTCGGCGGGTGTCGCCGTCGTTACCGACGCCGGTGTCGAGTCCCGGAAGAAGTCCGGGAAGCTGAGCAACCTGCTCAGTGAGTTGGAGGCCCAGCCGCTGTCGGCAGCCGTCACGGGGATCGGGCACACCCGCTGGGCGACGCACGGGGGACCGACCGACCAGAACGCGCACCCGCACCTGGCGGACAATGACCGCCTGGCCGTCATCCACAACGGCATTATCGAAAACTTCTCGGTCATCAAGGCCGAACTGCTGGAGAAGGGCTACGAGTTCCGCTCCGAAACGGACACCGAAGTCGCGGCCATCCTGCTGGGTGACATCTACGCGAACCAGGTCGCCGATCTGCCCAAGGCCATGCAGGTTGCCTGCCAGCGTCTCGAGGGCGCGTTCACCCTGCTGGCCGTGCACGCGGACCAGCCCGACGTCGTCGTAGCCGCCCGCCGCAACTCACCCCTGGTGGTGGGATTGGGCGACGGCGAGAACTTCCTCGGTTCCGACGTCTCCGGCTTCATCGACTTCACCCGGCGCGCCGTCGAGCTCGGCCAGGACCAGATTGTCACCATCACCCCCGAGGACGTGACGATCACCGACTTCTTTGGTGCTCCCGGGCAGGGCAAGGAGTTCCACGTCGACTGGGACGCCGCCGCGGCCGAGAAGGATGGCTACCCCTCCTTCATGGCGAAGGAAATCAACGAGCAGCCCGCCGCCGTCGCACAGACCCTGCTGGGCCGCACCGATGTGAATGGCCGGCTGGTCCTGGACGAGCTGCGCATTGATGAGACGGTGCTCCGTTCGATCGACAAGATTGTGGTGATCGCCTGCGGCACTGCAGCCTACGCCGGTTCGGTCGCCAAATACGCTATCGAGCATTGGTGCCGGATCCCCACTGAGGTGGAGCTGGCGCACGAATTCCGTTACCGGGATCCGATCGTGAACGAGAAGACGCTGGTGGTGGCGATCTCGCAGTCCGGCGAAACCATGGACACACTGATGGCCGTCCGGCACGCCCGCGAACAGGGCGCGAAGGTGATCGCGATCTGCAACACAAACGGTTCGACGATTCCGCGCGAATCCGATGCCGTTCTCTACACGCACGCCGGCCCGGAAATTGCCGTCGCCTCCACCAAGGCGTTCCTGGCGCAGATCACCGCGACCTACCTGCTCGGCCTCTACCTGGCGCAGCTGCGTGGCAACAAATACAAGGACGAGATTTCCGAGATCATGCGCGACCTGGCGCAGATGCCGGACAAGGTGCAGCAGGTCCTCGACGGCGTCGACGACGTACGCGCGCTGGCCCGGTCCATGTCGGACGCCAAGTCAGTACTGTTCCTGGGCCGACACGTCGGTTTCCCGGTCGCGATGGAAGGTGCGCTGAAGCTCAAGGAGCTCGCCTACATCCACGCCGAGGGCTTTGCCGCCGGTGAACTCAAGCACGGCCCGATCGCGCTGATCGAAGAGGGCCAGCCGGTCTTCGTCGTCGTACCTTCCCCGCGTGGCCGCGATTCACTGCACGCCAAGGTGGTCTCCAATATCCAGGAGATCCGTGCCCGCGGCGCCGTGACGATCGTGATCGCCGAAGAGGGCGACGAAGCCGTGAGGGAATTCGCGAACCACGTGATCTACATCCCGCAGAGCCCGACCCTGATGGCGCCGCTGCTGTCCACGGTGCCGCTGCAGGTTTTCGCGTGCGAGCTGGCTTCGGCCAAGGGCTACGACGTCGACCAGCCGCGCAATCTGGCGAAGTCCGTCACCGTCGAATAAGCGTTGGACGCCGGGTCAGCACCGTACCGGCGGTGCAAGTGCTCGCGTCAGCCCCTCGGCCGTCGGTCAGCCCGCTACAGTGGGCTGACCGACGGCTAAGCACCTGACCCAGTGTTGGATTGGCCGTTCCATGTGGGATCTGCCGTTTCCACGTACCCGCGACTCCCAGCCAATTTCCAGCGAGTGAGCCGGAAACTGCCAAGGACAAGGGATACCGTCGTGTGCGGGCCTGAGGAGTAAGTAACTCCGAAGGAGCATCGTTCTGAAGGGACATTGTATTTTGAGCAAAAAGTGGTTAGTAAGCTTGTGCCTCGCGGCATCCCTGTCGGTCGTCACCGCCTGCGGTGGGGAATCGACGGGAGAAGCTGAGGGGAAGCCCTCCACCCAGCAGGAAGCACCTGCCAGTGGTAATAGCCAGGCGTCCGGCCCCCAAAGCGGCGAACAGCCGAAGATGCCGGAACCAGACCTCAAGGGCATCCCTGCCGTGGTGGCGGAAGTCAACGGCGAAAAAATCGAGAAGAAGGAATTCGTCTCGGCGTATGAGGGACAGTTCCAGCAGGCAGCCATGCAGGCGCAGATGTCGGGTCAGAAGATTGACCAGGGCCAGATGAAGGAGCAGACCGTCAACGGCATGGTCAGCACGGAACTCCTCATCCAGGAAGTAGCCGACCGCGGCATCGAAGCTTCGCAGAAGGACATGAACCAGACGCTGGACGAGCTGGCAAAGCAGAACCAGCTCAAGTCCGGGGACGAGTTCATGGCGGCGCTGAAGAAGCAGGGCATGTCTGAAAAAGAAGTGATGGACCAGCTTGCGACGCAGGTGAAGGTCGAGCAGCTTATTAAGGATGAGGCCGGCAACACCAACGTGACCGAGGCCGAACTCAAGGCAGCCTATGAGCAGGTTAAGGCGCAGCAGGCCCAGATGGCCCAAGGCGGCCAGGGTGGCAAGCTCCCACCGCTGGAAGAGGTCAAGCCGGAACTTGAAAAGCAAGTGAAGAAGCAAAAGGAGAGCGAGGCAACCCAGGCCCTCGTCAAGGAGCTGCGCAAGGACGCCAAGGTCACTATCAATCTCTAATCCGGCGTCGGCGAGCACGTACGATGGAGCCATGATTGTTGGAATTGGCGTAGATGTCGTCGACCTGGCCAGGTTCGGCCGGCAGCTTGAGCGCACGCCCGGGCTGCGGAACCGGCTTTTCGTCCCCGCCGAACGTGAATTGTCACTGCGCTCCTTGGCGGCACGGTTTGCCGCCAAGGAGGCCGTGGCCAAGGCGCTTGACGCACCGGCGGGAATGAACTGGCAGGACTGCTGGATCGGCGTGGACGAAGCCGGAAGCCCGTTGGTCGAGATCAAGGGAACGGTGGCTGCCGCAGCCGAGGCCAAGGGCGTCGAGCGGTGGCACCTGTCGATCAGCCATGATGGCAATATCGCCACCGCTATGGTGGTGGCCGAAGGTGCCAAGCAGAATGTAATCGCCGCGGAAACACCGTAGGCGGCCGCCATGATTCACGCCTATACCGGAACGCAGATCCGCGCTGCCGAGGCGCCATTGCTCGAGAACGGTCAGGGCGATGCCTTGATGCAGCGGGCGGCGTATGGCCTCGCCAGCGCGGTCCTGCGGGAAGTCCGTCGGCTTGAACTCCGGGTTTACGGCGGACGGCTGGTCGTGCTGGCTGGCAGCGGCAACAATGGCGGAGATGTGCTCTTCGCAGCCGCCCGGCTGTCCCGCCAAGGGATGGGTACGACGGCGGTGCTCACCTCCGCGCGTGTCCACCCCGAGGCGCTGGCTGCCTTCCGCAAGGCCGGCGGCAGAGTGCAATTTTTGGTCGAAGACACGAACGGGTCCGGGTCGGACCCCGGTCCGGACGCTGTTTCCGTTTCTGTTTCTGGCTCAGACTTCGGCACGGAGACGGTTTCCGTTTCCGGCGCCGCCGCACTGTGCCGGGATGCCGACGTCGTTATCGATGGGATTCTCGGCACCGGTGCCCGTGGCGGACTCCGTCAACCGGTTGTCTCGCTGGTCGAACAACTCGTCGGCAGCCTCGAGCAGCCGGACAATCAGCTTGGCTTTGCTGCGGACTGGCCGGCGGGGATCCGGCGGGAGACGAAACCGTTGATCGTTGCCTGCGACCTGCCCAGCGGTATCAACGCCGACTCTGGAGAAGTCGCTGGTCCGGTCCTGACCGCCGATCTGACGGTCACCTTCGGTGGCGCCAAATCCGGTCTGTACCTCAGCCCCGCAGCCGGTTACACCGGACGGGTCGAGACCATCCGGATCGGCATCGACGAACATCTGCCCGAGCCGAATCTGCGCAGGCTCGAAACCGGGGACCTTGCACGGTTGTGGACGGCACCGGATCCTGGAGCCCACAAATACAGTCGCGGTGTGCTGGGAATTGTGGCCGGTTCGGCCCAGTATCCCGGTGCGGCGCTGCTGACCGCAGGGGGAGCGCTCGCCACGGGAGTCGGCATGATCCGCTACCTGGGTCCGGAACCGGTGTCCCGTCTGATCAATCTGGAACTGCCGGAAGTGGTGTGCAGCCAGGACTCCGTCTCCGACTCCCATGTGCAGGCCTGGCTCGTCGGCCCCGGAATCGGCGATGACAAGAGGCAGCTGCGCCGGGCCCGGGATGCCATAACCTCGGGGCTGCCGACTGTAGTCGACGCGAGCGCCTTGCCGCTGCTGCCCGGGGAGCTCGGCCCGAACGTTCTGCTGACCCCGCATGCCGGCGAGCTCTCAGCCGTCCTCAAAAAGCAGGGAATCGACGCCAGCCGGAACGAGATCGAGGCGTCCGGTGCGGAATACGCCAGGCTGGCGGCAGGTCTGACCGGCGCCACAGTGCTGCTCAAGGGCGGCACCACGCTGGTCGCATCACCCTCGGGAGCTCTGTTCAGCCAGGCCGAGGGCACCAGTTGGCTCTCCACCGCTGGCAGCGGAGACACATTGGCGGGAATACTTGGTGCGTTGATGGCCACCTTCGCCGAAGCCCACGGGATAACGGAACGCGCGATGTTGGCCACATTCGCGGAAGCTCCGGGGACGGAAGCACCCGGGATGCCGCCGTCGTCAGCCATTGCCGGGATGGACAAATTCGCGGTTCTGGGGGCGATGGCGGCGAGCATTCATGGCCGTGCCGCCGTGCTCGCATCCGGCGGCGGTCCAATTTCGTCGTCGCAAATCAGTAAGCTTATGAATCAAGTCTTTATTTCCATCCAACATGGGGATACTTAAAAGGCAGGACAAGAGTTACCGACGGTACTGATAATGCCGGCAATTGTTGAGGAGCACGTGTGGAAGTTTGGCCTGGATCCGCCTATCCGTTGGGAGCCACGTTCGATGGCACCGGCACCAATTTCGCCCTGTACAGCGATGTCGCTGACAAGGTCGAGCTCTGTTTGTTCGACGACGACGGCCGCGAGGAACGCGTCGCCGTCAACGAGCTCGACGGTTTTGTCTGGCACTGCTACCTGCCCCAGGTCCAGCCCGGGCAGAAGTATGGCTTCCGTGTGCACGGCCCGCACGACCCTGAACAGGGGCAGCGCTGCAACCCGAACAAGCTGCTGCTGGACCCGTACGCCAAGGCCGTGCATGGCGAGATTGAGTGGAACCAGGCGCTTTTCGGCTACAACTTCGGCGACGAGACCTCCCGCAATGATGAGGACTCCGCCCAGTACATGATGCTCGGCGTCGTCGTAAATCCTTTCTTTGACTGGGACGGCGACCGTAAACCGAAGACGCCTTACCACGATTCGGTGATCTACGAGGCGCACGTCAAGGGCTTGACCGAGCTGCACCCGGACGTGCCCGAGGAGCAGCGCGGAACCTATGCCGGCGTCGCGCATCCGTCGGTGATTTCGCACCTGCAGAAGCTCGGCATTACCGCCATCGAGCTGATGCCGGTGCACCAGTTCGTCAATGACAGCACCCTGCAGGACAAGGGCCTGGCCAACTATTGGGGCTACAACACCATTGGTTTCTTCGCCCCGCAGAACACCTACAGTTCCACTGGGGATCTGGGTGGCCAGTGCCAGGAGTTCAAGGCGATGGTCCGCGAACTGCACCGTGCCGGCATCGAGGTGATTCTCGACGTCGTCTACAACCACACTGCCGAGGGCAACCATTTGGGCCCGACCGTATCGTTCCGGGGCATCGACAACGCGGCGTACTACCGCCTCGTCGAGGATGACCAGCAGTACTACATGGACTACACAGGCACCGGAAATTCGCTCAATGTCCGGAACCCGCACTCGCTGCAGCTGCTGATGGACTCGCTGCGCTACTGGGCCACGGAGATGCATGTGGACGGTTTCCGCTTCGACCTGGCCTCCACGCTGGCCCGGGAGTTTTACGACGTCGACCGGCTGTCCACGTTCTTCGACCTGGTGCAGCAGGACCCGGTGGTTTCGCAGTGCAAGCTGATCGCCGAGCCGTGGGATGTCGGACCCGGCGGCTACCAGGTCGGCAACTTCCCCGCACTGTGGACGGAGTGGAACGGGATGTACCGGGACACCGTCCGCGATTTCTGGCGCGGCGAACCGTCGACGTTGGGCGAATTCGCGTCCCGATTGACCGGTTCGGCCGACCTGTACGAGCATTCCGGGCGCCGGCCGGTGGCCTCGATCAACTTCGTCACCGCCCACGATGGCTTCACGCTGCGGGACCTCGTTTCCTATAACGAGAAGCGCAATGAGGCCAACGGCGAAGACAATAACGACGGCGAATCCCACAACCGCTCCTGGAATTGCGGGGTGGAGGGGCCGACCAAGAAGAAGAACGTGCTCGCCCTGCGTGCCCGGCAGCAGCGGAACTTCCTGACCACGCTGCTGCTCTCCCAAGGCGTGCCGATGATCCTGCACGGCGACGAGGTCGGCCGGACGCAGCAGGGCAACAACAACACGTACTGCCAGGACTCGGAAATCAGCTGGATGCACTGGGACGAGGTGGATGAGGATCTGCTGGAGTTCACGTCCCGGCTCATGAACCTTCGCGCCGAACATCCGACCTTCCGTCGACGTCGCTTCTTCGACGGCCGCCCAGTTCGGCGCGGCGAAGGCGAGAAACTTCCGGACATTGTCTGGCTGGACCCGGCGAGCTCCACTCTCAGCCAGGAGGACTGGGACACTTCATTCGCCCGGTCGATTGCTGTGTACCTGAACGGTGATGGAATTCACGGGAGGGACGAACGCGGCCAGCACATCTACGACAACAGCTTCCTGTTGCTCTTCAACGCCCACGACGAGACCGTGAAGTTCACCATTCCGGCCGAGGAGTATTCGCCGGAGTGGGAGACGGTCATCGATACCGCAGCCAAGAATGATGCGGTCGCCACCCGAACCATCAAGGCGGACGGCGAGGTTTCTGTCGCGGGCAAGGCCGCCGTCGTGCTGAAGTCTCTGAGCGCATGAAAGTTCCACAGTCGACGTACCGGCTGCAGATCCGTCCGGAATGCACCTTGCAGGATGCCGCCACCCTGGTGGACTACCTCAAGGCTCTCGGCGTCGACTGGGTGTATGTCTCGCCCATCCTGACCGCCGAGCAGGGCTCGGACCACGGCTATGACGTTACGGACCCATCGGCCATTGACCCTGTCCGCGGCGGACCGGAGGGCCTGGAGGCGCTCGCCTCCGCGGCACATGGCGCCGGCATGGGGGTGCTGGCCGATATCGTGCCCAACCACATGGGTGTCGCGACGCCGGTCCAGAATCCTTGGTGGTGGTCGCTGCTGAAAGAGGGCAGCGGCTCACGGTATGCCGAGGCGTTCGACGTCGACTGGGACCTTGGCGGCGGCAAAATCCGGATCCCGGTGCTGGGAGACTCCGGCGATGAGCTGGAGAAACTCACCCTGGTTCCGGCCGCCGAGTCGAAGAGCGGAGAGCCGGAGCTGCACTATTACGACAACTGCTTTCCGGTCGCCGACGGAACTTTCGACGACGACGACGCCGACCCGCAGGCCGTCCATTCCCGGCAGCACTATGAGCTGATGAACTGGCGGCGGGCCGACGACGAACTCAACTACCGGCGCTTCTTCGCGGTCAACACTCTCGCCGGGATCCGGGTTGAGGAACCATGGGTTTTCGACGAAGCGCACGCCGAAGTCCTGCGCTGGGTCCGCGAAGGCCTGGTGGACGGGCTGCGGATCGACCACCCCGACGGCCTGGCCGACCCGGCCGGTTATCTGGACCGGCTTCGCTCCGAATCCGGCGGCACTTACGTGCTGGTGGAAAAGATCCTCGAACCGGGGGAGTCACTGCCCGAAGGCTGGGCCTGCGAGGGAACCAGCGGGTACGACGCACTGGCTCAGATCGACCGGCTCTGGGTCGACCCCGCCGGACGCGAAACGCTGGATGCGTTGGACTCCGAGCTGAGGGGGAGCTCCGGCCCGGTGTCCTGGCAGGACATGACGCATGGCACCAAACGGATGATCGCGGACGGCATCCTGCACTCGGAAGCGCTCCGCCTCGCCCGGCTGGTCCCTGCCGACGCCGGACTCGAGCCGGACGTCGCCGCGGACGCTATCGGCGAGCTCCTGACCTGTTTTCCGGTCTACCGCAGCTACCTGCCACAGCACCGCGAATATCTGGAGGAAGCGGCGAGGCTGGCCAAGCAGTACCGGCCGGATCTCTCCGACGCCGTGGACACGCTCCGGCCGCTGCTTTCCGACGTCGGGAATCAACAGGGTGCGCCGGCCGCCCCTGCTGCCCCTGCAGCCTTGGGAGGTTCCGCTACGGCAGCTGCACCGGGCGCCCCGGACGTGGCCGCTGCCTCCAGCGGATCCGATGCCGCCGCTGCGCCCGCGCTGGCCATCCGGTTCCAACAGACTTCCGGCATGGTGATGGCCAAGGGGGTCGAGGACACGGCCTTCTACCGCTACACCCGCCTGACTTCTCTAACCGAGGTCGGAGCCGACCCCTCGGAGTTCTCCCTCGACGTGGACCAATTCCATCTGGAGGTCGCCGGGAGGCAGCAGGATTACCCCTACGCCATGACGACCCTGTCCACCCATGACACCAAGCGCGGCGAGGACGTCCGGGCCAGGATCAGCGTGCTCTCCGAAATGGCGCCCCGCTGGGCAGAGATCATGCGTAGCCTGCAGGACCTCGCCCCGCTGGAGGACGGCCCGCTGGCCAACCTGCTCTGGCAAGCGGTCATTGGCGCGTGGCCCGCGTCGCGGGAACGGCTGCACGCCTACGCCGAAAAGGCATCACGCGAGGCTGGCAACTCGACCCTGTGGACGGCCCCGGACGAGGAGTTCGAAGCCGCCATGCACCGGCTGATCGACGCCGCCTTCGATAATCCGGAAGTGAACCGCATTGTGTCGGAGTTCGTGCAGGAGATCGATGGCTTCGGCAAGTCCAACTCGCTGTCAGCCAAAATGGTCCAGCTGACGATGCCCGGCGTACCGGACGTCTACCAGGGCACCGAGCTCTGGGAAGATTCGCTCGTCGATCCCGACAACCGTCGGCCGGTCGACTTTGACGAACGCCGGCGCCTGCTGGCACAGCTCGACGGCGGGACTTCCGGCGGCAGCGCAACCGGAAGTTCAGGCGGTGGTATTGCGACTGGAAGTTCAGCCGGTGGCAGCTCCAACACCATGGCGGACAGGGATAATGACGACGTCGGACTGGCCAAGCTGCTCGTCACCAGCCGCGCCCTGCGGCTGAAGCGGGACCGGCCGGAATTGTTCACCAGCTACACCCCCTTCAGCGCCAGTGGCGATGCTGCCGGCCACCTCGTCGGCTTCGACCGCGGCGGTGCCATCACGCTGGCCACCCGGCTTCCTGCCGGACTGAAGAAACGCGGCGGCTGGGGCGATACCGCCGTCGCCCTGCCGTCCGCTATGCGGGACGAACTCACGGGCAGGTCCTATCCGTCCGGGGAAGTTCCAGTGGCCGAGGTCCTGAACGACTACCCGGTAGCCCTGCTGGTCGCCGTCGCAGAGGAGGAAGCCCAGTGAGCAAGCACCGCAGTTCGACCGGAGTCAACGGTGCGGGCACTCCGTTTGCCGGCTATCCAGCGCCGCAACGGGACCCCGAGGCCGGGCGGAGGTTCAGCGTCTGGGCACCGCGGGCCGAGCAGTTGCAGCTGCAGCTCGGTGATCAGCGACACGGGATGAACAAGGGAACCGGGGGATGGTGGCACGCGCCCGATGATGTGCTGATGTCCGACGACGGTGCTCCCGACGCCGCCGTCCCCGAAGCGCCGGACTCGGTCACCGGCGTCGAACCCGGTGCCGCGGCGGACCCCGACGCTGGAACATCCGACTACGGGTACCTCATCAACGGTTCCGACACTCCCGTTCCCGACCCCCGCTCCCGCCGGCAGTCCCACGGCGTGCACCAGCTTTCACGTACCTATGATCCCGGCGCATATCACTGGAACGACGGCGACTGGACCGGCCGCGCGCTGGCCGACGGCGTCATCTACGAGATGCATATCGGCACTTTCACCGAGGCGGGAACGCTGGATGCCGCCGTCGAACGCCTCCCGTATCTGGTGGAGCTGGGCGTCGACTTCGTCGAGGTGCTGCCGGTCAACGCCTTCAACGGCACCCATAACTGGGGCTACGACGGGGTTCTCTGGTACGCGGTTCAGGAGGAATACGGCGGTCCTGCGGCCTACCAGCGTTTTGTCGACGCGGCCCATCAGGCGGGAATCGGCGTCATCCAGGACGTGGTCTACAACCACCTCGGCCCCAGCGGGAACTACCTGCCCATGTTCGGGCCGTACCTGACGGGAGGAAACGCCAATACCTGGGGCGATTCGGTCAACCTGGACGGGCCGGACTCGGATGAGGTGCGGGAATTCATCCTCGACAATTCGCAGATGTGGTTCGACGACTACCACGTGGACGGGCTGCGCCTGGATGCGGTGCACGCCCTGAAAGACTCCCGCGCCCTGCACATCCTCGAAGAACTCGCCGCGCGCACCGAGGCGACTGCCGCCGTCGTCGGCAAACCGCTGTTCCTGGTTGCCGAGTCCGACCTGAACGACCCGCGGATGATCACCTCCCGGGAGGCCAGCGGTTTTGGCATGGACGGTCAGTGGAGCGACGACTTCCACCACGCCGTGCACGTGAACCTGACGGGGGAGACGGCCGGTTACTACGCCGATTTCGGCTCGCCCGGCGCCCTGGCGAAAATCCTGACCGAGGGCTTCTTCCACAACGGCACCTACTCGAGTTTCCGGAAACGCCACCATGGAAGGCCGCTCGATCCGGCGGCCAAGGCCTGGCGCCTGGTGGTCTGCACCCAGAACCACGATCAGATCGGCAACCGCGCCGCGGGGGACCGGCTCACCGCGACCCTGTCCTATGGCCAACTGGCGCTCGCCGCCGTGTTGAACCTGACCTCACCCTTCACGCCCATGCTGTTCATGGGGGAGGAATACGGCGCGACGACGCCGTGGCAGTTCTTCACCTCGCACCCGGAGCCTGAGCTGGACAAGGCGACGGCGGAGGGCAGGCTGCGGGAGTTTGAACAGATGGGCTGGGATCCCAAGATTGTGCCAAACCCGCAGGACCCGGAGACCTTCCGGCGCTCAAAGCTGGACTGGTCCGAGGCGGAGTCCGGCAAGCACGCGAAGCTGCTGGAGCTGTACCGGGAGCTGATCCGCCTCCGCCATGAGCTTCCCGAGCTCCGCGGCGCTGCCGTCGTCGATGCCCGCGTGGACTACGACAACGACGATCGCTGGCTGCTCGTCAACCGCGGTGGGGTGCAGATCGCGTTCAACTTTGATGATGCCGCACACACCGTAATCCTGGGCGATGTTCCGGGCGGAGACCCCGTCGCTTCAGGATCGGATGCGACGGAGCCGGCCGAAACAATCAGGCACCAACGCCTGTTGCTGGCAACGGACGACCACGTGCACTTCAGCGAAGGCTCCGTACGGTTGCCAGGACACAGCGCGGCCATCATCGGGTAGAGGCTACGAGCTCCCGTCCAGCACCGCTCTCAGCTGCCGCTCCACCTCTGCCGGGACGGCTACTTCGCCGCCGAGAATCGTCATGCTGTTGGGCTGCAGCCGCCGCAGTTCGGTCGCGACACTGCTGGGAACGCCTTCCTTGGGCACCAGCAGGATAGGTGCTCCCTGCATCCCGGCCACGGGTACGCCGGATAGGGCGTCCGGGAAGTTCGCCCCCGTCGTGACGTAGACGCGGTCGACGCCCGGGGCGTAATGCTGCTGCGAAATCAGCGCGGCCGTGGCGTACAGCGTCCTGCCGCCCATACGGCTGATAGCGCCGGCGTATGGCTTGAGCTTGTTATAGACCGCGTCGCTGACGGCAGCCGGGCCACCGAGGACAACGATTTCGCGCGGATTGAGGCGGTTGAGCTCCATTGACGTGGCGCCCGGAAGGTTGTTCTCCTTCACCAGCAGAATGGGATAACCGTCCCGGGCTGCCGGTGCGGCGCCGGCCAAAGCGTCCGGGAAGTTTTCGCCGGTGGCAATGTAAACCTTGTCGATATTCTCCCCAGCGCATTGTCGTCCTGGGCGGGCCCATCGCCGTCGACGACTCCGTGGTGGCACAACTCCGGGGCCTCACCACCGGCACCGTGACGAGGTTGGCGGGATCCAGTCTGTATGACACCGCCGCCGCGATCAGCCGGACCACGCAGACGGGCGGCCACCTGTGGATTGTTTTCGAGTGCCGCTACTTCGGCGGGGCGCGCGGTAACCGCGGCGGCCCGTACCGCGTGGGAGAACTTCTGATGGACTTTGACGCCATCGGAGTTCATGTCCCTGGCTTGGGCGGCGACATTGGTGCCGGGATCGTACCGCACCAAATACCGGTCGCCCTTTTCGTCTTTCACCGCCGGTGTGCCTGGTGGTTCAGGCGGGAGAGCGGTCGCGGTGGAAGCCATGCCGGACAGGAATAAAGCGGATAAAACGGCGCTGGTAATGACGCGGGGAACGGAGACTGGCAAAGGTCGCCTTTCGGTTCAAAAAGGTGAGAGGCCTGGGCAGGATGTAACCGGCTTTGGCCAGCTCTTCGAAACCCCGAGCTGGTTCGCGCCATGGCTCGCCCAGATTAATCGTACCGTGAAATGATGTGATACCCAAGTTACTGGCGAGTCGCAAGTGACTGGACTGGTTCTGCATCCTCCACCCTGTGGCGACGGCCAATTCACCTAGGTGACTCACATCACGGCGCCCGGATGGCATGATGTTTCTTATGACTTATCAGCCTGCTGAAGACCGTTATGATTCCATGCCTTACCGCCGCGTTGGACGCAGCGGACTGCAATTGCCAGCTGTGTCCTTGGGCCTGTGGCACAACTTTGGTGATGACAAGCCATTCGAGATGCAGAAGGCCACGTTGCGCCGTGCCTTTGACCTCGGTGTCACGCATTTCGACCTGGCGAACAACTATGGCCCTCCGTACGGCAGCGCCGAAACGAACTTCGGACGCCATTTCGCGGACGACTTCAAGCCCTTCCGGGATGAGCTGATTATCTCCTCCAAAGCCGGGTACGATATGTGGCCCGGACCCTACGGCAACTTCGGATCACGGAAGTACCTTCTCGCGAGCCTGGACCAGTCCCTGAACCGGATGGGCCTGGACTACGTGGACATCTTCTACAGCCACCGTCCCGATCCGGAAACACCACTGGAAGAAACGATGGGCGCGCTGGACACGGCTGTACGTTCGGGCCGCGCGCTGTACGCAGGCATCTCCTCGTACTCACCGGAGAAGACAATCGAGGCGGCGCGGATCCTGCGTGAAATGGGAACACCGCTGCTGATCCACCAGCCGTCCTACTCCATGCTGAACCGTTGGGTGGAGAACGGCGAACCGAATCTGCTCCAGGTTCTCGACGACGAGGGCGTCGGCTCCATCGCGTTCTCACCGCTGGCGCAGGGCATGTTGACCAATAAGTACCTCAACGGAGTCCCATCCGATTCCCGGGCGGCCGCGCAGAAGTCGCTCTCGAAGGATCTGCTGTCGGACGAGAACATGCGCCGGGTGCGTGGCCTGAACGAAATTGCGGAGTCACGTGGCCAGACGCTGGCCCAGATGGCAATCGCCTGGGTGCTGCGCAAGCAAAACAAGGGATCATCCATCACCTCGGCGCTGGTCGGCGCTTCCAGCGAGCGGCAACTTGAGGACAGTCTGGCCGCTGTGAAAAACCTGGACTTCAGCGACGATGAGCTGCGGAGTATGGACGAGTTCGCCGTCGAGTCCGACATCAACCTTTGGGCAGCGGCGCTGAGAAGTTAACTGCGATACGGGCCAGCCAGTCCCCTTAGAACCGTGTCGCCGTCGTTTCGACGACGGCGGCTCTCACCGCCACAATTGCTCAAGCCCTGGGAAAGCTTGTTCATACCCCTCGAGCAGCCTGCCGGCGAGGTTCGCAGAGTTGATCAGGGGATGCAGCGTAAAAGCTCTCAGCGCTGCATCCCTGCTGCCTTCCGTGACGGCCTCAATAACGGACTCTTCAACGGCCTTGACCGCCGTCATGAGGCCACGCTGGTGCAGTGTCAGCGGCCGGAGGGGCATGGCTTCCGCACCGGATCCGTCGACGATGCTGGGCACTTCGATGACGCACGACGCCGGGAGGCAGGCGATGGTGCTGCCGTTACGGACATTGAGGATGAGGTGGGCTCGGGTGTCGGTCAGGACTGCGTTCATCACCGCCAGTGCCACCGCTTCGTAGCCACCTCCGGCGAGATCTGACTCATCCCGCTTCTCCTCATCGCTGCGCGCCTCGGCCAGATAGCCTTCCTCACGGGACCGGCGCGCAGAATCCCAAAGCTCGTAGGCGGTTGGGGCGGTCATCTCCGTGCCAGCGCCGCGGCCCATCATGTCGCCCAGATTGGCGCTCGCTTCGTTGCCGCGTTCGGCACCCGCATCGCCGGCTCCCGCCCCGCCGCCGACTCCGCCACCGATCCCGGGAGCTTCTGCGGTGTCGGCGCTTCCGGCGAGCCGGGCATACAGTTCCTCCTGTTGGGCGGCGATGAATTCGCCCCGGGTCTGGGCCGAGCCTGTCAGGGCCCGCGTGGCTTCGGCCTCGAAGTAGTAGTAGAAGAGGTACTCGTTAGGGATGGCTTTCAACAGTTTCAGCAGGCGCGGGCCGAAGACCCGGCCTTCTTCGAAGCCGGACAACTTGGAAGCATCGGCGAGCAGCGCCGGCAGCCGGTCGACGCCGTCGTGCTCCAACCCCCGCAGCCAGCCCAGATGGTTGAGGCCGACGTAGTCGACGCCGGAAAGTGAGCCGGTGGCGGGAATGTTGACCGCGCGGGCGGCACGGCGGACCAATCCGATCGGGGAGTCGCAGATTCCGATCACGCGTTTGCCCAGCACCCGCTGGAGGGCTTCGGTGACCATGCCGGCCGGGTTCGTGAAGTTGATCAGCCAGGCGTGCGGACTGATCTCCTTGACCCGTTCGGCGATGCGGATCATCTCGGGAATGGAGCGCAGCGCATAGGAAATCCCGCCGGCGCCGACCGTTTCCTGGCCGATCAGGCCAAGCTCGAGGGCGACGCGCTCGTCGGCGACCCGGCCTGCTGTGGAGCCGGGGCGGATGGCGGCAAAAACGATGTCCACCCCGGTCAATGCCTCATCAAGATCGGTGGTGGCGCTGACGCTGGGTTTGGAGAGGCCGCCGTCGGGCATTGAATCCAGCACCTTGCTGATGGCCCGCAGCCGGACCGGATCGGTGTCATAGAGCGTGACGTCGCTGATCAGGCCAGCGTACTGCCCGCCGCTCAGAGCACGGAAGACGAGCGGGACGCGGAAACCGCCGCCGCCCAGGATAGCCAGGCGCATGATTCTCCCCTTGCTGGTAGCTCGATGTTCCTACTAGTAGTCTGCCGTACATGGACAGTCTTCACCGTTTTGATCCCCTCGCGGACCGCCGCGGCGCCAATGATGCAGATATTGACCTGATTCTGACCGGCAGTGTCTTCCTGGACATTATCTTCACCGGATTGGAGGGGCTGCCTACTCCCGGGACCGAAATGTGGGCCGAAGGTATGGGTTCGAGTCCCGGAGGCGTGGCCAACCAGGCGATTGCCGCCAGTCGGCTGGGCCTGCACACCTCGCTCTCGGCCGCATTCGGCGACGACGGTTATGGCGACTTTAATTGGTCCATCCTGCAGGATCAAGAGTATGTGGACTTGTCGCTGTCGCAGCGCTTCGACGGCTGGCACTCCCCGGTGACGGTTTCGCTTTCGGTGCACCGCGACCGCTCCATGGTCACGCACGGGCACCCCTCGCCGCTGACCGCATCGGAACTGATCGGCACGCCACCAAAGGCACGCGCCGCCATCGTTGGTCTGGAACCTGAACTGGAGCCGTGGGCAAAGGCGGCACACGGGAACGGCACCAAACTGTTTGGCGACGTCGGCTGGGACCCGTCCGGGCAATGGTCCGAGGAGCTGCTGGACGGCTTGGAAAACTTCCATGCGTTCATGCCGAACAGCGAGGAAGCGATGCGCTATACCCGCACCGAGGACCCGTGGGCGGCGCTGTACGCGCTGGCCGACAAGGTTCCCATCGCCATCGTGACCGCCGGTGCGCAGGGGGCGCTCGCGGTCGATTCCATCACCGGGGAAGAGGAATGGGTCCCGGCGCTGCCGGTAAAGGCGTGGGATCCGACCGGTGCCGGGGACTGCTTCAGCGCCGCGTTCGTGATGGGAACGTTGGCCGGCTGGAGCTTGGCGGACCGGCTGGGGTTTGCGAACCTTTGCGCCGCGCTGTCGGTCCAGGAGGTTGGCGGTTCGCTGGCCGCTCCGGGCTGGGGCGACATCGCCGACTGGTGGCACCGGGCCAACACCGAACGCGCCGGCATCCGCAAGCAGTGGCTGCGCCGGTATGCGTTCCTGGAGGACATTGTCCGCAACGTCCCGCCCGAAGCCGTCCGCCGCGCCTCGGCCACCATTGCGCACCAGTCCGATGCCGGCCCATCGTAGGCAGGATCACGGATGTAGAATTCGACTTCATCTCTCATCAGGGCAGGCCTGCGACAGTGACTTGCGCCCAAACAGTTCCTGCCAGCTGAATAGGACCGATCGATCGACATTGAAGTTTAGTGTCTGGTCAGGGATCCGACAACGGAACGCACGACTGATTGTCGACCGGCACTGTTACATGTAACGTTGATGGCATGGCAAGCACACGAGAGCGGGTAAACGCACATCGCCAGCGTTTGCGCGAGCAGGGCCTCAGGCCTGTTCAAATCTGGGTGCCCGATGTGCGGGCTCCAGAGTTCGTCGCGCAAGCTCATATCCAGTCGGCCGCCATCGCTGCCAGGGAGCGTGAAGCCGACGACCAGGCGTTCGTCGACGCCATCTCGGTCGATTGGGACGCCGAGGCGGAGCCCGGCGAGTGAGACGAGGTGACATCTACATCGCTGCCGTGCGTGGTGCCTATACCGGCAAGCCGAGACCTGTTGTCATCGTCCAGGACGATCGATTCGATTCAACGGCTTCGGTTGCGGTGTGCCCGCTAACGACGAATCCGGTTGAGGCGCCACTGATCAGGATCACCGTAGAGCCCACCGCCGTCACCAGGATCGAGCAGTCAAGTCAGATCATGGTCGACAAGGTCACGACAATGCCACGGGAGAATGTGCGCGATCACCTCGGCCAACTCACCGACGCCGATATTGTTCGGCTCGACCGCGCGCTTCTGGTATTTCTTGGGCTTGCCGATTGAACCAGCTCGCCTGACGGTGCCATGTCGTAAGCGGATCCATTTGCGGCGGCGCACGCTCAAGGCCGACGGTCGGACGTTTCCTCTACCGCACAGACTATTTTCGTTATACGATTTGTTTATGGTCAACGACGAGCAGATCCAGAAGTGGGCAGACGAGGCCGAAGCTGGTTATGACGTCGGGGAATTGAAGCGTCGCGGACGCGGTCGCCCCGGTCGCGGTGCTGAGCCGATGCAGGTCCTTGCCGTGCGTCTCACTGCCGTTGAGATCGCAGCACTGGACGAGCTGGCCGAGCGAGAGCACCTGTCACGCTCGGAGGCGATCCGCCGCGCTCTGGCTGACTTTGCGGCGTGAGGGTCCACGAAAGCGCACTTAAGCACGGGGTATTGCCCGAGGATGCGCTCCAGGCGGCCGACTGGTCCCAGTGGATCGAACCCCTAGAGGAGGATGACTGGCCGCATCGTGAGTTGCGGCTTGGCTTCGACACGCGGGCTCGCTTGCTTGAGACCGTTGTGCTGATCTTTAAGAATGGCGAGGAACTGGTG
>NZ_KI914659.1:0-2167 GCF_000520495.1 Arthrobacter sp. H14
GTTATGGCTTACAACCTCACCCGCGCAGCCGCCGCTGCAGCTGGCAACGGGCTGGCGAAAGCCAGGACCGGCACCATCCGCCGGAAACTGATTAACATCCCGGCCAGAATCGCGTCCAGCGCCCGAAAAGTCCTGCTTCACATGCCCAAAGGCTGGCCCTGGGAAACAGCGTTCACCGACCTGTTCACAGCCATGCTGAAACCGTCAGCCACAGCCCCGGTCTGACCGGCTTCGACCCCGTCCGACCGACACGAAAGAAACAAGTGGAACGCTCCCGGCAGCGAGGCCGATAGCTCCGCAGCGCCCTCAAGCCGCTGGAATAGCCAGTTCCCGTTCCGCGGCTACCTCAGCTGCTGATCGGTGGATCGAGGCTTAGGGTTCCGCCGGCCATGCCGATGCCCGCCAGCGCACCAAGAGCGATCAGTCTGGCGTCCGCTGCTCCGAGCAGCACCAGGCCACTGGTTAGTGAGCTCATCCAAAGCATCAACGCCGCGGCCGGCGCTACCATTCGGACGCTGGCGACGACCGGAGAACTAAGGGGCAACAATCTATCGACTTCAGGGACGATCGCAGTTTGTCTCGCCACCACTCCGACCGAGGAGGCCACGACGCAGCCGGCCACCAGCAGGGCTCCCAGCTGCAAAAACGTTGGCACCGCCGTCTGCAGCAGGAGTACGGCTACCGGAGGCAAAAGCCAGAGCAAGGGCCGGAGCCACCACAGGGGAGTCCGAAGGAATGCGACGATATCCGCCTGCAGCAGTGCTCCGGCGGGGCCACGGGGCCGGCGCAGAAAGAACCGACCGGCAAGCTGTCCTGCATTGTGTTGTTGACGGGTTGGCGCCTGGAGGGCACGGGTGAACTCATTCGTGTCCAGAAAGAAGACGGCGGAACCAGCATGTCCGGCCACTGCCCCGCCACGGGTGAGTTCGGCGGCAGGAATCCCGGAGATCCATCCCTTGGACTTACCATGGTGTACCTGGACGACGGCGGCGAGCAAGGCAGACCCAGCGGCCAGGATTCCAAAGACGACGGCGCCGGCGGCGTGGCCCGCGATGGACACGTCAAGCAATGTCAGCAGGCTCACCGTTGCGTAGGCGAGTGAAGCCGCCAAGGCCAGAATCACCAGGCGCCTGATGAAGGGACCAGCCACCATCGGGCGCCGCTGGGAAACAGCGTTCACCGACCTGTTCACAGCCATGCTGAAACCGTCAGCCACAGCCCCGGTCTGACCGGCTTCGACCCCGTCCGACCGACACGAAAGAAACAAGTGGAACGCTCCCGGCAGCGAGGCCGATAGCTCCGCAGCGCCCTCAAGCCGCTGGAATAGCCAGTTCCCGTTCCGCGGCTACCTCAGCTGCTGATCGGTGGATCGAGGCTTAGGGTTCCGCCGGCCATGCCGATGCCCGCCAGCGCACCAAGAGCGATCAGTCTGGCGTCCGCTGCTCCGAGCAGCACCAGGCCACTGGTTAGTGAGCTCATCCAAAGCATCAACGCCGCGGCCGGCGCTACCATTCGGACGCTGGCGACGACCGGAGAACTAAGGGGCAACAATCTATCGACTTCAGGGACGATCGCAGTTTGTCTCGCCACCACTCCGACCGAGGAGGCCACGACGCAGCCGGCCACCAGCAGGGCTCCCAGCTGCAAAAACGTTGGCACCGCCGTCTGCAGCAGGAGTACGGCTACCGGAGGCAAAAGCCAGAGCAAGGGCCGGAGCCACCACAGGGGAGTCCGAAGGAATGCGACGATATCCGCCTGCAGCAGTGCTCCGGCGGGGCCACGGGGCCGGCGCAGAAAGAACCGACCGGCAAGCTGTCCTGCATTGTGTTGTTGACGGGTTGGCGCCTGGAGGGCACGGGTGAACTCATTCGTGTCCAGAAAGAAGACGGCGGAACCAGCATGTCCGGCCACTGCCCCGCCACGGGTGAGTTCGGCGGCAGGAATCCCGGAGATCCATCCCTTGGACTTACCATGGTGTACCTGGACGACGGCGGCGAGCAAGGCAGACCCAGCGGCCAGGATTCCAAAGACGACGGCGCCGGCGGCGTGGCCCGCGATGGACACGTCAAGCAATGTCAGCAGGCTCACCGTTGCGTAGGCGAGTGAAGCCGCCAAGGCCAGAATCACCAGGCGCCTGATGAAGGGACCAGCCACCATCGGGCGCCGG
>NZ_KI914659.1:2267-5952 GCF_000520495.1 Arthrobacter sp. H14
CGGGCGCCGGTCCACTGGCAGGTTCAGCCACCATTGACTCTCCGGGCGGCCGACGGAAACAGGCCCCACCTTGTGTGCGAGGACAAAGGCCGCGAGCAGTCCGCCAAGACCTGCCGCGATCATGAAACCACTCGGCGGAATGGACACCCAGCGGTCGTCGATAAGGGATCGTTGCTCTGTGACGCTGGCAAGCAACAGTTGCTCCCGCAAAGCATAAATGGTCGACGCCGTCAGCGTGAGCACGACGCCGACAGCCAGGACAGCGCTGTAGAGGTCCACGAAAAGTGTGCTGAACTTGGTGTTTCTCCGCCGATAGGCGCGCGAAGCCTCATTGGTATAGCGGCGGGGGTCGAAGTCCGTGAGGTTGCCGGCAGGAGCAGTCATCGGCCGGCAATGTCCTTCGCCGCCTGTTCAGCGGTCAGGACACGCACCTCCTCATCGATGAGCAGGCAACTGTCGGCGGTACTCTCCAAAACATCCGGGTCGTGAGTCACCAGCAGCACCCCACCACCGGCGTCGGCGTAACTTCGCAGTCGTTGCGCCACGCGCCAGCGCATGACGGGGTCCAGCCGCTGCTCAGGTTCGTCCAGTATCAGCAACGACGACGGCCGGACCAGCCCGGCTGCCAGCATGAGCCGCCGTCGTTGGCCCGATGACAGTGCACCCGGGACTGCATCCGACCGGGACGTTAAGGCGAAGAACTCCAGTTCGGCATCGACACCGCCTTCCGGATCCGCAACGCCATGGCCGCGGGCCACCAGCAGCAAATGTTCACGGACAGTCAGGGACGGAAAGAAAATATCCTCATCAAAGACAGTCGATACCTGGCGACGAAACGGAATGCTATCCTCGTTGACCGGCAGGCCATGTACCTTGCTCTTTCCACCGATCGGCTGTTGCTTGCCGGCGATGGTCCGTGCCGCCGTCGACTTGCCGGCTCCATTGAATCCCACCACACCGAGAATCTGCCCAGCGTAAAGCTGTGCCCTGATAGGGCCACACACCGGAGTTCCCGCATACCCGACGACAAGATTCTCGACTTCGAGAACGGGCGCGGCGGTATTCATACTCCTCAATCTAGGCTTCAGAGCGGGCGCCCTGAAATAAACTACGGTTGGGAACTCACGGAAGCCCCATCCGGGTCCTCCGCGGGTGTGGCCTCTGTTGACACTGCGTCGTTTGCAGACGTCTTCTCCGTGCCGGCAAAGTTGTTGAGAGTTTCGACGACGTCCAATCCGGTCGTATCTTTCAGGAGTTGGAGTGTCTCCTGAATCCCGGTAGCTACATTTCGGTTTACCTGGCCGGCTCCATCCCGTGAGATGACCGTCATGTTGTCCACCGCGCTCATCGGAGCTGCAATTTCCCTGGCGACATTCGGCAGGGTTTCCAGCACCCGACTGATGACGGCGGCTTCGTTGAAGTGACCGTAGGCATCGGCCTGCGCCCGGATACCGGCGGCTTCGGCCTCGCCCTTTCTCTTGATCACATCAGCATCCGCTTCACCGCGGGCCTTGTCGGCGTCTGCTTCGGCCTGCGCAGCAGCCAGTCCAGCGGCCGCCTCCTGTTCAGCCTTGTAGCGTTGCGCGTCGGCTGGCTTGCGAACTTCGGTGTTCAGTTCACGCTCCCGCAGTTCGGCACGGCGTTCCGCAACTTCCTGATCCTTGAGAATGACCGCCTGGTCCTGCTCCGCCTTGGCCAGCGGTCCAGCCGCATTAGCTTCAGCCTGGCGTGCGTCGGTCTCCCGCTTCAGTTCAGCGCGGCGGATTTCCAATCTTTGTTCAGCTTCTGCGACCTTCTCATCAGCAATTGCGGCCGCCTCAGCAGACTCCTGTCGTGTATTCGCTTCGGCAATATCGGCGTTCCGGGCAACTTTCGCCGCTTCCGGGCGCCCGAGGTTGTTCAGGTATTCCGTCTCGTCATCAACCGACTGGATTTGGAAGGTATCGATCATCAAACCCTGGTTGTTCATGGAGAATTCCGCTTCCTCTTTTACCTTGCTGGCAAATGAGGCGCGGTCTTTAATGATGGATTCGACTGTCAGCGTTCCGACAATGGAACGCAGCGAGCCGGAGAGGGTCTCCTGTGTGTAGGGATCGATCTCATCCTGCTGGTCGAGGAAACGCTGTGCGGCCCGTCGGACATAGACTTCGTTGCCACCGACCTTGACCTGGGCGACGCCAGTCAGGTGCAGTTTGATGCCATTCTCGGAAATACCTTCAATGCGAAGGCTCACCTGACGGGACGCCAAAGAAATGGAATGCGCCCGTTCTGTAAACGGGTTGATGAAGGCCCGCCCAAACACCACCCGCTGGTTTGCTTCTTCCAGTTCAGGATTTTCGGAAACTTGGTCCCTGCCGCTTTTCCCAGCAATAATTAGCGCTTCCGAAGGTTTGGCAATCCGAAGCGAACGCATCGCGATGATGGCGATGACGGCGAGTATGACAATTGCCACCACGCCGATAATAATGAATTCCATGTTGAGACTTTCTGTTGCAATTGCACGCTGGGCATGGTGGAATGTGCTGAACTTTTCCCCAAACTGACCATATGATTGTTCGCCATTTCCGTCAATATGTTGAGGAAGCAGCGGCGCAAGAAACAAGATTTTCCCGCCGTATGCGACCGCATTTGTTTACAGCTTCTTACAGCGTTCCGCTTTAATTACCCCGGATAAAGATGTCCTCGATGGTGCACTTGAATGTCTCAGCCATGCGGAAGGCCAAAGGTAAGGACGGGTCGAAACGGCCTTTCTCAATGGAGATGATGGTTTGGCGCGAAACATCCAGCAGTTTGGCCAGGGCGGACTGCGACAGTCCTTTGGCGGCCCGCAATTCGGGCAGCCGGTTATCCACTTCAGGACTCCCGGCGCTTGATGAGCAGGTAGGCGAGGCCATGCGCTGCCAGGCCAAAAGCCACATAGATGACCGGGTCGATGGTGGGTGCGTTGAATATGGTGTTGGAAAGACTTCCGACGACGAGCGCGCAAACCAGGAGAGCGAAGGCCCATCCCGACGCCCGGTCGGCCCACGCCCTCTCCACACTCTGCTCGTTCTTTTTGACTTGTTGGTTGAAATGCCGCCGGTTAAGGACGAGCCAGACGCCAGCGGCGAGGGCAGGAACCGTCATCACTGCGAATACCGGCATCGCAATGGCTGCCGATCCCGGATTATGGAGACTGAAGACGTATCCCAAACCTGCACCCAGCAGCAGACCTGCTGCGATGGCGACCGACAACCTCATCGCTTTTGACATGATTCCACCTGTGTAAAGTTTATTTGACACTATGGACGTTAGCCACCGGAAGGAAATGATGTCAAGTTTACTTTACAAATAGCTCGGGTCACGGATGCTCGCCCGGGCGGTTCAGAGCACGTGGAGCGACTACCCCGCCGCACCCGCAGTGCTTGTCGCTGTGCTGGCCGCGAATACTGCATCGTGGCGGGCGGTTGAGAAGGCGGGACTGCAGCGGGTCGCCGAAGGTCCAATGTCCCCCGACAATCCGGTGGATGACCCGTTGCACTACGTATACCGCATCGATCGCCCCTGACGCTTGCACGATTCTCCCTCTAAGTGAATGAGCGCCGGCAGCACGCTTGGTACGCTCGAAGGCATGTCTGCCGCCGTCGAACACATCCATGACCTTGGAAAATACATCACCGCCTCGCCGTCGAGTTTCCACGCAGTG
>NZ_KI914659.1:6052-9241 GCF_000520495.1 Arthrobacter sp. H14
CCCGCCGGCTGGATGCGGCGGGTTTCACCCAACTGCAGGAGACCGATGCCTGGGAAGGGGGACCCGGCAAGCACTATGTGATCCGCGACGGCGCCATCATCGCCTGGAACGCGCCTGAAAACGCGACGCCCACCACGGGATTCCACATCCTCGGCGCCCACACGGATTCGCCGTCGTTCAAACTCAAGCCCAAGCCGACCACCGGCCGTTTCGGCTGGCTGCAGGCCGGCGTCGAAGTCTACGGCGGACCGCTGCTCAATTCCTGGCTGGACCGGGAACTCGCGCTCGCCGGACGCCTGGTGACGGTCGACGGCGTCGAGAAGCTCGTTGCCACAGGCCCGTTGCTGCGTTTTCCACAGCTGGCCATCCACCTCGACCGGAACGTCAATGAGGGGCTCAAGCTGGATAAGCAGCAGCACATGAATCCGGTCTGGGGAACAGGGGTCCCGTCCGCCGAAGACCTGCTGAGTGTGCTGGCGGAGCAGGCTGGACTTCGCGCGGAGGACATTGGCGGGTACGACGTCGTTATCGCCGATACGCAGCAGCCGGCGGTTTTCGGGGGCAAGAGTGAGTTCTTTGCCTCCGGCCGCCTGGACAACCTGTCCTCGGTGCACGCGGGACTGACTGCCCTGATTGCGACGGCGGAAGCGGGCGTCGCGGACGGGCCGGTCTCCGTTGTGGCCGCATTCGACCATGAGGAGATCGGCAGTGAATCCCGCTCCGGCGCCTCCGGCCCTATCCTGCAGGACATCCTGACCCGTATCTCGGATGGCCTTGGTGCCTCGGCCGAAGACCGTTCGCGTGCGTTCGCGGCCTCGTTCTGCGTCTCCGCCGACGCAGGCCACGCCATCCACCCGAACTATCCGGAGCGGCACGATCCGGCGAACCATCCCGTCCTTGGCGGCGGTCCGCTTCTGAAGATCAACGCCAACCAGCGCTACGCCACCGATGCCACCGGCGCTGCCCTGTGGGCGCGACTCTGCCGCGACGCCAGCGTTCCCTACCAGGAGTTCGTTTCCAACAATGTGATGCCCTGCGGTTCGACCATCGGGCCGTTGACCTCGACCCGCCTTGGGATCCGTACCGTCGACGTTGGAACGCCCCTGCTGTCCATGCATTCCGCCCGGGAAATGTGCGGCGTCGAGGACCCATATCGTCTGGCGGCTGTCGCGGAACGGTTCTTCGCCGGCTGATTGGTGGCGCGGGGTCCTCTTCTGTAAGATAGGGAAGTCTGTATTGGCACATCAGTGTGCCTGCGGATACTCGGAACCTCAGTGTTCCGAGGCGCAAAAGAACCTCCTGTTACGGAAATACCGTAGCCGCTTAGCCCAAAGGAGGTGGGTTCACATATGCGTCCTTACGAATTGATGGTAATCATCGACCCCGAGGTCGAAGAACGTACCGTTCAGCCGTCCCTCGACAAGTTCCTCAATGTCATCCGCAACGATGGTGGCACCGTCGACAACGTCGATATTTGGGGCCGTCGTCGTCTGGCTTACGACATCCAGAAGAAGTCTGAAGGCATCTACGCAGTGGTTAACTTCACCGCGAACCCGGATGCCGCGAAAGAGCTTGACCGCCAGCTGTCTCTGAATGAGACCATCATGCGCACCAAGATTATTCGCCCCGAAGAGCAGAAGGTTTCCTCCGAGTAATCCACAACGTGGAGTCACCGGGTGTTGCACATTGGCGCCGGGTGATTGACTTGGAAGCAAATCAGCTGTTCACACGAACGTGCTGGCCGCAGTGAGCGGCCGGCGACACCTCAGGAGGCATTAGATGGCAGGCGAGACCGTAATCACCGTCGTTGGAAATTTGACCAACGATCCGGAACTGCGTTTCACCCCGTCCGGCTCGGCCGTGGCTAACTTCACCGTTGCCTCGACTCCGCGTACCTTTGACCGCCAGTCCAATGAGTGGAAGGACGGCGAAACGCTGTTCCTGCGCGCATCGGTATGGCGCGAGGCTGCGGAGAACGTCGCGGAATCCCTCACCAAGGGGATGCGCGTTGTCGCCAACGGCCGTCTGAAGTCACGTTCATTCGAAACCAAAGAAGGCGAAAAGCGAACCGTCTTTGAGCTTGAGGTCGATGAGATCGGCCCCTCGCTGAAATACGCAACCGCCAAGGTTAACCGTACCCAGCGCAACAGCGGTGGTGGCGGCAACTTCGGCGGCGGCGGAGGCGGCAATTCCGGAGGAAACTCCGGTGGCTTCGGAAACCAGGGCGGCCAGTCCGCACCGCAGGAAGACCCCTGGGCAGCGCCCGGTACATCGTCCGGCGGTTGGGGCAACGGCCCTGACAACAACGAGCCACCCTTCTAAACCGTAAAACCACCATCCCGCAGAACCGTTCTGCGGGCTCCATCAACTAAAGGAGCTCCACGATGGCTAAGGCTGAACTACGTAAGCCCAAACCAAAGTCCAATCCCTTGAAGGCCGCTGACATCACCGTCATCGACTACAAGGACGTAGCATTGCTGCGCAAGTTCATCTCCGACCGCGGAAAGATCCGTGCACGTCGCGTCACCGGCGTGACCGTGCAGGAGCAGCGCAAGATCGCACAGGCAATCAAGAATGCCCGCGAAGTTGCGCTTCTGCCCTACTCCGGCGCAGGCCGCGGCTAAGGGAAAGGGAACTACACATGGCAAAGCTCATTTTGACCCACGAAGTAACCGGTCTCGGTGCTGCTGGCGACGTCGTCGAGGTGAAGAGCGGTTACGCCCGTAACTACCTTCTGCCCCGCGGATTCGCCCTGACTTGGACCAAAGGTGGCGAGCGGCAGGTTGAATCCATCAAGGCGGCACGCGTTTCCCGCGAGCACGCTTCGTTGGAGGATGCGCAGAAGCAGGCAGCTGCTCTCTCCGCAAAGCCCGTTAAGCTCACCGTCAAGGCAGGCGAGTCCGGACGTCTGTTCGGCACCGTCAAGGCCGAGGATGTTGCAAAGGCTGTTGAGGCCGCTGGCCTCGGCAGCATCGACAGGCGCAAGGTCGAACTGCCAGCGCACATCAAGTCGGTTGGCTCTTACCAAGCCAACGTCCGTCTGCACGAGGACGTTTCCGCTGTGATCGACCTGGATGTCGTCGCAGCCCGCTAACTGTACTGGAAAGAGGGACCTTCACCGTCGGGTGGGGTCCCTCTTTTTGCGCTTAAGTGCCCTTTGCGCGCTTAGGTGCCGGAGTCCGGGTTGCC
>NZ_KI914659.1:9341-18583 GCF_000520495.1 Arthrobacter sp. H14
CGGAACCGTCAAGCCCGCCGACGTTGCCTCCGCTGTTGAGGCGGCCGGTCTCGGACAGATTGACAAGCGCAAGGTTGAACTGCCGACTCACATCAAGTCGACCGGTTCCTACCAGGCGAACGTCCGTCTGCACGAAGATGTCGCCGCTGTCATCGACCTTGAGGTCGTTGCCAGCTAGCACGTCCGGTTAATTGGACAGAGAAAAGGGCCTCACCTCCGGGTGGGGCCCTTTTTCCTTGCCTCAGGACGACCAGATCCCGCACTTGATCGCGGATTGGTCTGTTAGGCGAGGTCCTCCAGCACTTTGGCCAGGTAGTCAATCCCGCGCAGTATCTCTGCCTCGGTGGCTACCAGCGGCGGGGCGAACCGGATGGTCGGGCCATGCGTGTCCTTGGCGAGCACGCCATAATCAGCCAACCGGCGGCACACCTCGCGTCCGGAGCCCAGCGCGGGGTCAATGTCTATCCCCGCCCATAAGCCCCGGCCCCGGACAGCCGTGACGCCCTTCGCGCGCAACTGCTCAAGACCGGTATGCAGAATCCCGCCGAGCGTCCGCGCACGTTCCTGGAACTGCCCGTCGGACAGGAGCGAGACAACGACACGTCCCACCGCGCAGGCCAACGGGTTTCCGCCGAACGTGCTGCCATGCTGGCCGGGTTGCAGGACGCCGAGCACGTCAGTATCCGCCACGACGGCCGATACCGGCACCACGCCACCGCCCAGGGCTTTGCCGAGCAGGTAGACGTCCGGGACGACACCTTCGTGTTCGCACGCCAGTGTGCTTCCCGTGCGTCCCAGTCCGGACTGGATCTCGTCGGCGATGAAGAGGACATTATTCGTCTCGGTCAGCGTGCGTACGGCCGGAAGATAGCCGGCAGGGGGCACGACGACGCCGGCCTCACCTTGGATGGGTTCCAGCAGCACCGCGACGGTATTCTGATCGATGGCGTCCTCCAGGGCCGCGATATCCCCAAAGGGAACCGTGATGAACCCGGGAGTGTAGGGGCCGTAATTGCGGCGGGCATCGTCGTCGTCGGAGAAGCTAATGACCGTCGTCGTGCGGCCATGAAAATTCCCGGCAGCGACAATGATGTTGGCCTGGTCCGGCTGTACACCTTTGCGCTCGTAGCCCCACTTGCGGGCTACTTTGATGCCTGCTTCGACAGCTTCCGCGCCGGTGTTCATCGGCAACATCATGTCCTTGCCAATCAACCCGCACAGTTCGCGGGCGAAAGGGCCAAGCTGGTCATTGTGGAAGGCGCGGCTGGTCAGTGTCACGCGATCCAGTTGTTTGTGGGCCGCCTCAAGGATGGCGGGATGGCCGTGTCCGAAGTTAAGCGCCGAGTAGCCGGCAAGGAAATCGAGGTATTGCTTCCCATCGGCATCGGTGACTGTCGCCCCTTGGGCCTTCGTCACGACGACTTCGAGGGGGTGGTAGTTGTGGGCGACGAACCGTTCCGTCACCTCCAGTACCTCCTCTGTCCTGGCCGTATGCGGGGTATCGGCCGGAGCAGCCGTGTCCAGTTCATCTGAGTTCGTGGTTCGAGTCGTCAAAGTTCTCGCCTTTCGTCGACGGTTGGGCTATGCCCCTAGGGTACGGGGGCAAACACGCCATGACTACGGGCAGGAGGACCAGCCGGCTGAACTTGAGGTCTGAGGTCTCCGCTACCCGGAGCTCGCCTGGTTTCCCGACCCGGACTAATAGCCAGCAGGACATGAATCGGTGGGCTGGCACATTCTTTGCATGGAATACAGCCACGTCAGGCGCGCGCCGTTTCAAAGTGGTGCAGATCACAGAAGGCATATGTCCCGTTGTGGAAAACCTGTGGGCATGGGCGCTGTATCGGCTCTTTTGCGCCCTGTCAACACCAAAGCTGTGGATGAATGTTGGCGGCAATTTTCTTTTCCTCCACAAGCTCGAAGTACTGTTTTTGCAGGTCAGAGCCATATTTCCTTCTAAACTATTTTTCTATCCACACCCTTCTCCCCAGCCTGTGCACAAGACACGCCGCACTATCCACATGCTTTCCACCGGGGTTGTGGATAACGGAATTGGCGGGGGACTGTGGACGCATTAGCGTTACGGGGTAACTCCCAAGCAACGTCGCATGCTTGTGCCCCGTCAGTAAATGAAGAAGGGATCAAAACGTCTTTGTCGGAGGCGGCTGATAGACCGGAATCAGAGCACAAGAAGCGCAGTGATGCTGCGATGGGAACAGGCCGAGGGCAGAGGGAGAAGTGCACATGTCACTGACGCACATGGATCCAGCGGAAGCCTCATCACGCGAACCGAACTTCGCCCGGACACCCCCTCAGGACCTGGTCGCCGAGCAAAGCGTGCTGGGTGGCATGATGCTTTCGAAGGACGCCATCGCCGACTGTGTGGAGGTGCTGCGTGGCAATGACTTCTACCGCCCGGCGCACGAGAGCATCTACGAGGCAATCTGTGACCTCTACGGCAGGGGAGAGCCAGCCGACGCCGTCACCGTTTCCGATGAGCTGACCAAGCGGAAGGAAATCTCCCGCGTCGGTGGACCCGCCTACCTGCACACCCTCATCTCCTCCGTTCCCACCGCAGCGAACGCCAGCTTCTACGCTGAAATCGTCCGTGAACGGTCAGTGCTGCGACGCCTGGTCGACGCCGGCACGAAGATTGTGCAGCTTGGCTACGGCAACGATGGAGAAGTCGACGACATCGTCAACGCCGCCCAGGCCGAAATCTACGCCGTCTCCGAACGCCGCACGACCGAGGACTACGTCGCGCTGAAGGACGTCATCGAGGGCACGGTCGACGAAATTGAGGCATCCGGGCACCGCGGAACCGAGATGGCAGGTGTCCCAACTGGCTTCTACGAACTCGATGATCTGACGCACGGTCTGCACCCCGGACAGATGATCGTCATCGCGGCCCGTCCGGCAATTGGCAAATCTACGCTGGCACTCGATATCGCCCGGTCTGCCGCCATTAAGCACAGTTTAACGACCGTGGTCTTCTCACTTGAGATGAGCAGAAACGAGATCGCCACAAAGCTTCTAGCTGCGGAAGCGACCATTAATCTGCAGGATCTCCGTAAGGGAACGATCCGGGATGAGCAATGGAGCAAGATCGCCACGACCATGGGTCGGATGAACGACGCCCCACTCTTCATCGACGACAGCCCCAATATGTCCCTGATGGAGATCCGTGCCAAGTGCCGCCGGCTGAAACAGCGGCACGACCTCAAGCTCGTCATCATCGACTATCTGCAACTCATGTCATCGGGCAAGAAAGTCGAGTCGCGTCAGCAGGAAGTCTCCGAGTTCTCGCGTGCACTTAAGCTCCTCGCCAAGGAGCTGGGTGTTCCCGTTATTGCTCTGTCCCAGCTGAACCGTGGATCTGAACAGCGTCCCGACAAGAAACCTATGGTTTCCGACCTCCGCGAATCAGGTTGCCTGACAGGGGATACACGCATCCTCCGATCTGATACAGGGGCAGAAACGACAATGCGTGAGTTATTCGACAGCGGAGCCAAAGACATCCCTGTTTGGTCTCTGGACGACAGTCTCCGGTACGTCGAGCGGCACCTCACCCACGTTTTCTCCACTGGCAAGAAGCCGGTATACCGCCTGACGATGTCTTCGGGAAAGACTGTGCGGGCAACGTCAAACCATCCCTTCTTCACTTACGATGGCTGGCGCGCACTCGGTGATCTGCGCCCAAGCGACCGATTGGCTGTTCCACGCCACGTCAATGGTCCTACCGAACGTTCCCATTGGGACGATGACATGGTGTTGGAAGCTGCACGTTTGATGGATGGCGCGTCGAGGATACCTGCCGAGATTTTTGCCTTACCTAAGGAAAAAATCGCTTTGTTCCTACGGAATATTTGGGCACGGGGCGGAATGACCACTATCGACCGGTCGGCGGGAACTGGAACCATTCGCTATTTTGGAACCTTTCAAGGGTCCCTGGATTCGCTTTCATTGCTGATGCTGCGATTTGGGATCAGCTGCGAAATCCGGCTTCGCTTGGAGAAGTTTTCTTCCAGTCGTTTCGTCCTGGAAATTGGCGAACCAGACGATCAACGGCGATTCCTGCAGGAAATTGAGGCGCACGGCTTGCGCTCGGCCGAAAGCGCCGAATTGCTGCGTATGGTCAGGGCGAAACCTGAAATGGACAGCGATCCGGGCATGCCGACGCAGGTCGCGGAGGGCCTCCAGGTACTGCTGAGCCCTGACAGCCCGGGCGAGTTCAAAGCTGGCAATCAGCGACATTCCATGGGCGGGAGCTTGCCACTCGACGACTATTCTGGAGAGCGACTCGCGGGTGTTGTAGACGTATTGGATGCTGCCGATATGGATTTCGTTGCGGTGAACGACGTCATGTGGGACGAAGTAGTGGCTATTGAGCCGGACGGGGAAGAAGAAGTTTTCGACGCAACGGTACTTGGCAACCACAACTTCATCGCCAATGGCATCGCCGTTCACAACTCGATCGAGCAAGATGCGGATATGGTCGTGCTGCTCCATCGAGAAGATATGTACGACAAAGAGTCTGCCCGTGCCGGTGAAGCCGACGTGATTGTGGCAAAGCACCGTAACGGTCCCACGAAAACCATCGTCGTCGGATTCCAGGGCCATTACTCGCGGTTCTCAAATATGGCCGTGGAGCAGTGACGGCCACCGTGAACCGCTGTGCCGCCGTCGTCGGTTTGAGCCGAGGGTCGCTGTGAGAGGCCCCAAGGCGCCGCGCCTGCCCACGGCACCGCCGTCATACACTGCCGGCAAGTTCGACGATGTGGAGCCAGACACCAGGCTTGAGGCGCTCGATTTCGACCACGACGACGCTGCCGGAGTGGATCTCTCCGATGTCACTTTTACGGAGTGCCGGCTTCGGCATGTCTCGCTGCACGAGGCAGATCTGAAGAGTGCGACTTTCGCCGAGTCCTCGCTGTCCGACATCAACGCTCCGGTCTTTTCCGCGCCACACAGCAGCTGGTGGAACACCGCCGTCGAAAATGCCCGGGTTGGCTCCGGTGAACTATACGACTCCGTGTTCCGCTCGGTTACCTTCACCGGAGGGAAGCTCGATTACCTCAACTTCCGGTACGCAAATCTAACCGACGTCCTGTTCTCCGGCTGCATCATTGATGAATTCGACTTTTCGCACGCAAAACTGGTCCGGGTTGCCTTCGAGGACTGCCGGATCGGAACCCTCCATGCGTCCGGGGCAGTGATGCAAGGGGTGGACCTCCGCGCTAATGAACTCGACCGCATCGTCAGCCTGGCCGGGCTGAAGGGCGCCTCCATCGACGAATATCAGCTGCAATTGCTGGCGCCAGCCCTTGCACAGGAATTAGGGATCAACGTCGACTGATGACCAACGATTGACGGTCGACAGGGGACGCGTCCACTAACGCCGGGATCGGCGGAATAAACGCCCACCAGCGCCAGGAGCGGCGGAACCTACTCGGCGTCGTGATCCGTTTCGAGAACTTTCACGAGCGTGTCGAGTGCGTCGTCAGCTCCATCTCCCTCTGCCCGCAGTACCACGACGTCCCCGTGTTCAGCGCCAAGGCTCATCAGCCCCAGCATGCTGGACGCATCCATCGCCTCATCAACAGGCGTTCCCTCCTTGGCGATGGTGACCTCAACAGGAACATCGCTTGCGGCTTCCACGAAGATGGAGGCAGGACGGGCATGCAGGCCGACGCGGCTGGCAATAGTGGCTTTACGTTCTGGCATGTTTCCTCCTGGTGGGTAGCCGCCGGCTCCGGTGAGCTTGGCGGCGGAAGTGGTTAAAGTCCGAGCTCTTCAAGTATGCCCAATTTGCTCCGGACGCGGTCGCGGGCCTCGACTGCGCTCGGCGCGGCAAGAGCAAGGTCGGCCAGTTCCTTCGCCTGCTGCAACGTCACGGTGTTCAGCACCGTGCCCACAGCCGCCAGCGAACGCGCGGTCATCGACAGCGAGGTAACCCCTAAACCGACAAGTACGACGGCGAGAGCAGGGTCCGCCGCGGCTTCACCACAGACGCCGACCGGCTTTTGGCTTCCCTCGGCCTCGGAACCTGCGACGGTGAGCCGGATCAGTTGCAGCACGGCAGGCTGCCATGGGTCGTTCAGCGAGGCAAGAGGCCCCAACTGACGGTCTGCGGCCATGACGTACTGCGTGAGGTCGTTGGTTCCGAGACTGGCAAACTCGACGCGGCGAAGAATCGCCTCTGATACCAGCGCAGCGGATGGAACCTCCACCATTACGCCGGGGGTTTTCAGCCCTTCAAGGGAACACAGCGCGGCAAAGCCGGCGGCTTCTTCCGCGGTGGAAATCATGGGGGCCATAACCCAGACGTCGGCTTCGGAGCCCTCAGCCGCTGTGGCTATGGCTTTCAGCTGGCGCTCCAGCACTCCCGGCGTCACCATGTCGGTCCGGAAGCCGCGAACACCCAGGGCGGGGTTAGGCTCCGTCGCATCGGTGAGAAACGGCAACGGCTTATCCGCTCCGGCATCCAGGGTCCGGACCACCACCTTGCAGCCCGGGAAGGCGTCGAACACACCGCGGTAGGCCTTGACTTGTTCTTCCACCGATGGCTCCGTGTCCCGGCCAAGGAAGCAAAACTCGGTCCGGAGCAGCCCAACTCCCTGGGCTCCGGCCTCGGCCGCCTTTACGGCATCTTTTGCGCCGCCGACATTAGCCAGCAGGGGAATGAGGTGCCCGTCCGCTGTGCTGCCATTACCGTCGAAGACACTCAGCATGGAAGCCGTGGAGGCCCACGCTTCCGCGGCGGCCGTCTGCTCGTCGCCGGGGTTTACGGTAACGGTGCCGGCCCCGCCGTCGAGGTAAATCCGCGTTCCGTCCGCCAGGGCCTCAACTCCGGCTGCGGCGACGATGGCGGGCAACCCGAGAGCACGGGAAATGATGGCGGTGTGGGACTGCGGGCCGCCGCCGGAAGTGATAAGTGCTTGGACTATCGACGGGTCCAGGGTTGCAGTGTCGGCCGGTGCGAGGTCTTCGGCCACCAATATGAAGGGCGCGTCGGAAGCGGGTATACCGGGAGCCGGAACGCCGCGGAGTTCGGCGACAATCCGGGACCGGACATCCAGAACGTCCGTTGCGCGTTCGGCCATATAGCCGCCGAGGCCGCGGAGCATTTCAGCAGCCGCGGAACCGGCATCCCACACGGCTCGTTCAGGCGAGGAGCCACTGTTGACCCGCTTCACCGCATCCTTGATGAGCATCGGATCGGCCGCCATTTGGGCAGTGGCCTCGAGGACGGCTTTAGCGTCGCCCTTCGCTGCTCCGGCGCGGGCTTTCAGTTCGGCCTGCACCGCCTTCGACGCTGACCGAATGCTCTCCGCCGCCTCTTCCGCAGTCACCGATGACGCGAGTTTTTGGCCAGCCGGCGGTTCGGTAACCGCGGGGGGCATTTGCCGGATCGTACCGACGATACGCCCGGGAGTAACGCCGACTCCTGAAAAATTCTGCATTGAAGTCCTCAATTCCCTAAGGCAGCCGGTGGGCACGAGCCGCCCCTGTAGTGTATGTGACGGGGTTCATATAGTGAAGCTATAGATGGTACTGTAGCGTCCATGAAAACGGACGTCGAACTGCCAGCCAAGACGCGGCTGCTGCGAGCGGCCGCGTCATTGTTGGCTGACTCAGGCGGAGCGCCGGTGTCCACCCGGCAAATCACCGACCGTGCCGGCGTCACTGCGCCTACTTTGTATCACCACTTCGGTGACAAGGAAGGGCTGTTCGATGCCGTCGTCGCCGCCGGTTTTGAAGAATATCTGGCCGGGGAGCGGGATTTGGTGCATTCCGGCCAGCCAATCGAAGACCTGCGCCGGATTTGGGATAACCATGTTCAGTTCGGTCTGAACCAGCCGCAGCTCTACCTGGTCATGTTTGGCAACATCCGTCCGGAACGGCGTCCGGCGACCGTCGGTGATGCGGAAGCGTTTCTGCAGGAAGCGTTGGAGAAGGCAGCTGCTGCCGGGCGGTTGATTGTGCCGCCGCAGGAAGCCGCACGCAGCATCCTCGCCGCCAATGTCGGTGTCACGCTGATGCTGATTGCCGAACCGGCAGAGGGCCGCGACCTTGAATTGTCGGCGATGACACGGGATGCGGTCATTTCCGCCGTGGCAACGAATGACGAATCCGATCCTGTGGAGGACAAGTCGGGTACGCCCTCCGTCGTGGTCGCTGCCATTGCGCTGAATGCCGCATTGCAGTCATCACACCCTGAACAACTGTCGACGTCCGAACTCAAAATGTTCCTTGAATGGCTGAACCGGATCAGTAAGAGCCCCTCCAGCTAACCGCCCTGCACAACAACTCCCCGCGATGCAGCGGGGAATCACGGTAAGGAAAATCAATGGCCACAGAAGCAGAAGCGGCGCCCCGCACCGGTCTGAGGGTCCGCGTCCAAAAATTCGGGACGTTCCTCTCCGGCATGATTATGCCCAATATCGGGGCGTTCATTGCCTGGGGAATCATCACCGCCCTGTTCATTCCGGACGGCTTCCTTCCGAATGAGTCCCTGGGGGCACTGGTTGAACCGATGATTACCTACCTGCTGCCGCTGCTGATCGGTTACACCGGTGGCAAAATGATTCACGGTGTCCGTGGCGGCGTAGTCGGCGCCACAGCCACCATGGGTGTCATCGTGGGTACGGATATCCCGATGTTCATTGGGGCCATGATCATGGGCCCGCTGACCGCTTTCATCATGAAGAAACTCGACAAGATCTGGGAAGGCCGGGTCAAGCCCGGGTTCGAGATGCTGATCGATAACTTCACCGCGGGGATCGTCGCGGCCGCCATGGGCGTTGTGGGGCTCCTCGGTGTTGGACCGTTGGTAACGGCTTTCAGCAATGCTGCAGGCGCAGCTGTGGAATTCCTGGTCAATAACGGGTTGTTGCCGCTGACGAGCATCTTCATAGAACCGGCCAAGGTCCTCTTCCTGAACAACGCGATCAACCACGGAATCCTGACGCCGCTGGGCACCGAGCAGGCCTTGGCACAGGGCCAGTCGATCCTCTTCCTGCTGGAGGCCAACCCTGGTCCCGGTTTTGGCATCCTGCTGGCGTACACGGTCTTCGGCCGCGGACTCGCGAAGGCATCGGCCCCGGGCGCAGCGTTGATCCAGTTTGTCGGCGGCATCCACGAGATCTACTTCCCGTACGTACTGATGAAGCCGCTCATCATCCTGGCCGCTATCGGCGGTGGCATGGCGGGTATCTTCACCCTCGTGCTGACCGGCGCCG
>NZ_KI914659.1:18683-21092 GCF_000520495.1 Arthrobacter sp. H14
CTCGTGCTGACCGGCGCCGGACTTCGTGCACCCGCCGCGCCTGGCAGCATTATCGCCGTCTTTGCCTCCACAACCGCCGGAAGCTATCTAGGCGTAGCCCTGTCAGTCATCTTCGCGACGGCGGTCTCCTTCGTGATTGCCTCCATCATTCTGAAAACAACCAAGGCCGCCGATGAGGACGGTTTGGGCGAAGCGACCAGCCGGATGGAGGGCATGAAGGGCAAGAAGAGCTCCGTCGCCTCCGCGCTTGCTGGATCGGCCGCAGGATCGGCCACCGGTCCCATCGAGGACATTGTGTTCGCCTGCGACGCCGGAATGGGCTCGAGCGCCATGGGCGCCTCCGTACTGCGCAACAAGATCCGCAAGGCTGGCTTCCCCGATGTGAAGGTCACCAACTCCGCTATTGCCAATCTCAGCGACAGTTTCGACGTCGTCGTCACCCACCAGGATCTGACCGAGCGAGCACAGCCTGCCACGGCCAGCGCCGTCCATGTTTCAGTGGATAACTTCATGAACAGTCCGAGGTACGACGAGATTGTCGAGCTCGTGCAGAAACGGAACTCCGGTGATGCGGGGGACGCCGGGGAGAATCCGGCGGCAGGTTCGACGGCGGAGGCTCGGCCCTTGGCTGCCGGGGAAGTCGCAGCGACGACGGCGGGAGCTGGGCCTGTAGCGGGCGCTGCTACGACGGCGGAAGCGGACACCGAAGAGGACGATTCCGGCGAGATTCTTGCCCCGCAGAGCGTGGTGCTCAGCGGGTCTGCCACGACGCGCGATGCCGCCATCGACGAGGCTGGTCAGCTGCTCGTTGAACGGGGCGCGGTCGAGGTCAGCTACCTTCCCTCCATGCACGAGCGCGAGGAATCCGTGTCCACGTACATGGGCAACTCACTGGCCATTCCGCACGGCACCAACGCCGCCAAGGAATCCATCAACCAGTCCGCGATTTCCTTCGTCCGCTATCCCGAAGGGATCGATTGGAACGGCAAGCAGGCCAAGTTCGTGGTCTGCGTCGCCGGCGTCAATAACGAGCACCTGAGCATCCTGTCCTCCATTGCCCGGGTCTTCTCGGACAAGGAACAGGTCGCGAAGCTCGAACAGGCCGAAACGGTTGATGAAGTGCTTGCACTGCTGCAAAAGGTCAACGGATGATGCGGGCGGTTCACTTCGGAGCCGGAAATATCGGCCGCGGTTTTGTCGGGCTGTTGCTCCACGACGCCGGGTATGAGGTGGTGTTCGCCGACGTCGCGGATGCGCTGATCGACCAGCTGGCCACGACGCCGAGCTACACGGTCCACGAAGTGGGCGAACACCCCGCGGACCGGAAGGTGGACAACTACCGCGCCCTGAACTCCAAGACCCAGGAGGCCGACGTCGTCGCCGAGATAGCGGCGGCGGATATGGTAACCACCGCGGTGGGACCGAATATCCTGAAATTCGTTGCTCCCGTCATCGCCAAGGGGATCGACGCCCGGCCCGCAGGGCTGCCGCCTCTTCAGGTAATGGCGTGCGAGAACGCTATCAACGCCACGGACATCCTTGCCGCCGAAATCGAGAAGGCCTTTCCGGCTGGCCCGGCGGAACTGGCTGCCAAAGCGCTGTTCGCGAATACCGCCGTCGACCGTATTGTTCCCAATCAGGGGCAGGACCAGGGACTGGACGTCACCGTCGAAACGTTCCATGAATGGGTCATCGACCGGACGCCGTTTGCCGGACAGGAACCTCATATTCCGGGGGCGACATATGTTGACGCGCTCGGCCCGTACATTGAGCGCAAGCTCTTCACCGTCAATACCGGCCATGCCGCCTGCGCCTACTTCGGCTACGCCGCGGGCTGGGAAAAGGTCGCGGAGTCGATGGCGGATCCCAAGGTCAGCGGCGCGGTGCGGTCAGTGCTGGAAGAGACAAAGGCGCTGCTGGTCGCCAAACACGGGCTGGACGCGTCCGAGCAGGAGGCCTACGTCCAGAAGATCTTGAAGCGTTTCTCCAATCCCCACCTGCCGGACACAGTCGCCAGGGTTGGCCGTGCACCGCTGCGTAAGCTGGGCCGGCACGAGCGGTTTGTCGGTCCGGCGGCTGAGCTGGCGGAGCGGGGAATGCCGACGGCGGCGCTGTTGACCGCGATGGAAGTGGCACTGGCCTTCGACGCTCCGGACGACGCTGAAGCGGCCGAACTGGCGCAGATTATTAGGGATCACTCCGCCGGAGAGGCAACGACGATGATCACCGGCCTGTCCCAGAGCCATCCGCTGTTCGAGCCGGTACGCGCCCTCGTCGAAGCACGGTTTTAGTTCCCCAACGCAATTTTTCCCCTCGAAACCGTTGCGGGTTGGCCGGACCGGTGGTCGAATAAGTACATGTCACCCACCGAACAGACGGTCCTGGCGATCGGGACGAAGAAAGGGCTGT
>NZ_KI914659.1:21192-23404 GCF_000520495.1 Arthrobacter sp. H14
CGATCGGGACGAAGAAAGGGCTGTGGCTGGCCACCAGCCACGACCGCAGGAACTGGTCGCTCTCGCAGCCGCAGTTTCTGATGGAGGAGGTCCCGAGCGTCAGCATCGATACGCGCGGCGGCCGGACCCGGATCATGGCAGGTGTCCGCTCCGAGCATTGGGGCCCCACCGTGATGCACTCCGACGACCTCGGGCAAGCGTGGACGGAGCCGGAAAACGGTGCTATCCGCTTTCCCGAGGAGGCCGGCGCTGCTCTGGAGCGGATCTGGCAAATCCAGCCCGATACCGGCGACCGTCCGGGAGTGGTCTGGGCCGGTTGCGAACCCATTTCCGTATGGAAGTCCACCGACGGCGGCGAGCACTTCGAACTGAACCGCGGGCTGTGGGACCATCCGCACCGGCCGGAGTGGGGCGCCGGCTATGGCGGACCCGCCGCACACTCCATCCTCTCCAGCCCGGTGGACGATACGGTTCACATCGCAATGAGTACCGGCGGCGTCTACCGCTCAACCGACGGCGGCACCTCCTGGGAGGCGCGGAACAAGGGCATCTCCGCCTACTTCATGCCGGATCCCAACCCGGAATTCGGTCAGTGTGTGCACAAGATTGCCCGGGATTCCAAAGACTCGAAGCGGCTGTATGCCCAGAACCACCACGGCGTCTACAGGTCCGACGACGACGCCGACACCTGGGTTTCGATCGCCGATGGCCTTCCGGCGGACTTCGGTTTCGTGATGATGACCCATCCGACCCGCAGCGACACGGCCTGGGTCATCCCGATGAAGGCGGACAGTGAGCGCATCCCGCCCGACGGACGCCTTGCCGTGCACCGTACCGACGACGCCGGACAGAGCTGGATGCGGCTCGATACCGGGTTGCCGGACGCGGAGTACAACGTAGTCCTCCGGGATGCGGCCGCCGTCGATACCTCCGAACCTGCCGGTGTGTATTTCGGCACCCGTGGCGGCTCGGTTTATGCCAGTGCAGACGAGGGCGAAGTTTTCACCGAAGTGGTCTCGCACCTGCCCGATGTGCTGTGCGTCCGGGCGGCGGCCGTAGGAGTCTGATGGGAACAGTGTCGGTCATGCTTCCGCCGGTGCTCGCGGCGTTGGCGGGGGACAGCAGGGTGCATCAGGTTTCACTGCCCGACGGCGGCACGGTCGCCGCGCTGCTCGACGCGCTCGCCGCTGACTATCCGGTTTTCGGCCGGCGGGTGCGGGATGAGACGGGGGCGGTCCGGCGCTACGTGAATATCTTCGTCGACGGCGAGGACATCCGCGGTCTCGATGGCGCCTCAACGGCGGTCCGGCCGGGACAGGAACTGCTGATCATCCAGTCGGTCGCCGGCGGGTAATCCGGCGCGGTGGCCAGCTGTGTTCTGAGATTGGTTGTCTAGGTTGACGACTCGGAGTAGTATGGTTGTCTCAGTTGACAGCAGGAGGACGGTTCCGCATGGCCGCAACAAAACGGTATGTCGTCGCCTCGAAATCGGGCGGAGATACCGCGCGCACTGAGGCGGCCCCGGAAACGCTCCAGCGCTACCGGGAAATCGTCTCTGAAATGCAGGCACTCGAGGCTAGGAATCCACTGATTCGCGCGTATTCCTCCGCTGAATCGGGAGCAAAGCCATTCCACGCAATAAGTTTGGACCGCTATGGTCGCAGATTGCCACTAACGACCCTCTCACGGTTACGCCGGGGGTCACGGATGCTGCCAAACACATCCATTCTCAGTTCCAGCTTTGCTTCCACTAAAGCGGTCATCGACCCGCGCGTCGCGGCGATCCGGACCGTCACCGAGACGCTGGCGAAAGAGATGCTACGGCTCGGGCTCGACCTAAGCGACGTGGACACTCTCCGGCTGGTGCGTTCCCTACTGCATGCCTTGCCGAGGTCCGACTCTAGCGAGCTCGCGGATCTTACCGGGCCGTTCTATGACACCAATGCGATGATCTCCTGGCTGGGAATCAGTAGGCAGGCACTGGAAAAGAAGGTTCGGAGCGGGAAGCTGCTGGCATGTATGACTTCGGATCGGGTTCGCCTCTACCCGGTGTGGCAGTTCACCGATTTTGGTGACACTCTTCCGCACTTCGTTGATGTGCTCAGTGTGCTCTCCCAAGGGACAAAGGACGGCTGGACCATCGCACTATGGATGGTCACAAAGGTCGATCAGCTGAGCGGGAAGTCGGCAGTTGAGTGGCTGGCGTCCGGAG
>NZ_KI914659.1:23504-29015 GCF_000520495.1 Arthrobacter sp. H14
GAGCGGAGCCCGAGCCGGTCCTTGCGTCGGCACGGAACGATGCAGCGGCCTGGGCCGCATGATTTCGCCAGTTCCTTCGAATCGCTCCGATGCTGCTCTAGGTGAACCACCTCCGGACCTCACAGGTTTTCCAGATGTACGGGTGTCCGCATCCCATAGGTTGTACCGATCAGTTGCCTTTCGGCGTCCTACGCCGCGTGGAGCATGGTATTTCGCTTCCGGCGGCGGACGTTTCGACCTGGAGATGCCCATGGGTACCTGCTATCTGGCGACGGACCTTCAGACTGCGATCCGGGAACGGGTTGCCAGCCATATTTCCCAGGCGAATATGGTTCCTGAATCGGTCATGCACACGATGGAGGTGGTCGAGTTGAACTTGCCGAAGGCGGCCACCCTCGCACACACGGGGAACGAATTAGCCGCGAACTGGGGTTCGATCCGTGAACTCGGCGCATCTCACGGAGATTATGAAAAGACCTGTCGGTGGGCCACAGCGTTCCATAGCGCTGGTTTTGGCGGAATCCTCTATGAGTCCCGGTTCACCTCCATTTCGGAGGCCACAGCTATTGCCCTGTTTGATAAGGCGAAGGGGAAAACCTGGACCGAGGGTGACCGAATCCCCGGTGAGGAAGCATTTCTTCGCGCCAATATGTACGGAATGGTTCAGCGCATCCCCTCATCCAAAGCGGTGCCAATGGCTAAGCCACCGAAACCGCTCCCCAAGAAGAACAAGTAGACGCGCGGACGCGAGGACTATGGCCATCTTTATCGACCCGCCACTGTGGCCTGCGCATGGAACCCATTTCGCCCACATGATCTCCGATACGTCATTGGCTGAGTTGCACGAGTTCGCGGCAACAGCGGGGGTGAATGAACGGGCGTTTGACCGCGACCACTACGACGTTCCGGAGGGCCGCTGCGCGGAACTGGCCGGGCTGGGCGCCCAAAGGGTCGATGGCAGGACACTCGTCCGCACGCTTGTTGCCAGCGGTCTGCGGGTTCCGGCCCGGGAGCGCAGCGATGCACTGGTCCGTCCGCTGACACAGCGGTGGAACGATGTGTTACCGGGGAACCGGAAGTTGGGCGGGGAACTGCTGAAATGCTGGGGCGAAGACCACCGTCGCTACCACGACCGTGCCCATTTGCTGAACGTCCTGGAGTCGCTGGACAGGCTGACCTGCGCCGCAGGCCCGCCACGCGCCGTCGTGCTTGCCGCCTGGTTCCACGACGCCGTTTACCGCGGCGCTGCAGGAGAAGATGAGGAAGCATCCGCCCGCCTGGCCGAGGAACGGCTTACCAAGGCCGGCCTGGGATCAGCCGAGGTAACGGAAGTGGCAAGGTTGGTACGGCTCACCAGCACCCACGATCCCGCACCGGAAGATGCACCAGGCGCGCTGTTGTGCGACGCGGATCTGTCCGTCCTGGGCCGATCCCCCTCCGGGTATCGTCGGTATCTGGACGCAGTCCGGGCCGAGTATGCGCATGTCGGCGACGCAAATTTTAAGGCGGGCCGTGCCGCCGTCGTCCGCGGTTTGCTTGCGCTTGATCCGCTGTTCCGAACACCTGCCGGCCGAAGAATGTGGGAGGATGCGGCGCGCTGGAACCTGGAATCCGAGCTCGCGTAGCACTAGGGCGTCAATAGGTGGTTGGCCGCACCGTCCGGATGCTGATGATAGCTCCACTCCATCACGCTGACGTCGCGGGCAAACGAGACGGTCAGCAGCAGCAGGGCCAGCGTGACGACCGTTGCTCCAATAGCGACGGGCATGCCGGGGGCCAATGCGACCAGCAGCGCGAACGCCTGAGCGGCGCCAATAAACTTCCGGAGCATGCTCGGCCGTAGGGGTGCTTTTAGGGCAGGCCGGATCCAGGACGCAGCGACAAACGCGTAGCGCATCAGGCCAATCGCGAGGGTCCACCAGCCGAGTGCTCCCACCGCAGCCCAGCAAAGCACTAGCAGCAGGGCGGCGTCGACCTCCATGTCCAACCGCGCTCCATCCTGCGACGCGCAGCCGAAGTGCCGGGCAACCCGGCCGTCGAGGGCGTCGAGCACGAAAGCCACCGTGCCGATCGCGATCAACAGCCAGCCGGGCTCCAGTGCTGTGCCGAGGGTGGGAACGATAATCGTCGCACAGCAACCCACCAATACGGCCCGGAACAGCGTGATCCGGTCGGCCGGCGTCGAGAATCGGGGCGTGCGACGCAGGACGAATGCCGCCAGGGCGATGGTGATCGCCGCGCCGGCGGCGAGAGCCAGATAGCGGGAGCCGGTAAAGGCGGAGGAATCGGCCGCGAACAAAATTCCCGCGGGGAAAAACACCGCGATGGTGCCCATCGCGTCGGCCGTTGCACGGCGTGCGGAGCTGGTTCCCATCACTCCCCCTCATCTATATGGTACTAAGTATGGTTGCAGATACCTTGGGAGAGAAGGCGTGCGCTTTTTGGACCGTCGGCCCCGGCAAAGGTGAGCTGCGCCAGGAGGATTTGAAGCCGCCGGGACCGGGGGAGGCGCTGGTCCGCACGCTCCATACCGGCATCAGCAGGGGAACCGAAATGTTGGTCTACAACGGCCAGGTTCCCGCCTCGGTCCGCGACCAGATGCGCAGTCCGTTCCAGGAAGGCGACCTGCCTGGGCCGGTGAAGTACGGGTACCTCTCCGTCGGTCTCGTCGAGCAGGGACCATCGGAACTCGAAGGGCGCACGGTGTTCTGCCTCTACCCGCATCAGGACCGCTTCGTGGCGCCGGCCGATGCATTGGTTCCGGTTCCGGACGGCGTTCCCGCCCGGCGTGCGGTTCTTGCCGGGACGATGGAAACCGCGGTCAACGCGGTCTGGGAAGCCGGGCCGCGGCTGGGCGACCGGGTGGCGGTGATCGGCGCCGGCATGGTTGGCCTTCTCGTCGCGGCGTTGTTGAAGCAGTTTCCGCTCGGCCGGCTGCAGTTGGCGGACATTGATCCAGCAAAAGGTTCGACGGCGGCCGCGTTCGGCGTCGATTTCGTCGCACCCGGCGAGGCTGCGGACAACTGCGACATCGTCATTCACTGCTCGGCATCGGGTGAAGGACTGGCCACCGGGCTCGGGCTGCTCGGCGTCGAAGGTGAACTGATCGAAATGTCCTGGTACGGCGAACGGGCGGTTCAGATTCCGCTCGGGGCCGAGTTCCATTCCCGCCGTCTGAGCATCCGCGCCAGCCAAGTCGGCGCCGTGGCCCCAGTGCGCAGGGCACGGCGGAGCAACCGCGACCGGCTGCTGCTGGCTCTGGAACTGCTCAAAGACCCGGTCTTCGATGCACTGCTGACCGGAACCAGCAATTTCGATGAGCTGCCGGCCGTGATGGAGCGGCTCGCGTCCGGCGAACTCAACGCGTTGTGCCACGTCATCGACTACCCGGGGACCGCAGTTCCTGAGACCAACCAGCAAGGAGAATAGATGTATTCGGTGGGCGTTTCGGACCATATCATGATCGCGCACAGCCTTCCGCGGCCGACGTTTGGCCCTGCGCAGGGCCTGCACGGAGCCACCTACGTCGTCGAGGTGAACTTCCAGCGGCGCGAACTGGACGAGGACAATGTCGTAATCGACATCGGCAAGGCCACCGGCGAACTGTCCACCACATTGGAGGGGCTGCGCTACCGGAATCTGGACGAACATCCCGACTTCGCCGGTCAGCTCACCACGACGGAGGCGCTCGCCCGCTACATCGCGGACCGGCTGGCCGGTACTGATCTGGTTGATGGCCTGACCTCTCTGGAAGTGACGTTGCGCGAAACGCCCAACGCGTGGGCCTCGTACCGGGTCGACTTTGAAGCCGCCGGATAGCGACGCCGGTCCGGCACTCGCACTGGTGCTGCCCGGAAACGTCGATACCGTCGTCAGCGGAGGCAATATCTACGACCGCCGCCTGCGGGACGGGCTTCGCCAGGCGGGCGCCGACGTCGTTGTTGCCACTGTCGATGGAAGCTGGCCGCAACCGGACGCGCGGAGTGAGCAGGAACTTGCCGGGGCACTGCGGTGGGCCGGTCGTGTTGTGATCGTCGACGGAATGATGGCCGCCGGTTGCCCTCGCATTGTCCAGGATGCAGTGTCTTCCGGGAACGATGTGCGGGTTCTTGTGCACATGCCGTTGGCCTTGGACACTGGACTGGACGCGGAAACGGCCGTTACCCTTGATGCGCTTGAACGGGAAGCCCTGCACGCCGCCCGCGGTGTAATTGCCACCAGCGATTGGGCGGCAGACGAGCTTCGTCGTCGACACGGATTATCTGATGTGGCGGTAGCGGCGCCCGGCGTGGATCCGGCACCGCTTGCGCACGGTTCCGCCCCTCCACTCATCCTCCAAGTAGGAACTGTCAGTCCCGTGAAGAACCAACTCGCCACTGTCGCGGCGCTCGCGAGCCTGAAGGAGTTCGACTGGACGGCTCGGCTGATCGGCCCCTCCGGACCGGACGTCGGGTACCTGGAGCAGGTGCGATTCGCCATAAAGGCAGCCGGATTGGAAGACCGGGTCGACCTCACGGGGGAGCTAACGGGAACTGGTCTCGACGACCAATGGCATGCCGCCGACATTTCGGTACTGCCATCACGGGCGGAAACCTACGGCATGGTGGTGGCCGAGTCGCTGGCCCGCGGGGTGCCGGTAGTGGTCCCGGCCGGCACCGGGGCAGAAAATACGTTGGGCCGCGACCGCGAGGGACGCCGCCCGGGTTTAGTTATCGATCCCGGGTCTACCGATGATTTGGCCGCGGCGCTGGCCAGCTGGTTGAGCGACGATTCCGTGCGGCAGAGTGCGTGCGCTGCAGCGGAAAACCGCCGGGCTATGCTGACGGGATGGGAAAACACCGTGCAGTCAGTACTGAGGACACTGAAATGAGCAGCGGCGCCGCGGAAACTCGTCAGCCGGCAGGAACCCCGCAGCCGCCGGAAGCTGGCACGACCGAACGGCCGGAACGACCCGCCGACGCCGGATGGTTGTCCTTGCGCATGCCCGCGGATGACAAGGCCCGCGGCTACACTGTCGAACCGCTGATCGGACCCTTGGTTGAGTGGCTGCGAACCTCTCACAGGCGCGATCAGGTCAACGTCGTCGACCTCGGCGCCGGCACCGGTTCCAACGCGCACTGGCTGGCGCCGCGGTTGCCGTTCGCCCAGCACTGGACTCTGGTCGACCACGACACGCACTTGCTCTCCCGCGCCGACCCGCCTGCCAGCTTCACCGGCAGAACCGGAAAAATGGAGGATGTCGGCCGGATACTGGCTGAAGCAGCGGCTGATGGCATGCACCCGCCCGCTTTGGTCACCTGTTCGGCGTTGCTCGATGTGTTGAGTGACGCCGATATCGAGGCAATCTGCGGCGCGGCCGCGGAGGCCCCGTGCGCCGTGTTGTTTAGCCTGACCGTGACCGGCCAGGTGGAGTTCACACCTGCCGAACCCTTCGACTTGAAACTGGCCAAAGCCTTTGACGATCATCAGCGCCGCGATGGCCGGCTCGGACCGGATGCCGCCGCAGCCGCC
>NZ_KI914659.1:29115-39438 GCF_000520495.1 Arthrobacter sp. H14
ATGCCGCCGCAGCCGCCCACGGCGCCTTGGCCCGCCACGGATTATCGGTAACCTCCGTTGATACCCCATGGGAGTTGGATGGTTCGACGCCGGAGCTGTTCAGCACGTGGGTGGATGAGTGGATCGAAGCCGCCCTCGAGCAGGAACCCGGGCTGGCCCGCGAGGCCAGCGCCTGGCTTGACCGGCGCCGCTCCCAGCTGGAGCAGGGAGAACTCTCCGTCCGCGTCGAGCACCTGGACCTGCTGGCTCTGCCTGTGTAGGTGCATGCGCCGTCCGGTGTTCCACGGCCAGGCAGTGGAGCCGGGTGTTTCCGAAGCCCGGCATATCGAGGATGTGGACCGTTGCTCCGGTGGCTGTTAGTTCCCCGGCCAGGGGCAGAAAGTGCCGGTGGGAGGCGCCGATCCCGTGGACGAGGACAAAAACTGGTCCACCGCCCTCTGCCGCAGGTGGATGACCGGTGTGGACGTGGAGCGTGTACCCGTCAACGTCCATGACAGTTTTGTGCAGGGCAGACATGATGGCCCTCCTCGTCGTGGGTCTTGGCGTAGCGTTCGAGTTCGCGCCGGCCAGATCCAACCCGGAAACACCGCCCGGTCTGGATACGGCACTGAGAGCCCTGACCGGGCAGCCATTCGGCCCGTATGTTGTCGCCGGGGTGGGGCTGGGACCCTTCTCCTATGGAATCTACTCTTTTGCCCGCACGAAATTCGCAAAAATGTAAACCGGCAGGGTAAACGCATGCAGGGTGCGGCCCCTCCAGGACCGGCACCCTGCACCGTTCATCTCTTACGCTATTTTTTGAAAGCGTCTTTTGCCTTCTCGCCTGCGTCCTTCAGATCCGCCTTGGACTGGTCGCTCTGGCCTTCGGCTTTCAGATCCTCATCACCCTTGGTCTCGCCGGCAGCTTCTTTACCCTTGCCACCGAGTTTCTCGGCGGCATTTCCGATCTTGTCGTCAGCACCCATGGTCTTCACCTTCCTTGGAGTCGGCTGTGCCCGCCCGAAAACCTTGCGGCGGGTCACACGCCCCATCCTACGCATGGGGCGGCAAACCCGGGAAGCAACGCCGAACCCTCGGACTGGAAAGTCGAGCTAGGGGGTGGTGGTCAAGCAGCTGGCGGCCGGGCGGTAAGCCCTTCCCTGTCCGCGGTGTGTATGGGGGCCGACGGTGAGGCGCTGCCGTCCATGGTTTCGTTGTTCCATTCACGGCTGAAGGGCCGGGGCAGGGACGAGTCGGTCGTTAGGAGCCGATAGCGGCTTTGGTGACGGGTATCGAATGAATAACTATCCCCGTACTGCCTCCGGCTGGTCGGATATGCGCTTATAGGGTGATCTGATGACGGATTCAGCTGAACGGCAGAAAGCGATTACGGACACACTGGTCAGTGCCCTGGAGGCACTGATGGAGGCCGATCCGGATGCGTTCCGGTTGCGGTTCCGGAAGATGGCGGCCGATCCTTACGCTTTCTACCGGGGAAGTGCTTCCGTATTCTACGCTGATATGGCTGACCTCGGCGATCAATGGGCGGACGACCGCACCGGAAGGGTCTGGATCCAGGGCGACCTTCACGCGGGTAACTTCGGCACGTATATGAACAGCGAGGGGGCCTTGGCCTTCGATGTCAACGATTTTGATGAGGCTTATGTCGGGCACTTCTCCTGGGACCTGCGCCGCTTTCTTACCTCTCTGGCGTTGCTGTGCTGGCAGAAGGCGCTTCCGGAGCAATCGATCCGGGAGCTGTCCACGACGTATGTCCGGGCATACTTGAATCAGGTCAAGGAATACGATGCCGATGGGCAGGCTGATTTTGCCTTGGGCCTGGGCAACACAAAGGGAACCATCCACGCGGTGCTGCAGGCTGCCAGGGCGGGGCGGCGGACCGGACTGCTGGAGTCTCTGACCCTGGTCGAGGAGCACGAACGCCATTTCCGTGAAGACCACTCCACGCGGCGGTTGGACGAGGAAGAGTACGAACAGGTTTCGGAGTCCTTTGACGACTACCTCAAGACGATCCCCAACCATGACCGGTACCAGCGGCCGGTGTTCTTCCGGGTCAAGGACATCGTGGGCAAAAACGGGTTCGGTATCGGCAGTGCCGGCCTGCCGGCCTACAACATTCTCATTGAGGGCTTCGACGAGGCGCAGGAAAACGACATCGTCCTGTCGATGAAACAGGCCAATGTCGCTGCGCCGAGCCGGATTGTCACCGAAGGGCGGGTGCGTGACTTCTTCGCTCATGACGGGCAGCGCGCGGTCATTAGCCAACGGTCACTGCAGACGAACACCGACCCTTACCTGGGCTACACCACTATCGCCGGCACCGCTTACGTCGTCTCGGAACTCTCCCCTTACCAGCGCGATCTCAGCTGGGAGGAGCTTACCGAACCGGAGCAGATCGAGCCGGTGCTGGAGAACCTTGGCCGCGCGACAGCCAAAATCCACTGTTCAACCGACGAGGACAGCGACCACGATCTGGTCTCGTTCCAGACAGAAGCTGCGATCCTCAACGTGATCGAAGGCCGGGAGGATGAATTCATCGACGGCCTGGTCAACTTCTGTACCGGGTACGCCGCCACCGTCCGCCGGGACCACGCGCTGTTCGTCGAAGCTTTCCGTGAAAACAAGATCGCCAAGGTGCCGGCCACCTGACCGTCCCGGGTCACAGCACTCCCCGGCGTTCCTGCAACGAGGTGATTCGAACGGCAACAGACAGAACTGTTGCGACCGCGTCCGCCACAGTCCGGCAGGCAGGCAACCCCGGCGGGCCGGAAAATTGGTGACGGGATTACCTGCCGGTGGGCTGCTTATTCGCTGATTGTTCCATTCGTGGGCGGATTGCAGCGAGGATGCGGCGCAGGGTCATGGTGACCATGACGGCAGCTGATGTTGAGGCTGCCTCGGAACTTTGGTGTTCGTCCAGCTGGACCGCCAGGGTCTCAAGGACATCTTCGGCTTCATCAAGTACTGCAGTGTCAGTGCTGCCGGTATCCCATGCCTGCAATGCTTCTGCCGTTTTCTGTATGGCCCCGCTCAACGGTTCACGCAGGTCCGCGGAAAGGTGGAAGGGAAATGGTTTGCCCCATGCGGCTCCGGCGAGCACTTCGGTCAGGTCCCGGATGTGGAAGGTAATATTCTCCAGCGCATGAAGATCATTGAAATCGCCGGCGATGTCGCGGCGGTGGCGGCGGGCGCGGTGATTGGCTTTGCGGCTTTCATCCGCAGTGTAAATCGCGGTGCGGACCTCGTCTGCGGTGGCGGCCAGGGCCTCGTTCTGCCTGGCCCAGTCTTCACGTTCGGGCGGCCAGTTCTCCTTCAACGCTTCACCGACATTGTTCAGATGCCTGGCAAGGCCGGTGCGGAACCGTGAGAAGGTGTCAACGGCCGCGTCGAAAGCCAGCGGCGGAATGATCACGGCGTTGGTCACCAGCGCCACGACAACACCTGTGGTCATTTGAACGAGATAGCCGATGGAATAGATGTTGGCCCGCTGCCCGCCGACGATGAGGACGAACAGGGCCGCTATGGGTAAATATTCCTGCCCCGGCGCTCCCAGCCAGCGCATGCTGCCGATGAGGACGCCGACCGCTACCACGAGTGAGATGGTGAGCAGGTTGGGTGCTCCGAAGAGGAGTACTCCGGTGGCGAGGAGGAGGCCTATTCCCAGTCCAGCAAGGATCTGCAGTCCGTATTTGAACGAATGTGCCACTGTTTGGTGCATGCACAGCAGAGCGCCCAGCGGTGCATAGTACGGGTACTCATCAAGGACGCCCGGCATCAGGGGTGCGATTTCCCATGCGAGTCCGACGGCAACGGCCGCTTTGAACGCTAATAACGTCCTCTGATTAATCAGTATGGGCTTGACCCGTGACAGCGCAGGACGCTGTCGTTGCCCTTTCTCAGCAAATATCTTGTTCATTTGATTCCTAAGCGGTTTTTGCGGCGTTATTTGTCGAAGTTTTTTTCGTGAAAACAAAATCGTCAGGGGTCGGCCACCTGACCGTCTTAGACCGTTGCGCCGGCCCCGGCCGTCGATTCCAGAGCCGGATTGGCGGTTGTCCTCTGTGGTGACTGCTTCCATTCTTTGATGATTGTCCAGGCCACCCCTGCCAGTGGAACGGCGACTATGGCGCCGAAGATCCCGGCCAGCAGTACGCCGGCGGTGATAGCCAGCAGGATGACCAGCGGGTGTAGTTTGACGGTCTGGCCCATGATCAGGGGATAGAGAAGGTTGCCTTCGATTTGTTGGACGGCGAGGATGATGATTCCGGCGATGATGGCGGTGCTCGGTCCGCCGTTGACGAAGGCGACCAGTATCGCAAGGCTTCCTGCCACGGTCGCGCCGACCACGGGGATAAAGGCGCCGATGAATATGATCACGGCCAAGGGCAGGGCCAGTGGAACGCCGAGCAGCCACAGGCCGAGACCGATGAAGACGGCGTCGATGACGGCGATGAGACCAACTCCACGGATGTATCCCCCCATTACGGACAGGGATGATTTTCCTATTCGTTGTGCCCGGTCCAGGCGGTGCCCGTGCAGTGGGCGGAGGAAGAAGTGCCAGATTTGGCGGCCGTCCTTGAGGAAGAAGAACAGGATGACGATCATGAGTAACAGCCCGGTGATAACCGTCGCTACGGTGCTCAGTCCGGCCACCGCCGTGCTGAAGGAGACGCTCTGTGCCACGGCGTCCACGGCAGTCTGACGCGCCTGTTGAAGCTGTTGGGGAGTGATCGGCAGTGGGCCTCCGGCAACGAATTGTCCGAGTTGGTCCAGTGCCTGGCTGGCTTGGGCGGTCAAAGTGTTCCAATGGTTGCTGAAAGCGTAAATGACCGCCGCGAGCACCGCCCCCAAAGCTGCTGCGGCGGCGATCAAGGAGATGAGCGTGGCCAAGACCTTTGGAACATGATTTCGGTGCATTACTTCCACCAGAGGCGCGAACGCCGCCGCCAACAGCAAGGCGATCAGTACCGGAATGAGTACCAGAGTCAGCTGCAGCAAAGCATAGACAGTGAGCACGGCCAGGGTCAGCAGCAGCAGGATCTGCCCCGCGCGCATGGCAGATGTTCCGAGGCTGTCGGACCAGACACGGGCTGGGCCACCGTCCGGGGTTTGTTGAGGCGGCGTCCCGCCCGTCGTGTGGATGGGGACTCTGGCTTGTGGTCTTAGAGGATTTCGCATGCGGGAAGTTCCTTTCGAGCAGCTGCGTTTATTGGAGGTCGGCGGCAAACCTGCAGATGTTGTCGATGCGGTCGTTGCATCATCCTGTTCGCAGCCTGCATTCTCGTGGCTCTCGTCACACTCTTGATTAGACCAAAACCAAATCCGCAGCGGTGAACCCCACGGTCCGGGCGCCGGGTCAAACGGTGTCAAACTCTCCGCGCAGTGGCATAATCTCTGGGCGGTTCGGTTATTTCCATGATCGAGAGCACCCTATCCGGGCCGCCTCTAGGGCCCTGTGTTCGGCCCGGGTCTTCCTGTTTTACGGAGTGTGGCGGATCTTGCATCCGTGGGCAGCGGCGCTCCGACGCCGCGGCAGGGACGTCAGTGCGTCGGTTCAGTTGGCCGGTTTGATATGCGGGCGGCTGTTTGCTGGCACAGCCGGGATACTGCGCCCGGGTCGGTGTACATGGCAGCGTGTGGTTGACCGGCCACCACGGCGGTGCGTGCACCGGGGCAGGAGCGGGCGAGTTTCTCCAGCCACGGCCCGGGTGCGACCGGATCCCGCTCACCGGCGGCAATAAGCACAGGCACCGTAACACAGGCGATGCGTTGCTCAATCTGATAGTTCAGCATTGCCGGCAGACTGGCGCGGAACCACCGCGGACCACAGCGCAGGTAATCGAAAGTAACGACCATCTGCGACCGGATCGTGCCGGCGACACCGTTGCGCAACAGCCGCCATGCCTGCTGCCGGACAGTGCGGGCGCCAGCTTCGGCGGTAGGCCCGAGCAACAACAATCCGGTGACGGCATCGGGCTGCTGCAGGGCCATTTCCACAACAACCTGCCCGCCCATGGAATGTCCCACGATGATGGCGGGCCCGGCCGCAACCCGCTCCAACGCCGCAAGGACCAAGCGCGCGAAATCTGTGATGGTCAGCGCTTCCCGGGGAGCAGGGGTGCTCCCGAAGCCGGGCATGTCAAGGACATAGACGCGGCTTCCGTTCGCTGCCAGGTTGCGGGCCAGAGGCAGAAAGTAGCGATGAGAGGCACCGATGCCGTGCACCAGCACATACACCGGCCCGCTTCCGCGGGCAAGGGTGGAGTGGACATCGAGCGTATAGCCGTCAACGTCTACGACCGTTTTAGACAGCCCGGTCATGTGATGCCCCCAAGCAGGAATATCGGCGCGTCCGCCGAGGACTCAGTTTGTCACAGTCTCGCCGCTCGTGCGCCCACTTATCGGCCCGTCGGCAGTACCCGATTCTAACGGCCATGAAAGCGAGCCGGGCTGCTGCCCTGCCGGACTGCGGTATATAGAGGACCCGTGTGGGTGGCGCTGCCGGGGTGCCGCAGAACATTCGCGACCGTTCAATCCGCCCCAAACGTTGGGCACAAAGTCTAATCGGGGGAAGTTTTATCCGGCACATCGACTTGATCGAATGCTGCCGATAGTTCGCTTTCACCCGGGACTGCTTTCTGCTCTTCGACCGGCAGGGAGTCATAGGTGTATGTCGAGACGGCCATGGGGGAGTCAGACCGGCCCAGGGCGTACCGGACGCTGTGTTCGTTCTTGCTTCCACAGATCAGTATCCCGACCGTCGCACCATGGGCGGCACGTTTGAACTTGTCATCGACCAGAGCCACATAGAAATTCAACTTCCCGGCGTACTCGGGCTGGAACTTGCCGGTCTTTAGTTCAATGACGAAATAGCCCGTTGACCGCACTAAGCGGTTGTCGCGGGGGGGGAGCTGTATGTTGGTGGTACTCATAAAACTCACAGGTGAAACGAAACTCACAAGATACACAGTGACTCACAAGGATTATGTCGTACGGAAAACCCGTTCCGTCCCTCGGCTGGTGCTACGCCGCCGGACATTATTGGCCGCGCCGGACTTCTCGATGAGTTCGACTATGGCCTCCGTCTCGGCGCAGGCGCCCCGGGACTTCTCACTATATTCACGGGCGCCCGGGGTATCGGCAAGACCGTTATGCTCGGTACCGCTCACGACACGTCCCGCGAGCACGGATGGGCCGTGATCTCCGAAACCGCAACCGACGGTTTTATGGGGCGGATCGGCGAGTCCATGCGGCAACTCGCTGAAGAGCTCGGCGATGGGCCGCAGCGCCGCCGCATCACCTCGGTCTCGGCTGCCGGCTTCAGCCTAACGACCCAACTGCCACCTGAACGCCAGGTCGCGTGGCGCAGCATCGCCGTCGAACTCCTCACACTCCTTCAGGCCCGTAGCACGGGGTTGGTCATCACCGTGGATGAGATCCACGCGGCTGACCGTGCCGAACTGGCGCAGCTGGCGGCGGCGCCATCGCCGGCCGATGACGAGGAGCCAACGCTCAGCTTCAGACTCTGCGGCTAAGGAGCGCGGTTCAAGCTCGCTCATGAACCTACGATAGTGTGAACGCCGGCTTCCACGTTCGGGAACATCTGCTGACGGCCGATCCGGTGGTGTTGCCATACCCGCATAGCTGTGAAATTCGCTGTCGGTGGCACCTGACACCTGGCAGCAGCGCGGTGACGCCGATGGAGTGTCGCGCAGCTCTTCGCGCACGGTCTCGACGAGGTTGCAGCCGTACGCTTTCGTTTCCCTGGACGCCCTCGTAGGGCGTAGGCGTGGTCGCAGAGATGGACGAGGCTATGAGGATCAGGCCACCACGGGTCTCGCTTAGGTCGGTGGGGCGATGACTGTTGGGCTCTGGCTGGACGGCAATTTGTGCAGGGGGGCCAAATTGGGTGGCTCTCCAGAGGTGTCGTCACCATCAAGTGGTTTTTCCTTCGTGCTATCAAATGCCCTCAATCGGGCCTCTCAGGGTGCCAGCAACAACCTCGGGGAACTATGGTAAGTATACTTACTGCATGAGCGGGTGCTGGTTCGTCCGGGGGATTGCGCCAGCGCCGGAGCGCACTGACACGATGAAGGGAGCCCGGCATGAGTGAACGGCTAGTAGCGGACCTGATAGTGGACCGGCTGCGAACGTGGGGGGTCGATCGGCTCTTTGGGTACAGCGGCGACGGAAACAACACTCTCTTGGCGGCCCTGAACCGGTCTGAGGGTGGTCCGGAGTTTGTGCAGGCCCGGCATGAGGAAAACGCGGCCTTCATGGCGGTGGGTCACGCCAAATATACCGGTGAGGTCGGCGTGGTGACGTCGACGCAAGGCCCGGGGGCGGTCCATCTGCTCAACGGCCTCTATGACGCCAAGCTGGACAGTGTCCCGGTGGTGGCGATCATCGGCCAGCAGGACCGGTCCGTGCTGGGGTCGGGATACCAGCAGGAAGTGGACCTGGTGACACTGTTCAAGGATGTGGCGGCGCAGTTTTCGGAGCAGGTCAATTCCCCCAAGCAGCTGCCGATGGTCCTGGACCGGGCTCTGCGCACCGCCATCGCGACGCGGAGCCCCTGTGTGGTAATCGTGCCCCATGATATTCAGGAACAACCGGCGCCGGTTCTGGATCAGGAGCATGGAGTTGTCGTTACCGCCGCGGAGTGGAATCCGCCCCGCATCCTGCCAAGGCCGAAGGACCTCACCGCCGCTGCGGAGTTACTCAATGCGGGCCAAAAGGTGGCGCTGCTGGTAGGGCAGGGGGCCAGCGCCGCCCAGGAACAAGTCGTTGCCGTCGCGGAGAAGCTCGGTGCCGGAATAACCACCAGCTTGCTGGGGAAACCGTATGTCGATGAGTCGCTGCCCTATGCTACAGGTGTTATGGGGCATTTAGGCACGACGGCGAGCAGCTATCTGATGGGCGCGTGCGACACGCTGCTGATAGTCGGTTCGAATGATCCCTGGACAGAGTTCTATCCGCCTCCCGGTGCCGCCCGGGCGGTGCAGATTGACATCAACGACAGCCTGCTCGGCAATCGGTATCCAATCGAGGTCGGGCTCACCGGCGATGCGGCTGCCACGCTGGAGGAGCTGCTTCCGCTGCTTGAGGAGAGCGGACAAAGTCCCTGGCGCACCGCGGTGGAGGAGCAGGTATCCCGATGGTGGGAAATCGCCGGCCGCCGGGCACGGACCCCTGCTGAACCGGTGAATCCGGAGCGGGTCGTGGAAGAACTGAGCCGGCAGCTGCCATCCGATGCCCAGGTGGCTGTCGACGTCGGAAGTTGCGTCTATTGGTACGTCCGCCAGTTGCGGTTGCCGCGCGGGGTGCCCGCTCACCTTTCGAGCACCCTGGCCAGTATGGGTTGCTCGATCCCGTATGCCATCGCCGCCAAGCTTGCAGCCCCGACGCGTCCGGCCGTGGTGCTTACCGGAGATGGAGCCATGCAGATGGCCGGGCTGGCCGAGATGATCACCGTCAGCCGCAGCTGGCGGTCCTGGCCGGATCCCCGGTTTGTGGTGTGCGTGCTCAACAACCGTGATCTGGGCGAAGTGTCCTGGGAGCAGCGTGAGAAGGAAAATCAGCCGCGCTTTCCGGCCAGTCAGGATCTGCCCGATTTTTCCTACACCGGATACGCTGAATTGCTCGGGCTGACGGGCATTCGCGTTGAGGACCCGGATCAGCTGGCGGGTGCCTGGGAAGCGGCCCTGGCAGCGGACCGGCCGGTGATTATTGAAGCGGTCACGGACGCCGCTGTTCCGCTGTTGCCACCGTTCCCGGCCGGCGAAGCCAAACTTGAAGGGATGCGCGGCGCTCTCGCTCAGGAAGGGCCCGGTGCCGATCATGCGCGCGAGCTGCTGGATATTTATGCCGGTCACGAGCAGGATGGGCAGGCGCTGCCCTCGGACTGAAACCAAGCCAGCCGAAGATCAAATGAGTTCCGATCAGGGACACGATGAGTGACGATGCCGGTGGCGCCGGCATTTGGCAGGGAGCTGATCGGCTCCGGCCTTATTCAAATGATAGTGACACGGAGGAGAAGAAATGAGAGCACTCACATGGCAGGGTAAGCGTTCGGTCAGTGTGGAGACTGTTCCGGACCCGGAAATCGAGGAGGCGACGGACGCAATTATCCGGGTCACGTCCACCGCGATCTGTGGTTCGGATCTGCACCTGTATGAAGTGTTGGGTCCTTTCATGGACAAGGGTGACATCATCGGCCACGAACCGATGGGCATCGTCGAAGAGGTCGGCTCCCAGGTGAGGAACCTCAGTGCCGGCGACCGCGTCGTCATACCGTTCAATGTCTCTTGTGGGCACTGCTTC
>NZ_KI914660.1:0-2797 GCF_000520495.1 Arthrobacter sp. H14
GGCCAATGCCGGTCCTCGTTGCGCCATACTCCAGCCTACCAACAACTAGCAACGAACTAACGGCGCAACACACTAGACGGCATTGACGTGGACGATGTTCGTGGGAGTAACAGGTTGTTGACTAGGGAGATGGCGCGCCGAATTTATACCGCAACTGATGAAGAGGGTGCACCGTTGTATTCAGGGGTTCGGTACATGTCACGCCTGGGAGATTACGAGTGCTGGGCCATCTTTGATGGTACGCAAGTGGAGCAATACGCCGCCCATCCAATCGAACACGACGATGAGAACATGGAGCGCATTGTTCAGGAGTATCGCCTCAGCATGCACCGGTAAACGACCCTCGCGACCTCGAATCAAGTTAGTCTGCCCAGCGGTTCCGGGCATAAAAATACCCGGTCTGGATATCACCAGACCGGGTTTTCGCGGAAGGTGTGGGATTCGAACCCACGAGACGGGGTAACCGCCCACTGGTTTTCAAGACCAGCTCCATCGGCCGCTCGGACAACCTTCCCCATAGTAGTCTGGCATGAACTGCCAGAGACAGACAAAACCCGATAACCAAAAAACGCCGCAAGGAACGAGGACGCCGCGGCATACCGTCCGCGACATCCAGGAGGTGCCACTCATGAAGGCAATCTACGTCCGCGAACCCGGAGGCCCCGAGGTGCTGGAGGTACGGGAGGCCGATACGCTCGAACCCAGCCCCGGGGAAGTGCTCATTGACGTCACGGCTGCCGGTTTGAACCGCGCCGACGTGCAGCAGCGCAAGGGTCTGTATCCGCCGCCGGATGGCATTTCGGAAGTGCCTGGACTGGAGGTCTCCGGCCGGGTGGCGGCACTCGGCCCGGACGTGGATGGCGAATTGGCGGTGGGGGACGCCGTCGTCGCTCTTCTTGCCGGAGGCGGATATGCGGAGCAGGTTGTGGCCCCCGCTGGACAGGTGCTGCCGGTGCCGGAAGGCATGGATCTGACGACGGCGGCGGCCTTGCCGGAGGTGGCGGCCACCGTGTTTTCGAATCTTTTTATGGCCGCCGGCGTCCGTGCAGGAGATACCGTCCTGATCCACGGTGGTGCTGGCGGAATCGGCACCATGGCCGTTCAGCTCGTCAAAGCGTTCGACGCCCGGGCAGCGGTGACGGCCGGTTCCCGGGAGAAGCTGGAGGTCGCTGCCATTCTCGGTGCCGAGGTGTTGATCAACTACCGTGAACAGGACTTTGTGGAGGAGATCAAGAACGCTACTGACGGCCGTGGCGCGGATGTGATTCTCGACGTCGTCGGCGCCAAATATCTGGAACAGAATGTGGACGCGCTGGCTGTCTCCGGACGGTTGGTCGTCATCGGTCTGCAGGGTGGGGCGAAAGCGGAGCTCAACCTCGGGATGCTGATGCAAAAGCGGGCCGCCGTGCTGGGTACCACCCTGCGCGCCCGTCCAGTCGCGGAGAAGACAACGATCATGCGGGCCGTCGGAGAGCATGTTTGGCCGCTCGTCCGGTCGGGGAAGGTCCGGCCGCAGGTGGACAGGACGTTCCCCTTGGCCGACGCCGCCGCGGCGCACGAGTACTTCGACTCGGGCTCGCACACCGGCAAGGTCCTTCTGACGGTCTGATCAGCGTCCATTTGTTGGAACCCCGGGCAGGCTTGAGCGCCCAGCCTGCATCCGGTTAATTGATTACGTTCCCCCTGACAGCACCGTGGGGGAACGTGAGAACATGACAAGATGACTGAAGATCGTGCCACTGGTCCTACTGCCCGGCCCAATCGAGACGACGCCGCCAAGAACACCGGCGGCGATCCGCTGGCCGACGCTGCCGAAGTGATCGCCGAAGGGTCGGTCGAGGAGTTCACGACGCAGGACGCAGAGGCGGACGCCAGCGACGACGGCGGGGAACCGGAGCAGCGCAGGGGCAGGGCTCCCAAGCTGAACGAACTGGTGGACGAACCGGCGAAGGTCATGCGGATCGGAACGATGATCCGGCAGCTGCTGGAGGAAGTCCGCAGTGCGCCTTTGGATGAAAAGGCACGCGAACGGCTGGTTGAAATACACGGCCGGTCGCTAAAGGAGCTGGAAGACGGTCTCGCTCCTGAGCTGGTGAGCGAATTGCACCGTATCAACCTGCCCTTCACCGACGACGAGGTCCCTTCGGACGCGGAACTCCGGATCGCCCAGGCGCAGCTCGTCGGCTGGCTGGAGGGCCTCTTCCACGGTATCCAGACCGCTCTCGCCGCGCAGCAGATGGCGAACCAGCAGGTCGAACAGCGCATGCAGATGCGCCAGCTGCCTCCCGGCACCATGGTCGCTCCCGGCGTCGTCATTGGCGAAAACGGTGAGCCGACGCGTGCGGATTCGAAGAAGAAAGAGGAAGACACCCACCACCGTCCAGGGCAGTACCTCTAACCGGACCACGCCAGAACCTTCGGAAACACAACTTCACCATGGCTTTATTCGCCGCAGCCCGCCAAGGGCGCAAAGACGACGCCGAGCTCGGCAAGGGCGTGTGGCGGCGCGCCCACGACAGGTTCCGCAGAGGGCTGGACCGCTACCATCAGATCCTCGAGGGCGTGCAGGATGAGGCGCTATATGCGGAGCTCGTTCCGGTGGCCAATGCGCTCGCGGACCTGCTGCCGCGCGTGCGGGCGGTTTGCGCGGAGGCGCAGCTGATCGCGCCCAGTGACGGACTGGATGTCCCTGCCAGCCAGGCCGCCTACCTGTCCGATGTGCACCGCGCGCTCTCCAAGGCGGGAAACGCATTGGCGACGACGGCGGAAGCAGTCGCCATGGCGCGGCTCGACAGCG
>NZ_KI914660.1:2897-13207 GCF_000520495.1 Arthrobacter sp. H14
GCGGCTCGACAGCGCGGCAACTCCCGCCACGTCTCCTGTGTTGAGCGTAAAACGCCGTGCGGAGGCGGTTTTTGACGGCGTCGACGACGCGGAGAGGCACCTCGGGCGGGTGTGAACCGCGTCCCGAGGTGCCCCTTTCATCCGGTTCAGGACTGAGCTTCTGCGGCCTGCGGATACTTCTCCTGCACAGCCTCCCAGTCCCCGGTTTCCGCGATCGGATCCATCCACATGACTTCCCACTGGTGTCCATCCGGATCGGCGAAGGCGCGCGACCGCATGAACCCATAGTCCTGCGGCGCTCCCTCCTTGGCTCCGGCCGCTACTGCCTTTTCGACCAGAACGTCGATTTCGTCGGTGGAATCGACGCTGACGGCGTTGATGACGGCCGAAGTGGTGGACGTGTCGGCAATCGGCTTGTCCACGAAGCGCCCATAATGCTCATGAGTGAGGATCATGATGTGGATGGTGTCGCTGATGGAGATGGCGCCGGCGTCGTCGTTGCTGAATGCCGGGTTCAGCTTCCATCCGAGGCTGGTGTAGAACTCCTTCGACTTCTCCAGGTTGTTGACGGGCAGGTTGATGAAGACATTCGTTGGCATGATGTTCTCCTGGGTTGCCGAGCGTCTGGTTTGGCGCGCTTACCTCCTGCAGACGATTCCTGATCCGGAAAATCATCGGCCGGGACGAAAAAATTTCCGGCCGTTTCCTCGCAATCCCTCACCGCCGTGATTAGGCTCAATGCCATGCAGCCGCTGACCGATCCGGACCAAACCAAGTCCAGCTCCGACGATTTAGAGCAAATTCTCGAAAGCTCCCGCAAGGACCTAATGGGGTATTGCTACCGGATGCTGGGATCGGCATTCGAGGCAGAGGACGCCGTCCAGGAAACGATGGTGAAAGCCTGGAACAGCCAGGACCAATTCGAACGCCGTTCCTCTACCAAGACGTGGCTGTTCAAGATCGCCCACAATGTCTGCATCGATATGGTCCGCAGCCCCCAGCGGAGGGCCCTACCCATGGAGATGGGGCCTTCGACGGCGACCGCCGACGTCGTTCTCGGTGCGCCCGCCCATGAGAGCGTGTTTGTCCAGCCCATCGCCGACGAAGCGGTCATCGACCTCACTGCAGATCCGGCCATGGTCGCGACGGCGCGGGAGTCGATCCGGCTCGCCTTTGTCGCCGCGTTGCAGCATTTGCCGCCGCTGCAACGGTCGGTCCTCATCCTGTGTGAGGTCCTGGCGTGGAAGGCAAGTGAAGCCGCGTCCTTGCTTGACCAGACTGTCGCCTCCGTCAATAGCGCCTTGCAGCGCGCCCGGACCACCCTCGCTGCCCGCCGCCGCGCAGGACTGACGCCAACGGCAGACCCACAGCACGCCAAGTTGCTGGCCGATTACGTTGAGGCGTTCGAGGCGTATGACATCACCCGTCTCGTCTCACTGCTGCGCGACGACGTCGTCCTCTCGATGCCGCCGTTCAACCTCTGGCTCAGTGGCCCTGATGAGCTTGCGGCCTGGTTCCTCGGGCAGGGAATCGTGTGCAAGGACAGCCGCCTCATTCCGGTCGCGGTCAATGGCACCGCAGGTTTCGGCGCGTATCATGAAGCCACGCCTGGGGTCTGGGAGCCGTTCGCTCTTCAGATCATCGAAGCCCGCGACGACGGGATCATCGGGCACCACAATTTCCTCTATCCCGAGACCTTTGCCCACTACGGATTGCCGGAACGGATCGATGAACGATCAATGGCGGGTCAGTAATCAGGACCAGCTCGATGAGCGGAGGAGCACCATGAGCACTCTGAAAGAGACGCTCCAACAAGACCTAATCAGCCACATGCGGGCTGGTAACCGCACCGCACTGACAACCGTCCGCAACCTCCTGGGTGAAATCGCCACCCGGGAAAAGTCCGGAAAGAACCCGGTCGACCTGGACGATGCCCAGGTCACCTCCCTGTTGCAGAAGGAGGCCGCCAAACGCCGGGACACCGCCCGCATCTACACGGAAGCCGGCAAGGACGAGCGTGCCGCCGGCGAAAGCGCCGAGGCCGAAATCATTGAAGCCTACCTTCCAGAGCCGTTGACCGCCGGTGACGTCGAGGCAATCGTTGACGAGGTCATCGCCGAGGTGACCGTCCACGGCGGCGAGCCGACGATGCGCCAAATGGGCGTGGTCATGAAGCCGGTCACTGCAAGGGTTGGCGGCCGCTTTGACGGCAAGGCCGTCAGCGAGATAGTCCGATCCCGGCTGGCGGGTGGCTCATAGATCGCCCAATCGATCCACCGGGCGTGGCAGAGACACGCGACTCCGGATCCTCCGGCCTGCTTGCTACGGTGAACCCATGACTGTCCAGCGTCCGAGGCTCCTGCTCGATGTCGATACGGGGATTGACGATGCCGTCGCCCTCCTCTATCTGCTGTCCGTACCTGATGTGCGCATCGAGGGAATCACCTGTACCGCGGGTAATGTGTCCGCTGCGCAGGTTGCTGAAAATACTGTGGGATTGCTCGAACTGGCCGGGGTTAGCGGCGTCGAGGTTGCGACCGGCAGGGAAGTTCCGCTGGAGATGCCCCTGGTTACCACCGAGGACACGCACGGAGATCAGGGGTTGGGCTATGCGCTTCTTCCGCTTGCCCGACAACCGCTATCAAGCCGGTCCGGCATCGACCTCTGGATCGACGCGGCTCGGGCAAACCCAGGCGAAATCACTGGCCTGGTAACGGGGCCCCTCACGAACCTGGCTCTTGCACTCCGTCAGGAACCGGACCTGCCGCACCTGCTCAAGGGATTGGTCATCATGGGCGGTTCCTTCAACTACCAGGGGAACACCACGCCGGTGGCCGAGTGGAACACCCACGTTGATCCCCATGCCGCGCGCGAGGTCTACGCTGCGTATGAAGGCGTGCCGGTGGAGAAGCTGCCGATCATTTGCGCCCTTGAGACCACTGAGCGGATCGAGTGCCGGCCTGAACACATAGAGCGGCTGTCAATCGCGGCCGGTGTGCAACCCGAACTGCTGCACGCCGACGGCGCGGATGGGTTGCGCAGCACCTCGTTGAACCCGGTGATTGCGTTCCTTTCCGACGCCCTGCGCTTCTACATGGAGTTCCACCGGCTCCACAACCAGGGTTATATCGCCCACCTTCACGACCTCTTCGCGGCAATGGTCGCAACAGGCGAAGCACGCTTCACCGCTCGGGAAGCCCACGTCGACGTCGAAACCGAGTCCGCGTTGACGTTTGCTCAGACCGTGGGTGACTTCGCAGGTTTCCGCAAGCTCCCGTCGAACGCGCGGGTTGTTACCGATAATCACCCGGAGGCCGTCTTCGAGTTGATGAGCGAACGGATCGCCTCCCTTGCCAGGCGGGCAGCCGCCGTCTGATTTCGGTAGACTGGGGGACTGCCAGCGGATCCCGCCGGCCTGCGCCGAGGTGACATGAGGTGCGCTCCCACGTCGAAGCATTAATGTACGTAAGGACCGCCGTGAATTCTTCCCTGACGTTGCCCCCGGAGACCGCTGCGCCGTCGTCGCGCCGGGTGCTGCTGATTGCCGGCGCCCTGATTATCGCCGCAACCTACCTGTACTTGGTTCTGGTGCAGCCCACTGAGATTGCTGGTGGACCAGGCAGTCCTGCCGGGCTCATCACACTCCTGGGCTTCCTCGGGGGTGGCGCGCTCCTGGTGGCAGGCATCCTGCCCGGTCTAACCACTCAGGCCGTGGTGCTGATGCCGCTCGGAATCGCGCTCAACATCTCCTTCGGGCAGCTGGCAGGCAGTCTAGGGCTGCCGATCTACGTCGACGCCGTCGGTACGGTGCTCGTCGCGGTCCTTGCAGGGCCCGCCGCGGGTGCCGCGACCGGTGTGCTCAGCAATGCGATCTGGGGGCTGTTCAATCCGTTCGCCTTGCCGTTCGCCGCGGGCGCTGCAACCATTGGTGTGCTGGCAGGCATCGCCGCCCGCTGGGGTATGTTCCGCCGCATCTATTTGGCGCCGATCGCGGGCTTGCTGACCGGCGTCGTCGGCGGTTTGCTGGCGGCTCCTGTCGCCGCCTTCATGTTCGGTGCAGCCGGTACGGTCGGCACCAACGCGATAGTCGCTGCGTTCCGCGCCATGGGCGACACTCTGATCGTGGCCGCGACCAAGCAGGGGCTGACGTCCGACACCATCGACAAGCTCATCGTGTTCACAGTGGTCGCGCTGATTGTGTATGCACTGCCGCGCCGCACCCGCAACGCCTTCGCCTTTGTGCGGCGTCACCGGGTGCTGCTGGGCCAGCCGTCTCCGAAGCCGACAGCGGGGGAGCCCCTCCGCCCGGAGCGCATCCCGGACGAAGGCAGAGCCGGGGAGAAGTGAGCCAGTGCGGGTTCGCCGCCGAATCTTCAACCCGCTCACCGAGCTGACGCTGGCCGCGCTGTTCGTTGTTCTGGTGCTTGTGATCAATAACTGGCGTTTTTCGCTTGCGGTGCTGCTGCTCGTGGTCTTTCCGGCGGCGGTGACGTCCGGGCGTGCGGGACGCATCGCCGTCGTCTTCGGTGTACTGGTGGGACCGATGCTTCTCTTTCTCCTGCTGCTCCACGGGCTGTTCTTTCCCGAGGGCGCTACAGTTCTGCTCGATCTCGGGATAGCCGCCGTCACCGCGGAGGGTCTTCTGTTCGCGCTGTCCATGGGTACCCGGATAGCCGCATTCGCCGGCCTGCTCCTCACTGCAGTTCTGTCCATGGATGTATCCGAGCTGCTCGCCACGCTGACCCACCGGCGGTGGAACCGTAAACTTGTGTTCGTGCTGGGTGCCGCATTGGGACTGGCGCCCTTGGTCTCGGAGCGGGCAACTGAGATCATGAAGGCTCAGCGGGCGCGCGGCCTCGTCGTCACCCGTAACCCGCTGTCGAAGCTGCGGGCGCTGGTGATGGTGGGGCGGCCACTCATCGCGGGACTGCTGATAGACGCGGGTGACCGTTCCCGCACCCTCGAAGCCCGCGGCTTCGCCGGGACAGTGCCGCGCACCAGCTACCGCGCGGACACCGATACAACGGTCCAGCGAACCGTCCGCTGGGTCATGTTAGCCGCCGTCGTCGTCTTCAGCATCTGGTGGTACATCGGGAGGGCAGGATGATCTCGCTTGATCTACGCAGCTTCAGGTACGACGACGGTGCGGGGCTGGTTGATATTGCATTCACCCTTCCCGCGGGGGATCGGGTGATCGTTGTCGGTGCTTCAGGCTCAGGGAAAAGCACCCTGGCGGGGCTCGTGGCCGGGCAGTTCGACGCTGGCCAGGGTCACCGGTTTGTCGGGACCCTCACGGTCTCGGGGGAGCGGCTGACGTTCGACGGTTCCGGCTCTGACCCGCGGATCGATCTCGGAGCGTGGGGCGCACACGTGGGTTACGTTGGGCAGCGGCCGACCGCCCGGCTGTCTATGGTCTGTGCGACGGTCGCCGAGGAAATCGCCTTCGGACTGGCCAATCGTGGAGTTCCGGTCGAGCGGATGCACGCGCTCGTGCAGCGCATCGCTGAGAGGGTGGGATTGACCGATCTACTGGAACGCGATCCCCGGCGGTTATCCGGGGGCGAACTGCAGCGGGTGTGTATTGCCGCCGCCGTCGTCGGTGATCCCGGTTCGCTGGTGCTCGACGAGCCGTTCAAGGGGCTCGACGTGACCGGTCGCCGTGATATTGAAGTGCTGCTGGCTGACTTGAGGCAGGGAGGAACTTCCATCCTTCAGTTCGAGCCTATGCTTCCCAGCGGCGTCGACTCGGGGAGCCGCGTTATTATGCTGGTTGATGGCACTACGGTTGCTGATGGCTTGGGCGTAGTTGAAGGCAATGGTTGGCTGGGGAACGGGGTCGGCATCGAAGGCGTACTTCCTGATAAGGGGTCACCGAGCGCCTGGGCTGTGACGAAAGAAGAGTCGGCCGTTCTCATTCGCGGCCTTACGTTCAGCTACGGTGAGGACCCGGTCCTATCAATAGCGGACCTCGACATTCACCGCGGCGAGGCCGTCGCCGTGCTTGGCCCAAACGGCTCGGGAAAGTCCACGTTGCTTCAGCACCTGAACGGCTTGCTGCGCCCAACGACTGGGACGGTTGGCGTGCTTGGGCAGGATCTTCGAGGGCGGTCAACGGGGTCACTTGCGGCGACGGTCGGCTACCTCTTTCAAGATACCGACCAGCAGCTTTTCGAGGCGACGGCGCTGCGGGAGGCGTCCTACGGTCCCCGCGCTTCCGGCCGGTCAGCGAAGGAAGCGGAGCAACTCGCGCTCCAAGCGCTCGACGACGTCGGACTTGCGGACGTGTTGGATGCTCATCCGCATGACCTCTGCTTCCGGCAGCGAAGGCTCCTTGCGCTGGCATCGTTGATGGCGACGGGACCGGCGATTTGGGTGCTGGATGAACCGACGGTGGGTCTCGATCTGCGCGGCCGGGAAGTTCTGGCGCAGCTGATCCGGCGCCACACCCGCAACGGCGGAACCTTGGTGATGGCAACTCATGAGGCGGCTTTTGCCGAAGCCGTCTGCCACCGGGGACTTCGATTGGAAGGCGGGACAGTGGCTGAGCGCTTGCAGTATTGAAACGCGCTACGGTGTGGTCCCGACGGGCAACGGGAAGAAAAGAAACCTTGTATTTGGGCCTCCTGCCGGAATCGAACCGGCGACCTTCTCATTACGAGTGAGACGCTCTACCAACTGAGCTAAGGAGGCCTGCGCAACCGGGATTACCCGGCTGAATATGCAAGAAATAACTCTAGCAGAGCACGGGAGCTACTTTCGAGTCGGGCGGGCGGCTGCTCAGCAGCGGGTTCCGTCGTCGGGGACAGTTCCCTCAATGAAGTAGTCGTCGACGGCATTGGCGATGCAGTCATTGGAGCGGCCGTAGGCGGTGTGGCCCTGCCCCTCCCATGAGACCAGAACTCCGGATTCAAGCTGCCCGGCGAGCGCAACCGACCAGTCGTAAGGTGTCGCAGGATCCCCAGTGGTGCCGACGACGACGATTGGGTTGGCGCCGCTGGCGTCCACGGTAGAAGGACCATCCTCCGCGTCGTATGGCCAGGCGTTGCAGGTTAAGGCGCCGTAGGCGAGGAAACGTCCCAATGTCGGCGATGCCTCGTCCAGTTGTTCGGCGTTGGCGCGCATCTCTTCCAGCCCGAGATTCATCGGGTAGTCCAGGCAGTTGACCGAAGTGAACGCGGCAGAGGAATTGGAGGAGTAGGAGCCGTCTTGCTGACGGGTGGCGCTGATGTCTGCGAGGTGCAGCATGGGGGAGGGGTTGCCCTTGAACGCCGCTTCCAGCGAGGCAGTCAGTGATGGCCAATTCCGGTCGTTATACAGCGGCAGGATTAAACCCGAAACAAAGAGGCTGGCAGTTACCGTCCGCCCGTTTTCGGCCGTCATCGGGCTTTGTTCCACGGATTCGATCAACGACCGGATCTGCTGGACTGCTTCGTCGGGCGTTCCGCTGAGCGGGCACGAAGGCTGCTCCAGGCAACTCTGGGCGTAGGCGTGCAACGTACGCTCGAAGCCGTTTGCCTGGCCGAGCACAATTTCACTGCTGGTCAACGTCTGGTCGATGCCGCCGTCGAGCACCATCCGGCCCACGTTCGCAGGGAAAGTTTCAGCATAGGTGGCACCCAGCGAAGAGCCGTAGGAGAAGCCCAGATAGTTGAGCTTGTCTTCGCCAACAACGGCCCGAATGATATCCATGTCCCGCGCCGAACTCTCCGTATCGACGTGCTCGAGCTTTTGGCCGGTGTGCTGGGCGCATTGGGAGGCGAAATCGGCGACGGCGGTACGGGCTTCGGCCAGGCCCTGTTTGGTTTCGAGGTCGAATGTCTCGGCGCGGAACTTGTCCCGCTCGTCGTCACTGAGGCATTCGACAGGGCTGGAACGCTTCACGCCGCGGGGGTCGAAACCGATCAGGTCGTAGGAGCTGCGCAGCCGCTCAGTGGAGATGCCGGAAGCATTATTCAACACCGCGTCGTAGCCCGATGCTCCAGGGCCGCCCGGGTTGATCAGCAGGGAACCCATCGGGTCCGAACCAGATGCCGCCAGCCGGATCGCTTCGATTTCGAGCGTCTTGCCCTCGGGGTTTTCGTAGTTCATCGGCACTTCGATGGTGGCGCAGGTAAAGGTTTCCTCGCATGGCTCCCAAACTATGGTCTGGGAGTAGAACTCCATCAGAGGCTGCGGGGCATCGGCGATGGCTTCTGCAGGGGCGGAAACTGTTTCCTCGGAGCCCGGGTCATCCTGCCCAGAGGGTACGCACGCGGTTATCAACAACAATGAACACAGCGCCGCCGTGGCTTTCCACGCACTCTGGCCGCGTTGTGCTATCCCCATTTGTTCTCCCGCATAGTGTTAATTAGAGCAGACTTACTGCCATGGCTTCGAGCGCCAGCAGCGGGGCAACGTTGGTCGTCCCCAGACGTTCGCGGGTTTGTGCGATGGCGTCCAGCCGGCTCAACGTCGATTCCGGCGTCGTGCCGGCGGCATAATGCTCTAAGTCATCACGAATCTGTTCGTTGATTAGTTCCATGCCGGTGCCGAGCTGGATCGTCAGCACGTCCCGGAAGAATGTGGTCAGGTCGATCATCGCCCGGTCGAGGGCGTCCGTGACGGAGCGCTTGGCGCGGCGCTTCTGGTCTTCCTCCAGTTGTTTCACTTGGCTGCGCATCGACGGCGGCAAGGTCCCCGACTCCGGGGCGCCGAGGGCGCGCAACAGGTCCGCCTTCTCCATCTCGTTGCGCTGCTCCGAGGAGGACTGGGCCTCCGTATTGGCCAGTTCGTGGAGCTTGCCTGCGGCGATGACCGCTTGGGAAACCGACTTCAGGTTCAAGGGCAGGCCGACGATCTGCGCCCGGCGTTCTCGCGCGCCTTCGTCGCGGGCAAGGCGCCGGGCGACGCCGATATGGCTCTGCGCGACCCGGGCTGCATAGTCGGCCTGGTCCGGCGTCGCGCCGTCGCGCCGGACCAGCAGGGCGGCGACATCCTCGCGGGGAGGCACACGGAGGCTGACCGGCCGGCAGCGCGAACGGATGGTGACCATGACGTCGGCAGGGCTCGGCGCGCAAAGGATCCAAATAGTACGCGGCGGCGGCTCTTCAATGGCTTTGAGCAGCACGTTGGTGGTCCGCTCCGCCATCCGGTCAGCATCCTCGACGATGATCACCCGCCAGCGCCCCGAGGAGGGCCGGTCCTGGGCCTTGGTGATCAGGGTGCGGACTTCGGCGATCGTGATGGTGACTTTTTCCGTCGCGACATTCGTGACATCGGCGTGGGTGCCGGCCAGAACGGTGTGGCAAGCGTGGCAGGAACCGCAGCCACGGTCCTGAAGGCGGCCCTGTTCGCACAGCAGCGCGGCGGCGAAGGCGCGGGCGGCATTGGAGCGCCCCGAACCAGGCGGGCCGGTGAACAACCAGGCGTGGGTGGGCCATTCCGATTCAGCGGCGCCGCGCAGTTGCTTTATGACTGGTTCCTGGCCGGGCAGGTCATCCCAGACGCTCATGGTTCCCTGCTCCTCACCGGCATGCGGGCGAGCAGTTCCTCGACACGGGCCTCGATCGCCTCCGCCAATTCCCCAATGGGAAGAGCGGCGTTCAACACCAGATAACGCTCCGGCGCCGCGGCGGCAAGTTCCAGAAAGACATCCCGGATGGTGCCGTGAAAGTCGTCCGGTTCGGACTCCAGCCGGTCTTCCGCGGCGATTCCGGCCGTGCGGCGGCCGCGCCCATCCGCTGGTTCTATATCGAGGACCACCGTCAGGTCCGGCCAGAGTTCACCGGTGGCCCAGGCATTCAGGTCGCGGATGGTGCCGGCGCCCAGGGCACGTCCGCCGCCCTGATAGGCGACTGAGGAATCGATGTAGCGGTCGGTAATGACGATTTCGCCCCGGGTGAGTGCCGGGCGCAGGACCTGCTCGGCATGCGCGGCGCGGGAGGCCGCGAAGATCAGCGCCTCGGTGCGGGCATCGATTTCACCATGGCCATGGTCCAACACCAGGCTCCGCAGTTTCTCGCCGATAGGAGTTCCGCCGGGTTCACGTGTGGTCACGACCATCTGCCCGGAGGCACGGAGCCGTTCGGCCAAAAGCCGCTGCTGGGTGGATTTTCCCGCCCCGTCGCCGCCTTCGAAGGCGATAAAAAGGCCGCGCCGCTGCGGGGGGCCGGCGCCTTCGTGTCGGCTCTCTGTACTCACCTTCCCAGCCTACCGATAATTACCGACACGTTTTCCGCCGGAACCTGCTCCGGTATTACGCTGACTGCATGAATCCCAGTGAGTCCGCCGCGTCCGCACCCCCTGCCAATCTGCGTCCCGAGACCGTGGCA
>NZ_KI914660.1:13307-35902 GCF_000520495.1 Arthrobacter sp. H14
GCCGCCACGGGAGAACGGTTCGCCGGTCAATCCACCGGTTGTCTTGTCCTCCACATACTTCGGCCGCGGACCGGTCACGGCCGGGGGCCGGGGCTACGCCCGCTACTCCAATCCGTCCTGGGAACCTTTCGAGGAAGCGCTCTCCGAGCTTGAAGGCGCCGCAGAACCGGGCCTGGTCTACAGTTCCGGCCTGGGCGCTGCGGCATCGGCGCTGTCGCTGGTGCCGGCCGGCGGCGTCGTCGTCATGCCGGACCACAGCTACGGCGGAACCGTTGCTCTGGCGGAGAACATGGCGGAGCACGGTGCCTTCACCTTGCGTCTGGTGAACATCGCCGATACGGACGCCGTTCTTGCCCAGCTGCGCGGCGAGGGGCCGCCAGCCGCGGGGGAAGGTACCGGATCCGCTCAGGAGCCCGATGGAACAGCAGGCACGGGAGCGGCTGCGAACATGCTGTGGGTGGAAAGCCCGACAAACCCGATGCTCGAGGTCGCGGACTTCCGCGCCGTGACGGCCGCCGCGCGTGAACTTGGTGCCTTGGTGGTTGCAGACAACACGTTTTCGACGCCGCTGGTGCAGCAACCGCTGAACTTGGGCGCCGACGTCGTACTTCATTCGGTGACCAAATACCTGGCCGGCCATTCCGACGTCGTACTGGGCGCCTTGGTCACTTCCGATCCAGATCTGCGGGCGACGTTATTGACGCACCGGTCCAAGCACGGCTCCATTGCCGGCCCCTTTGAGGTGTGGCTGGCGCTGCGCGGGCTGCGTACTCTTGCGCTGCGGATCGAGCGCTCGCAGGCCAGCGCCGCCGTGCTGGCGAACCGGTTGCTCGAGCAGCCGCAGGTGAGCGCCGTCCGCTATCCCGGGCTGTCGAATGATCCCGGGCACGCGCGGGCGAAGGCGCAGATGGATGGGTTCGGCTCGATCGTCGCGATTGAAATGGTCGGGGGAGCGGCCGCAGCCGACGCGCTGGTCGAGCGGTTGCAGTTGTGGATGCCCGCGACGTCGCTGGGCGGGGTTGAGTCGCTGATTGAACGACGACGGCGGCACACCAATGAGCCCGAATCCGTACCCGAGAGCCTGATCCGGATGAGCGTCGGTATTGAGCACGTGGACGATTTGTGGGCGGATCTGGCCCAAGCTTTAGAGGCTTTGTAACGGAAAATGGGGCGGCGGAGCGGTTAGGCTTGATGCGTGAACATCATTCCTATCGTGCAAACCTGGCTGTTTCTTGCCCTGGCCCTGGTCGCCTTCGGCATCCAGATCTGGGCGCTGATTGACTGCGTTCGGGCCAAGCCGGTCGAGTTTGAGCGGGCGTTCAAGAAGACCAAAGGGTTCTGGTTGGGAATCACGGCTGGTTCGGCCGCCATCGGCTTCATCTGCATCCCGCCGCCGATTGGCCTGGGTGGTCCGATTTTCCTGCAGCTGATTGCCGTCACGGCCTCGGCTATCTACCTCGCCGATGTCCGGCCGGCCCTGAAGGACGCCCGCCGGGGCGGGAACCGTAACTCCGGACCCTACGGCCCCTGGTAAGCCGACCGCGGCTTCCTTGCCGCAGCGTCGACCGCCGCCGACGGTTCTTAGCGGCGAAAACGGTGTTGACCACCACCGTTCCGGACGCTTAGCACCGTTCCCGGTGAAATAAGACAGCCACTTTTCCACAATTTCCGCCGTCTTGCTCTGCCCGTTCTCTCCCGAAGCGAGACTTGAGTCATGCAACGGGACATCATCAAGCAAGCCATCCTCGATGCCTGGCCGCAGTTCGACGTCGTCACCGCAACTGAACTCAGCGAGGCTGGGATCGGCGAGAAACTCCGCCGAGCGGCAGTCAGGTTCGGCGTCATCTACCGTCTGCGCCGCGGTGCCTACGTTCGCGCTGACCTGTGGCATAGCTGCGGCGCCCGGGTGCAAGATCTCATGCGGATCCGGGCGCACTTTCTGACGACGCCGCACGCCGGGACTTATAGTCACGCCACAGCGGCCCGTTTGCACGGCTTGCACACGTGGGACATCCCCTCCACCATCCACCTGACCCAGCCGTTCGCGTCGACGCGAAGCGCACACGGACCCGACACCGTGACCCATCAGAGGACCGTTATTGACTGTGCCTGCAGTCTTGAATCGCACAGGGCAGCCGTCATTGGCGATCACGCACTGCGCAAAGGAGCGGATCGAACCAACATCGCTGCCATGCTGGAGTCGATGGCAGGCAAGCGGGGCATCCGCAAAGGACGCGCCGTCGTCGATCTCTCGATGCCCGCGCGGAGTCACCAGGCGAAACGCGCACCAGACTCCTCTTCCATTCATTTGGTATACGGATGCCGGAGCCACAGATTGAACTCGTGAGCAGATTCGGCAGACACCGCGGCGATTTTGGCTGGCGCGAACTGCGACTGATCGCCGAGTTCGACGGAAGGACCAAGTACTTCGACTGCAAACCGACCGACCAGGCGATATTCGAGGAACGCCGCCGGGAGAAAGCCTTGATGGAGGACGATTGGACCTTCTTCCGGATCGAATGGGACGACCTTTCTGCGCCCGCCGTGCTCAAGTCGCGTCTGATCGTGGCCATGGACAAGGCGGCCGCGTGGGTTCGGTTGCGCGCATCGTGAATTGGACCGTCCGATTCGACTCACGAGATCGGTCCTGGACGCCGGGAACGGTCCTTAGCGGCGAAAACGGTGTTGACCAGCAACGTTTTCGCCGCTCGGCACCGTTTTGGGCGTTTGCGCGGCTTGGCAGGCCGCGAAATGTGTTGGGGCCGGAGTTTTATCGGTCCGGCGGATACGGCAGACTGGGACCATGTCGAATTCTTCCGCACCTTACAAGCTCATTCTGCTCCGGCACGGCCAAAGCACCTGGAATGAAAAGAACCTCTTCACGGGCTGGGTTGACGTGCCCCTCACCGAGAAGGGCCGCGAAGAGGCGATCCGCGGCGGCGAGCTCATCGTCGAGCATGACGTGCTTCCGGACATTCTCTACACCTCGCGGCAGAAGCGGGCCACGGTCACGGCAGACCTCGCGTTGGAAGCCGCGGACCGGACCTGGATCGACGTGAAGCGGGACTGGCGGTTGAACGAGCGGCATTACGGCGCCCTGCAGGGCAAGGACAAGGCTGAAACCCTGGAGAAGTACGGCGAAGAGCAGTTCATGGAATGGCGCCGTTCCTACGACACACCGCCGCCACCCCTGGACGACGACAGCGAATTTTCCCAGGCCGGGGACCCGAGGTATGCCGATCTTGGCGACGACCTGCCCCGCACCGAATGCCTCAAGGACGTCCTGGAGCGGTTCCTGCCGTACTGGAAAGAGGAGATCGTTCCGGACATCAAGAGCGGCAAGACGGTCCTGATCACCGCGCACGGCAACTCGCTGCGGGCACTGGTCAAGCACCTGGACGGCATCAGCGACGAAGACATTCCGGGACTGAATATTCCCACCGGCATTCCGCTCGTCTACGACCTGGACGAGGATATGAAGCCGCTCAAGGCCGGTGGTACCTACCTGGATCCCGAGGCCGCTGCGGAGGCTGTCCAGGCCGTCGCGAACCAGGGCCGCAAGTAGGCCCGCGGCACTCAGCTGCGCAGGGCAAGCCGGGCCGACGTCGCCCATAAGGTGGCAGCGGCGGCGAAGCCGGCTACGATTCGGGACGCCTCGGCGCCAGGGCCAACCGCGAGAATGAGCAGTCCGGCCACTGAAGCGGCCGACAGTCCAGCGCCGGTCCAGCGGTACTGCGGTTGGTCGAACAGACGCGCCAGTGGCAGGAAGTGCAGGCCGACGATCAGGGAAACCACCGGCGGAACCAGTTGTGGCACGTCGGCGGCGATGAAGCCCAGCACGGTCACGGCGATGGCAGCCGCCTGAACCAGGTTCACGATGCCGACGTGCCGGTACCAGCCCTGCGGCTGATACCGCTGCCGTTCGGGCAGCTCCGCGCTGCCTGGGTGATACGCCAGCAGCACGATGGCGATGCTGGGAATGACGGCGGCGATCCGCACCATTCCGGCTGTCCCCGCGGTCAGCCCGGAGGCGCCGACGGCGGCCCATAGGACTGCGAACAGCGCAAGGACGACGACCCCGCGACGGCGCATCACCCGGCTCCGTTCCCGTGCGGCAGTATCCACGGTGATACTCACCATCGGTTCCTCTCCTGGCGACTGGGCTGCCGCCGTCGTCGTAGTTAACTAATGTTGCGCTGGCCCCGGACACTGGCCAATGGAATCCGGCAGTGCGGAGAGGGTGAGTCCACCATCGCCGTCGTTTGGTCATTCAGGGTCAGTGTCATTGCGGACCCTTCACGGGATGGGCGGAATCGGCGAGGAGGGCCTTGAGACTTTCCCGGTAGTCAAGGAATGCCAGCCGGCCGCGGGTGGTGATTTCCACATATGTCGCCGGGGAGCGGCCTTCGATGAGTTTGGTCTGCTGCACATAGCCGGCTTCTTCGAGCTTGCGCAGGTGGGTGGAAAGGTTGCCGGCGGTCATGTCGAGCATCTTGCGCAGCTTGGGAAAGGAGATCTGGTTGTTCTCTCCAATCGAGTTCAGCGTCGCGATCACCCGCAGCCGCGCCTCGGCGTGAATGACCGGGTCGAGGGCAGTCATGCCAGCTGCTTGCGCATGCGCCGGACGCGGCCGAGCTCAATGATGGTGCCGGCGTAGAAACCGAGGACGCCGAGGGTCAGGAAGACGAGCAGGTAGTAATCGGGACCCAGGATCATTGCGACGACGTCGACCACGAGGAACCAGATGCCCATGGCCACCATCGCCATGTCATGCCAGAGCGCACCGCCGAGCATATACATGACACCCACCAGCAGGATGGCCATGGAGTTGATGATCAGCCCCCGCAGGTCCGGTTGTTGAATGGCGGTCGCAATAATGCCGGACAACAGACCGACGACGACGAAGCCGAGTGCCCAGGACCAGCCATAGATAGCACCCTGCAGGGCGGTGGACCCGCGCAGGCCGATGGACGAACGAATGCCGAGGACGGCGGAGAACACAGCGGCGGCCACCAGAACCGACAAGTGGACCAGCAGGGCGGCCGTTTCCGTCAGGGGCAGCCAGTCATACCGGGCCCCGTGCAGTGCTCCGTAGCCGATCAGCCACGCGGTTCCCCAGATGAAGTAGAGGGCGGGGGTATGCGGATAAAGGGATTGCCTCGCCTTGGCCGCTGTCTCGTCGGCCAAGGCCATCGCCGTGCGCGGATCGAACTCCGCCGAAGGGTTGTTCTGGTTCATACAAACTAGTTTGCAGTGCAAACCGGTTTGTGTCTATAGATTGCTGAGAGATTTTTTGAAGGGGTCAGTCCGACTGTCGACCCAGGCGGCGGGCGAGTCCCATCGCGTTGAACGGCGCGTGCACCTTCACGTCATTGTCGAAGTAAACGTGCACGTCACGGCCCCTGCCGTCCGGGCAGCCTGAGCCGGTGAGCCATCCTTTCACCGTGTCAGCCCAGCAGTCCAGCTCGTCGTCGGAGTAGCCACTGACATACAACTCTTCCCCGCCATGCAGCCGGACGTAGACAAAATCGGCTGTGACTTCATGCAGCATCGGCCACCGTCCGGCGGAATCGGCCACCACCAGGGCGACGTTGTGCCGCCGCAGCAGGTCGTAGAACTCCGGGTTGATGTAGCTGGGGTGCCTGATCTCAAGTGCATGGCGCAGCGGCCTGTCGACGACGACGTCGGTCCAGACGCGATCGTCGCCCAGCTTGTCGTCGCGGCCGGTGGCCAACCCGGCGGCCGCCGTCGTACTCCGGGGCAGCAGCGCGAGGAACTGGTCCAGGACCTCGGCATCGAAAGTAACCCGTTCCGGCAGCTGCCAAAGAATGGGTCCCAGCTTCGCATCCAAGGCCAGTACCCCTGACGCGAAGAAATTGGCCAGCGCAACCTGCACGTTCCGGAGCCGGAGCATGTGCGTGATGTACCGCCCGCCTTTGACGGCGAAGACGAAATCCGGCGGCGTCGCATCCCGCCACTGCAGGTAGCTCGACGGCCGCTGCAGCGAGTAGAAGGACCCATTGATTTCAATCGTGTCCAGATGCCCGGCCGCATACTCCAGTTCGCGGTGTTGAACGAGGCCGGGCGGGTAGAACGTGCCGCGCCATGGCTTGTACCGCCAACCGGAAATGCCGATCCTCGCCGTGGGTCCGGCCGGCTCGGTCGACGTCGTCATCTTCCGGAGGTTATCTGGAGATCAGGCGGGAGGGAAGGAGTCCGGGTGCCATTCGCCGGTCACAAGGTAGGTCACCTTGCGGGCGACGGATATGCCGTGGTCGGCGAAGCGCTCGAAGTAGCGGCTTGCCAGGGTAACGTCCACTGTCGTCGTCGCCGGAGCATCCCAATCCTCGGCCGCGATGGCCTTGAAGACGCCGGCGTGCAGCTCGTTAACCTTGGTGTTGTGCGCCTGGATCTGAGTGACAAGCTCCAGATCGCGGGTCTCCAGCAGCTGGGACACCTTCTGCGACATGGCCAGGTCCAGTTCGGAGAACTGCTCGAAGGTGGACCTCAGCGGTTCCGGAACGACGTTGGCCGGGTAGCGCAACCGCGCCAGTTGGGCAACGTGCCGGGCAAGGTCGCCCATCCGCTCGAGCGACGCACTCATCCGAAGGGCGCCGACGATCATCCGCAGGTCGCTGGCCACCGGTCCCTGGCGGGCCAGGATATCGATAGCGCGCTCATCCAGATTGTTCTGCAGGAAGTCGATCCGGGCATCTGCGGCAATCACGTCCTGGGCGAGTTCGATATCGGCACCATGGAACGCCGTCGAGGCCTTCTCCATGGCTTCCGAAACCAGGTGGGAAATCTCGATCAGTTCCTCACCGACCTGGTGTAGTTCGGCTTGAAAAACCTTACGCAATGGACGTCCTTTCGCTCGACATGCTGGCCTTCAGCGACCCTCTCACGGATTCACTAAGCACGGTCCCAGTCTTCCATGAACTATTGCGCACCTTTAGGTGAACGTTAGTTGAACGTAGCACCAGATGCCACAGCTGGGCGCTTCATGCGGCGGACGAGCGCCTAAGCTTGAAGCGTGAGTGACGTTTACATTGGCCTGGTGGCCGGACTCGTGGGCCTCTGCCTGGGTGTATTCGGCATGTTGGCGTTCCGGATCAGCGAGCAGCAGCGCCGTGAACTGGCCGAAGTCGACGAGCCGGCATTGCCCGACGGCGCCGCTGAGGTGCTCTCGGTGGTTGGCCGGGCCTTCCTGATTGTGGATTCGATCGACGGCGTCGTCCGCGCCAGCCCCGGCGCCTACGCCCTCGGCCTGGTGCGCGGCCATACCGTGGTGCACAGCAAGCTGCTGGAGATGACAGGGCGGGTCCGCCGCGACGGCGTGATCGAGGAACGGCAGCTGGAACTCGCCCGCGGCCCCCTGGGGCAGGGCTCCGTGGTGCTGCGGATGCGGGTGGCTCCGCTGGGCCAGGAGTACATCCTGCTGCTGGCCGATGACCGGACGGAAATCACCCGCACGGAAGAGATCCGCAATGACTTCGTCGCCAACGTGTCCCACGAACTGAAGACCCCGGTCGGCGCGATTTCCCTGCTGGCGGAGGCGCTCGACGACGCGGCCACCGACGAGGAAGCGGTCCGCCGCTTTGCCAGCCGGATGCACAAGGAATCAGCGCGTCTTTCGGCACTGGTCCAGGACATTATCGAACTGTCCCGGCTGCAGGGGGCCGACGTCGTGCAGCAGGGTGAGCCTGTGGACCTGAACGCCATCATTTCCGAGGCTGTGGACCGTAACAAACTGCCCGCCGAAGCGAAGGACATCGACATGGTGATCGGGGGCGAGGTGGGCACCGATGTCTACGGTGACTCGGAGCTCTTGACGACGGCGTTCCGCAATCTGATCGACAACGCCATCCGCTACTCGCCGGTCGGCACCAAAGTGGGAATCGGTCTGAAGTCCAAGGACGGGCTTGCGAATGTATCCGTGACCGACCAGGGCTCCGGCATTTCGCCCGAGGACCAGGACCGGATCTTCGAACGCTTCTACCGCATCGATTCGGCGCGTTCACGTGCCACCGGCGGCACCGGTCTCGGGTTGAGCATCGTCAAGCACGTTATTTCAAACCACGGCGGCGAGGTGGCCGTTTGGTCGCGGCCCGGGCAGGGCTCGACGTTCACCGTGCGGCTGCCGGAGATGGAGGCGGCCGACGACGACCAGCACGCCGAGGAACAGACCATGACAACCGGCGCGGATGGCGCCACCAAAAGAGGAGTTCGCGCTTGAGCAGGATCCTGATTGTTGAGGATGAAGAATCACTGAGCGACCCGCTCTCATATTTGCTCGGCAAGGAGGGATTCGAAGTTGCCGTGATCGACAATGGCATCGATGCGGTGACGGAATTCGACCGCGCCGGAGCGGATCTTGTCCTGCTGGACCTGATGCTGCCCGGTCAATCCGGCACGGAAGTCTGCCGGCAAATACGGCAGCGCTCCAACGTGCCGGTCATCATGCTCACCGCCAAGGACGCCGAGATCGATAAGGTCGTCGGACTGGAAATTGGCGCAGACGATTACATTACGAAGCCGTACTCGTCACGTGAGCTGGTGGCACGGGTCAGGGCCGTGCTGCGCCGCCATGGCGAGCCCGACGACCTCCTGGCGACGACGGTCCAGGCCGGCCCGGTGCGGATGGACGTTGAGCGGCACGTGGTCAGTGTCGACGGCGAGGACGTCGCGCTGCCGCTGAAGGAATTCGAATTGCTCGAAATGCTGCTGCGCAATTCCGGGCGGGTGCTCACCCGCGGCCAGCTGATCGACCGGGTCTGGGGGTCCGATTACGTCGGCGATACCAAGACGCTCGATGTGCACGTCAAGCGGTTGCGTGGACGGATTGAGCCTGACCCGGCGAGCCCGAAGTACCTGGTGACGGTCCGGGGTCTGGGCTACAAGTTCGAGGCCTGAGCGCAACCCGGCCGGGCGGCTCTGGACCGGGATCCGCTCACGCTGATCGGGTTTATCAGCCGGTCACATTCACCCGGCCGGCATAGAAAGACAAGTGTCCCGCGAGCTGGGCGGAATCCGGAAGCGGATTCTCGTACGCCCACGCAATGTCGGCGCCGTCGTCCCCGTCAGCCGACCCTCCGCCGTCGTACCCTGCTCCGCCGGTTTCCACCGGCTTCAGCGACCAGTAGGACGCGTGACCCTTGTAGGGGCAGATGCTGGTCTTGGTGCTTCTGGTCAGCAGTTCCCAATTGATGTCGGCAGACGGAACGTAGAGGGCAACCGGCAGGTTCGTTTCGAAGATCCGCAGGAACCGGCTGCTCTCCGCGAGCTGCTGCCCGCCATGCTCAACCCTCAGCTGGCCGCTGCTGGGGCGGATATCGACGCGGTGGAACGGGTCGCGCGGATGGCCGTAGATTCTCTCGTCCTCTTCCCACCAGTCAAAGGCGGCGAAATCGAGGAGCACATGGCCCTCCAGGTCCGCTTCGGCCAGCCGGAACGCCGCCGACTCGCGGCGGTCCTGTCCGGACTGGATGGTGAGCGGTTCGCCGTCGGCACTGTGCAGGCGGAATTCAGCCGATGGCACGATCATCTGGATGCCACCAGGACCGTTCTGGTACGGCGGGTTATCGGTCTGCGGCTCCGCGGGAAGGAGTTCAGTCCTCAGGTCGCCGGCGGGCACGGCATAGTGCGGCAGAATGCGTCCCGGTTCCCAGACCAGAACTGCGGCCCTGGAGTCGACGACGGTCTCCGCACCAAGGTTCGCACGCACGCGCTTCTCGGTCGGCTGGTACCTAAGCTCCGGCAGTATCCGGAAATGTTCGGCTGAGATCCGCTTTGCCATACCTGAAGCGTAGATTCGCTGTCAGGGCCGGTCAATGGGCGGTCGTCTTCGCCAACGGGTACGGTGCCCGGGTTTAGGAACCTTCGGTTGGAACCATGGTGGCGTAGCGCGGGAAGGTGCCGTCGAGAACGGGAAGTGTCAGATCCTCGGAAGCTCCGCTGGTTTCGAACGTCACCAGCGAGAGGGCTCCGGGGCCTGCGCCGGCCGGCTCAATGATTTCCGGTTCGGCGTCATTGTCGATGAAATACTCGCCATTGGCCGGAACCGTCAGAGTCGCCTCGCCGCCGTCGGGGCCGGTCATGGTCAGCTCAACTTCTTCGTTGGAGCTGTTGTAGACCGCACCGGTAATGCGGCCGGGTTCGTCAGCCGCCGTGGCGACGACCAGCATGTTCCGTAGATCCAGCGGGCCCACTTTGCCGTTGACGCCGTCGGCAGCGGCGTATTCGAGCGTTGTCGCCTGCTGATTGATGTAACCGCAACCGGTGACTGTGAGCAGCGCCGCGGCGGTTGTGGTGGCAAGCGCCGCGCGGCGCATCCGGCTTTTGGCGGTGAATCTCACGGCGCAAACTCCTCGGTATGGCTTGAAGGAAGACTGAACAAAACTCGCCCCAAGCCTATCGGGAATCGGCTGGGAATGTTCGCCCAGCACGCCGCCGGCCGGAGGTGACTTGCATCTAATCGTCGATTCGTCAATAGCGCAGCAGTATCCAATTCGGGCTCCATGCTGGCTCTGACCTGCGAAAACGCGCGGAAACAGGGCTCCGCCCATGGTAAGATGGTCTGCGGGAAAGGGGTTTATCCACATGGTTTTTGAGGTCGGCGAGACGGTTGTATACCCTCACCACGGTGCTGCGAAAATTGAAGAGATCAAGATGCGCACTGTCCGAGGCGAAGAGAAGATGTATCTCAAGCTCAAGGTTGCCCAGGGCGACCTGACTATTGAAGTACCGGCGGAAAACGTTGACCTTGTCGGCGTTCGCGATGTCGTCGGCAAGGAAGGCCTGGAGCACGTCTTTGACGTCCTGCGGGCCGAGTTTACTGAAGAGCCGACCAACTGGTCGCGCCGCTACAAGGCCAACTTGGAGAAGCTGGCATCGGGCGATGTCATCAAGGTCGCCGAGGTTGTCCGCGATCTATGGCGCCGCGATCACGACCGCGGACTCTCCGCAGGCGAAAAGCGGATGCTTGCGAAGGCACGTCAGATCCTGATTTCGGAACTGGCGCTGGCAGAAAAGACCGACGAGGAAAAGGCTGCCAGCGTCCTCGACGAGGTTCTTGCCAGCTAGGTGAAAACCGGGATCATCATAGTCGCCGCCGGTTCCGGCGAGCGGCTCGGATACGGGATTCCCAAGGCGGAGGTTCCCCTGGCAGGGGAACCGATCCTCGCGTACGCCCTGCGCGGCGTGATCGCCTCTGGTGTCGCGGACAAGATCTGCGTTGCAGTTCCACGCAGCGACAAACTCCTGCGTGAGCTGTGCCAGGATTCGTCCATCACGAGACCGATTGACGCCGACGTCGAATGCCCGCCCATTGTGGCGGTCGACGGCGGATCCACCAGGTCCGATTCCGTGCGCCAGGGCCTGTCCGCGCTCGGTGACGATATCGACGTCGTACTGGTCCATGACGCTGCCCGGGCTCTTGCGCCGCCCGAGGTTTTCCAGCGCGTTGCCCATGCGCTGGCCGAAGGTGCACAGGCGGTAATCCCGGTACGGACGATGGTCGATACGGTCAAGGTCGTGGAGCATGCCCCTGCGGACCAAGTGTCCATCGCGCAGGAAGTGGTGACTCAGACACCGGACCGGACCCGGCTGCGTATCGTCCAGACACCGCAGGGGTTCACCGTCGAGGCGCTGGCGCGGGCGCACGCGTTGGCCGAGCTTTTCGATGATGAGCAATCGGCGGCCGTGACCGACGACGCGATGCTCATCGAAGCGCTGGGCATTCCCGTTTATGCCGTTCCGGGCTCGGATCTGTCGCTGAAGATCACCACCCCCACGGATCTGGTGCTCGCCGAGGCGCTGCTGAACGCCTACGGCAGCTGACCTTTCCGCTGCATCGCGGGACCCACCTTTCCACTGCATGGCAGGATTGGGGCATGACTGAACCGGCCATCAAGCTGCCGCGCACCGGCATCGGCGTCGACGTCCATGCCTACACGCCCGACGGCGAACCACGGCCGTTGTATCTGGGGGGCCTGCTGTTTGAAAGCGAACGCGGTCTGGCCGGACATTCTGACGCAGACCCCGTTGCGCATGCGGCCGCCGATGCTTTGTTTTCCGCTTCCGGTACCGGGGATCTGGGCCAGCATTTCGGCACCGACCGTCCCGAATTCGCCGGCGCCTCCGGCCTGGTGCTTCTCGCCGAGGCGGTCCGGATCGTGAATGAAGCCGGGTTCGACGTCGGCAATATCGCCGTTCAACTGATCGCCAACCGGCCAAAGTTCGGCCCGCGCCGGGCAGAATCCGAAGCCGCGCTGAGTACGGCCGCCGGCGCTCCGGTCAGTGTTTCGGCGACCACCACGGATGGCCTTGGCCTCACCGGCCGCGGTGAAGGAGTCGCCGCGATCGCGACGGCCTTGGTGGTCAAGCGTTCCGGCGGGGGGTAAAAGTCGAAGGTGCAAGGCACGAAGCAGCCGGATTGGCTCGAAAGTACTCCCGGCCGGCTCAAAGACCGGTTTCGCGCCTCTGTCGTGCCATGGCTGGCCATGTCCAGTAACCTAGTGCGGTGAGCCTCCGTTTTTATGACACCAAATCCGCGGAAGTCCGCCCCTTCGTGCCACTGCAGGAAGGCAAGGCCGGACTGTACTATTGCGGCGCCACGGTGCAGGGGGATCCGCACGTCGGCCACATCCGTTCCGGCATCGCCTTCGACCAGCTGACCAGGTGGCTGCGCTACAGCGGCTACGACGTCACAGTCATCCGCAACGTCACCGATATCGACGACAAGATCCTGGCCAAATCCGCGGACTCCTACCTGCCGGAAGCGCAACAGGATCCGCTCGCAGTGCCGAACGAACCGTGGTGGGCCCTGGCGTACCGGTATGAATTGGCCTTCCAACGGGCATATGACCTCCTCGGCGTGCAGCGTCCAACCTATGAACCCCGCGCCACCGGCCATATTCCTGAGATGCACCAGTTAATCCAGCTGCTCATCGGCCGCGGCCACGCCTATCCGGCGCTGGACAGTTCGGGCGACGTCTACTTCGATGTCCGTTCCTGGAGCAAATACGGCACGCTCACCCGGCAGAATATCGACGATATGCAGGCCGCGCCCGACGCCGGTCCCCGCGGCAAGAAGGATCCCCGCGACTTTGCGCTGTGGAAGGGCTCCAAAGAAGGTGAACCGGCGACGGCGTCGTGGGCAAGTCCCTGGGGCGCCGGCCGTCCGGGTTGGCATCTGGAGTGCTCGGCCATGGTCACCAAGTACCTTGGCCCGGAGTTCGACATCCACGGCGGCGGCCTCGACCTGCGCTTTCCGCACCACGAAAACGAACTCGCGCAGTCGCAGGCGGCCGGGCATGGTTTCGCCAATTTCTGGATGCATAACGGCATGGTCACCTACGAGGGCGAAAAGATGTCCAAATCGGTGGGCAATATCGTCACGCCGGCCGAGATGCTTGCCCACGGCCGGCCACTGGTGGTCCGCTACTACCTCGGCCAGGCGCAGTACCGCTCCGCGTTGGACTACAACCCGGGCTCGCTCGCGGAGGCGACTGCCGCCGTCGAACGTATTGAAGGTTTTGTGCAGCGGGCACTGGCGTTTGTCGACGACGACGGCGGGCCCGGCGCGCGGCAGGTGCCGGAGGCGTTCCGGACAGCCATGGACGACGACCTGAATGTGCCGCAGGCGCTGGCCGTCATCCACGAGACGGTCCGGCGCGGCAACAGCGCCCTGGATTCACAGGACAAGGAGGCGGCGCAGACCGCTCTGGCCGAAGTCCTCGCGATGACGGACGTGCTGTTCATCAACCCGACGGATCCGCACTGGAACACCGGCGGCGCCGACCCGGTCGAGCATGCCGCACTGGACGCATTGATCGAAGCCCAGCTGGCGGAGCGGCGCGCAGCCCGCAGCAACAAGGACTATGCCCGTGCCGACGCCATCCGCGACACCCTCGCGGCCGCCGGTATCCGGCTCGAAGACACACCCGGCGGCGGTCGCTGGAGTCTGGAAGCGCCGGCCGGCCCATCAACCACCACCTCAGAAGGAACTCATCATGGCCAATAAGCCGCGCCCCGGCGCCATCCGCAAAGCCAAGAAGGGGCCCACCAGCGGTACTGGTGGTCTCGGCCGCAAGGCGTTGCAAGGCAAAGGACCCACGCCCAAGGCGGAGGACCGGCCGTATCATAAGGCGCACAAGAAGAAGGCTGCGGCGGACCGTTCAGCGGAGAAGAGCACCGGCCGTGGCGGCGGACCGGCCTCCCGGGGTGCAGGTGGCCGCGGGCGGAACAAGCCGTCCGAGGAGATGGTCACCGGACGCAATTCGGTGGTCGAAGCCCTGCGCGCCGGGGTTCCGGCAAAGACGCTCTATGTCGCCGTCCGGATTGAGACCGACGACCGCGTGCGGAATATCCTAAAACTCGCTGTCGAGCAAGGAATCCCGCTGCTGGAGGTCCACAAGCCGGAGCTCGACCGGCTCACCGGCGACGCCATCCATCAAGGCGTGGCACTGCAGATCCCGCCGTACGATTACCCGGATGCAACGGATCTGGCCCAGGAAACGCTGAGCAAGTGGAAGAAGGGCTACATCAGCAGTGCACCGCTGTTCGTCGCCCTCGACGGGATCACCGATCCGCGCAACCTTGGAGCGATCATCCGCTCCGTCTCGGCGTTCAGCGGCCATGGCGTGCTGGTGCCCGAGCGCAGGTCGGTGGGGATGACCGCAACCGCTTGGAAGACCAGCGCCGGAGCGGCCGTACGCGTTCCGGTCGCCCGCGCGGCGAACCTCAACCGCACGCTCGAATCCTTCAAGAAGCAGGGAATTTTCGTGCTCGGCCTGGACGGCGACGGCGATATTTCGCTGCCCGATCTGACCCTGGCGAAGGAGCCGGTGTGCATCGTCGTCGGCTCCGAGGGCAAGGGCCTGTCCCGCCTGGTCCGCGAGAACTGCGACCAGATTGTCTCGATCCCCATCGATTCGGCAATGGAATCCCTGAACGCATCGATGGCCGTTGGCATCAGCCTCTATGAGGTCTCACGCCGTCGATCCACCGGCAAGTAACGCCGCCCGGCGCCAACGGCGGGCCCTGCCTGCCCTAATATTAGTAGCAGTTATGACTGTGCCTATCGACCGACCAGCCACAGCGGGAACGCCATCGCGTGCCTTCCCGCTGGGTCTCAGCGACGCGCGGATTACCGGGAACTCCCACGACGGCGGCGACGACGGCGAGGCTGCCGAACTGGTCAACGTGGCGGTCTACGCGCCCGGAGTGGACGAACTGGAAATCCACTTCCAGCCGCCGGGCCAGGCCTGGCAGCGGGCACGGCTCTACGATTACACCGAAGGCGTGCACCACGGCATCGTCAACGGGCTGGTTCCCGGCAGCCGGTACGGTTTCCGTGATACCGGCCATGCCGACGTCCGCGGCACCATCTCCGACGAGTACCGGTTACTGCTGGACCCGTACGGCCGTGCTATTGACGACGACGGCGGCCGGCTGACCTCGGTGCGGGTGACCAACGGTTTCGAATGGGGACCGGACACCCGGTTGTATACCCCGTGGCGGGACACCGTCATCTACGAAGCGCACGTCAAGGGCCAGTCGATGCTGCATCCGGACATTCCTGAAGAGTTCCGCGGAACCTACGCCGGTCTGGCTCATCCGGTCATGATTGAGCATCTCCTCTCGCTGGGCATCACGGCCGTGCAGCTGCTGCCGGTCCATTACCATCTCGACGAACGGCATCTGCAGAACCTCGGGCTGACCAACTACTGGGGCTACAACACCATCGGCTACTTCGCCCCGCACACCGCCTACGCGACGCGGACGGCACAGGAAGCCGGAGCGCAGGCTGTGCAGGACGAATTCAAAGGCATGGTCAAACTGCTGCATGCCGCGGGGCTGGAGGTGATTCTCGACGTCGTCTATAACCATACTGCCGAAGCCGGCAAGGAAGAGCGGGCGCTGAGCTTCCGCGGCCTGGGCGATGAGCAGTACTACCGGCACGGCGACGACGGGAACTACTTCGACACCACCGGCTGCGGCAACACCCTGGACTTCAACGAACCCCGGGTGATCCAGCTTGCCCTGGACTCGCTGCGCCACTGGGTCGAGGAATTCCACATCGACGGATTCCGGTTCGACCTGACGGTGGCGATGTGCCGGGATGAAGAGCACCGCTTTACGCCAAAACATCCCTTTCTAATCGCGGCTGGGGCGGACCAGGCACTGCACGGCATCAAGCTGATCGCCGAACCATGGGACATTGGACCAAACGGCTGGCAGACCGGCCAATTCCCGCCGGGCTGGGCGGACTGGAACGACCGCTTCCGCGATGCCGTGCGGGACTTCTGGATTGCCGACCGCGGCGCGATCGACGGCGGTGGCCAGGGCGGTCCAGTGGGCAGGCTTGCCGCCGCGCTCGCCGGCTCCGCAGATGTGTTTGCCGGTTCCGGCCGGACCTCGCTGGCCTCGATCAACTACGTCACCGCCCACGATGGCTTCACCCTGACGGACTTGGTGTCCTATAACTCGAAGCACAACGAGGCCAACGGCGAGGACAACAGGGACGGCACCGACGACAACCGCAGCCACAACCATGGCATCGAAGGGCAGACCCTGGACGCTGCCGTGCTTGACCGCCGCGAACGCACGAGCCGTAATGTGCTGGCCACGCTGCTGCTCTCGCTCGGCGTCCCGATGATCACCGCCGGCGATGAGATCGGCCGCACGCAGTGGGGAAACAACAACGTCTACTGCCAGGACAACGAGCTGGCATGGCTGGACTGGAGACTGGACGACCGCAAGCGGCGGATGCTGCAGAACACGCGCGCGCTCACGCAGGCACGCCGGGACTTTCTGGCCCACCAGCCGCACGACTATCCCAGCCGCGACGACAGTTCCTACCTGCTGTGGTTCAACGCGGCGGGGAAGCCGATGGCCGTGGACGAATGGACCGATCCGGGCAACCGCGTCGTCCAACTGCTGCTGGGTTCACCGGACGGTGTGCTCGATGGACTGATGGTGATCAACGGCGGCGAGTCCGATACCAAAATCTTCCTGCCGTCGGCGAAGGCGCTGCAGGCGGCCGGAATGAAATGCAGCTTTGAACAGGATTACCTGCTGCGTTTCAGCACCGCCACCGGGCCGGTGACCGGGCAATCCGCCGGCGCACCAGCGGCCGGTGGGGAACCCGACGTCGTACCCGCCAATTCCATCCACGTCTACCGGGCCCGCTGACAGGAGTTAAGGTGGAAGGCGCCCGCGACGACATCAAAGGCCATCCCGGCCGCAGCACTAAGCAGCAGCACTGGCAGCACGCGCTGTCCGGGCGGCAACAGAGAGGACCATGTGAGCACGACATCCGAGGAGCCTGACCGTTCCCCCGTAGAAACCCCCATCGAAGAAGTCCCGCTCGGCCTTGGCATTGCGGAACTGGCCTACCTGCTGTCCCGTTTCGACAGCCCCGCGGCGCACAAATCCGTGGAAATGCTGCACCTCAATGAGGACTACCTCTCACCGCTGGTAACCGCCGTCGGTGCTTCGAGCCTGCTCGCACGCGGGTTGCTGCACCTCAATGGCGACGAAGTGGAGCCCACCGACGTGCTCAGCCTGGTCAATTACGTCCTGGTGGCGGCCGAGCGCTGGGTGGAGCTTGGGTTCGTGGGGGAGGCCAACGTCGACGGCGGTCTGTTGCTGCAGGCGCCGGAAGCCTCCTTGTTCATGCACCCCATGTCGCTCGGCGCGTGGCAAGTGCTGATCAAGGACCGGGCCACGTCGGATGTGGCGACACTGCGTTCGCTCGTCGACACCCACCTCGAGACGTACCCGCAGGGAGCGGTTCATTTCGGCTCAACGACGTTCGAGAGCGTGCAGACCCTGTCCGTCCGCGGCGAGGGCGATCACTGGAAGGTCGCGCTCGGTTCAGGCGTGCAGCGGATGGATACCGACGGCCCCGGCTTCAGCTCCGAGGAGCTCGACCGGAAACTGGCGGAACTGATTTCCAACTGACGGATGTGATTGCCGCACGGTTGCAGCTCGGCCCGACCGGAGTATTTTTGTATTAGCAGGGCTGATTCCGAACTGACGGAGCTGAGCGATGAAGCTGATCCGGATGGCACTGATGGTGTTCGTGGTCATCCTCAGCTTGGCCTCCGCCGGATGTTCCGGACCTGATGACGACGGCGGAGTTCCGCCTGATCTGACACTCACCATTCCCTCCAACAGCCAGGCCAGGGTGGTGGCACAGCAGGTCGTCTCGGAGCTGCCCGGTGTCAGGGGCGTTAAGGCCGTCTATCACGAGCCGGGCGAAGTCCTCGATCTTTGGGTGCAGTACGAGATGGTCCCGGACCGCTGGCCGTTCGTGGAGAAGATCCAGTTGGCCGTCGACAGCGCCGTCCGGGACTACAGCTCCGTGCGCGAAACGACCGTCAGGGTGTGGATCCTGGACTACCAACGCGGCCAGGCCGCAGCCGATACCTAAAGGACCTCCATCACGGGCACGGAAGTATCCACCAACAGGATCTCCGCGAGGATGAACTCTTTGCCCGTAGGCTGTGGAAGTTTACGCTGCCTTCGCGCATTAGGTCGGTTTCGGGGGAGGGAGGTTCACCTTCGGGGATAGGACTCGGTTTCGGCAGAGGCGACGGACAGGCTCAGATGATGGACGGGTCAGGCGCTGGCGACCAGACCTAGTTCCGCCTTCGAGGCGAGCGCCTCATGATGGGGGAAGATCCGGACCGTGTAGCCAAACGCGCCCGGCCGGTTGATCACGACGTCACAGGCGAACGTATACCGACCGCCGCCCAGGTCATCCTCGACAGCCAGCGAGTCGAGCACGGCCTCCGAGAGTTCGTCGGCCTCGGACACGGCGCCGTGCGCCACCTCGACGTAGACGTCCTCCGGCTTAAGGCCACCCAGGTTCACATACGCCGTCACGCGCATGGTGTCGCCGATCTGCGGCGAATCCGCCAGACCGGGAGACTCCACGTGTTCGACCGCCACGGAGCTCCAGCTGGAGCGGATCCGCTGGCCGAACTGAGCCAGTTCCTTGGCCTGAGCGTAGTCGGCATCGTGTGCTGACCGGCCCGCAGCGCAGGCCGGCTGATACAGCTTCTGCACGTAGTCCTGCACCATCCGTTCGGCCGAAACAGCCGGCCCGAGTTTCGCCAGGGTGTGCTTGATCATCGCCACCCACCGGCTCGGTACAGCCTCGCCCGCGCCGCCGTAGAAGCGCGGGGTAACGGTGCTCTCGAGGAGTTCGTAAAGCGCGGCTGATTCGATGTCGTCGCGTTCCTCGGCAGCGTGGCCGGTCAGGTCCGCCCCGCCGGGTCCGGAAGAGACGTCGGCGGTCGGGATCGCCCAGCCGTTCTCGCCGTCGTACATCTCATCCCACCAGCCGTCCAGCACGGAAAGGTTCAAACCACCGTTGATTGCAGCCTTCATGCCGGAAGTGCCGCAGGCCTCCAGCGGCCGGAGCGGGTTGTTGAGCCAGACGTCGCAGCCTGGGAAGAGCGTGCGCGCCATGGCCATATCGTAGTTCGGCAGGAAGACGATCCGGTGCCGGACCTGCGGGTCGTCGGTGAAGCGGACCAGGTCCTGGATCATCCGTTTGCCCTGCTCATCGGCCGGGTGCGACTTGCCCGCAATCACAATCTGGATCGGATGCGTGGGGTGCAGCAGCAGCGCCCTGAGCCGGTCCGGGTCGCGCAGCATCAGCGTCAGGCGTTTGTACGTCGGAACACGCCGCGCGAAGCCGATGGTCAACACGTCTGGATCCAGCACGGAATCCGTCCAGGCCAGCTTCGCATCCGATGCGCCGCGGTCCTTCCACGACGTCCGCAGCCGTTTCCGGACGTCGGTAATGAGGTTCGCGCGCAGGTTCCGGCGCAGCTGCCAAACCTCGGCGTCGTCGACGTCGTACGCACGGGACCACTGTGGATCCAGAATCGACTCGGCGCCGAATTTTTCCCATGCCAGCTGCGAGATCTGCGGATCCACCCAGGTCGGCTCGTGCACACCATTGGTGATGGAACCGATCGGCACCTCGGACTTGTCGAATCCCGGCCAGAGACCGGCGAACATGCCGCGGGAAACTTCACCGTGCAGCTTTGCCACACCATTGGCGCGCTGGGCCAGGCGCAGGCCCATAACCGCCATGTTGAACACGGACGGATCCCCGCCCTCGTAGGTCTCCTGACCCAAAGCCAGGATCGACTCGACCGGGACGCCCGGGGCAAGGCCAGCGTTGAAGAAGTGCTCGATCTGCGCCCGCTCGAACCGGTCGATGCCGGCCGGAACGGGTGTGTGCGTGGTGAAGACGGTGGCCGCCCGCGTCGCAGCGAGCGCCTCGTTCCACGTGAGCGACGCCGGCGCGTCCGGGTTCATCAGCTCGCGGATCCGTTCGACGCCGAGGAAGCCGGCGTGTCCCTCGTTGGTGTGGAAAACTTCGGGCGCAGGCACACCGGTCAGCCGCTCGAAAATCCGCAGCGCCTTCACGCCACCCATTCCGAGCAGCAATTCCTGCTGGAGCCGGTGCTCCCCGCCGCCGCCGTAGAGCCGGTCGGTAACCAGGCGGGCGGCGTCGTCGTTGCCGGCAACGTTGGAATCAAGCAGCAGAAGCGGGACACGCCCGACGTCGGCACGCAGGATATTTGCCAGCAGTTGGCGTCCGTTGGGCAGCGGCAAGCGGACCTGCGCCGGCGTGCCGTCATGTTCGCGCAGCAGGGTCAGCGGAACCTCGTTGCGGTCCAGCACCGGATAGGTTTCCTGCTGCCAGGCGTCACGGGACAGCGACTGTTTGAAATAGCCAGCCTGGTACAGCAAGCCGACGCCGATCAGCGGCACGCCGAGGTCAGACGCAGCCTTGAGATGGTCACCGGCCAGGATGCCCAGGCCGCCGGAGTACTGCGGCAGCGTCGACGCGATGCCGAACTCGGGGGAGAAGTAGGCAATGGAGGCCGGAGCACTGGAGCCCAGGCTCTGATACCACTGCGGCTCGTCGAGGTAGCTGTCGAGCTCGGCACCCAGACGCTGCACCCGGGCCACCACGGCAGGGTCGTCGGCCAGTTCGCGAAGCCGTTCCCGGCTGATCATGCCGAGGAACGACACCGGGTCCTGCCGGGACTGCTCCCAAACGGCAGCGTCGAGCTCCTCGAACAAGCGCAGCGTCGGGCCGTGCCACGACCAGCGGAGGTTGGCGGCGAGTCTGCCCAGGGGCGCGAGCGCGTCGGGAAGTACGGTTCGGACGGTGAATCTACGGATTGCCTTCACAGCCGCTAGGTTAGCGCACTGTCGGAGCAAAGGTGTTCACGAAGACCAAATGCGGCGTCGATTATGCACATACCGTACGTACCCTTAGCAATCTGTCCAGATTCTCGCTAACGTCTACTTTGTGACCACTTCCAAGGCGATGCAAACGGAACCACCGACGTCGGGCCTGCGTTTTGGGCGCATCCCGATCACCAACGTTCAACCCGTCGTCTCGTGCGGGGCATTCAGCGCCAAGGCGGTACCCGGCCAAAACGTTGCTGTTTCGGCCACCGTGTTCCGTGAGGGCCACGACCGTCTCGGGGTCACCGCCGTCCTCTTCGATCCCCGCGGCAAGGAGGTCTCCCGGACACGGTTGGTGGAGCACGTAGGTGGCACCGACAGCTATTCGGGTTGGCTAACACCGGCTTCGACCGGCAACTGGAGCTTTGCCATCGAAGGCTGGGGCGACCTGTATGCGACGTGGCAGTACAACGCCGGGGAAGTACGGTTCGGACGGTGAATCTACGGATTGCCTTCACAGCCGCTAGGTTAGCGCACTGTCGGAGCAAAGGTGTTCACGAAGACCAAATGCGGCGTCGATTATGCACATACCGTACGTACCCTTAGCAATCTGTCCAGATTCTCGCTAACGTCTACTTTGTGACCACTTCCAAGGCGATGCAAACGGAACCACCGACGTCGGGCCTGCGTTTTGGGCGCATCCCGATCACCAACGTTCAACCCGTCGTCTCGTGCGGGGCATTCAGCGCCAAGGCGGTACCCGGCCAAAACGTTGCTGTTTCGGCCACCGTGTTCCGTGAGGGCCACGACCGTCTCGGGGTCACCGCCGTCCTCTTCGATCCCCGCGGCAAGGAGGTCTCCCGGACACGGTTGGTGGAGCACGTAGGTGGCACCGACAGCTATTCGGGTTGGCTAACACCGGCTTCGACCGGCAACTGGAGCTTTGCCATCGAAGGCTGGGGCGACCTGTATGCGACGTGGCAGTACAACGCCGAGGTCAAGATCGAGGCGGGCGTCGACGTCGAACTGATGCTTGCCGAAGGTGCCGTGCTGCTGGAGCAGGCCGCCGGTGAACGCAAACGTCCCAAGGCGGACCGGGACCTTTTCCGAAGCGCGTCTGCTGCCCTTAGGGACAAGAACCCGGCGGTCGAGGACCGGCTCGGGGCCGGCACCAGTGCGGCCGTGCGCAGCGCCGTCGAACGGCTTCCCATCCGCAACCTGGTCACCAGCAGCGAACGCTACCCCCTGCTCGTTGAACGTGAGGCCGCCGGCCGCGGATCCTGGTATGAATTTTTCCCCCGCTCCATCGGTGCCGAGCAGGACCCGGCCACTCTGGAATGGACCTCGGGAAACTTTACGACGGCGGC
>NZ_KI914660.1:36002-40826 GCF_000520495.1 Arthrobacter sp. H14
GGCGGCAAGCCGGCTTGAAGCGGTCGCCGACATGGGGTTCGACGTCGTGTACCTGCCGCCGATCCATCCGATCGGCCGCACGCACCGCAAAGGCCCGAACAACACTCTGGTCGCCACCGAGCATGACCCCGGTTCGCCGTGGGCCATCGGCTCCGGGGAAGGCGGACACGACGCGATCCACCCGGACCTCGGAACGTTCGACGATTTCGACGCCTTCGTGGCCCGCGCCGCCGAACATGGCCTGGAAGTAGCTCTCGACCTGGCACTGCAGGCGGCACCGGACCACCCCTGGGTGTCGTCGCATCCCGAGTGGTTCACCACCCGCGTGGACGGCAGCATCGCCTATGCGGAGAACCCGCCCAAGAAGTACCAGGACATCTATCCAATGAATTTTGACAACGATCCGGAGGGCCTGTGCATCGAAGTGCTCCGGATTGTCCGGTTGTGGGTCAGCCACGGGGTCAAAATCTTCCGGGTGGATAATCCGCACACCAAACCGGTCTGGTTCTGGGAGTGGTTGATCGCCGAGGTGAACCGCAAAGATCCGGATGTGGTGTTCCTGGCCGAGGCCTTTACCCGGCCGCCGATGATGCACGCACTGGGCCGAGCCGGTTTCCAGCAGTCCTACAGCTACTTCACCTGGCGCAACACCAAAACCGAGCTGGCGGAGTACTTCACTGAGGTCAGCCGCGAAACCGCCGCGTTCTTCCGGCCGAACTTCTTCGTCAACACCCCGGATATCCTGACCGAATACCTGCAGTTCGGCGGGCCTCCGGGCTTCAAGATCCGGGCCGTGCTGGCTGCCATGGCCAGCCCGCTATGGGGTGTTTATTCCGGCTACGAGCTGTACGAGCATGTGGCCCGGCCGGGCGCGGAGGAGTATATCGACAACGAGAAGTTCGAGTACCGTCCGCGTGATTTTGCGGCCGCGGAGGAACACGGACGTTCGCTTGCGCCCTACCTGAAGCGGCTCAACGATATCCGCCGTATGCATCCCAGCCTGCACGATTTGGGGAACCTCACTATCCACGCCAGTACGGATGATGCCACGCTGGTCTTTTCCAAGCACAAGAACGTGTCCTCACCGGAGGGCACTGAGAAGGACACTATTATCGTCGTCGTAAATCTTGATCCGCACAGCGCACGGGAAGCGACGGTGAGTCTGGATCTGCGGGCCCTTGAGCTCGACCCATCCGACCTGACACCCGATGGCACCTACCGGGTTGATGACTTGATCACCGCCGACAGTTGGCAGTGGGGAGCGGACAATTACGTCCGGCTTGACGCCCATGTTGAACCCGCGCACATTCTGCATGTGAGGAGGCAGGCATGACCTTGGCTCCGCAGTTCCAACTGCACGCCCCAGGGCTTCAGCATGACCCGCACTGGTACCGGAAGGCTGTCTTCTACGAGGTTCTGGTCCGCGGCTTCGCCGACGCCAACGGTGACGGATCCGGCGACTTCTCCGGCTTGATCGAGCGGCTCGACTACCTGCAATGGCTCGGCATCGACTGTTTGTGGGTTCCGCCGTTCTATGAATCCCCGCTCCGCGACGGCGGCTACGACATTTCGGACTACTACTCGGTCCTGGATGAGTTCGGCACCATCAGCGATTTCAAACGCCTGGTCTCAGAGGCCCATGCGCGTGGACTGCGGGTCATCACCGACCTGCCGATCAACCACACCTCGGACAAGCACGAATGGTTCGAGGCATCGCGCCATGATCCGGACGGCCCGTTCGGTGACTTCTACGTCTGGAGCGACACGGACGAGCGGTACGAGGACGCCCGCATCATCTTCGTCGATACGGAAGAGTCCAACTGGGCCTTCGACCCCGTCCGCCGGCAGTTCTACTGGCACCGGTTCTTCAGCCACCAGCCGGACCTGAACTTCGAGAACCCCGCCGTGCAGAAGGCGGTGTTCGACGTCGCCCGCTTCTGGTTGGATCAAGGCATTGACGGCTTCCGCGCGGACGCCATCCCGTACCTCTTCGAAGAGGAAGGCACGAACTGCGAGAATCTTCCCGCCACGCATGACTTCCTGAAGAAACTGCGCGCCATGGTGGACGAGGACTATCCCGGCCGGGTGATCATCGCCGAGGCTAACCAGATGCCGCATGAGGTGGTCGAGTATTTCGGGAACGAAGATGGCCCCGAATGCCACATGTGCTTCCACTTCCCGATTATGCCGCGGATCTTCTACTCGCTCCGGGATCAGGTGGCCGCTCCGATCGTCCAGGCGATGAAGGATACGCCCGCCATTCCGGAGGGCGCGCAATGGGGAACCTTCCTGCGCAACCACGACGAGCTGACCCTCGAAATGGTCACCACCGAGGAGCGCGAGGCGATGCTCGGCTGGTACGCCCCCGACTCACGGATGCGGGCCAATATCGGTATCCGGCGCCGGCTCGCGCCACTCCTGGATAACTCCCGGGCGGAACTTGAACTCATCCATGCCCTGCTGCTGTCCATGCCCGGAAGCCCGTTCCTTTACTACGGCGACGAAATAGGTATGGGCGACAACATCTGGCTCGAGGACAGGGATGCTGTCCGTACTCCGATGCAGTGGAACCCGGACCGCAACGCCGGCTTCTCCCAAGCCGATCCGGGCAAGTTGTACCTGCCGGTCGTGCAGTCGCTGGTCTATCACTACAATCACAGCAACGTCGAAGCCCAGCTCGCGCATTCGGGTTCGCTGCTGCACTGGATCCGCCAAATGCTCAGTATCCGCAAGGCTCATCCCACCTTCGGGCTCGGCTCCTACCGGAACGTGGAAACGGACGCGGAATCGGTGCTCGCGTTCCTGCGGGATATGCCGGACCACAATGTCGCCAGCGAACCGGCGGAGACCATCCTGTGCGTCTTCAACCTCTCGCAGAATCCGGTGTCGTCGACGCTCGATCTGTCCGGCTATGCCGGCCGGGGCCTGCGCGATTTGTTCGGCGGCACTCCTTTCCCGCCAATCGGTGACGATGGCCGCATCACGTTCACCATGGGCAGCCACGACTTCTTCTGGCTCCGGATCAGGGCTGACCATGCAAATCCCGCCGCCCCGGAGACGACGGCGATGCCGATCATCCAGCAACCGGGAGGCACAGCTTCGTGAACCAACTCCAGCCGCCGCTTCCCGAACTACTGCGTTCCTGGCTGCCCGGCCAGCGCTGGTATCCGGCCAAGGGAGTGCCTGTGAGCCTGCGCAGGGTCGGAGGCATCCGGCTGCAGGACCCGGCGGGCGAGGTCGGGTTGGAGGTTCACCTGATTGCCGTTGACAGCGGTGAACGCGTGGACGTCATCAACGTTCCCTTGAGTTACCGCAGCGCGCCGCTCGAGGGCGCGGAGAACGGTCTGGTCGGAGAGGCGGTGCACAGCCGCGGGGACGACGGCGACGGCGGTTCCTACGGTTCAGCTTCCGAGCCGGGCGGCGGATCCGGAAGGCGCTGGATCTACGACGGGGCTCACGATCCAGTCTTCGTTGCCGCATGGCTGGAACTGATGCGTACCCGGTCTACTACCAGTGACGGCAGGGCCAGCGGTGACGGCGTCCCGCAGTTCACCAACCACACGCCGCAGGCCGGGCCGGCGAAGTCGAAGGTGCTGACCGGCGAACAATCCAACACGTCTGCCGTCATTCAGGACGACACGATGCCGTCCATCGTCAAGTTTTTCCGGGTGCTCTCCGCCGGAGTCAATCCGGATGTGGAAGTCGGCGCGGGACTGACCGCGGCCGGTTGCGAAGAAGTCCCGGCCACCTACGGCTGGGTGGCCGGCCGGTGGCATGATCCGGTTGGTGAATTCGTCAATGGCGAACCGTCCGGGGCACTCGTTGAGGGGCAGCTCAGCGTGCTCCGTGAGTTCATCGGCGGCAGCCAGGACGCCTGGCGCCTGGCCTGCCGCGCCGCGCTGAATGGCGAGGACTACACCGAGCAAGCCGAAGGCCTGGGCCGGGCCACCGCGCAGGTGCACCTCAGCTTGGGTAAGGCTTTCGGTACCCGGGCCGCGAGCCCTGATGAACGAAACCAATTCGTCGAAGGCATTATCGGCCGTATCAGCTGGGCCTGGCGGGAAGCAGGCTCGGCCGTCGGGCCATACGATGAGCAGCTGAACCGGCAGATTGACGCACTCCGCGCATTGGAATCTCTTCCACCACTGCAGCGCATCCACGGGGATTACCACCTGGGCCAGGTCCTGCATTCCGAACGCCGCGGCTGGGTCATCCTCGACTTTGAAGGTGAACCCCTCCGGACGGCTGCAGAGCGTTCGCTGGCGGATGTGCCACTGCGGGATGTGGTCGGCATGCTGCGTTCCTTCGAATACGTAGCCGGCGTCGTGATGCATGGCGACAGCGGAGCTGGCGACGGACGCGACGACGGCAGGCAGGAGCGGGCGGCTGGGGCCCGGCAGTGGTCGATTGACTGCAGCCGCGCCTTTATCGCGGGCTACCAGCAGGAAACCGGCGAACCGCTGGATACGACTTCGCCTCTTTTCGTGGCGTTGTGGCTCGACAAGGCGCTGTATGAAGTCGTCTACGAATTACGGAACAGACCGGACTGGCTCAGCGTCCCGGTTTCCGGGGTGCGGGAGGCACTCGGGGACCGCGGCGCCGTCGTCGATAATATGGCCGCCGCAGACCACGGGAAAACGGATGGCCATGGAACTGAAGAGGTGAACCAGTGACTGAGAAGAAAACCAGCACGCGGGAGACTGCCCCGATTGCCGTCCCGCCGGACGTGTTGTCCGCCGTCGCGGAGGGCCGGTATTACGATCCGCACACAGTCCTCGGTGCCCATCTGCATCAGGCTGCGTCCTCCGATTCCGCCGCCACAAG
>NZ_KI914660.1:40926-43640 GCF_000520495.1 Arthrobacter sp. H14
AGCCGCGGATTCTGCCGCTGCCGGCACGGCCGCCGGTTCTGCCGGCACTGAGACGGTCACCTTCCGGACACTCCGCCGGCTGGCCAGGGAAGTCTCCGTCGTCACCGCGACTGCCCGGCTGCCGCTCACGCATGAAGCGGGCGGGATCTGGGTCGGCGCCATGGAGCCGGAAGAGCCCGGCCATATCCCTGACTACCGGCTGGAAGTAACCTACGACGACGGCGCCCCTACCACGGTCGACGACCCCTACCGTTTCCTGCCGACCTTGGGGGAGATGGATATTCATCTCGTCAACGAGGGCCGGCACGAGACTCTCTGGACTGCCTTGGGCGCGCAAATCCGGCGCTACCCGTCTGCGCTGGGCGAGATCAACGGCGTCGGATTCTCGGTCTGGGCGCCAAATGCCCAAGCCGTCCGGATCAAAGGCGACTTCAACAACTGGGACGGCCTGACGCATGCGATGCGCTCGCTGGGAACTTCCGGCATCTGGGAACTCTTCATACCGGGCGCCTCCGCGGGGGACTGCTACAAGTTCGAAATCCTGGGCAAGGACGGTCACTGGCGCGAGAAGGCTGATCCGATGGCCTATGGGACGGAAGTGCCGCCGCTGACCGGATCGAAAGTGATCGAATCCACCTACCAGTTCAGCGACCAGAAGTGGATGGAACAGCGCGCCCAGCGAGACCCGCACAATTCGCCGATGAGCGCATACGAGGTCCATCTCGGATCCTGGCGGCTCGGTCTTGGTTACCGGGAGCTCGCCGAACAACTGGTCGAATACGTCCAGTGGCAGGGCTTCACCCACGTTGAGTTCATGCCGGTCGCAGAGCATCCGTTCGGCGGCTCCTGGGGGTATCAGGTCACCTCGTACTTTGCGCCGACATCACGCTTTGGCCATCCGGACGAGTTCCGGCACCTGGTGGATGAACTGCACCGGGCAGGTATTGGCGTCATCCTCGACTGGGTCCCCGCGCACTTTCCCAAGGATGAGTTTGCACTGGCGAAATTCGACGGCGAGGCGCTCTATGAGCATGCCGATCCTCTGCTCGGTGAACACCCCGACTGGGGCACACTGATCTTCGATTACGGCCGCTCGGAGGTCCGCAACTTCCTCGTCGCGAACGCGCTTTACTGGCTTGAGGAGTACCACATCGACGGTTTACGCGTGGATGCGGTTGCTTCCATGCTGTACCTCGACTATTCACGGGAAGGCGGCCAGTGGCGGCCAAACCGGCACGGCGGCAACCAGAACCTGGAAGCCATCGCCTTCCTCCAGGAAGTCAACGCCACTGCCTACCGTCGTGCGCCCGGGATTGCCATGATCGCAGAGGAGTCGACAGCTTTCGACGGCGTCACCCGTCCCACCTCCTCCGGAGGACTTGGTTTCGGCCTGAAGTGGAATATGGGCTGGATGCATGACTCGTTGAACTACATGGCGGAAGATCCGATGAACCGTCAGTATCACCACAACCAGGCGACCTTCTCGCTGGTGTATGCGTTTACGGAAAGTTTCCTGCTGCCCATCAGCCACGACGAGGTGGTGCACGGAAAAGGATCGCTGCTGCGCAAGATGCCGGGTGACCGTTGGCAGCAGTTGGCCAATGTCCGTGCCTACCTGGCTTACCAGTGGGCACATCCCGGTAAACAACTGATTTTCATGGGTACCGAGTTTGGCCAAGAGGCAGAGTGGTCGGAGCAGCACGGACTCGACTGGTGGCTCACCGACAGCCCCCAGCACCGCGGCGTGCAGCTGCTGGTCCGTTCCCTCAATGACGTTTATCGCCACACGCCGGCACTCTATGCCCGGGATAATGATCCGGCCGGCTTTGAATGGATCGATGCAAGCGACGGCAGCCGTAACGTCCTTTCCTTCACCCGCTGGGACACCCAAGGGAACCCATTGGTGTGCCTGGCAAACTTCGCTGGCAATCCGCACCACGATTTCCGCCTCGCATTGCCTTGGGCCGGGAACTGGCGGGAGGTTCTCAATACCGATGCTCAGGAGTACGGCGGGTCCGGCGTTGGCAACGGCGAAAAGGTCGTCGCCCAGGAAGGTGCCTTTGGCGGCCAACCGGCCTCTGCGGTGCTGACCGTCCCACCAATGGCTGTGCTGTATTTGGTCCCTGATAAGAGTATGCGATAGCTCACTCGAAATGGGGCAAGGGCAAATCAGCCGGACGCCATCCGGTCGGCCGTCCTGAAGTGTCCAAAAACCCCGGATTTCCGCGGAAGTTCAGGGGGTGGAAGATCCTCCGGAGGCCTCCGCAAAACCGGGTTTTGTTTCTGCTCAATCATGGTGGTAATGTTTATTTCCGCGCTGATCGATGAAGTCAGCCGGACGGTTTCAGACCGAGCTTCGGCTCGGAAGTCAGGTTTTAGACCAAAAAGCCACTGAGAATCGGCCGGTTTGACAGAGAAGATCAGGGCGAGTAGGTTAGTAAAGTTGCTTCGGTGTGGATCGGGGAGTTGTTTTCCTTGGTTTGGCTGGATGCGTCTGTTGTTTGAGAACTCAATAGTGTGCCAAGTTTTGTCGATACCGATATTATTTATTGGTTGAGATTGTCATCTGGCTGCCGCCCCTGTGGTGGTTGGATGGTTTTTTTAGCTGGTTTCAAATTTAGTGCGATCAGTGTGCTCCTTTTTCCGGGGTGTGCTGGTTGTGTCTGTAGATACATCAACGGAGAGTTTGATCCTGGCTCAGGATGAACGCTGGC
>NZ_KI914661.1:0-1717 GCF_000520495.1 Arthrobacter sp. H14
TCTACGAGGGAAAAGTCCCCAAAGCAGCTTGACAAAGAACATAGGGACACGTTACCTACCTCTGGCTGGAGCGGCGTCCCGGGCGGTCCGGAACCCTGTGAAGATCTGGCGCCGGATGGGGTAGTCCCAGTTCCGGAACGTTCCCCGGCTTGCTGCGCCGTCGGCCGCCCAGGACCCACCGCGTAGCACCTTGTAGCCTCCGCCGAAGAAGGCTTCGCTGTACTCGCGATAGGGAAACACCCGGAAACCCGGATATGGGCCGAAGTCGCTGTCGGCATTAGGACAGAAGCCCGCATCCTGACCGAAGTCGTCGGTAAGGACTTCGCCACCGCCGGCCATCTGGCCTCCTACGCCGGACTGGCACCGGTCACTTGGAGATCCGGAACTTCCATCCGTGGGGATCACCCCTCACACAAGGGCAACAAGGTGCTCAAACGCGCCCTGTTTCTCTCCGCGTTCGCAGCTCTCAAAGACCCGGTATCACGGGCCTACTACGACCGGAAACGTGCCGAAGGTAAACGCCACAACCAAGCCCTGATCGCCCTCGCCCGACGCCGAACCGACATGCTCTTCGCCATGCTCAGAGACATGACCCTCTACGAGGGAAAAGTCCCCAAAGCAGCTTGACAAAGAACATAGGGACACGTTACCTACCTCTGGCTGGAGCGGCGTCCCGGGCGGTCCGGAACCCTGTGAAGATCTGGCGCCGGATGGGGTAGTCCCAGTTCCGGAACGTTCCCCGGCTTGCTGCGCCGTCGGCCGCCCAGGACCCACCGCGTAGCACCTTGTAGCCTCCGCCGAAGAAGGCTTCGCTGTACTCGCGATAGGGCGCAAATACCCGACCCCTGCGACCCTGTCCGCTGCTGGCCAGACACGGGTGGACACGTTCCTGACCAAATTCGCGCCACGGGCCGGTAAACGTTGGGCGGAGGAAATTTTCACCGCCCTCGGCGAGCAGACCGTCGTGGTCGTCGGCACCAACGCCGCCGCGACCGTACTGCCGCAACTGGCCAAGATGCTGCTCGGCCTGCGAACCGCCCGCACCGAAATTCATGCCCAGGTAGAGGCCCTCGTGGAGGCCCACCCTCTTCACCCAGTCCTGACGTCGATACCGGCGGTCGGCATTAGGACAGAAGCCCGCATCCTGACCGAAGTCGTCGGTAAGGACTTCGCCACCGCCGGCCATCTGGCCTCCTACGCCGGACTGGCACCGGTCACTTGGAGATCCGGAACTTCCATCCGTGGGGATCACCCCTCACACAAGGGCAACAAGGTGCTCAAACGCGCCCTGTTTCTCTCCGCGTTCGCAGCTCTCAAAGACCCGGTATCACGGGCCTACTACGACCGGAAACGTGCCGAAGGTAAACGCCACAACCAAGCCCTGATCGCCCTCGCCCGACGCCGAACCGACATGCTCTTCGCCATGCTCAGAGACATGACCCTCTACGAGGGAAAAGTCCCCAAAGCAGCTTGACAAAGAACATAGGGACACGTTACCTACCTCTGGCTGGAGCGGCGTCCCGGGCGGTCCGGAACCCTGTGAAGATCTGGCGCCGGATGGGGTAGTCCCAGTTCCGGAACGTTCCCCGGCTTGCTGCGCCGTCGGCCGCCCAGGACCCACCGCGTAGCACCTTGTAGCCTCCGCCGAAGAAGGCTTCGCTGTACTCGCGATAGGGAAACACCCGGAAACCCGGATATGGGCCGAAGTCGCTGGAGG
>NZ_KI914661.1:1817-4385 GCF_000520495.1 Arthrobacter sp. H14
CGGCCGTGGGGTCCTCGTCGCCCCACGGGTAGCGCCGGGAGCGGCCGCTGACCGGCTCGTGCCGTGCGGCCTTTTCCCACTCAACCTCAGTGGGCAGGCGCCGCCCGGCCCAGCGGGCGTAGGCCTCGGCTTCGAAGAACGACACATGCTGAACGGGGTCGTCCACGGGAACCGGCTCGAGAACACCGAAACAGGTCCGCCACCACTGGTGACCGTCCCGCTTCCAGTACTTCGGTGCAGTCAATCCGTCATCGTTGCGATGGCTCCACCCCTCAGCAGTCCACCAGCCAGGGTTCGAGTACCCGCCGTCATTCAAAAAATCCATGAAGGCGCCATTGCTGACGGGAACCGTGTCGATCCAGTATCCGGGAACGTGCACCTCATGGGCCGGCCGTTCGTTATCCAGTGCCCAGGGCTCCACCGAAGTGCCCATCGTGAAGGAGCCGGCCGGCACATGCACTTCCGGCGGAAGCGCCGTGGCACTACGGGCCAGCACACCGGGCTCCGGATTCACTGGGTGCAGCACAGGTTCCCCTGCACGGAGTTGATGGGTCGCCAGCATGGTCTCGGCATGCTGCTGTTCGTGCTGGATCATCATGCCGAAAGCGAACCCGCCCTCCAGCAGCGGCGAACCTTCCAGTGGGACCCGGTCCAGGATGTCCAGCGTCTTGGAGCGGACCTCAGCGAGGTAGCCGCGGGATTCCGAGGGAGCCAGCAGCGGCAGTGAGGGGCGGCTGCTGCGCGAATGCTCGAAGGCGTCGTAAAGCTTGTCGATCTCCGGGCGCAGCGGCTCCATCCCGCCGACGTCGCGGACAAGCCATTGTTCCTCCTGGCTGCCCACATGCGCCAGATCCCAGACCAGGGGAGACATCAGCGGCGAATGCTGCTTGAGCAATTCCTCCTCGTCGCACGCGGTGAGGGCGTGGGTACGACGGCGCGCACGCTCAAGGCCCTCAGCAATGAAGGAACGCAATTTTTCAGGGGCAACGACGGCACTTACGGGAACCGGATTTGTCATCGGGCGTTTTCCTTTCGCTGTGTGGGATTCGAGAACCGGCCGGTGCGGCGCCAGTCGTCGATCCGCTGGTCTGCGGGAGAGCGCCCGCGTGCTGCGTACTGCTCAATGAACGCTTCCACCCTGGTCCTTGTGCCGGCGTCGACATTCAGCCGGTCCATGGCATCCAGCGCTGCCTCGGCGCAAATCCGCCCTGCTTTGGCGAGGACAGGATCCGCCAGCCCATCCCGTGCCGCGACGGTCATTGGATCGGGCAGTGCGGTCACTGGCGTACATGCATCGGCAGCGGTGTCGGCTGCCCGTTCGTCCTCCACCAGTGCAGTCGTGATCGCGGCGGCGGCTTCCCAGTCGGAGCCGGCCTGGGCGTCGATAACCCGGATCTCAAGGAATCCGCGGGGGCGGATGAACGGAAAGAGGGTGCTGAGATGGTAGTCGAGGTCCTCCCGCGTGACGGGTCGGGGGCCGTGCCCGCGCAGCCAGCCGCGCATGGTCAAGCCTCGCGGTGCTTCCCATGAACCCTGTGACGCCGGAATGCACAGAATCGACGCATCGAGGGCGTAGCGGGCCCACGCGGACGGCGGGTCGTCGGAATCCGGAACGGGAGACGTACGGGACGGGTCGGTTTTCAGCCACACTGCCTGGCGGGTACTCTGCCAGCCGCTGGGCGATCCATGCCGGAAGGGGGAGTTGGCAAAAAGTGCGACGAGCACCGGCGCGAGACGATGAAGCCGCTGCCAACGCTGCACCGCGCTGCCGGTACCGTTTCCGGGAAGACCGGCATCCAGACATACCTGCAGGGATGAAGTGGAGCACATCATGGTCCGCCCGGCGGGCCCTGAACGATCAAAATGGGTTTCCATGGCTGCGTACCGGGGATGATCCAGCGTCCGCACCGGCGGACGGGCTGGATCCAGTGCGACGCTGCTGAACTGCAGTCCCGCCTCCTCGAAAATACCGTCAATGGCGGCGAGGTCTGCTCTTGTAGCTTCGATGACCGAGGGTAGGTCATCTCCGCAGGCCGAGCTCAATTCCAGCTGCCCTCCCGGCTCGAAGGTGATGACACCGCCACCGGGAAGATCGGTCTCCACCTTTGCGGCAACAGACCGGACTTCAGCTACCGGCACAGGGCGCCGAGAATCGGACGCATCGAGCACGATCCGTTCGATTTCCACGCCCACGGCTCCCGGAGGGCCGGTCTTGAAACACACCGACGCGACATAAATTTCCGCCTCGGTCTCCGACAGCGGCCTTGAATTCCGCTCCAACCCTGACATCGACACCAAAACTTACTATCCCTTCATCGTGATGCACTCACATCAATAGCTAAACAGTCCTTCAACCAGCAACGAAGCCCGTGTAGTTCCTGCTCCTATCCGTTGGCAACAACACGTTCTTTCCAGCGCGGTGCGTCATTTTCTTGAGGGCGGCTGTACCGATTGTTCCCGGCGCCCCCTGCCCATCCCGGCCAAAGAGCGCCCGGCTTCGTGATTCACCCGAGAGCCCGCGCCGGGCGGAGGTTTTCACTCCGCCTCGGCCGCAACTCTCCGACAGGC